>JAFIFU010000042.1 GCA_020831885.1 Ectothiorhodospiraceae bacterium
CGGGCGCCCTGGCGTACGGTTGCGGCGGCCAGTACCCGGCCGCCGCTTTGCTGGCGCACCATTTCCCCGGCCTGGTTCAGGCGCACCGGCGGCTGATCCGCCCCGGCCAGGGGGGGGATCAGCGCCAGAGTGAGCAGCAGGGCGGCGAACAGATGACGCAGGCGTCCCATGGCCTCTCCGTGGGGCAGCCGGAGCCGCATGGACGCCTCCACCCCATGGTCAGTAGCGAACGGGGGTGACATCCACCCGGACGCGGATACGATCACCGGGGTGGTGGTCCATCTCGGTCCAGTAGGTGTCACCATGGTAGCGGTATTGTACCCGATAGCCGACAGTGCGCTCCTCCTCGTACCAGCTATCCACGGTCCGGCATTGGGTTTCGGTGGTGGTCCAACTGCGCGCGGGGCGTTCGGTCAGCCGGTCGCCGATGGCGGCGCCGACAATGGTTCCGGCCACGGTGGCGGCAGTCTTGCCGCTGCCCCCGCCGAAGCGGTTGCCCACGACCCCTCCGGCGATGCCGCCCACCACCATGCCGGCGGTGTTGCGTCCGCGATCGGTGTGCACCACCTGTTCATCCCAGCACTCCCGGCGCGGGTGGGAGACGCGCACGGTTTCCATGATGGGAACCACCTGCTGGACACGGGCCGTGGTGTAGGTGCCGCCTTGGGCCAGCGCGCTGCCCAGGGGCAGGGTGGCGGCCAGCATGCCCGCGGCGACGATCAGGGAAAGACGCTTCTTGTTCATGACGCACCTCCGTTCAGCGTTTCCCCAAGTGTTGCCCGAAGTAGCTGAACGGAGGCTTAACGGAAGCGCTGATCGACACCGGGTGGTCCATGCCGGCGCCGGGGCGGCGTTCAGACCGTCAGGACGATCTTCCCGGTGTGGGTGCCGGATTCCATCAGACGGTGCGACTCCGGCGCCTGATCGAAGGGCAGCACCGTGTCCACCACCGGTTTCAGGTTGCCCCGCAGCAAGTGGGGCAGGAGACGGTCCTGGAACAACTGCGCCATCTCCATGCGCCGTTCCAGCGGCAGGCTGCGCATGGTCATGCAGCGGATCGTGGGCCGCTTGAGCAACAACAGGCCCATGTTGATTTGGTCCTCGCGACCGGCCATGAGCCCAACCACCACCTGTTTCCCTTCCGGCCGCAGGCACTGCAGGTTCTCGTTCAGGTGGCCGTTGCCCCCCAGCAGATCCAGGATCACGTGCGCGCCCTGGCCCGTGTGCTCCATGACCCGCTTGGGCAACTCGCCTTCACCGTCCACCAAGGGCACGTCCAGCCCATGGGGCACCACGGTCTCCAGGCGTTCCCGGCTGCGGCTGGTGCCCAGACTGAATCCGGCAAAGGCACGGATAAGCTGTACGGCTGCCAGGCCGATGCCCGAGGTGGCCGCGCGCACCAGACACCATTGGCCGGGCTGCAGTCCCCCCTCGAGGAAGATGGCGCGGTAGGCGGTGAGAAACGCCTCCGGCGTGGCGCCGGCCTGGGCCCAGTCCATGGCGTCCGGGACGGGGATGGTCTCCCGTTCGTGGACCACCAGTTTCTCCGAATAGGCGCCGCCGCCGATCAGGCCCATGACGCGGTCACCAGGCTTCACGGCCTGCACCGCATCGCCCACGGCCTCCACCTCGCCGGCGTATTCCAGGCCCGGCACATCGGCAATGGCACCGGGTGGTGCCGGATAGACACCCAGGCGTTGCAGGATATCCGCCCGGTTCAGGCCGGCCGCGCGGACCCGGACCAGAACCTCCTGCGGGGCCGGGGTCGGATCCGGCCGCTCCTCGCACTGCAGAACCTCCGGGCCGCCCTTCCCGTTGATCTTCCAGACTTTCATCTGCTTTTCTCCTCCAGACGTGTCCCAGGCTTTCAGGGCGTGCTACCGGTACCACGTCCTGAAAGGTCGGTCAGCGCTTCCCCGTGGGTGATGCTGCAGTCTCCGGGAATTCGTGCCACCCGGTCAACAGTGCATGTCCGGTCTGACTGTTGATTGTTGCACTGCAAAAAGGCATGCTCATGTTGCAACGCACGATATACAGACAGGTCTGGTGACTATCATGAACGCGCCGCTCTGGATGTCCGACGAAAACGCCGTGGTTATCCGGCGCCTGTGGCTGCACGAACGCGACCAATGGTGCCAGCACCTGCTGCGGCTCAGCCCGCAGGACCGGCGGAGTCGTTTCGCCGGTGCGGTCAACGACGGCTTTATCCGGAATTACTGCCGGACCCAGGAGCCTCTGGGGCTGACCCTGATCGGCGCCTTTGTGAACGGCGAACTGCGCGGCGTGGCGGAGTTCCGGCTGCTGGACCACGACTGGCCCCGCCGGGCCGAGCTGGCCTTCAGCGTGGAGGAGGAGCACCAGGGGCGGGGCATCGGTTCCGAGCTGTTCCGGCGAATGGTGATGTACGCCCGCAACCGCTCCGTGGAGAAGGTTTATATCACCACCGAGCCCGGCAACGAGCGTATGCGGGCCGTGGCCCGCAAGTTCGGTATGGAGCTCAGTGCCTCCTACGGCGAGGTGGAAGGCCGGCTGGAAGTGCTCTGGCCGAACTACGCCAGCTACATGGAGGAATTCATGGCCGAGGGCACCGCCCTGCTCCAGGAGGCGGGTAACCGGCTGATGCGCTGGCCGGCGGCGTGACGCCCGCCGGCGACCGGCGGGCACGCCGGCACCGCCTCAGAGCATGCCGGTCTGCAGCTTGGCCGCATCCGACATCATGTCGGCGCTCCAGGGGGGGTCGAACACCAGTTCCACCCGGGCCTCCCGGATGGTGGGAATCAACTCCAGCTTGTACTTCACATCCATGCAGATCACCTCGCCCATGCCGCAGCCGGGTGCGGTGAGCGTCATCTCCACTTCCACGTCCCGCTGACCGTTCTCTGCCGGGACGATGCGGCAACTGTACACCAGCCCCAGCTCGACGATGTCGATGGGGATCTCCGGGTCGTAACAGGTGTGCATCTGTTCCCAGACCAGCTTCTCCACGTCGTCGTCGGTGGCACCTTCCGGAAGCTCCGGCGGTTTCACCGAATCCTGGCCGATGGCGTCCCCGTCCACCCCGTCGATACGGAACAGGTTTCCCTGGATGTAGACCGTATAGCTGCCACCCAGCGCCTGGGTGATCACGCCCTCGGCGCCCTGCGGAATGATGCCCTCGTCCCCCGCCGGAACCACCACGGCGCGGCAGTCGCGGTTGAAGACAACAGGTTCACCTCGGGGTTGGTACATGGTTCTCTCCGCTCGACCCGGCGTCTCGCCGGGAACTGGACCAATTTGGTCCGAATTCTAACAGAGACCGTGCTGTTCTTGCCATGCCCGCGTGGCGACACGCTTGAAAAATGGCCTGGCGTCGACGACGGTAGACGAAGCCGGGCGAGGAACGGCCATGCCCGGATTCTGGCGGCCAGGGAAACCCTGGCCATGAGGGGAGCGGACGGATATGTGGAGTCGGGAGCGCAAGCGCAGTCGCTGGAGAATCGCGGTACTGCCCGGTGACGGCATCGGCCCGGAGGTGATGACAGTGACCCTGCGCGCCCTGCGTGCGCTGCAGGAGGAGGGTGGCCCGCAGATGGATCTGGTGGAGTTCCCCTGGCCGTCCCATGCCTGGCACCGGGAGCATGGCCGGATGATGCCGGAGGACTGGCGGGAGCAGCTGGGGGCCCATGACGCCATCCTGCTGGGCGCGCTGGGGGACCCGGGACCGTTGGACGATCCGGACCGTTACGTGTTGAGCGACAGCGAGTCCCTGGAGCCGCTCCTGGCCATCCGCAAGGGCTTCGACCAATGGGCCTGCGAGCGGCCGGCGCGGCTGCTCCGGGGCGCGCCACAATACCTTAAGGATGACCGCGCCCGGGACGTGGACATGCTCGTGATCCGGGAGAACAGCGAAGGCGAATACGTGGGACAGGGGGGGCGGCTCCGGTCCGGTACGCCGATGGAAGTGGCCACGCAGATGGAAGTGTTCACCCGGCATGGGGCCGAGCGCATCTTCCGCCACGCGTTCGGCCGCGCCCAGCAGCGGGCGGCGGAGCGCAAGGCTGGAAAACGCCCGGCACGGGAATTCCCCCTGCCCGGCGGTGGCACCGCCCAGGCCCAGGTCTGCCTGATCACCAAGCGGAATGCCCTGAAATACTGGGGCGACATGTATACCGAGGTGTTCACCGACGTGGCGCGGGACTATCCCGGGATCGCCACCCATCACGAGCTGGTGGATGCGGCCTGCATGAAGTTCGTCACCAGCCCCTGGCAGTTCGATGTGGTGGTGGCCAGCAACCTGCAGGGTGATATCCTCACCGATCTGGCCGCGGTGCTCTGCGGCGGTATGGGCGTGGCCCCGTCCTGCAATCTGAATCCCGGCGACCGCCACAGCCCGCCCATGTTCGAACCCACCCATGGCAGCGCGCCGGATATCGCCGGGAAGGACCGGGCGGGGCCGGCCGCCATGCTCTTGACCGCGGCCATGATGCTGGACTGGATGGGGGAAGAGGACGCCAGGGCGGGGCGGGCCGCGGAACGTCTGCGCCGGGCTGTGGAGGCCGATCTACAGGCCCATGGTGCTTCCGGGCGCGGCACCACGGAAGTGGGGGATGCGGTGATCGCCGCGCTGGCATGACGGCGTTTGAAGGCCGCCACGAGCGGGGTATAGACTCGGGCTGACCAGCCCACGGCAAAGAGGTGTCCCATGGCGCATCACCACGCAAAGTTGTCGCCGCTGCTGAAGCAGTCCAGCGGAATCGTGGCGGAACGGGGGGAAGGGGCCTACCTGTACGGTGCGGACGGGAACCGCTACCTGGATTTCACCTCCGGTATCGGGGTGACCTCCACCGGGCACTGTCATCCGAAAGTGGTGGCCGCCGCGCAGAAACAGGTGGCGCGGCTGATCCATGGCCAGTATGCCATCGTCCGTCATCCACCCATGAACGCGCTGACCGAGCGCCTGGGCGACCTTCTGCCCGACGGCATGGATTCCGTGTTCTATTCCAATGCCGGCACCGAGGCCGTGGAGGCGGCCATCCGCCTGGTGCGCCAGGCCACCGGCCGACCCAACATCATCGTTTTCCAGGGCGGCTTCCATGGCCGAACCATGGGATCGCTGTCGCTGACCACTTCCAGTGTCGGATTGCGGGCCGGCGTTCAGCCCATGATGGGGGGGGTGGTTGTGGCGCCGTTTCCCAATGCTTACCGCCTGGGCTGGGACCAGGAGACGGCCACCGCCTTCTGCCTGCAGGAACTGGACAATATCCTGGCCACCTACAGCGCACCGGCGGAAACCGCCGCCATGCTGGTGGAGCCGGTGCAGGGCGAGTCCGGTTACGTGCCGGCGAACAAACCCTTCATGCAGGGCCTGCGGGACCGCTGCGATGCCCATGGCATTCTCCTGGTGGTGGATGAGGTCCAGTCCGGCAACGGCCGTACCGGCGAGTACTGGGGGCACGAGCATTTCGGTGTCCAGCCGGATGTTCTGGTGACCGCCAAGGGGCTGGCCAGCGGGTTTCCGCTATCCGCCATGGCCGCCTCGGCGGAACTCATGTCCCGCGGCTGGGCGGGATCCCAGGGCGGCACCTATGGGGGCAATGCCGTGGCCTGTGCGGCGGCCCTGGCCACGCTGGACGTGATCCGGGAAGAAGGGCTGGTGCAGAATGCGGCGGAGCAGGGCGGGCATCTTAGACGCCGCCTGGAGGAGGTTCAGGCCGCCGAGGCGTGCATTGCCGATGTGCGCGGCATGGGGCTGATGATCGGTACCGAGATCGTGGACGGCGACGGCAAGCCGGACGGCCAGCGGGCCATGCGCATCCTCAAGGAAGCCGAGCAGCGCGGTCTGGTCCTGATCCGCTGCGGTGCTTACGGCGGCCAGATCGTGCGCTGGTTGCCGCCGCTGATCGTCACGCGGGATCAGATCGACCACGCGGTGGATGTGTTTGCCGACGCGGTCAAGGCATCGGCGGAGGCGTAAAGGCAGGGTACAATGGGGTCGCCGGCCAGCCGGGACGGCGAAACGGGGGGAGCGCCTGACTGATGGATCTGGAATCGATACGAACCGCCTACCGACGCTACGCAAACCATTACGACCGCATCTTCGGTCCCGTATTCAATCCCGGGCGTAAACTCGCCATCCAGGCCCTGGACCTGGAACCGGGGCAGCGTGTGCTGGAAGTGGGTGTGGGGACCGGACTGTCCCTGCCGTACTATCCCGAGGGGGTTAGGGTGGTGGGTATCGACATCTCCCCGGAAATGCTGGATAAGGCCCGGGATCGGGTGGAAGAGCAGAACCTCTCCCAGGTGGAGGATCTGCTGGTCATGGATGCGGAGAACCTGGAACTGGAGGATGCGAGTTTTGATGCCGTGGTCGCCATGTACGTGGCGTCGGTGGTGCCCCATCCGGACCGCCTGGTGGACGAGATGCGTCGGGTCTGCATTCCCGGCGGCGATATCCTGATCATCAACCATTTCACCTCCCGCAATCCGGTGCTGCGCGGATTGGAGCGCGGCCTGCGCCCGTTGTCCCGCATGCTGGGGTTCCGGCCGGACATGGATCTGGACTCCCTGCCGGAGCTGGAGGACTTCCGTCGCATCGGCGTGCAGAATGCCAATATCTTCGGCTACTGGAAGCTGGTGCACTACCGCAACGGCGAACTGCCCGAGGCCGCCCGCGACGAACCGCGGTTTGCCGCCGGCAAGTGATTGCTGCAGAATCCGCCGCCTGACGGGAGGATTGCATGCAGGCGGTCATATCCATCGCGCTACCGTTCTTCGCGCTCATTTTCACTGGCTATGGGGCCGGGCGGGCGGGGCTGGTCCCGCAGGCGGCCGTGAGCGGGCTCAGCGTGTTCGTGTTCTATTTCGCGCTGCCGGCCCTGCTGCTCACCAGTATCAGCGAGGCACCGGTGCGCGAGCTGGCGGACGTCCGGTTGCTGGTGGCCTGGCTGATTCCCTCGCTGGTGCTGTTCGCCGTGGTTTACCTGGCCTGCTGGCGGCTGTTTGCCACCTCGCGCTCGGAGCGGGCGGTGCAGGCGCTGGCGGCCACGTTTTCCAATGTGGGGTTCGTCGGCCTGCCGCTGGTGGTGTTGGCCCTGGGAGCCGAGGCGGTACTGCCGGCCATCGTCGTGGTGCTGGTGGATATGGTGCTGATGATCGCCATCGCCACCGCCCTCATCGAACTGGACCAGGGGCGCAGCGGAGGGCTGCGGCAGGTTCTGCGCACCATTGGCTCCGGGGTTATCCGGAATGCGGTGATCGTGGCCTCGGTGGTTGGGGTGCTGCTGGGGGC
The DNA here is from genome assembly GCA_020831885.1 of Ectothiorhodospiraceae bacterium. Classification (GTDB taxonomy): domain Bacteria; phylum Pseudomonadota; class Gammaproteobacteria; order Nitrococcales; family Aquisalimonadaceae; genus LSCE01. The sequence goes on from JAFIFU010000042.1 coordinate 7,268, forward strand.
GGCGGAGCTGCGCATTCCCGGCCCGGCGTTCTCGTATCTCGAATTGCTGGGCGGCGCGGCGGCCCCGGCGGCGCTGTTCGCCCTGGGCGTCACCCTGGCCAGCCGCCCGCTGAGCGAGGGGCTGGGGCAGGCCGGTTTCATAGTTGCGATCAAGCTGGTGCTGCATCCGCTGGTTGTCTGGCTGGTGGCGGGCCTGCTGGGCCTGCCGCCATTGTGGGTTGCGGTGCTGGTGATCCAGGCCTCGCTGCCCATCGCGGCCAATGTCTATGTGCTGGCGCAGCGGTACCAGACCTATGTGGGCCCGGCGTCCAGCGCCATTTTCTGGTCCACGGCGGTGTCGGTGTTGACAGTATCCCTGGTGATGCTGCTGGTGGTGGGGGATTGAACGGCGGATCAGGGTTCCGGGTTACGGATGTCGGAGATCCCTGCTGCGCAGGGCTTCCGACCTACGGTTATCGGGGTTACGGCGGCCTGATTCGGCGGGGTTGTGAGCCGGGCTCAAGCGTAGGTCGGTAGCCGCCCGAAGGGCGGATCACCGACGCCAGACGGGTGGGCCGCGGCGGCTCCGTAGTCGGAGACCCCTGCTGCGCAGGGCTTCCCACCTGCGCCGTGGTGATGTGGCTGGTGGTGGTCGGGGGTTGAACTGCCGATCACGGTATCGGGAAGGTTTGCAGGATGAGCGACTGGAAGGAGCGGAGCCCGCTGGGGCGGAAAGCCCGTTATGACGCGGCGTATGACCCGGGACTGCTGGTGCCCATTCCCCGCGCCGAAGGACGGCGGGCCAATGGCGTACCCGAACCGCTGCCGTTCACCGGTTGCGACATCTGGAATGCCTGGGAATTGTCCTGGCTGGATTCCCGCGGTAAGCCGGAGGTGGCCTGGGGGGAGTTCCGGGTACCGGCGGATTCGCCCAATATCATTGAATCCAAGTCGTTGAAGTTATACCTGAACGGTTTTAACCAGCAGCGTCACGGGGACATGCATGCGGTTGCCGAATGCATTCGGGTGGATCTTTCCCGGGTGGTCGGCGCCGAGGTGGTCGTGGGGCTGCATGGCCCCGAGGCCTGGCCGGACCGACTGGACGGCCCGGAGGGTCACTGTCTGGACGCGCTGCCGGTGACCATCGCCCATTACCAGCCCGCACCGGAGCTGCTGCAGGCGGATGCCCGGGACGTGGTGGAGGAAACGTTCCACTCCCGGCTGCTGCGCTCCCGTTGCCCGGTCACCGGTCAGCCGGACTGGGGCGGCGTGCAGATCCATTACCGGGGGCCACGGATCCACCGGGAAGGGCTGCTGGCCTATGTGATCTCGTTCCGCCAGCACCAGGACTTCCACGAGCAGTGCGTGGAACGGATGTTTCTCGACATTCTGCAGCATTGCCGGCCGGAGCAGCTCACCGTGGAGGCCCGCTATCTGCGGCGCGGCGGACTGGATATCAACCCCTTCCGCACCAACGCAGGAACCACCGCCCGTAACCGGCGGTGGTTCCTGCAGTGATCCCGGAGGGCGGCCCGGCAACGGGCGGCTCGTCCCGCCTGGGCTTCAGCTCCGGTGGTCGTGTCCCGGAAGCTCCCCGCGCTCCCCCCGCTGGCCGCCATGCCGGTGCCAGCGCTGCTTGCGTTCCTGACGATGCTCGGCCATGGCCTGGCGCTGTTCCTCCGTGAGAACGGACTGGATGTCGGCCCGCATGCGGGTGGCGATGAAGGCCGCCTCAGCGGTCAACGCGCCCAGGTTGTCGGCCGCGCTGCGGGCCGCCGTCTCGTTGAAGTCGGCGCTCTGCTCCCGCAGTGCCCGGCGCTGCTCGCGGATCTGCCGGTGCAGTTCCTGCAGTTCCGGCCCGTGGGCCTGCATGGCGGCCTGTACCTGCTCCCGCTGGTCGCTGCTCAGCTCCAGCCGTTCGGCCATGTGTTCCATTTGCCGTTCGTGGTGGCGGTGGCCGTCCCGGGGGCCGGCAGCCGCCGCGGCGCCGGCCAGGGTCAGACCGAGGATCAGTCCGGATACCATCAATCGCTTGCTCATCGTGCACCTCCTGACGTGGGATCGTGTGCCGCGTCCTGCCGCGGTATGGGTGCAGATTAGCGTGGCGGCCTGTTGCGATGGGTGCGGCAACTGCAAGGCTGTGTAAAGAAGTGCAAGCCGGGCGGCCGCCATTGCCCGCTGTGGCAGAATGCGACTGGAACGCTGGTGAGGGAAGGGGTATGACACACGTCCTGCTGGTGGATGATGACCAGGAGCTGACCGGGATGCTGGCGGAGTATCTCCGGGGGGACGGCTTTGAGGTGAGCTGTTGCCACACCGGTGATGCAGGCTTGGAGCAGGCCCGTCAGGGAGGATTCGATCTGATCGTCCTGGACGTGATGCTCCCGGGCCGGGACGGTTTCGAGGTGTTGCGGGCCCTGCGGCGGCAGTCGGATACCCCCGTGCTCATGCTCACCGCCCGGGGGGAGGACGTGGACACGGTGGTGGGACTGGAGCTGGGGGCTGATGACTATCTGTCCAAGCCCTGCAATCCCCGGGTGCTGGTGGCGCGGTTGCGGGCCTTGCTGCGGCGGGGCCGCGCAGGCGACAACCCGGCGGTGTTGTCCGTGGGCGATCTGAACCTGGATCCGGGGCGGCGTGCGGTCCAGGTGAGCGGCCGCCCGGTGGAGCTGACCGGAACCGAGTTCGATGTGCTGGCGAGCCTGGTCCGGCAGGCGGGATACCTGGTGGACAAGGACAGCCTCAGCCGGGAGGCGCTGGGCCGGAAGCTTTCCCCCTTTGACCGCAGCATCGACGTCCATATCAGCAATCTGCGGCGCAAGCTCGGCCCGCTGCCGGATGGTGGGCAGCGGATCAAGACCGTCCGCGGCAGCGGTTATCAGTACGTGGCGGCTGACTGATGCGCCTGGGCCTGTTCGCCAAGCTGTTCCTGTGGTTGTGGCTGGTGATGCTGCTGATCGGTGCGGCCTTCATGATCACCCAGCGCTACTGGCCCCAGGCGCCGGGGCTGCCCTCCGAGGCGCGGATGGCGGACTATGCCGAAGAGATCCAGCGGCTGACGGCCGAGGAGGGCATGGGTGCCCTGTTCGGTTACCTGCGTTCGCTGGGGCGCGACAGCGAGGTGCGCTACCTGGTGTTACGGCCCGATATGCATGGCCCCATGGCGCGGCGGCTGCCCGCCGAGCTGCATGACGAGCTCCGGGAACTGGCGGCGCAGCCGGCCGTCCGCCGCGGGCAACAGGGCGGTACCCGGTATATCGCCATGCCGGTGGTGCTGCGCCCGGATGCCACCCATCTGTTGGTGGCGGTCCGGCCCGCCCAGGGGCTGCGCGTACTGCCCGCCTGGGTCCGCTTGCTCATCGCGTTTGTGTTCACCGCCGGCCTGTCGGCGGTGCTGGCGGCGCACCTGAGCCGGCCGCTGCGCCGCTTGAGTGAGGCCAGCCGGCGCCTGGCCCGGGGGGAACTCACCGCCCGGGTGCCGGATCCGGGGGCGGGCGGCGACGAGATCACGGAACTGGGCCGGGACTTCAACGCCATGGCGGACCGCCTGCAGGGGCTGGTGGAATCCCGCACCCAGTTGCTCAGCGATGTCTCCCACGAACTGCGTTCACCCCTGGCCCGGCTGCAGGTGGCGGTGGAACTGGCCCGCCGCCAGGCCGGTGGGGCCGCGGATGCGTCCCTGGACCGCATGGAGCGGGATATCGAACGGCTGGACGAACTGATCGGGCAGGTGCTGCACCTGGCGCGGCTGGAGCGGGGTGGGCTCGTTCCGGCGCGGGGGACGGTGGATCTCAGTGCCCTGGTGGACACATGTTGCGCGGACGCCGCTTTCGAGGGGGAGCACCGGGGGCGACGGCTGCAACGGGAGGTGGCCCGGGGGCTGGTGCTGCAGGGCGATGCCAGCCTGCTCCGCTCGGTGCTGGACAACCTGCTGCGCAACGCCCTGCGCCACACGCCGGAAGGGGGGACGGTGCAGGTGACGGCACGGCGCCTGGAGGATCAGGCGGTGATCAGCGTCCGGGACGCCGGCCCCGGCGTTCCCGGGGATCAGCTTGCGCGGATCTTCGAACCCTTTGTGCGGGTGTCCAGTGCCCGGGAGCGGGAATCCGGCGGTCATGGACTGGGACTGGCCATCGTGCGCCGTGCCGTGGAGGCCCACGGCGGCCGCGTGGAGGCCCGTAATCACCCGGAGGGCGGGCTGTGCGTCACGGTCCGGCTGCCGCTACAGCAGCCAGCGGGCCAGCGCCACCACGGGGCGTAACAGCAGCCTGACCGAGGCCTGCAGCCACGGCCGTCGGGCGATGGCGTCCGCCACCGGAGGGCTCAGTTGTTCGTAGCGTTGAATGAGCCAGCGGCCGGCGGCATGGGGCCGCAGCACCTGCTCCCGGAATTCCCGCAGCACCTGGATATCATCGGCCATGGGGGTGCCGTAGGCGGCCGTGGCGATGAAACAGCCGCCGCCTCCGCCACTGCCGCCCCCCGGGGATTCCAGGCTGGCCATTGCGATGGCGGAGGCGCAGCATCCGGGATCGTGCAGTGCGCTGGTGGCCAGCACCCGATACCGGTGGTCGCCGAAATCCGCCCGGTCGTCCCGGTAGCTGTTGGCGTCCGGCGGCAGCGTGTCGTCCAGAATCTGCCAGGTGGATTCCCCGGCGGGGCGCCACTGCACCGTGTAGCCGTCGTTGATGGTGGAGTTGTCCACCCAACGCAGCACGATGCCGCCGTTGTTTTCCCGGGCGGTGAGATGGGTGGGGCGCATGGGCGCCACCGCCTGGGGCAGTTCGCCGGGCGCCACCCGGGCCATGGCCTCCAGGTCCAGCCGGCCGGGGCCCACCACGCGGCTGGCCAGCCGGTCGTCCGGCCAACTGCTCTGTACGATCAGTTCCCGCAGGGTGCGGTAGTCGGCCTCCGGGTAACGGGACCAGTACAGGGCGGCGGCTCCGGCCACCATGGGGGTGGACATGGAGGTGCCGCGCTGTTCTTCGTAGCCGCCGTCCAGCCAGGTGCTGAGTATGCGTGGCCCGCCATTGTTGCCAGCGCCCCCGGGTGCTGCCAGGTGCACGGAATCCGGTCCGAAATGGGAGTAGGTGGCCAGGGCGCCGTCCGGCCCGATGGCCGCGACGCTGATGATGTTGTCCAGCGGGTAGGATGCCGGGTAGACCGGCTGCAGGTCATTGTTGATCACGCCGTTACGGTTGTTGCCTGCGGCGGCCACCACCAGCACGCCCCGCTCCCGGCCGGCCCGCTGGATGGCCTCCGACACCGCCCGGGAGTTGCCGGACAGGGCCAGGCTGAGGTTGATCACCCGGGCATCGGTTTCGTCGGTGATCCAGTTGATGGCTTCCGCCAGTTCGGCGGCGCCGGCGGGACTGGGGCAGGCCGGCTGCCCCGGGTCGCCACAGCTGTCGTCCGCGTCGCTTTCCTCCGGAAACCACAGTTTCACCGGTAGCAGGCCCACCTGCCAGTTGATCCCGGTGATGCCCTCGCCGTTGTTGCCCACGGCGCCGATGATGCCGGCCACATGGCTGCCGTGGCCCTGGATATCCGTGACGTCGTCATTGTCCACAGCTTCCTGGCAGGCGGTGTTGCCCGCCGGGCAGGTGGCGATGAACCGGGCCAGGGGCCCGATGTTCCCGGCGAGATCCGGATGGTCCCCGGCGATGCCGCTGTCCACCACCGCCACGGTGACAGTCTGGCTGCCGGCCCCGATGAGTCGCCAGGCGAAGGGCGCGCGGGTATCCGCATCCGTCTCCGGGGTGCTGGTGCAGGTGTCGTTCTCGATGCGGGCGCAAAGCCACCAGAGGCCTGCACTGTCGCCGCCGGTCAGGATCGGATCATCGGGCAGTGGTGCATCCAGCAGCCGTAGCCGGTAGTTGGGCTCCGCATAGGCCACGGTGGGATCGGCCCGGTAGTGGGCGAGGAGGGAGGCGAAATCCTCCTGCCGGTCCGGGCGCACCAGCTTGGCATTGCCGCCGTGCAGGGCGCGCACCATGCGCCCCGGGCCGCCCCGGGCTGCCAGTGCCTGTTCCGGTGCCAGGCCCTGCAGCCCCGCGCCGGGCTGGTGGTGATAATGGACGATGATCTCGCCGGTGTGGTCGCCACCGTCCGGCGTGGCCGCCAGCGCCGGGGCCAGAGACAGCAGGAGCAGGCAGGCGGCGAAAAGGCGGGCTGTGGGCATCAGGCGAATTCCATGCATGGTTCTTCCGATCATCCGATAGTGCCGAAACAAGGGGGGGGCGTCACGCCCAGGATCCGCAGGTAGTGGCGGGCGCTGGCGTCTTCGCGGTAGTCGCGCACCGCCTCGCGCAGCGTGTCCGCCGGGAGGGGCCGGTCCAGCACGGCGACCATGGCGTCCGCCAGGGCCCGGTCGTCCCCCACCGGCACCAGGGGGCCGTAACGGCCGTCCTGCAGGGTTTCCCGCGGCCCGCTGCGGCAATCCGTGGACACGGAGGGGATGCCCAGCGCCAGGGCCTCCGTCAGGGCATTGGGAGACCCCTCCCAGGCGGAACTCAGCACAAACAGGTCCGCCCGGGCCAGCCAGGCGTAGGGGTTCGACTGGAAACCGGCGAATTCCACCTGATCGGCGATACCCAGTTCGGCGGCCAGGTGTTCCAGTGCCGGCCGGTCCCGTCCTTCTCCCAGTATCAGCAGGCGCGCCGGACGCTGTGGAAGCAGCCGGGCGAATGCCCGCAGCAGGGTGGGGAAGTCCTTCTGACGGGTCAGGCGGCCCATGGCCAGGATCGTGGGCATGTCCCGGGGCCGCTGCAGCCAGGGGTGATGCACCGGCTCCGCGGCCCGGGCCGGCAGTTCCGCGGTGATCACCGGGTTGCGCACCACATGAACCCGCTCCGCAGGGACGCCGCTGGTGGTGATGACATCCTCCGCCACCCCCTCGGAGACCGCGACGATGGCGTCGGCCAGCGGGTAGAGGCGTCGGATGGGGGCGTAGCGCAGCCAGCGCTTCAGGGCCGGGGCACCGGCCAGGGATTCCGACAGGGTGTTGCCCAGCCGGATGACGATGCGGGTGGGCACCCGCGCCAGCAGGCGGCCGAGCAGGGCGGCCCGGCCGGCGCGGTCCTTGGCCACCAGCATGGCCATGGGCCGTTCCCGGCGCAGATAACGGGCGATGGCCGGGGCCGCCAGGCTGGCGTGGCGCACCCCCAGCGGAACATGGCGGACACCGGCGGGGAGTCGGTCCGCGTGGCCGCCCTCGGTCTTCATCGTGACCAGATCGGTCTTCAGCCCCCGGGCGGCGAAAGCCGCGGCCAGGGTCAGCACCATGCGCTCCACACCCCCATCCCCGGACAGGGAGATGAGGACCGCAATGCGAGGGGTTTCGGTTTCCGCGCTGCTCATGAAACGGTTCCTTCCACGAAGGGCGACAGCATACAACAGCACCCGCCGCTGGCATGCAATCAGCATCACAGGGCATAGTGAGCCGGACCCCCGGCGGATACCAGTCAGGCGGTCAACGGACAGGGAGGCGGCTGTATGACACCGGATGAGTATCGGCAGCATGACGCGCTGGGCCTGGCGGCGCTGGTGCGGCGGGGCGAGGTGAAGCCGGAGGAGCTGCTGGCCACGGCGCTGGCGCTGGGGGAAGCGGCCAACCAGCGCTTCAACCCCATCAACCGCTGGATGACCACGGCGGCCCAGGCCCAGCTGGGACAGGGGTTGCGCGGGGCGTTCGCCGGGGTTCCGTTCCTGGTCAAGGACGTGGTCCAGGACGTGGCCGGCGAGCCCACCAGCGCCGGATCCCAAGCCTTCGCCGACACGCCGGCGATGGCGGATTCCACCTACGTCACGCGGGCGCGGGCGGCGGGACTGGTGATCTTCGGTAAAACCAATCTGCCCGAGCTGGCCCTGAAAGGGGTGACCGAGAACCGGGTTTTCGGTGCCACGCGGAATCCCTGGGATCCGGCCCGCACACCGGGAGGCTCCAGTGGAGGCGCCGCCGCCGCCATCGCGGCCGGTGTGGTTCCCATGGCCGGCGCCAACGACGGCGGCGGTTCCATCCGCATTCCCGCCGCCTACTGCGGCCTGTTCGGCCTGCGGCCCGGCCGCGGGCGGATTCCCGTGGGACCGGCGGCGGGCGAGGTGTGGGAGGGGGCGTCCAGCGATCATGTGCTGACCCGTAGCGTGCGTGACAGTGCCGCGATGCTGGACGTGCTGGCGGGGCCGGACAGCGGCGCGCCGTTTCATGTGGCACCCCATACCCGGCCGTACCTGGAGGAAGTCGGCCGGGAGCCGGGCCGGCTGCGAATCGCCGTGAGTTCCCGTTCCCCGGTGGATGGGCCGGTGGACGCGGAATGCCGCCGGGCGGTGGAAGAGACCGCGCGCCTGCTGGAGACGCTGGGGCACCATGTGGAGGAGGCGGAACCGGCAGTGGACGGACTGGAACTGGCCCGTTGCTACATCCGCCTGTACTTCGGCCAGGTGGCGGCCGCCACCCAGGGACATCCCGCCGCCGCCTTCGAGCTGGACACCCGGGCTCTGGCCATGCTGGGCCGTGCCCTGACCAGCGGCGAGTACGTGGAAGCCAGGCAGCAGTGGAATCAGTTCGCCCGTGCCCTGGGCGCGTTCTTCGAACGCTTCGACCTGTACCTGACACCCACCGTGGCCGCGCCTCCGGCCCGCATCGGAGAGCTGGACACGCCTGCGCTGGAACGTGTGGCCCTGCGGCCACTGCTCTGGCTCAATGCCGGCCGCCTGTTGCTCAGATCCGGCCTGCTGGACAAGCTCGCCTTCCGCAGCCTGGTGCGCACCCCGTTCACCCAGCTCGCCAATCTCACCGGCACACCGGCCATGTCGGTGCCCCTGTACCGGACGCCGGAAGGGCTGCCCCTGGGCAGCCAGTTCATCGCGCCCGTGGGAGAGGAAGGCCGGCTGATCCGACTGGCGGCCCAACTGGAGCAGGCCCGCCCGTGGTTCGATCATCTGCCGGAGTGGGCCTGAGGGCGGTGAACGGGAATGACGCCGTCCATGGCGTCCTGCAAGGTTCCCGGGTCGCAAGTCTCCCTGATCTCACGTGCCCTCGCCCGTCCCTTGGTCACGCCAAGGATCGGTCTCGGTCAGCCGCATGTCCCGATACGGCGCTCTTTCGGACAACGTCTTGTGCCGCTAACGTCCTGAGCGATCATCACGCGGAAGTGTGAACAGGCCCTAGTCCACCCCACCCACGCACAGCAGCTTGGTTTCCAGGAACTCGTCGATCCCGTACTTGGAGCCCTCACGGCCTATCCCGGATTCCTTCCAGCCGCCGAAGGGGATGGTTTCCGAAACGAAACGGCCGGTGTTGGCGGCCACCATGCCGTATTCCAGTGCCTCCCCCACACGCCAGATGCGCCCCATGTCGCGGGTGTAGTAGTAGGCCGCCAGACCGTATGGCGTGTCATTCGCCATGCGGATGGCCTCCTCCTCGGAAGAGAAGCGGAAGGCCGCGGCCACCGGGCCGAAGATCTCCTGGCTGAAGCAGGCCATCTCCGGGGTGGCATCGGTCAGGATGGTGGGCTGGTAGAAGGTCTGGCCCAGGCTATGCCGTTCGCCGCCCCGCACCACGCGGGCACCCTTTTCCACGGCATCCGCCACCAGTTGTTCCACCTTGCCCAGTCCCTTTGCGTTGATCAGCGGGCCCAGGGTGGTGCCCTGCTCCGCCCCGTCGCCCACCTGCATGCGGTCCACGGCCTCGGTGAAGCGGCGCATGAACTCGTCATAGACGGCGTCATGCACCATCAGCCGGTTGACGCAGATGCAGGTCTGGCCGGCATTGATGAATTTCATCTGCAGGGCGCCCGCCAGGGCTTCGTCCAGATCGGCATCGTCGAACACGATGCAGGGGGCATTGCCGCCCAGTTCCAGGCTGATCTTCTTCACCGTGTTGGCGGCCTGGGCCATCAGCAGCTTGCCCACGGCGGTGGAGCCGGTGAACGACAGCTTCCGGACCACCGGGTTGCTGGTGAGCTCCTGACCCACCTCGGCACCGTGACTGGCGGTGACCACGTTGAGCACGCCCTTCGGTATGCCCGCCCGCTCCGCCAGTTCCGCCAGCGCCAGCGCGGAGAGGGGCGTATCTTCCGCGGGCTTGATCACCACGGTGCAGCCGGCGGCCAGGGCCGGGGACACCTTGCGGGTGATCATGGAGGAGGGGAAGTTCCACGGTGTGATGGCCGCCACCACGCCCACGGGCTGCTTCAGCACCAGCTCCCGGCGTCCGGGCGCCTGGGCCGGCAGCACGTCGCCGTTGATGCGCTTGGCTTCCTCGGCAAACCACTCCACGAAGGAGGCGCCGGAGAGGATCTCCCCCTTGGCCTCGGCCAGGGGTTTGCCCTGTTCGGTGGTGAGCAGCAGGGAGAGGTCGTCCGCATGCTGCATGATCAGGTCGAACCAGGCCCGCAGTTTCTGCGAACGCTTTTTCGCGCTGAGGCCGCGCCAGGCGGGCAGCGCCGATTCCGCCGCATTGATCGCCGCGCGGGCGTCATCCCCGCCCATGTCGGGCACGGTGGTGATCTCGGCGCCGGTTGCCGGGTTGTATACCGGGAACTGCTTACCGGACGCCGCGCCCGTCCACTCGCCGTTGATGTAAGCCGCGCTGCGCAGCAGGTTTCCGTCCGATAGCTTTACCGCCATGCTGTTTGTCTCCTCCTGATGTGTAAAACATCACTATACCCGCCCTGAAGAAAGTAACGCCAACGGGTTCCGGATTTCCGCCGCCATCGTCACCGAGTCGGTCCGGGTGGACGGAGACCGGATGCCCCGAAGCGCCATGGTGAGCCTCGGCACGGAGGTCTGGTTTTAATAACCTTTCAGGAAGTAAGCCGCCAACCATTCCGAATGGCGGCAGTGACGGGCGGGCTGGTTCCTCGGCCCACCCGCTCAGGCGATGGAGGTGCCGCCGTCCACGGCGATGGCCTGACCGGTGATGTGGCGTGAGGCATCACTGGCCAGCAGCGCTGCCACGCCCTTCAGGTCCTCATCGCCGCCCAGGCGGCCCAGCGGTGTCTTGGCGATGGCGGCGTCGCCGATTTCCTTGATCACGTCCCTGGACATCTTCGAGGGGAAGAAACCGGGGCAGATGGCGTTGACCGTGATGTTGTGCCTGCCCCATTCGGAAGCCAGCCCCCGGGTGTGATTCACCACGGCGCCCTTGCTGGTGTAGTAGGCGATGGCCTGCATATCCATGGAGGCCCGGAGGCCGGCGGTGGACGCGATATTGATGATCTTGCCGTACCGGCGCGGGATCATGCACTCGCGGCCCACGTACTGGGTCAGGAGCCACAGCGCGTTCACGTTCAGATCCATGACCTTGTTCCAGCCATCCACCGGATAGTCTTCCGCGGGCGCACCCCAGCTCGTGCCCGCGTTGTTGACCAGAATGTCGATGGGGCCGAAGTGCCGGATGACCTGGTCCGCCATGCCGGGAATGGTGTCGAACTGTGCCAGGTTGCCCGCCACCGTCAGCACGTCCACGCCTTGGGCGCGGAGTTGCTCCGCCGCCGCATCCAGTTCGTGCTGCTTGCGGGCGGTAATGGCGATCTTCGCCCCCAGTTCCCCCAGGGCCTCGGCCATCTGCAGGCCCAGTCCACGGGAGCCGCCGGTGATCATGGCCACCCGGCCGGTGAGGTCGAACAGTTGCTTGATGCTCATGAAAACTCCTTTCCGTCATGGTGGCGAAGCGCACCCGCATCGCAGCGCATGGGTCCGATGTCGGTGATCCGCCCTGCGGTTGGCGACCGACCGACGGTTCGGTGCGGTGCTGGCGTGTAGGTCGGAAGCCCCGCGCAGCGGGGATCTCCGACATCAATCCTGCCTGGCGCCACGAAACGCGGGTGGGTGTTGCCGGCTTATCTTCCGCTCAGCGTGTCGAACGGTTCCGTCTCCCGATCCACGGCCTGGGCACGGGCCGCCACCAGCGCCTTGACCTTCTGGTGGGGGAATACGTAGAACCGGTCGTTCTCCACTGCCTGAAGCGTGGTTTCCGCGATCTCCGCCGCCGAGATGCGCCCTTTTTCCACCGCCTGCCGGAGCTGTTCCTGCCGCAATCTCTTGGTTTCCGTCTCCGGTGCGGTGTCCGCCAGATCCCTGGGCCGGTTGCGCTCCGAGTTCACAATGGCGGTGGGGAAGAAGGCCGGGCAGAGCACGCTGACGCCTATGTTGGCGTTCACGTCGCGCAGATCCAGGGCCAGGGTCTCCGAGATGGCCACCACCGCATGCTTGGATGCGTTGTAGACGCCACTGCCGGGGGCGTTCACCCAGCCGGCCGCCGAGGCCGTGTTCACCACATGGCCTTCGCCCTGCTCCAGCATCATCGGCACAAAGGCACGAATCCCCCAACTGACCCCGTAGACGTTCACCCCCATGACCCAGTGCCAGTCCGCGGGCGTGTTCTCCCAGACGGGACCGTTCACCGCCACGCCGGCATTGTTGAACAGCACATGGGCTCCACCGAAGCGGCTCCTGGCCAGGGCGGCCAGCGCCTCCACATCCTCAAGCCGGGAGACGTCCACCGTCAGTGTTGCCGACGCCGTGTCCGGGCGTTTTTCCTCCGCCAGGCGGACCGTCCCGGCCATGCCGGCTTCGTCCACGTCGCCCAGGACCAGGTTCATGCCGCGTGCCGCGCAGCACAGGGCCAGTTCACGGCCCAGCCCGCTGCCGGCTCCGGTGATCACTGCGACCTTTCCGTTTAAATCCTTCATCGGTGCTCCCGTTGCTGTTGCCCGTGTGCCATTGCGCCGATAACCGTCGGCGGCGCAATGGCACACCAGTATCGCATGCCGCCGCGGTCGCCGGGCGGTGGCGTAAGCGTGCCCCTCAGCCCTGCAGGTAGGGCCTGAGCTCCAGCTTCGCGATCGCGTTCCGGTGCACCTCGTCCGGGCCATCGGCCGTGCGCAGGTGCCGGGCGTAGGCGTACAGATCCGCCAGCGGGAAGTCCTCAGTGTACCCCGCGGCGCCGTGGGCCTGAATGGCCCAGTCGATGATCTGGCAGGTCATATTGGGCACCGCCACCTTGATCATGGCGATCTGCTGACGCGCTTCCTTGTTGCCCACCAGGTCCATCATCTGCGCCGCATTCAGCACCAGCAGGCGGGCCTGATCGATCATGATGCGGGATTCGGCCACCCGCTCGCGCCACACCCCCTGTTCCGCCAGCGGCTTGCCGAAGGCCACCCGGGATGCCAGGCGCCGGCACATCAGCTCCAGCGACCGCTCGGCCAGACCGATGGCGCGCATGCAATGGTGGATGCGGCCGGGCCCAAGACGCCCCTGGGCGATCTCGAAGCCGCGCCCCTCGCCCAGGATCAGGTTCTTCGCCGGTACCCGCACATTGTCGAACAGCACCTCCGGGTGTCCCTTGGGGGCGTGGTAGTAACCGTAGACCGGCATGTCGCGCACCACGGTGACGCCGGGGGCGTCCTTGGGTACGATGATCATGGATTGCTGCTGGTGCCGGTTGGGGTTGTCCGGATCGGTCTTGCCCATGACGATGAACAGTTTCGTGCGCTCGTTGCAGCCGCCGGTGATGAACCATTTGCGGCCGTTGATCACGTACGCGTCACCGTCCCGCTGGATGCGGGTCTCGATGTTGGTTGCGTCGCTGGAGGCCACGGCCGGTTCGGTCATGGCGAAGGAAGAGCGGATCTCCCCGTCCAGCAACGGGTGCAGCCATTGCCGCTTCTGCTCCTCGCTGCCGTAGCGGGCCAGCACCTCCATATTGCCGGTGTCCGGGGCGGCGCAGTTGAACACTTCCGAGGCCCAGGTGACACGGCCCATGATCTCCGCCAGCGGGGCGTATTCCAGGTTTGTCAGGCCAGGGCTGTACTCGCCGTATTCCGGAGGCAGGAACAGATTCCACAGGCCCTGTTCCCGGGCCTTGGGCTTCAACTCCTCCACCAGGGGGATGGTGCCGTACATGCGGCCGTTGCGCTTGTTCTCCTCCAGTTGTTCCTCGTAGACGGAAACGTTGGGATAAATGTGCGTGTCCATGAAGGCGCGCAGTTTCTCGCGCAGGGCTTCAACGTTTGATGCGTGGCGAAAATCCATGGTCTTCCTCCGTGCGCTTCCTTCGGTCCCGGCTCGGGATGCACAAAGCTTGGCGCGCAGGAGTGGATCAATCAAATGAATGTTTATTATGAGTTATTATAAACAACATGGATCTATCCCGGATTGATCTCAACCTGCTGGTGGTGCTGGAGGCCATCTATACCGAGGGCGGGCTCACCCGTGCCGGCGAACGGCTCAACGTGACCCAGCCCGCGGTCAGCCACGCCCTGGGCCGGCTACGGGACTTGCTGGGGGATCCCTTGTTCGTGCGGGAAGGGCACGGCATGGTTCCCACCCCGCTGACGCGCAACCTGATCGGCCCCCTGCGGGAGGCGCTGCGGGCCATGGAGCTGACCCTGAACGAGGCCCGGCGCTTTGACCCCGCGGTCTCGGAGAAGCGTTTCACCCTGGGGTGCCGGGATGCCATGGAACTGCGGGTGCTGCCGGGGCTGATGCGCGAGCTGCGGGTGCTGGCTCCGGAGCTTGAGCTTGCCACCGTCAGCTTCCGGCGACGGGACATGGAAGCGGACCTGTTCAGCGGGCAGTTGGACCTGGTGACCGATTCACTGCTGCCCCGTTCCCGCAACATCCGGCATGCGCATATCAATACCGACCCGCTGGTGGTGCTGGCGCGTCGGGGGCATTCGGCGCTGGCGGGCGGTCTGGACCTGGCAGGCTACCTGCAGCAGCGGCATATCCTGGTGACCTCGCGCCGGACCGGGCCGGGGCTGGAGGATTTCGAACTGGCCCGACGGGGCCTGCAGCGCAAGGTCAGCCTGCGCTGCCAGCACTTCTTCGCCGCATCCCGTGTGGTCCGGGAGACGGATCTCCTGCTGACCATGCCCGGCCGGCTGGCCGGGTTGATCAATCGCGACCGCGACTATGCCCTGGCCACGTTCCCGCTGGACATGCCACCACAGGATGTCTACCTGTGTTGGCACGCCAACGTGGACAATGATCCGGCCAATTGCTGGCTGCGGGAACGGATCATTGCCGCCCTGCAGGCGGATAGTGGCGACGCCGGCCGGTGGACTGGCTGACGTCGGCGCCGTTCAGGCGCTCAGCCCCGGCACCACCAGCCGCTCCAACGGGCCCCGGCGCTCCTCCGGTATGGCGATGGCACGGCGCGCTTCCAGATCGAACATCACCGCCACCGCCTCCGCGCTGGCCACTGCCTGACCGGTGTCGTTATCGAACAGCCAGTGGCAGAAGGTATAGGCCTTGGGGCCCACGTGGCGCAGGCCGGTACGCAGCGCCAGGACGCATCCCTGACGAGCGCGCTGACGGTAGACCACGCGGTATTCCAGCGCCGCGCCGCCGATGCGGCTGCCGGACCGGTCCCAGTTGCCCATATGGGACAGGAAGTTGGGAATGGAGTCGGAGATCACGCCGATATAACCGCGGGTGAACATGTATCCCTGGCTGTCCACCAGTTGGGGCTCCAGCGGCGTGAGATAGGTGGCAAGCAGGCCCCATTCATCGGCTTCCCGCAGGGTCAACGGTTTGCGGGGCGGGTCCAGTTCCAGCCCGCGGGGGGCGCCGTGTTCCGGCAGTTCGGTCCGCAGCGCTTCCGCCCGCTCCCGCAGTTCCGGCGGCAGTGGTTGTACGCCCCGTTCCGGATCCGCGAGTTCCGTCCGGGCAACCAGGGTGGCCGCCACCTGCTCCGTGGCCGGATTGCGCATTTCGAAGTAGATCCGCATCTGATCCCCGTCCGTGTCCAGGACACCGGCGTGGATGACGATGGGAGCCCCGGGAAGCTGCTCGCGCAGGAAACGGATATGGTGTTCGCGCACCACCAGGCGTGGCCCGGCCTGGCCGGGGTCAGACGCCGGCAGGCCCAGCCGGCGCGAGAGCACCTCCAGGGCCCCGGTGGCTTTGTCCACGTAGAACTGGATGTTCATGTGGCCCATGTCGTCGCATTCCCAGATGCGAACACTGTTGCGGTATGCCTCGATCATTGCGCTGTTGCCTTGCCTGTTCAGTTGCATGTCTGAGGGATGGGTCGACCGGCCACCGCCGATCGCCGGGGCGGAAACGAAACGCTCCGCCGACGGTGGCGGAGCACTGACTAAGCTTTCAGGAGCCGAGGAAGCGTTGATCCATTCCCATGGTGCTCTGGCTTTACCTCCTGAAAGGTTAGTCAGTACTTTGCGGCCAGAACGCCGCCGGATCAAACGCGGAATCGCTGGACCATGGCGCTGAGCTGCTCCGCCAGACTGGAGAGGGATTCACTGGCCTGGGTGGTCTGCACCGAATTGCGTGCGTTCTGCTCCGATATCTCGCTGATGGCATGAATCGTCTGATTCAGCTCCCGGGAGGTGGCCGTCTGCTCCTCGGTGGCGCTGGCGATCTGTTGCGTCATCTCCTCGATGCCGCGCACGGATCCCGCGATCTGCTCCAGCACCGAGCCCGCCTCGGCGACATGGTCAACACCCTCTCGGGCCTGGTGCTGGCTGCGCTCCATCACCCCGGTGGCCTCATCCGCCCGTTGCTGGAGGGTTTCGATCATATCCTGGATTTCCTGGGTGGATTCCTGGGTCCGGTTGGCCAGGTTGCGCACCTCCTCGGCCACCACCGCGAATCCGCGGCCGTCCTCCCCGGCCCGCGCCGCTTCGATGGCCGCATTCAGGGCCAGCAGGTTGGTTTGGTCGGCCACCGCCTGGATCACCTGGAGGATGTCGCCGATACGATCGCTGTCCTGTTTCAGCGCGGCAATGACTTCCGCGGCCTGCTGAACCTCTGTGGCCAGGCGGCCGATGGCGTCCACCGAGGTGGTGACCACGGTTCTGCCGGCCTCCGCCTGCTCGCTGGACTCCCGGACCCGGTCCGCCGTGCTCTGGGTGTTACGGGCCACCTCTTCGATGGTGGCGGTCATCTCGTTGGTGGCGGCGGCGGCCTCGTTGAGCTGCTCGCTCTGGCGGTTGACACCCTGGTCCGTCTGCTCGCTGATCTGGGACAGTTCGGTGGCCGCCGAGGCCACATCCTCGGCATGGCCCCGGACCTGGCTGATAACCGTGCGCAGTTGCGCCTGCATCTCGGCAATGGCGGCCAGCAGGCTGCTGTCGTCACCGTCCCGCAGTCGCACAGGAACACGCATGTCGCCGTCTGCCACCTGGCGGACGATGGCGGCCGCCTCGGCCGGGTCGCCGCCCAGGGTGCGCAGGACCGACCGGACCAGCATGAGACTCGCCGCGATGGCAATGGCGAGGATGACAGCGGCCAGCCCGAGGATCATCCAGAAGACCCGCTGGATGCCGCCGAGGGCCTCGGCTTCGGCGATCTCCAGGACCAGGCCCCAGTTCAGCAGGGGGATATCCGTGTAGCTTCCCACCACGGCGGTGCCGGCGGCGTTCCGGTAGCGCCCGACGCCGCCGCGTCCGGCGGCGATGGCATGGGCCGCGTCGGTGTCAATCGCCTGGTCCGTGTCCGGCGCCGATGGCACCGGGGTCACCGGTTGCCGGCTGCGGTTCAGCAGGTAGATTTCCGACCGGGCGCCCAGGTTCATGGCATTGACCCGCTCGAACACCATGTTCAGTTGCACTGCGCCGCGCATGACGCCGACGATCTCTCCATCGCGGCGGATGGGGATGGCCACGGTGCTGACGCGGTTTCCGGTGGCGCGGGAGACCACCGGCTGGGAGAACACCTCGTCGCCGGCGATGGCGCGCTGGAACCAGGCGCGGTCCGGGACGTTGAACTGCCGTGCCTCATCCTCGCTCATCACCCGTGTCCGCCCATCATGGGCAACGCCGACCACACCCCGGCCGTCCGGATCCACCACAAAGATGGTGTCGTAGTGGCCCTGGCTGGCCGACAGCCGTTCCAGCAGGTGATTCAGCCGCTGGATGTCCATGCTGCGGGCGGCATCCAGTCCGGCCATGTAGCGCATCTCGTCCTGACGGGCCCGCAGCCAGTCGGTGAACGCCTGGGTCTGCATCTCCCCCTGGCCCTCCAGACGGTTCAGTGCCGCCTGGATGAAGGAGTCCCGGAACTGCATGAAAACCAGAGTGGTGATCACCAGGATGGCCCCCGTGACCATGGCCGTGATCATCAGGGTCAGGCGTCCTCCGAAACCGAGACCCGACGGGGCGCTGCGTGGGGTGGTCATGTATCGTCAACCTCCAGTACCGGCGTTGTCGCCAACGCTGATCAGACATGCGGGGGGTCGGCGACGCCGGCCCGGGGGGTGTGCCTGGGCGCGGTTTGGCGTCTCCTCGCTTTCTGGTATCGGCGGCTGTCGGGGAAACTTTCGCGCCCGGTTCAGAGATTGCCTTTGTGTTGGCCACCATCCACCGGAATGCAGGCACCGGTCACCCAGCTCGCCGCATCCGAGGCAAGAAAGACGGACACATTGGCCACTTCTTCCGGACGCCCGAACCGGCCCGAGGGGATGCGGGCCAGGGTGCTGGCATAGCGCTTCGGGTCGTGTTTTTCCACCCGGTCCCAGACACCCCCCGGGAATTTGATGGAGCCGGGGGCGATGGTGTTGACGCGGATGTTGTCCCCGGCCAGCGAGACGGCCAGGCTCTTCGAATAGCTGATCTGGGCCGCCTTGACCGCCGAGTAGGGTGCGCGGCCGCCGGCTTCCAGACCGGAGATGGAGGAGATGAACTGGATGTTGCCGCCGCCGGCGGCCTGCATCCACGGCACCACGATGCGGGTGGCGCGGACCGAGGCTATCAGGTCCAGTCGGATATTCGCCTCCCAGTGGGGCAGGTCGTCTCCGCCCGCCAGGGCGGAGACGTTGTTCACCAGGATATCAACGCCGCCCAGGGCTTCCCGTGCCTGGTGCAGGAAGGCACTCAGCACATCGGCGTCCCCCACGTCGCAGATCTGCGCGTGAACCCGGATGTTCCGTTCCTCCAGGGCCTGCCGCGCCTCGTCCAGGGCGCTTTGCCCGCGGGCACAGATGGCCACATGGCAGCCGTGATCCGCCAGGCCAAGGGCGATGGCGCGGCCGATTCCCTTGCTGCCGCCGGTGATGACGGCACGTTTGCCGTTCAGTCCCAGATTCATTCCGCTTCTCCTCCCGTTGTGGATGCTGCTCATCGGTTGTATGGTCGCCAACGGGCCCTGCCGGAGGCTGACTCACATGAGCGACACACCGCTGCGTATCCGGCCCATGGAGCCGGGTGATCTTGATGCCGTCAATGCCCTGATCGAACGGGCGGTCATGGGCTGGTCTCTCCCGGACCGGGTCAAGCGTTTATCGCTACCGTTATACAAGTACGGCGCGGTGGATCTGAAGTTCCTGACCATGGTGGTGGCGGAACTGAATGGCCGGGTGGCCGGCGTGGCCGCCTGGGAACCCGCCGACACGGGCCAGGTGCCGGAGGGGCGGCGTGGTCTGCTCCTGCACGGCCTGTTCGTGGATCCGTCCCTGCAGGGCAGCGGTGCCGGCACACGGTTGTTCCAGTCCTGCGTGGACGCCGCCCGCAAACTGGGACTGGATGGGGTGCTGGTGCGCGTCCAGTCCGACGCGGAAGGCTTTTTCCGGCGCCAGGGCCTGCAGCCGCTACCGGTCACCGAACCGGACCGGGATTACGCACTGCGTTACTGGCTGGCGCTCTGAGTCACGGCTTCGGCGCGCAGTTCGGCGCGCTTGCTGAACCACAGGACCGTCATGGCCAGCACCACGGCCGGTATCAGGACCAGGTTCATCAACTGCCAGCCCAGCAGCGTGGTCCAGTAGCCGGCGAGCATGGCGCCGAGGCCCGCACCGGTGAACACCAGCAACTCGTTCATGCCCTGTACCCGCGCCCGTTCCGCCGGCTCATAGGTCTGTGTGAGCAGGGCCGTGGCGCCGATGAAGGCGAAGTTCCAGCCCACGCCCAGGAGCAGCAACGCGGTCCAGTACACCCAGTAGTCCATACCCAGTTGATTCAGCAGCAGGCAGGCAAGCAACAGCAGGCAACCCCAGTTGATGACCTGGCGTGCCCCGAAACGCTGGATCAGCCGGCCGGTGAAGAACGAGGGGACGAACATGCCCAGGACGTGCCACTGGATGACGCTGGCAGTGCTGTGGAAGCTGTGGCCGCTGTGTTCCATGGACAGCGGCGTGGCGGTCATGACCAGCACCATCACGCCGTAGCCGATGAAGCCGGCGGTGATGGCCGCCACCAGTTTCGGTTGCCGGAGCAATTCGCCGTAGCTGCGCTTGTGGCCGTGCAGGCTCTCGGCGGTGGGCCGCGGGAGGCGGAGCAAGGCCACCAGCACCAAGGCGGTGGCGTTGAGCACCACCAGCCAGGCGAAGGCGCCCAGATAGGGGTTCTGGGAAAACATGTCCTGGGACCACCGGGCCAGATTGGGCCCCAGCACCGCCGCGATCACACCACCCGCCATGACAAAGCCGATGGCCCGGGACTGCTGGCCGGGCGGCGCCGCTTCCACCGCGGCGAACCGGTACTGCTGCCCCACGCCGATGGCCATGCCCACCAGAAACGTGCCGACACAGAACAACGCGAACTGGCTGTTGTAGAGGGCGGCGAAGGACAGCATGGCGCCGGCGACGCCGATGCCGTTGGCCAGCATGAAACCGAATTTCCGCCCCAGCCAGCCCATCAGGTGGGCCGAGGGCATGGTGGCGCAGATCAGCCCCAGGAACTGGAGCGCCACGGGCAGGGTGATCAACGATGCCGAGGGAGCCAGTTGTTTGCCGATCAGGGCGATGACCGAGACAAGCAGGATGTTACCGCTGATGAGCAGGGCCTGGGCGATGGAAAGCCCGGCAACAGTGGGATTCATGAACGTTCCCTCGACAGATGCCTGCGGGGGGCGGCAGGCGACGAAAGCCAATGGCGGACCGCGTCCCGGGTCCTGGGGAGGAGCGGATCCCGCCCGGATCACACAGGAATGGATCGGCACGTCCTTCACATGTAATCGACAGTTTACGGTAGGCTGGTGGCAGAATGAAAATACCTGTGTCCCGGAGGAGCCGTATCCATGAACCGTCCCGCGAATTCCGAACTGGTACGCGCCGCCAATGCCCGCCACATCTGGCACCCCATGGCCGATCCCAAGTCCCTGGCGGAGAATCCGCCGGTGGTGCTGGAGCGGGGCGAAGGGTGTTACGTGTACGACATGGACGGCCGCCGTTACCTGGACTGCATGGCCTCGCTCTGGAACGTGAACGTGGGCCATGGCCGGCCGGAGATCAACGATGCCATCACCGAGCAACTGGGCAAGCTGGCCTACTACTCCAGCTTCAACGGGTTTTCCAACCCGCCGTCCATCGAGCTCTCCCATCGTCTGATCGAGATGCTCCGGCCGGAGGGCATGGCGCGCGTCATGTACGGCTCCGGCGGTTCCGACGCCGTGGATACCGCGTTCAAGCTCGCCCGGCAGTTCTGGAAACTGGAAGGGCAACCGGAACGTACCCGCATCATCTCGCTCAAGTACGGATACCACGGACTGCATTTCGGCGGTGCCTCGGCCAACGGCAAGCGGGCTTTCCGGCGTGCCTACGAGCCGCTGATGCCGGGTTTCCACCAGGTGGACAGCCCCTACCTGTACCGCAACCCGTGGACGGATGATCCGGATGAGCTGGCACGTATCTGCGCCGGCATCCTGGAGCGGGAGATCGAGTACCACGGTGCCGATACCGTGGCGGCTTTCATTGCCGAGCCGGTGCAGGGGGCCGGCGGCCTGATTGTGCCGCCGGCCAGCTACTGGCCGCTGGTCCGGGAGATCTGCGACCGGCACGATGTGCTGCTCATTGCCGACGAGGTGATCACCGGCTTTGGTCGCACCGGGCACTGGTTCGGCTCCCGGGGCTGGGGTGTGGTGCCGGATATCATGACCCTGGCCAAGGGCATCAACTCCGGCTACGTGCCGCTGGGCGCCACGGTGGTCAACGAGCGCATCGCCCGGGCCTGGGAACGCGAACACGGTCTGGCGCCCATCATGCACGGTTACACCTACGGCGGGCATCCCCTGGCCTGTGCGGCCGCGCTGGCGTGCCTGGACGTGATGGAGGAGGAGCAACTGCCGGACAAGGCGGCCGTCATGGGCGATTACTTCCTGGGTCGTCTGCAGGAACTCCAGGGCAGGCACGCCGTGATCGGGGACGTGCGAGGCCGGGGTCTGATGATGGCCATGGAGCTGGTCAGGGACCGGTCCACGAAGGAACCCTTCGCACCCTCCGACAGCTACGGACCGCGCCTGATCAAGGCCATTGCCGAGCGCGGGGCCATCGTCCGCTGGCTGGATGGCAAGCTGGTTTTCGCGCCGCCGCTGATCATCACCCGGGAACAGGTGGACGAGGCCGTGGCGATTGTGGACGAGGTGCTTGGCGAGGTGGAGCCTTGAGCCTCCGCCGCACGGTGGTCACCGCGGCTGCATGGGATGGGGTGCGGGTATGAAGGTCCAGGCCCTGGATTACGTGGTGCTGATCGTCGCCGATCTGGACCGGGCGCTGGCGTTTTACAACGAAACCCTGGGCATTCCCCTGAAGCACCGGGCGGAGCGCTTCGCGCAACTGGATACCGGGGCAACGCGCCTGGGTCTGTTCACCCGGGACGCCATGGCGGAAACCCTGCATCAGCCCCTGGGGCGGCCGGACCCGGCGGCGCCGGCCTTCGAGATCGGCTTCAAGGTGGACGATGTGGACGCCGCCTATGGGGCGCTCCTTGCGGCGGGCGCGACCGGTGTGACGGAGCCGGAAACCCGCCCCTGGGGCCAGCGCACGGCCTATGTCCGCGATCCGGATGGAAACCTGGTGGAACTGGTCACCCAGTTGCGCCGCCCGGGCACGGAGAGCAGGGAGTAACAATTTTTCAGAACTCAAGGAAACGCTGGAACGGGGGAAGCACGTTATGCAGGGGCCGAGCAGAACACTGCCCATTGAGGAAATCCGGGACTACGTGGGCAAGGAGATCGGTGTGTCCGACTGGTTCACCCTGGATCAGGAACGGATCGACCGGTTTGCGGACATCACGGAGGACCACATGTTCCTCCACGTGGATCCGGCGCGGGCCAAGGAGACCCCGTTCGGAGGCACCATCGCCCATGGCCTGCTGACGCTGTCCATGATGTCGGTTATGGCGTACCAGGCCGTGCCCGGCGTCAGCGGCTCGAAGATGGGGGTGAACTACGGTTACAACAAGGTGCGCTTCATGGCGCCGGTGCCCAGTGGTGGACGCATTCGGGGCCGCTTTCTGCTGAAAGCCATCGACGAGAAGGACGGTGGCCGCCTGCAGTTCCAGTACGACTGCACGGTGGAAATCGAGCACCAGGAGAAGCCCGCCCTCGTGGCGGAATGGATGACCATGGTCTGGGTCTAGCGCCGGTCCGTGCAGGTCACCGATCCGTCCCGGATCGGTGACAGATCCGGATTGCCCCGAACAGGGCCGCACATCGGTGCGCTTCCCTAGGGAAACACTGATCTATTCCCATGGTGCTCTGCGGAGCCATTCGGGTGCGCTGACAAGGCGGCGTTCGCAGGCAATGGCCGTCGCCCTTGTCAAGAACGC
>JAFIFU010000111.1 GCA_020831885.1 Ectothiorhodospiraceae bacterium
CCCCCCCGCTTCCTTGATGCAAATAAAACCCCCCGGGGTATAATGCCGACAGTCAGTACTTCACCAAGCTATCGGGGTGGACACCACCATGGAACTCGATCCCCTTCTCCTCTCACGGATACAGTTCGCCTTTGTTGTCTCGTTTCACGCGATTTTCCCTGTCTTCACCATTGGTCTCGCCTCGTACATCGCCACCCTCGAGGCGCTGTACTACAAGACGGACAATGCGGTTTATGAACGCCTCTCCCGGTTCTGGACCAAGGTTTTTGCCGTGGTCTTCGGTATGGGGGTTGTCTCCGGCATTGTGATGGCATTCCAGTTCGGCACCAACTGGAGCGCATTCTCCTACGCCTCGGCCAACTTCCTGGGACCGATACTGAGCTACGAGGTGGTCACCGCCTTCTTCCTGGAGGCCACGTTCCTGGGGGTGCTGCTGTTCGGCCGGAACAAGGTTCCCAAGGGCATGCACTTATTTGCCGCATGCATGGTGGCACTGGGGACGTTCATCTCCTCCTTCTGGATCCTGTCCGCCAATAGCTGGATGCAGACCCCCGCCGGCGTGGAGATACGCGACGGCCTGTTCTATGTCACATCCTGGTGGGAGGCCATCTTCAATCCCTCCCTGTGGCCACGCTTCTTCCACATGGCGTTGGCATCCTTCCTCACGGCGGGTTTCGTGGTGGCCGGTGTCAGCGCCTGGTACCTGCTCCGGGACCGGGCCACCGAGATGAACCGCAAGGCACTCAGCATGACCGTGATCCTGCTGGCCTTCATCGCGCCGGCCCAGTTGGTGGTCGGCGACATCCATGGCCTGAACACCTTTGAGCATCAGCCGGCCAAGGTTGCGGCCATGGAGGGTGTCTGGGAGACCACGCAGGGAGCGCCGCTCCTGCTGTTCGCCCTGCCCAGCGCAACCAACGAACGGAATTACCTGGAGATCGGCATTCCGAAAATGGCCAGTCTGATCCTCACCCATGAGCTTGACGGGGAGGTGCCCGGGCTGAAGGAGTGGGCGCCGGAGGACCGACCGCCGGTGGCCACCGTGTTCTGGAGTTTCCGCATCATGGTGGGCATCGGCCTGCTCATGATCGTCGTTGCCCTCTGGGCGGTGACCCAGCGTCTGCGGGGCCGGCTGTTCGAGTCCTCCAGGCTGCTCCGCGTCATGACCTGGATGATCCCGCTGCCGTTCATCGCGGTCCTGGCAGGCTGGTTTGTCACCGAGGTTGGCCGGCAGCCGTACCTGGTTTACGGTGTGCTGCGCCTGTCCGACGGCGTCACCCCGTCACTCACGGGGGGCATGGCCCTGTTCACTCTGCTCGGCTTTATCGTGGTGTACGCCCTGGTGTTCGCCGCCGGACTGTACTACCTGGTGCGGCTGATCCAGGCCGGGCCCGACGCGCCGGAACCGGAGCCCGGTGAACAGGAGGGTCGACCCAAGCGCCCGTTCTCAGCGGTGGGAACCCGGTTTGACGACACTCCCGAGCTGCAGCCGACCCGGAGGTAACACCCATGGAACTCATTGATCTGACGCTTATCTGGATCGGCATCATCGGTATCGGCATCTTCATGTACGTGCTGATGGACGGCTTCGACCTGGGCGTGGGTATTCTCTTCCCCTTTGCCCACAACGATGAACACCGGGACCTGATGATGAACTCGGTGGCGCCGGTCTGGGACGGTAACGAGACCTGGTTGATTCTCGGGGGGGCCGGTCTGCTGGCCGCCTTCCCCCTGGTTTACGCCGTGTTTCTCCCGGCCCTTTACATCGGCGTGTTCCTACTGCTGGCGGGCCTGATTTTCCGTGGCATCGCCTTCGAGTTCCGCTTCAAGGCGAAAACCTCCCGCTACCTCTGGAACTGGTCCTTCTTCATCGGTTCCCTGGTGGCGTCCTTCGCGCAGGGCGCAGTGGTGGGCGCCTACATACAGGGATTCGAAACGGAGGGCTTCACCTACGTCGGGGGACCGCTGGACTGGCTGACGCCGTTCACGGTCA
Organism: Ectothiorhodospiraceae bacterium; assembly: GCA_020831885.1. GTDB lineage: Bacteria > Pseudomonadota > Gammaproteobacteria > Nitrococcales > Aquisalimonadaceae > LSCE01. The sequence continues at coordinate 1,994 of JAFIFU010000111.1, forward strand.
TGACCGGGGTGGCCCTGGTCTGCGGCTACACGCTCCTGGGCGCCACCTGGCTGATCCTGAAGACCGAGAATGACCTCCAGGAGTGGGCCTACCGCGTCGCCGGACGGATGCTGGTGGCGGTGCTGGCATTCTTCGTGATCATCAGCATCTGGACCCCCTTGACCGAAGCCCGGGTGATGGACCGTTGGCTGGGCAATATCCAGTGGCTGTGGGTCTTCCCGCTGGCCACGCTGGCGGCGTCCGCCTGGCTGTGGCGGGCGATCCGCGAGCGCAAGGAAGGCGTTCCCTTCGTGGCCACCATGACGCTGTTCATCACGTTCTACGTTGGATTGCTGATCAGCATGTGGCCATTGGCGGTGCCGCCGGACCACAGCTTCTGGGACGCGGCATCATCGCCGGAAACCCAGTTGTTCCTGCTGATCGGGGTGCTGTTCCTGATCCCCGTGATCCTGGGCTACACCGCCTGGACCTACTGGGTGTTCCGCGGAAAGGTCCGGGCCGACGCCGGTTATCATTAGTCGCTCACCATCATTGAAGCAAACCCAAGGCCGCCGTTCCCCGGGACGGGGACGGCGGCTTGGTTTCCGTAACCCGTTTCAGGAGCGCTTGCGCTTCTTCTCCCGCTGCTTGATATGACGGATCATCCGCTTCCGCCGTGCCTCCTGCCGCGGGGAGAGCACATTCTTCTTCCCTTCGTAGGGGTTTTCCGTGGTCTTGAACTCCAGCCGGATCGGGGTGCCGTGAAGGTCCAGCACCCTGCGGAAGGTGTTCACCAGATATCGGCGATAGGCCTTGGGTGTCTTCTCCGCCTGGTTGCCGTGGATCACCACGATGGGCGGATTGCGCCCCCCCTGGTGGGCGTAGCGCAGTTTGATCCGTCGCCCGTGGATCAGCGGCGGCGGATGCTGACTCACCGCATCCTCCAGAATCTGGGTCAACCGCCGGGTTGACAGATCGCGCATGGCGGACGCATGGGCACGACGCACCGCGTCGAACAGCAGGCCGGTTCCACTACCGTGGAGCGCGGAGATGAAATGGGTCTCCGCAAAGTCCAGGAAACCCAGTTTGACGTTGAGCAGTCGCCGGACGTCGTCTTTCTCCGCCGGATCCATGCCATCCCATTTATTGATGGCCAGCACCAGCCCCCGCCCGGCGTCCATCACATGCCCCACCAGGTGGGCATCCTGTTCGGAAACACCCTCCCGGGCATCCACCACCATGATCACCACGTGAGCCGCTTCGATCGCCTGCAGCGTCTTGATGACGCTGAATTTCTCGATTGTCTCGCTGACCCGTGAGCGCCGCCGCACGCCGGCCGTATCGATCAGGGTGTAGCGGTGACCGTCCTTCTCCAGGGGAATGAAGATGCTGTCCCGCGTGGTACCCGGCATGTCGAACACCACCACCCGGTCCTCGCCCAGAAGCCGGTTCACCAGGGTCGACTTCCCCACATTGGGCCTTCCGACCACCGCGATGCGGATGCCGGTTTCGACATCGTCAAAGACTTCTTCGGCGGAGGGTTGCCGGCACGCATCCGGCAGGCTGCTGAAGACGGTGTCCAGCATGCGGGCAACGCCGCGACCGTGGGCGGCCGCAATGGCCTGGGGTTCGCCCAGGCCCAGGGCGTGAAACTCCGCTGAGGCGGCATGGGCGTCCACGGCGTCGGTCTTGTTCACGGCGAGAACCACCGGCTTGCCCACCCGGCGTAGATGGCCGGCGATCTCCTCGTCCGCCGCGGTGATGCCGGCCCGGCCGTCCACCATGAACACCACCAGATTCGCTTCTTCGATGGCCGCCCGCGCCTGCTGCTGCATGCGCAGTTCGATACCCTCGGGGTCATCGCCGAGACCACCGGTGTCCACCACCAGGTAGGGGCGGTCGCCAACCTTGCCACGGCCGTACTGGCGATCGCGGGTCAAGCCGGGGAAATCCGCGACCAGTGCATCCCGTGTGCGGGTCAGGTAGTTGAACAGGGTGGATTTTCCGACATTGGGCCGACCCACCAGGGCGATCACTGGATCCATGGAAGCGCTCTGTGTCTCAGATACTTACGAACCGTTGCAAGGGAAGCACTGATCCATTCCGGCAAGACCGGTAACGAGCGGCATGATATCAGAAACAGCGCTGACCGTAGCTTTGCACTGCGGCGGGCACCTCCGTTGCTTCCTGGGGAATGTCGCGCTCCCGCGCCGGAATGGGCAAGGATTGCGGTCCCGCTCCGGGCAGACGACTGCGCAACGGCGTTGGGACATGGCAATGCGTCCTGAAAGCTTAGTAGTATAGTGCCCGGAAACGGGGTCCGGTGCCCGACGCCGTCCAACCCGGAGCTTCAGCCCGTTCGACAGTACAGAACACCCGGGTGCATGGTGCGCCAGGATGCCATCATCACGCCCGAAACCATGGAGAGAGACAATGGGATTTCTTGCCAACAAAAAGGCGCTGATCACCGGCGTTGCCAGCAACCGCTCCATTGCCTGGGGTGTGGCGCAGGCAATGCGCCGGGAAGGTGCGGATCTGGCCTTCACCTACCTGGGCGACAAGCTCAAACCCCGGGTCGAGAAACTGGCCGGTGAATTGGACAGCAGCATCGTGCTTCCGCTGGACGTGAGCAATGACGCCGATTTCGACAACCTCTCCGACGCGCTGCGTGAGCACTGGGAATCCGTGGATATCGTCATTCATTCCATCGCCTTCGCCCCCCAGGATGAACTGAAGGGGTCCTTCGTGGATAACACCACCCGCGACGGCTTCCGCATGGCCCACGATATCAGCGCCTACAGTTTCGTGGCCCTGGCCAAGGCCTTGCGACCCATGCTGAGCGACGAGGCCGCCCTGCTCACCATGACCTACCTGGGTGCGGAACGGGCGCTGCCGTCGTACAACGTGATGGGGCCCGCCAAGGCATCACTGGAGGCCAGCGTCCGCTACATGGCCTACGACCTGGGTGCTCAGGGTGTTCGCGTCAACGGTCTGTCGGCCGGTCCCATCAAGACGCTTGCCGCCGCCGGTATCGGCAGCTTCCGCAAGATGCTGGAGTACAACGCCCGTTCCGCGCCTTTGAAACGGAATGTGACCACGGAGGAAGTGGGTAACGTTGCCGCTTTTCTGTGCTCGGATCTGGCTCGCGGCATCACCGGGGAGGTCGTCCATGTGGACAGCGGCTTCCACATGGTGGGGCTGCCGGGTCTGGACGCGATCGAGGAGTAGACCCTCAGGACACCACGGGCTCCGGCATGGTGTATGCCGGATCATTCCCGGAGAAACGGAAACCGGGCGCAGGGGCCCCGTTGCCGTTATCCAA
>JAFIFU010000112.1 GCA_020831885.1 Ectothiorhodospiraceae bacterium
GCGGATCACCGACGGCACGTCCGCCGGATCGGGGCACAGCCGAAACGTCCTGCTGTTGTTGTCGGAGATCCCTGCTGCGCAGGGCTTCCGACCTACGCGACGCCCCGCCCCCGCGGCCCGGAACCATTGCCCGGAACCGTGGGTCGGTAGCCGCCCGTAGGGCGGATCACCGACGGCACGTCCGCCGGATCGGGGCACAGCCGAAACGTCCTGCTGTTGTTGTCGGAGATCCCTGCTGCGCAGGGCTTCCGACCTACACGACGCCCCGCCGCCCTCACGGCCTGCAGACGAAATAATCGTTCTGCAGATCGTGCTCCAGCTCGTGGACCTGAACATCCCCGAATCCGGCGGCTTTCATATACTCCAGGGCCTTCTCACGCCCCCACATGGTGCCCAGGCCCTCGCCTCCCTGCGCCAGTGACACGGTCATGCAGTGCATGGTTGAGACCGCGTAGAGAAACGCCCCCAGCGGGTGGTCCACGTTCTGGTGATGCTCGCTGTGGGCCCGGATGTCCTGCGCCAAATAAACACCGTCTTCCGTCAACGCCCGCCGTATGCCGCGAAGCAGACTCATGGGCCGGGGTTGATCGTGGATGGCATCGAAGGTGGTTACCAGTTGGAAGGCGGCGGGCGGCGCGGTGTCCTGGAAGTCGCTCAGATCCCGTACCTGAAAACTCACGTTACGCAGTTGGCGGGCATCGGCCTGGCTACGCGCCCAGTCGATGGCCTCCTGGCACAGATCGTATCCCGTGAACTCGCTCCGCGGATAACGCTCAGCCATAGCGATCAGCGCCCTGCCCCGTCCGCATCCGGCATCAAGAACCCGGATGCCCGACTCCAGCTTGTCCATCAGCCCCGGCGCCAACGGCAGAATGTGACTGAACAGGGCCGCCAGCACCGTCTGGCCGCTGTCCTCGGCCATTACCGCGTGAAAGCGGTGAAAACGCTCATAGGGCACACCGCCGCCATCGCGGAAACACGCGATAATGTCATCCTCAACCTGGCTGATCATGGGAATGAACTGGGCGTAAACCCCCAGGTTTGCCGGCCCGTGATCGGTGAGCAACTCGGCATGCTCGGGAGGCAACCGGTAGGTTCCCGCGCGGGGATCCATGGTCACAATCCTTGCCGCGGTCATGGCGCCCAGCCATTCCCGGACATAACGCTCGTTGAGCCCGGCGCGGTCGGCCAGCACGTCGCTGGTCATGGGCGCGGCACCGGCAAGCAGGGTGAACAGGCCAAGCCGATGACCGATGGATACCATCAGCAGCATGCCCGCCTCGTTGAGTGCCTCTACCAGCCGCGTCTCGAAGGCCTCCACAGCGGCCGGGTCCGGCACCTGGGGTGAAAGGGTGGTATTCATGACGGACCTCGCAATTCGGAATTCGGTCACTGTGCAAACTACAAGCCGGTGCAAGCCTCTGCTAAAGTGAAAACGGTCATCTTCCGTCCGTTCCTGCCATGTCCGATCAGATCGGCAAGTACACGGTCGCCTTCCTGACGGTGCCGGAATCCACCGGTTCCACGCTTTACGGCATGTACGATCTGTTCGCGGCCGTGGACCGCGACTGGGGCGTGATCACGCGGGGAGACATGGGGGACGCGCCCTTCGAACCGCTTACCGTGGCGGCGGACGCCGGGAGCTTCCGCATGGCCAACGGCGTTCACGTGCTGCCGGACCGCACCATCGACGAAGCCGGCCGGCCGGACATCATCTGCGTCCCGGAACTGATGGTTACCCCCGAAACGGACATCACCGGCTGGTATCCCCGGGAGACAGCGTGGCTGCGGCGATGCTACGAATCCGGTGCCTACATCGGCGCGGCCTGCTCCGGAGCGCTGCTGCTCGCTGAGGCGGGACTGCTGAACGGCCGGGATGCCACGACCCACTGGGGCTATTGCGAGGCAATGGCGAGACGCTATCCGGAGGTCAGGGTCCACCCGCGGCGCGCGTTGGTGACGGCGGGGAAAGGACAACGGCTGGTCATGGTGGGTGGCGGCTCTTCCTGGCAGGATCTGGCGCTGTTCCTCATCGCACGGATCGCCGGGTTGAACCGGGCCTTGCAGGTGGCCAAGCTGTACCTGATCGACTGGCATCATCTCGGCCAGCAGCCTTACATGGTGCTCACTCGCCGCGCGCAGCACGAGGATGCCGTCGTCGCACGCTGCCAGCAATGGCTGGCCTTGCATTACAACGAACCCCATCCGGTGCGCACCATGGTCCGCATGAGCGGGTTACCGGAGCGCTCCTTCAAACGACGGTTTCGTCGGGCCACGGGCATGGCCCCGCTAGAATATGTGCACACGGTCCGGCTGGAGGAGGCCAAGCAGTGGCTGGAGACCGGCGATGCCCCGATCGAAGCCATCGTCGAGGCCATCGGCTACGAGGATCCCAGCTTTTTCAACCGCCTGTTCCGCCGGGCAGTCGGGCTGACACCGGCGCAGTACCGACGCCGCTTCGGGGCCCTGCGGCGCGCGCTGGCCACCGGATGACAGTCCGCCGGTTTCACGGAAGCCGGCAGGTCTGTCGTCGGAGGACAGGCGGCTGACGATGGCCTCGCTACACACCTTGGCGCTTCCCCGGCCGCACCACCGATCCCAACAGCATGAGCCCTGCGACAATGAGCACCAGGGCCATCACGGGAAGGCGGTGGCCCGCGAGTCCGGCGATGCCGGCCGTCACCGCCACAATGCCTGCCAGCGCCCAGAAGCCGTCCGCTGGCAGGCCGCCCCGCCAACGAAGCACTTGCTCCACCAGCAGTATCGCCCCCACACCCGTCAGCGCGGCGTACCAGCCCAGGCCCAGCAGCCAGGCGGTGCCGCCCCAGATCAGCGCCAGACCGACGGCGGCCCGGTCCCAGTGTCTTCCGAGGCCACGATGCTTTCGGCCAGGTCTCTCGGAACGGATGTTCATGTTAGGTTCTTCATTCTGCATGTTGACGCCCTCCGGAGAAAATCACCAAACCGTTCACGCCGCCGTGTTTCCCAGACTCCGGCGCAGTGGCGGCTGCACGCCGTATACGCTCCAGCGCCATAGCCACTCCACCGGCCCCATGCGGAAATGCCGGAACCAGGCGGGTGCAATGCCCAGCAACAGCATCCAGACGGCGCCGACCACCAACAGTTGCTCCAGTCGGTCCAGTTGACCGAAGAGCCCGAGTCCGTGGCCGTAGAACACCAGGGTGCACAGGACACTGCTGAGCAGATAGGCACTGAGCGCCCCGCGCCCCACCGCCCGCAACCGAGCCACCAGACCCGGCAGCAATCCGTGTTTCAGCACCAGCATTGCGGCCGCAACCCAGGCAAGTGCCAGCAGAGGGGTGGCAAGGTGGTTGAACACAGCCCCCAGATACATGGACCGGCCCATGTCCCAGCCACCGAGCTGGTTATACGCAACACCGGTCAGCACCAGCGGCAACCCTCCGGCAAGCCCCACCAGCAACAGCCGCCGATACCCCGCGATGGCCCAGGACCCGGTCAGCAGGCCGGACTTGTAGCCCGCCATGCCCGCCAGCATCAGCGCCAGCACCCGCCAACCCTCCTCGGTGGGCAGAACCAGCAGGTGCAAGGTCAACGCGTCCGGCACCCGTTGCTGCATCTGCGCCAGCCAAGCCCCCCGGTAGGCCGCTTCCTGGGCAACCACCGTTTGCGCGTCCGGCCGCCAGTAGCTGTTGGCCATCTCCTGATACGCCGCCTCCGGCATGATCTGGAGCAGTCCGGTCATGAGTAGCATCCAGATCACCGGCACAAGGTAGAAGACGCCCGCCAGCACCAGCAGCCGCCGGCCGGCCAGATTCCGGAACAGGAAGGCCAACAGCCCCACCACGGCATAGATCAACAGGATGTCCCCGTACCAGACGGCGTAGGCATGCACCGCGCCGATCAGCGCCAGGGTTCCCATGCGTCGCCGGTGACGGCGCCAGGGGGAGTCACCGGTGCGGGCAGCCCGATCCGCCATCAGAACCATGCCGGCACCGAACAAGGCCGCGAAGATCGCCAGGAACTTGCCGTCAAACGCAAGGTGCGCCGCCAGCCAGACCCACCACTCCCGACCCGACAAGGGGCCCAGTGCGGTAGGATTGATATAGGCTGCGGAGATCATGGCGAATGCCTGGATATTCATGACCAGGATGCCCAGCACGGCGAATCCGCGCAGGACGTCCAGACTGTCGATCCGATCCCCAGGATCGGATGTGCCGTTTCGCGGCTGCATGGCATGATCTCCTTGTCACGTTGTGATTCGTTGAGACGCCAGGGAAGCGCCAGTGGATTCACGTCGCCGCCACCCTAGGGAATCGATTAGCGCCACCCTAATGCGGCAACGCCCGGTGACAAAACCCAAGTTTCGTAAAACAAAGGCTTTTTTCGCGAATGGCCTCACATAACCCGTTCACGATACGTGAACGACTCACCCGGGCAGCACGACGCCTTGCGCCCCCCCTGGTGCTGGGTCTGGTACTGGCGGCCATCGGCCCCTTCGGGACCTTTGATGCATTGCCATTGCGCGTCCGCCTGCCGTACTGGCTTGCTGTGGTCGCGGTGAACTGGCTGCTGTGCGATCTCGCCGTCCGGCGGTTGGACGCCAGACTGCCCGAAGGCCTGCCGCTGCGAGATCTGAGCACCCCGCTGCTGGGCGGCCTGCTGGCCGCCGTGCCGGCAACCGGCGTTGTGCATACCGCCGGTGTGCTGGCCGGGCTGGAAGTCGGCAGCCTGCCGAGCCTGTTCTGGAAGGTCCTGCTGCTTTGCGCCGTTCTGTCGGTGGTCTTCTACCTGAATGCCCCGGAGTCGGCGGACGCGGCGGAACCGCCTGAACCGGACGGCATCAACCCGGAGGACCCGAGGCCCGCACCCCACACCGCCCCCCCGGAACATTCTCCCGGCGCACTGTTCTTCCACCGTCTGGAAACGCCGCTCCAGGGCAGGTTGCTATGCCTGGAGATGCAGGATCATTACATGATCGTCCACACCACCGGTGGCCGGCAGATGGTCCTCTGCCGGATGGCGGATGCCGCCCGGGAGCTGGAAGGTCTGGGACGGCGCGTGCACCGCTCCTGGTGGGTGGCGGACGACGCGGTGGTGGGCCGGCTGCGACAGCAGGGCCGGCTGATGCTGCGGCTTACCGACGGGCGCCGGGTACCGGTGGGACGCACCTACCAGTCCGCCATCGCGCACCTGCCGCCGGCGGGAGGCGATGCCTGACAACCCCCGCAGTGTGCCGCCACCGGGGCATCACCTGGCGATGCCC
>JAFIFU010000113.1 GCA_020831885.1 Ectothiorhodospiraceae bacterium
AGCAGGGATCTCCGACAATGCGGCGGCGGTTTGTTTGACGTCGGTGATCCGCGCTACGCGCGGCCACCAACCGACGGCTGGGCGGGCATTCGTAGGTCGGAAGCCCTGCGCAGCAGGGATCTCCGACAATCCGGGAGCCGGCGGCTACCGGGCGTTGTCGGCCCCGTTGACCGCCTCCTCCACCGCATCGGCATCCTTGATGCCGATCAGGTACAGAATGCCGTCCAGCCCCAGCGTGCTCAGGGACTGGCGCGCGTTCCGTTTGACCACCGGCTTGGCGCGGAAGGCAATGCCCAGGCCGGCCAGCCGTAGCATGGGCAGGTCGTTGGCGCCGTCGCCCACGGCGATGGTCTGCTCCAGCCGGAGCCCCTCCCGTTCCGCGATGTCCCGGAGCAGAAGCGCCTTGCGCTCGCCGTCCACGATGGGGCCCACCACCTGCCCCGTCACCCGGCCGTCCACCACTTCCAGCTCGTTGGCGTGCACATAATCCACCCCCAGCAGTTGCTGCAGGTGCCGGCCGAAGTAGCCGAAGCCCCCGGAAATGATCGCTGTCTTGAACCCGAAAGCCTTCAGCGTGCGGATCAGCCGCTCCGCCCCTTCGGTCAGCGACAGGTTCCGGGCCACGGTCTCCAGCACGGTGGCGTCCAGGCCCTTGAGCAGGGCAACCCGTCGGCGCAGACTCTCGCGGAAATCGAGTTCCCCCTGCATGGCCGCCTCGGTCACACGGCTTACCTCGTCGCCCACGCCAGCCTGCTTCGCCAACTCGTCGATGACCTCCTGCTGGATCAGCGTGGAGTCCATGTCGAACACCACCAGGCGGCGATTACGCCGGTACACATTGTCTTCCTGGAAGGCGATGTCGATGGCCATCTCCTGGGAGATTTCCAGGAACCGCTGTTTCATCGCATCCAGGTCCAGGGGTTGTCCCCGGACGGTCAGCTCGATGCAGGCCCGGCTCTGCTGGCCGCTGTTCTTGTACAGCGGCTCGCGTCCGGACAGGCGCACGATATCCTCGATGTTCAGGTCGTTCTCGGTGATGACGGCGGCCACCCGGGCGATGTGGTCCGCCTCGATCCGCCGGCCGAGCAGGGTGAAGATGTAACGGGGCTTGCCGGCGCCCTGGACCCAGGCTTCGTACTGATCCTCGCTGATGGGCGTGAAGCGGACCTGCATCCCCAGATGGTGGATGTGGAACAGGACGTCCTTGAGCACGGGAGACAGTCTGGCCTGATCCGGTACCTTGACCAGCATGCCCAGGGAAAGGGTGTCATGGATCATTGCCTGGCCGATATCCAGTATGCCGACCTCGTACTCGGCCAGGATGCTCATCAGGGAGGAGGTCAGCCCGCGCTTGTCCTGCCCGGAGACGTTGATGAGTATGATCTCGCTCATGCCGGTTCCTGTCTGATCGCATGGGTGACGCGCCGTCTCGCCGCGGCGCGGCGTGCGAGCATTGTATGCGATCCTGCACCAGGATGCCGGCTTAGCCCGGTGAGATATCCGGATCAGGGGGTGGCCAGGGAGCGCAGGGCCTCGCCGGCCAGCTCCAGGGATTCCTCGCCATTGTCGCTGGCGCGCAGGCTTTCCAGAAACCACTCCAGCCCGGCCAGGGCATCGGCCAGAGCGGAAAGCCGGCCCTCTTCGGGCGTCCCTTCCTGGGGAAGTGAGGCGATCTCCAACCGGCACTGTTCCAGTATTCTGGCCGCCTCGGGCTGATTCAGCATGCGCAGGATTCCCGCTGTCTCCTGCAGCGGCTGATCCATCAGGCGGATGCTTTCTCCCTCATCCACATCGCCATTGAGGAACTCCAGCGCCCGACGCACCCGGGCCAGGTTCTTGAGGCATTCGTCCACCACCCGACCCTCCGCTTCCACCAGCCGCTTGGGTCGTCGTGTGCAGGCACCGGCCGGCTGGGTGAGATCCTGCAACTGGTCTTCTGCCAGCGTCAGGCTCTCGGCCAGGTGTTGGAGCGCGTCCAGAATCCGGTTCGCCCCGGCCTCGTCCTCCAGGGAATGCAGGCGCGTCTGCTCGCGTTTCAGCAGCGCCGCGGCCTCGCTGAGGCCGATGATGGCCAGCGTGTTGCCCAGCGCTCCTATCTGTCCGCCCAGGGCATCCCGGTCCTGAGCGTTCAGCTCACCCGTGTTGGCTAGGCTCTCGATATCGTCCTTGAGACGGTCCAGTTCCTCCCGGGCTGCTTTGCTCACCGCTTCCATGACCCCGCGATCCGGGGCGGCAAGCGCCTCGCGTTCGTGCTCCACCAGGGCCGGCGGCGCCAGCACTGTCTTGAGCCCGAGTTGGGCCCGCAACTGCCCCAGGGTGGCGTTGTGTTCCCCGCCCAGAGCCGTGTAATAGAGCAGCCCGTTGGTCACCATCGGTGGCGGCAGCGCATCCAGCCCCGCCGTGCCACCCAGCGCCACCGTACGCAGGTGGAGATCGATTCGGGAGAGCAGCAGACGCAGGGAGTCGTCGGCCTGCAACTGGCCCGACGCCACCGCTTCCAGACAGTGCGCGCCCAGGCGCATCCACCGTCCCGTCAGGGTGTCTCCGAAGGCGTTGCCCATCCGCTCCAGGGCCTGCTGCACCTGGCGGGCATGCAAGGCGGAATCCGGCGACCGGAACAAGCCCAGCAGGCCCACCTGCAGCATGAGCCGCAGCCGGCGGGCGGTGGTTTCCAATCGGGGATCGGGTTCCTGTGGCTGGCTGAGGCAGCTCAGGTCCATATCCACCCGTTCGAAGGAGGCGAAGTGGTAGTCCGGCAGTGGTGTTGTCCGGCGCATGCAGCGCAGGGCGTTCAGGGTGGGAAGCAGTGTCGCCGGCAGTTCCCGGCGCTGTTCGGCAACCCGATGCAGGTAGCGGGGCAGGAGCAGCAGGCCATACATGAGCACGTCCAGGCCCTGCTCCCGGGACAGGCTTCTGTCCTGTTCCAGAGCCTCCGCCAGGCCCAGGCACTCGTCGCAGAGCGCCACGCCGCCCTGGACATCCAGCATCACCAGCGCTCCGCGCACCTGCTGCAGGTGTTCCCGGCAGGTGTTCCACGGCGGCGTGCCGTCGCCCCCCTGTTCATGGGTGTCGATGGCGGTGGCCGCCTGCTCCAGGGCCTTGCGGATCTCGTCCTGCGCCAGGCGGACCGGGTTGGCGATGGGGCGTATGGTCATGGCAACAGCTTCCTTTACTGCCTGCGGCGTGTCCCTGAGATTGCCGGACCGGTCCCGCGCCGTGCGCAACCGAAGGGCGCAACGGTCCCCGGGGAGCGCCGCAGCACGCTACGATAGGGGCAGACGGTTCCGCCGGGCCCATGGGGAACTCCCGGCCGGGGATCGCGTCCTTTCGTCGGGAGGGGCTTCCATCCCCGGGCCGACGTTACCGGTCATGGTCTGCACAGCGCAGTATGCACAGGAAACTGGAGGGGTGACATGGACAAAGTTCGCAAAACGGACGAGGAATGGCGTCGGGAACTGACGCCGGAGCAGTACCGGATCACGCGGATGAAGGGGACGGAACCGCCTTTCAGCGGCCGTTACAACGCATTCAAGGGGAAAGGGCGCTTTCTCTGCGTGTGCTGCGGGCAGCCATTGTTCTCCTCGGAGACCAAGTACGACTCGGGTTCCGGATGGCCGAGTTTCTGGAAACCGCTGTCCGGGGAGGCACTGGAGGTGGAACCGGATGACAGCCTGGGAATGCGGCGCGAGGAGGTGCTGTGCAGCGCCTGCGGGGCGCACATGGGGCACGTGTTTCCGGATGGGCCCGAGCCCACCGGCCTGCGTTATTGCATCAACTCCGCCGCCTTGCGTTTCGACCCGGCGGAGAACCACGACGAGGCGTGATCGCTTCTCCGGCGCGCCGCACAACGGCGCTCTACCGGTGGTTTCCACGCTACCGTGGTCCGCGTTGCCCGTCGGTCATGTAGCCCTGCGACACATCCCTTCCCGCGCCTTGCCACGCCAGCGCGGGAATCGCTGAGCCATGGCTTTACCGCATGAAAGCTTAGTATAGTGTAGTGCTTTGTTTCCGATTCCCCATGAGCACCCACTGGCTAGAGATTATGAGCAGACAGAAAGGCAAGAAGCATCCCCTGGCAGGCAAGACCATGAGCGGCGCCGAAATGGTGGTTCAGGTACTGGCCGACGAAGGTGTCGACACCATCTTCGGTTACAGTGGGGGCGCCATTCTGCCCACCTATGACGCCATCTTCCGCTACAACGAGTCCCACCGCGGCAAGGACGGCGACGACCCCATGCGGCTGATCGTGCCGGCCAACGAGCAGGGTGCCGGCTTCATGGCGGCCGGTTACGCCCGGGCCAGTGGCAAGGTCGGGGTGTTCATGGTCACGTCGGGCCCGGGGGCCACCAACACCGTCACCCCCATTCGCGACTGCATGGCGGACTCCACGCCGGTGGTGGCGATCACGGGCCAGGTGCCCACCGGTGCCATGGGGACCGATGCCTTCCAGGAGGCCCCCATTGTCAACATCATGGGCAGTTGCGCCAAGCACGTGTTTCTGGTGACCCGGGCGGAGGAGTTAGAGTCAACCATTCGCACCGCGTTCGAGGTGGCCCGCTCCGGCCGGCCCGGGCCCGTGGTGGTGGACCTGCCCAAGGACATGCAGAACTGGGTGGGTGAGTACCAGGGCGAGGGCCTGCTGGCGGTTAGGGGCTACCGTCAGCGCATGGATTCGCTCAAGTCCGCCCGGCTCTCGGAGCGCAAGTGCCGGCAGTTCTTCGAACTGCTGGAACACTCCAACCGGCCCCTGCTGTATGTGGGTGGCGGCGTCATCAACGGCAATGCGGCGGGGGAAGTCACCGAGTTTGCCCGGACGTTCAACATCCCGGTGGTGACCACCCTGATGGGGCTGGGGGCCATTGATACCAAGGATGATCTGTGCCTCCACATGCTGGGCATGCACGGGACGGCCTACGCCAACTACGCGGTGGAGGATTGCGATTTCCTCATCGCCGTGGGTGCCCGGTTCGATGACCGTGTGGCCGGCAAGGTGGAGGAGTTCGCGCCCCTGGCCGAGCATGTGGCGCATATCGA
>JAFIFU010000114.1 GCA_020831885.1 Ectothiorhodospiraceae bacterium
CCGCCATTCATCCGCGGGGATCACTGGCAATCGCTTGGCAAGCGCCGCAACACCGCACCCGGACACGCTGCAAAGCCCCGCAGGGCGGGCCGTTCGAGCACCATGGGAATAGATCAGCGCTTCCTTAACCGTTTCTGGGGTTGAGCCTCCCCCTCCTCGGGGAGGGGAAATAATTGGACAGGAACTCTAGCTGGCCGTTTCGGCCAGCAAACGTGGGACACGTGGCAACTGAATAGCCCCCCGGACCCTACCGATCCCCAGCTCATTTTTTTGTAGTCTACTCGGTGGCAATAAAAAGGATCGGCGAAGCAGGCTCATCATATAGGTGGTGACTAAGACGCCCAAGGGCCGGGAGTCGCCCTCCGGTCGGTGTCTCGGACAGCTGGGTGTCGAGGCCGTTAGCCGGTTCGCTGTCATCTGCCCCGCGCCCGTAGAGCCGCTGGACGCCGCGCAGATCGCCGGGCTGGAGCTCGTTGAAGGCCTCGGTATAAAGAAACGCCATCACCTGCCCGGACGGCCCGGGATGGTCCAGGCCGATGGCATGACCGATCTCGTGAATCAGCGCATAGCGTATATCGTAGACATCCTTGTTGCCGTCGAACCCGACTTTCCACTCCTGGTCCGGGTTCAGGCACACCAGCGCCTGTTCGATGGCACGCACACCCTCCTCCGGACCGGGGGCGTAGGATACGTTCGCGAATGCCCGCCCACGTGGCCGGCCTTGGGCGCCGATGACGATATCCGCATCCCGGGCATCGCCGACCTCGTGAAATGACAGACCAGAAGCGCGCTCCCAAACCCGAAACGCCGCCTTGGTCTCGCGCACCAGCGTCTCCATGGGGAGGTCCCGCCCGGCGAGCGCTTTTATCGGTGCCAGATCACGGCAGTTGCGTGCATCCTCGAACCGCAGCGTCTCGTCAGCGAAGGCGTAGCTGACGCTCGCCCCCACCCCTAGCTCCCGCTCGCCCCATTTCACCAGGTAGCCGTCCAGCTCAAGCAGCCGATACCCGCCTTCGCCGCCATGAGCAGGCAACGGCAACGCAAACGCCAACGACAGGAGACCGGCCATTAATAACGCTCGCATGGGAAGGCCTGCACGCGTGAGTGATCGCACCGTGATCTCCGAACGGAGAGATACCTGATAGCACCGGTTTCGATCCTACAAGAGCGCTTTGGAGGCTTGTGGGGACTGCGTCACAGAACGGTGACAGTTCGCCACCGCACGGACAAGGCGCCCGCTTATCCGCATTATGAAATGGCGTTTTCGCTACTCGGGAACTGCACCCAAGACCCCATAGGGTCCGGCAGACTGCCGAAAATCCAAGGATATGTTAATCATGAAGAAACTAACCTCCCTGATCCTTTCCGCCGCCATTGCCCCGACGTTGGCACTGAGCACGGCCGCGTTTGCGCAGGACGCTGCCGGCATGGAGCGTGCCGGCGATAAACAGGGTGCCGGTGAGCAGTATTCCGGCGATCAGCGCGCCGAGCAGCAGTATTCCGGCGATCAGCGTGCCGAGCAGCAGCGTTCCGGTGAGCACCCTGCCGACCAGCAGTACATCAGCCGTAAGCCCGCGGGGGCGCTCTACGCCGACGACGTGATCGGCAAGACCGTCAAGCACCGCGCATCAGGCGATGACGTCGGCAAGATCCAGAATCTGATCATCGGGGAAGACGGGCGCATCGTCGGTGTCGTGATCAAGAGTGGTGGTTTCCTGGGGCTCGGCGGACAGGAGGTTGGCCTGGGCTGGAATCACCTGGAGCACACCATCGGAGATGACAAATCCGTGTTCTACACGGATATGGACGAGGACTCGCTGAAGAACGCGCCCGAGTATGAGCGCAAGTAATCCAACCCACAGGCCAAGGGGGGCACATCGTGCCCTCCGACTTCCAACTGTGCGCAACCGGTGTCCTTGGACGCCATCACCGTACATCACGCCCAGACTCGCGCCGGCGAACGGCCGGATGCGTTCCGTTGGCCCAAACTGCTAGTCGACGTACCCACGAATGGTTCCATTCCAGAAATCGTCTTGGAGGCTCTCACCTTCGAGCTCGAACGTCGGCGCTCAGCCGACGCTAACCTCGCTTCCCCGGCGACTCCAGCGAGGGCCGGACTGCGCCTTGCTCCGAGGCGGTCCGTATCAATACCACTGGCCTCACCACGAGTCCGACAAGATGGCGGTACAAGCGGAAATGCAGCACATTCGAAGTAGACTCCTGCTCCGCGGCGACGGCCAGTTCGGGGAGCGTGCTGTCAAGGAAACCGCGCTGGAAGTGAAGATCCGGGAGCGGGATCTGCGCGCGAAAACCGCCAGCGACGCCGAGAGCCTGGATCGGGCGCAGCAGACCCTGGGGCATGCGGATGCGAGCACCACCAAGTGGATCTACCGGCGGAAGCCGGAACGGGTGAAGCCGCTGAAATAGAGTATGCGGGGCGCCCGCAATGACGCAGTGTTTATGACGCAGTGTTTATGACGCAGAAGACAAAAAAAGGGCTTGAGCACAAGACTCAAGCCCTTGATTATTATTTGAATTTGGCGCGCCCGGAAGGATTCGAACCTCCGACCGCCTGGTTCGTAGCCAGGTACTCTATCCAGCTGAGCTACGGGCGCGTTGTTTTTGAGGCGCAGATTATGGCGAAATCACCGTCTCGGGTCAAACGCCGTCCGCCGCCGGAACCCCGCCATTGCCGGATGGTGGTTGCCACCGGAATGATGGCGGAGAGGGAGGGATTCGAACCCTCGATGGGCTTTTGACCCATACTCCCTTAGCAGGGGAGCGCCTTCAGCCACTCGGCCACCTCTCCGGGGTCACGGCCTGCGTGAACTCGAGCGCGTACGATACGGGAAATGGCCCCCCGGGTAAACCCCCGTCACCAGGCGCCATACGCAGAAAGGCCCGGCCACTCCTGGACGGGAGCAACCGGGCCCGGGCACAACCAGCTAACCGCGATCGTCGTAGCCGGCATCGCCCTCCTCGCCTTCGTTCTCGCGACGGATGCGCTCGTAAATCTCTTCACGGTGCACCGATACGTTCTTGGGCGCATTCACGCCAATGCGTACCTGATTGCCCTTCACGCCGAGCACGGTGACCGTCACCTCGTCACCGATCATCAGCGTCTCTCCAACGCGCCTGGTGAGAATCAGCATGTCCCTCACTCCTTCGTCGGGATCGCGCCAGCAGTAATCCTGCTCCTGCATTAACGACAACGCCCGATCGGCCCCGTTCAATCCGGCCGGCCGGACGTTCTCGCTGGACACGACCCTGTCTCCAATCAAACACGGCAAACGGTCTGCCGCACCCTTCAGCCAAGTGAAACAGACACACGCGAGGGGCAATCCGGCCGCCTGCGGGCATCAAGGTCAATCGGTTTCCTTACCCTCGACGCGGACGGAGGCGTCGTCATCATCCAGACCGAACGCGGAGTGCAGCGCACGCACGCCCAGTTCCAGATACTTTTCGTCGATCACGACGGAGATCTTGATCTCGGAAGTGGAGATCATCTGAATGTTGATACCCTCACTGGCCAGCGCCTCGAACATAGCGCTGGCCACCCCGGCATGGGATCGCATACCCACACCCACCAGGGACAGTTTCACGATCTTGGTATCGCCGAACACCTCGCCGCCGAGTTCCTTGGCCACGCCCTCCAGCAGTTCCTTGGCCCGCTCGTACTCGTTGCGGTGCACCGTGAAGGTGAAGTCCGTGGCGCCGGAACGGCTGACGTTCTGGACGATCATGTCCACTTCGATATTCGCAGCGGAAACCGGACCCAGAATCGCACCGGCGATGCCGGGTCTGTCCGGGGCGTTCAGCAGGGTCAGCTTGGCTTCGTCTCGGTTGAACGCGATACCGGAAATCAGCGGTTCTTCCATATCTTCTTCCTCGAAGGTGATCAGGGTGCCGGGGCCGTCCTGGAAGCTGGACAGCACACGCAACGGCACGTGGTACTTGCCGGCAAACTCCACCGCGCGGATCTGCAGGATCTTCGATCCCAGACTGGCCATCTCCAGCATCTCCTCGAAGGTGATGCGATCCAGCCGGCGCGCCTTGGGCATCACGCGCGGGTCAGTGGTATAGACACCGTCCACATCCGTGTAGATCTGGCATTCATTCGCCTTGAGGGCCGCCGCCAGTGCCACGGCCGTGGTATCCGAGCCGCCCCGGCCCAGCGTGGTGATGGCGCCACTGGGGTCAACCCCTTGGAATCCGGCAACCACCACGATGCGGCCCTGCTTGAGATCCTCGGTAACGACCTTGGCATCGATCTCCTGGATGCGCGCCTTGCTATGGGAGCTGTCGGTGAGGATCTTCACCTGGGCCCCGGTATAGCAGCGGGCCGGATAGCCGCGCTTCTCCAGGGCCATGGTCAGAAGTGCGATGGTGACCTGTTCCCCGGTGGACACCAGCATGTCCAGTTCCCGTGCCGGAGGACGGGGGTGAATCGCCTTCGCCAGATCGATAAGACGATTGGTCTCGCCGCTCATGGCGGATACCACCACCACCACGTCGTTGCCGGCTTCCTTGGTCTTGATCACCTTCTCGGCAACATTCTCGATTCGCTCGGTCGTGCCGACGGACGTACCGCCGAATTTTTGTACGATCAGAGCCATGGCATCCTTCTGCTGTCGTAAAGGGGGGCCATATTTAACACGATTCCGCCCCGGATTTCATGGTGCCCCGTGTCAGACAACCGTTCCTTCATTCATCCGGCCAACTGCTGGCGCACCCAGTCGGCCACCCGTTTCAAGGCCTCCGGCAGGCGCTCGGGATGGCTGCCACCGGCCTGGGCCATGTCGGGCCGTCCGCCGCCGCGGCCGCCCAGGGGCTCCGCCACCACGTTGACCAGATCGCCTGCCTTCACGCGGCTGGTCAAATCCTTGGTCACACCGGCAACCAGCCGTACCTTGCCGCCGTCCAGCGCCCCCCGCACCAAGGCGGGGGGGCCCCGCGTTGTTTTTGACTGTACAAACGCGGGCC
>JAFIFU010000043.1 GCA_020831885.1 Ectothiorhodospiraceae bacterium
TCGCTCAACATATCGTTCTGATTGCTGATCCCCGGCCGGTAAGCCCCGCGTTCCTTCCCAATCGCTCGCCCGCTTTCCGCCGGGTTCAGGCGGAAAACGGGCTGCTGTCTTCTGGCGCGCTCTGACGCAGCCATCGTTTGTTCCCGTTTTCTTGTATCGTCGATGGCCTCGGGCGCTGCGCCCCGGCCGGATGACTGGTGCTGATGCGTCGGCATCGGCACTTCCGTGTCATGCGCATGAAAAATGACGCATTTACCGTTATCAACAGGTGAGCCTATGACCATGGAGCATGAGCAGGAAGTGGAACTGCTGCGGGAGCTGGTTGTGCGGGAGGCCTGGGATGAACTCCCGGAGCAGTTCGAGGAACTGCACGTCCAGGACATTGCCCAGGCCTTGTCCGGCCTGGATGCGGCACAGGTCAAGGCGGCCTTCGGTGTCCTTCCCCGTGAGCGCTGGCCGGATGTGTTCGCCTACCTGGGGCCTGAATCCCAGTACGCCCTGCTGCAGGCAATGGAGGAGCAGGCCGAGGACGGCCGTTTCCTGTTGAGAAGCCTGCTCCCGGACGACCGTACGGCGCTGCTGGAATCCCTGCAGGAAGATGCGGTGGAACGCCTGCTGAGTCTGCTGTCCCCGGATGACATGCGGCTGGCGCTGAAGCAGTTGGGCTATCCGGAGCAGAGCGCCGGTCGCCTGATGACCACCGATTTCGTCACCATCCGCCCGGACTGGACACTGCAGCAGGCGCTGGATCATGTCCGCTCCCGGGGGGAGGCGGAAGACACCATCAACACACTCTACGTCACCGACAATCGGGGCCGACTGTTGGGCACCGTTGGGCTCAAGCGGCTGGTGCTCAACCCCAAGGACGACCGTGTGGAGAAGCTGATCTCCGATAGCGGGATCGTCAGCGTGAACGCGTCCGATGACCGGGCCGAGGCTGCCCGGATGATACAGCACTATGACATCACGGCGCTGCCAGTGGTGGATCGGACCGGCGTACTGCTCGGGGTGGTGACCGTCGACGACGTCATGGACGTGGTGGAACAGGAGAACACCGAGGATTTCCACAAGATCGGTGGTATGGGCGCCATGCAGCTCAGTCTGCGGGAGGCCAGACCTTCGCTGCTCTATCGCAAGCGCGTCGGCTGGCTGGTGCTACTGGTGTTCATGAACATTTTCGGCGGGGCCGGTATCGCCTATTTCGAGGAAACCATCGAGGCCGTGATCGCCCTGGTGTTCTTCCTGCCCCTGATCGTGGACTCCGGCGGCAACGCCGGTTCCCAGTCCGCCACCCTGATGGTCCGCGCCCTCGCCACGGGCGATGTCCGGATGAAGGACTGGCTGCGGCTCTGGGGCAAGGAACTGGCCGTGGCCACAGGGCTGGGCCTGACCATGGCCGTGGCGGTCTGGGGGCTGGGCTTCTGGCGCGGCGGTGCCGACGTGGCGATGGTGGTTTCGCTGGCCATGATCATGGTGGTCATCGTCGGCAGCATGATCGGCATGTTGCTGCCGTTCCTCCTCACCCGCATGAACCTGGACCCGGCCACCGCCAGCGCCCCGCTGATCACGTCCATCGCGGATATCTGCGGCATTCTCATCTATTTCTCCATTGCCACGGCATTGCTGGGCGTCGGGACGAGCTGAGACCATCCTGAGGCCGGCTCCTTTGTAAAAAGGGACCGGCCTCAGGAGCATGGTTGTAGTAATGCGTTGTGCTTGCATATGCCCTGCGTTCTTTCGGCGTTGCGCTTTGATCCCGCAATTGCCAACACACCGCTGGTGACATCGGTGGCGGACGTGGTTCTTGTTTCCATTTTTCTATGGCTTATAAAAAATCTTTATATGAGTTTTATGTGTGTGTTGTAATTCACATTTTATCCGGTTGTTATTTCGCCGGATTCGTCGTCAGGAGGCGAAAAATCAAAGCAAATGGAAGATCCGAGTAGTCGATTATTCAGCTTCGGGGAAGGCCGTTCCAACGGTTGTTATCCGGCTATCCTGCCTGCCTAGATCCTCGCTTCACAGCGTTTCTTTGGCCAGGCCGGATCGGCCTGGTATTCCCCGGAAAATTGCAGCATCCGCACCGCGGAATCGGTGATTCCGCGATTGGTTTAGGCTGCGTTCTTGAAATGGATGCGTTTTCGGTTTTCCGAATTCGATTTGGCATGCTGCTTTTCAAAAAATAACGGGGTGTATTATGACTTATGTCGCGACAATGAAGCCGGTTTCACAGTCCACGGTTTTCCACACGGACAATCCGGTCAGCGGGGTGATGCGGGATACCTTCATCAACCTGAGCGAAGACATCCGGGCTGACGATGCACTGGACATGGTGCGGCGTTCCCGTCTCGATAACGGTGCCGCGTCCGTGGTCTTCGTTTCCCGGGCTGACGGCCGCTACATGGGATTCGCCCGGCTGAGCTCGCTGATCCGGGCGGAGTCCGGTCAGCGGGTCGGTGAACTGGTGGAAGGCACGGATATCCATGTGCCCATGGATACTGATCGGGAACAGGCGGTCCGGCTGCTGCAACGCAAGGATATGGCCATGCTCCCGGTACTCAATGACGCCGGGCGCCTGGTGGGGGCGCTGTGCTTTGACGACGCCATGGACATCCTGGAGGAAGAGGCCTCCGAGGACGCCTACTGGAAGGCCGGGGTCGGTGATCTCACCCATCACACCGAGATCGTGCGCAGTGAGAAGCTGACCTCCGGCGGCATCGGTTACCCGGTGAAGGTCCGCATGGCGTTTCTCATGGTGACGCTGGTGGGCGGTCTCATGGTGGGTGGCGTGATCGATTACTTCGAAGGCGTACTGGAGGCCATCGTCGCCCTGGCCATCTTCATTCCGTTGGTCATGGATATGGGTGGAAACGTCGGCACCCAGTCCACCACCATCTTTGCCCGGGGCCTTGCGTTGGGGCACATCGATCTCAAGCGATTCTTCCGTGTTCACATGGTCCGGGAGCTGAAGGTCGGGCTGACCATGGGTCTTGTCCTGGCCACGGTGGGGGGATTGGTGGCCTGGGCCTGGCAGGGTGCCCCCAACGACATCCCGCTGCTGGGCGTGGTGGTGGGCGTCTCGCTGATGTTCTCCATCACCACGGCGTGCCTGCTGGGCTTCCTGTTGCCTTACCTGCTGCTCAAGCTGGGGGTGGATCACGCGCCGGGTGCGGATCCGTTCATCACCACCATCAAGGACTTCAGCGGTCTCGCCGTGTACTTCCTGACCGCGGCCTGGTTGCTGGGGATCTCCGGTTGAACGTCGGCTGGAACCGGGGCGCCATGGGCGTCCCGGTCCTGATGCAGGAGGGAACCGACATGCAGGCATTCACCGTTGAACCACCGCGGGAACTGGATCGGATGCTGCCGGGAGAACTGTCCGCCTGGCTGAGCGCACTGCCGGATCACGAAAAGGGGCAGGCCTTTCGCATGCTGCCCATCCACCGCGGGGCGGTCGCCTTTCTCGAGTGCCGCGGGTCGGTACGGGCCGAACTGCTGGAACGGCTGGACAGGGACACGCTGGGGCGCCTTTGCCGTCTCGTGTCCGTCGAAGTCCTGCCGGATACCCTGCCACAGTGTTCCGCCAGCACTGGGGAACGCGTCGAGGCGGCGCTCCGGCAAGCGCCGCCGCGTTTGGCCTGGCCGCGCTTTTTGTCGCCGGAACCGCCCAGGCGGAACTGAGCTTTCACGCCGGCGTGTTCAGTGACTACATTGACAATGGGGAATCCAGATCCGGCAATGCGGCCGTGGTTCAGGGGGGCGTCGCCTACACCCATCCGTCCGGCCTGTTTCTCGGCACCCGGGTGTCCACGCTGGGGCAGGGCGAGGGTCAGGAGGTACTGCCGTATCTGGGCTTCGCCACCGGGGTGGGCGTCGTGGACGTGGAGTTCGGCTACCAATACTACAATTTTCCCGAGCTGGACGATGCCGACGAGGGAGAGCTGTTCCTCGGGCTTGGATACGGTCCGGTATTCGCCGAGGTGAGCTACGTTGTGAACGCCGACGACAGTGATGCGGACGGCAGCGCGGTCTATGAACTGGGTGCGGAATACGAGTTCATGCCGGCGACGGCCGTCGGTGCCAGTGTGGGCTACGACGATCCCGACGACGCCAGCGGCGTCACCTTCTGGAGCCTGGGGTTGGCCCGGAGTCTGGATCAGGGGACGCTGTCTCTGACCTACGCCTCGCGGGACGAGCGGGGAAGTCAGTCCCTGTTCGCGGCCGGGTCGGCGCCAGAGGGCCAGGGGACCAGCAGCTGCTGGATTCTCAAGGGGTATTGAAGAAGGTGCCGATCACTTTTCGGAACTCGGTTGCGGGCACCGGCCAGCCGAACAGGTATCCCTGAAACTGTTGACAGCCATGCGCGATCAACCAGGTGCGTTGCTCCAGCGTCTCCACACCTTCCGCCAGCACGGTGAAGCCGAGGCTCTCGCCCAGGCGGATAACGGTCTGAACGATTGCGGCGTCACTCTCGTCGCTGGTCACGTCACGGACGAAGGAGTGATCGATCTTGAGCGTATCCAGTGGCAGGTGTTTCAGATAGCGGAGCGAGGAGTAACCGGTCCCGAAATCGTCGATGGCGAAGCCGACCCCATCGGCTTTCAGGGACTGCAGCGTCCTGACCACATCATCGGCATCGATCTGCAGCAACAGCCCCTCGGTGATCTCCAGCACCAGGCGGTTTGGGTCTGCGCCCGTACGAGCGAGGATCTCCCGTACCCGGGTAACGAATTCCGGTTGGTGGAACTGGTGCGTGCTCACATTGACGCAGAGCTGAAACGCCTTTCCGTCCAGGGCCCGTTCCCAATCCGCCAGGTGTCGACAGGCTTCCTCCATGACCCAGGTCCCCAGTGGCAGTATCAGGCCGGTATCCTCGGCCAGAGGTATGAACTGGGCCGGCGGAATCATTCCGTCCACGGGGTGCGGCCAGCGGATAAGCGCCTCTGCGCCGATCAGTCGGCCGTCGACATCAACCTGGGGCTGGAAATGGAGCTCCAGTTGCCCGTTGACCAACGCTTGCCGCAAATCGGCCTCCAGGTTGGCCCGCTTCGCCACCAAGGCCTGCATGGCCGGGTCAAAGAACTGCAGGCAGTTGCGACCGCGGGCCTTGGCCTCATACATGGCCAGGTCGCCACGCTTGAGCACTTCGTCGACGCTGTTGTTCTCCACCCCGTCGAACGGGGCGATGCCGATGCTCGGCGTGCTGTGGAAGATATCCCGGCCAATCCGGTAGGGCCTGACAAGGGCACTCTGGATTTTCTTGCCAATGGCCTGGGCCTTCTCGGCCGCACTGCCGGGATCGCTCCCGAGTTCACCAACCACAACCACGAACTCGTCACCCCCGAAGCGGGCCACCGTGTCACCCTCCCGCAGGCAGTGCGTCAGCCGCCTGGCGATCTGCTGCAACAACTGATCGCCGGTGTCGTGGCCCCGGGAATCGTTCAGGGTCTTGAAATTGTCCAGGTCAACGAATAAGAGGGCGCCGGGGCGCCCGCTACGGCCGCTTTCTTTGATGGCTTGTTGCAGCCGCGTCTTCAGGAGGCTGCGGTTGGGGAGTTGGGTCAGCGGATCATAGAAGGCCAGTTGACGAATCTCCGTTTCCGCCTGCCGTTGAAAGGTGACGTCGCGGATCAATCCCACAAAGTGGGTCACGCCATTGTGGGTGATGCGGGACACGGCGAGATTCATGGGAAAGGTGGAGCCGTCCTTGTGCCGGCCTTCCACCTCGCGGTCGGTGCCGATGATCCGTGCCGTGCCGGTGGTCAGATACCGTTCGATATAGCTCTGGTGGTGGCTGCGGTGAGGCTCGGGCATGAGCATGGCGATGTTCCGGCCGATCACCTCTTCCGAGGTGTAGCCAAACAGTCGGTTTGCGGATTTGTTGAATGACTCGATGGTGCCACCGGTGTTGATCGTGACGATGCCGTTCACAACGTTGTCGAGAATGGTCTGCAGATATTCCGTGTGCTCGGCTTTCTCCCGTTCCGCTTCCTTTCGTGACGTGATGTCCTGAACGACCCCGATCATCCGGTAGGCGTGCCCATCCTGGTTCCATTTGAGTTCACCTCTGCCCGTTAGCCACCGCACGGAGCCATCCGGCAGGAAGATACGGAACTCATGGGCGAACGGCTTCTGTTCTATCCTGGATTCTTTGACCTTCGTCTCGACATCCCTGAGATCATCGGGGTGGATCCGCTCCCGGAGCGTGGCATACGTCCCGTCGAATTCGTCAGCCGCGAAGCCCCACAGCCTGGCATCCCCATCCGACCATGTGATCCGGTCGCTGGCCATGTCCCAGTCAAAGGTCCCGAGGCCGGCGGCATCAAGCGCAATGCGAAGCCGTTCCTCCCCCTCACGAAGCGCCACTTCCCACCGCGTCCGCTCGGTGACATCCAGCGCCTGAACCATTTCCGCATCCTGGCCCAGTAAGCCCAGCGTGTCCTCGCCCTTCAGGGCCGCCCTCGCCACCTTCTCCTTGAACGCCGGGGCATGGTTCCGTCGCCTTCTGCGTGTCATCTTCTGGTCCTCTCTCTGTCGAGCAGTCTACGCGAGAAGACACCACGCGGTCGGCTTCAATTTCTGTTCAGCCCCATGGATCCATTGCTGTCTGCGCTCCATACCGTTCGTCTGGTGCCGGCGAGCGTGTGGATGGCGTCATGCTCAGTAGCCCGGCAACCTCGCAAGGTCGGTGCGGAGGAACAGCTCCCGCATCTCCTGGTGCAGTTCGGCGGGAAGCTGCCGTTCCAGGTGCTCCAGCAGATCGGTGCTGTTAACCAGAATGCCGGTGCTGGCATAGCGGGCGACGAAGCTCGCCAGGGCGCGGTTGAGCGCGCCCTGGCCTGCGCGCTCATCCAGATAGGCGAGCACGATGGGGCCCTTGGCCGCTTCCACGTAGTCAGCCCCGTCGCTGTACAGCAGCGCGGGTTCGGCATTGGGTTCGCGGCCTCTGCCGCGCCGGTAGTCGTCCGCCTTCTCGGCCAGGGCGTCGGCGTGCACGGCGTCACCGAAGCGCTGGCGCACCAGTTCCAGGGCGTAGTGCTCGGGGAGCGTGCGGGTGAACAGTCCGGCGCCCTGCACGTCGGCGATGTCCAGGTGGTGGGCCAGCACTTGTGCGGCCAGGGCCCGTGCGACCACGTAGTACACATAGGCCGCGTCGGCGGGCTCGCGGACGGCGGCCAGCCATCCGTGGTTCTCCGGGATGGCGATTACGTTGGGATAGGCATGGCTGGTTCCGGCGTAGTACGGGATGCCGGCAATCCGCAGTTGGCGGTAGGGATAGGGCCCCAGTTCGGCTTCGAGATGGGCGAGCGCCGCTTCCGCCGCGGCGCGGATGTGGCCGATGTTCCAGGCATGTCCGGGGTGATGATGGATCTCCAGTTGGACGGGGCGCTCCGGCCGGCCGATGGTGAACGCCGCCACCTCATACGCCGCGCTGCCGATATGCCAGTTGAGGGATGCCGCTTCCGTGAGCGAGAAGGTGGTGATGAGGCGGTCTCCGTCCTCCCGGCGCGCGACGAGCTTGCCGGGCCCGAATGCGATCTGGGACGCCGGGGTGCTGACCGTGATGTCGGCCGTCGCCCGGGGCGAGAGGCGCGAGAAGACTGACCGACGGCGCTGGATGGGGTCGTCCTGCGCCGCCTTGCGCGACGCCAGCCTGGGCAGGTTCCGCGCGATCCGTTCCCGGTTTTCCAGCAGCTTTCGCCCGTGGTCATAGCCGAACTGGGGCAGGATCTCCGAACCCAGGAAGCTGCCGTTGTCGGTGACTTTGGCCTGCGGGTCTTCCTCGTCCTGGGTGAAGCCCCGGTACTGCAGGCGGCCGCGGGCGTGCAGCCGAAGCCGTTGTCCCGGGGGGAGCGGCGTTGACAGCCGGTAGACGTCGTGCCGGAAGCGCGTGTCCCGGGAGACGGAGATCAAGGAGACGTCGTCGCCTGCCCCATCCAGCCGCGCCTCCAGCAGCTCCAGGCTGGCGAAGCGGGGATACTCCACATGCAATGTCTCGATGGGCGTGTCGTGCTCGTTCTCAAGCAGCATCTCCACGGCGATGTCGGCCCGCCGCTGGTCCGGGTACAAGTCCAGACGAAGGTCGATATGCCTGGCGACCGGGTGCGGCAGCGACTGTGTCCATCGATAGGCGGTTTCGTAGGCGGCCGCGTCGTCATCCTTTTGTGTGGATGATCGGTAGTCCGCCAGTCCGTAGACGTTGTGCTGGACATGGGACCAGGCATAGCCGAACCCCGTGAACGCCACGACCACGCCGGCCAGGCCCAGGTAGGACAACCGGGCCGGCAGCTTGCGGAGTCTGGCGACCAGCGGCCGGGGCGCACCCCGGTTCCACAGCCCGAACGCCAGCAGGGCCAGCGCGGCCGCGAGTGAGGTCCACATGATCCCGTACCAGAAGCTCGCCACGCCGAAGATGCCGTAGCCGTTGACCTCGGAGTATGCCGCGACTCCCGGCACGTAGGCGTACAGATAGCGGTACTCCTCGATCATGCCGGAGAACAGGGCAATGAAGATGAAGAACAGGATGCCCGCGGTGACCACATGTGCCGCGTAGCGGCTGTTGATCACCGCGCCCACGAACAGGGCCAGGGCGATGATCTGCAGATAGGTCAGCCAGCCCAGGCGGTAGAGCAGCAGATCCTGCAAGTAGAGCGTCCAGTCGATAGCGGTGAAGCCGCGCCCGATCTGGACCAGTAGGCCCACCGCCAACAGCACGGCCACGAACACCAGGCCCACGGCAGCCATGGCGATGAAGCGCGACAGGAACAGCACCCAGGTGGGAACCGGCAGGCTCTCGGTCACTTCCCAGATGCGCACCGTCCGGTCCTTGAACAGGGTTTCGATGGTCCAGAGGGCGAGCAGCACGAAGAGATAGATGCTCATGGGCTGCCGCGCGATGGCCATCTCGTAGGTCAGCGGCAGTTTGACCATGCCGAGGAAGTCGATCTCCTGCCACAGCACGTGGTAGAAGAGCGCCAGGAGCGCCAGCACGGCGATGACGACGCGGAAGCCGGCCGGTCGGGTGATCGTCGCGAAGTCGCGCCAGGACAGCCGAAACAGTCGCCCCAGCATGTTGCCGGCGGTAAACCGCAGCACCACCGGGGGCGGGGCGGCGTTGCCGATGCGATTGCCGCCCGTCTTGTCATCCGGGCGACGGCTGCCGGCGTCGGTCGCAATGAAGCGTTTGAAGCTGAAGACGCGATACGCCAGCAGGAGACAGGCGCAGGAGACCGACAGCCAGAGCAGGCGGTTGGCGATCAGTATGGGTGAGAGCGGAAAGTAGGCGGTGTTTTTCTCGGGCACGCGCATGGCGCCCACCTCCTCCATGACGATGCCGTAGCCCAGCGGGTCCAGCAGCAGCACCAGGTTGAGGTACGGGGTATGTTCCCGCACGAATTCGGTGAGCAACAGCAGCACCATGAGCACGGCCATGCCGAGGTAGCTCGCCGTGATCCGGCGGAATATCACCACCAGGGCCAGGCTGACGGCGGTCAGCAACAGCAGGTTCGGCAGCTTGAACAGGACGAAGCTCCACGCCATCTGGCCCAGTGGGGCGGGCCCGAGGGGAGCGCCCGAGGAGCCGGGCAGCCACGGCACCAGCAGCATGCCGACGACGTAGGCCAGAATGATGATGATGTTGATGAGGAACGCGGCCGCGAACCGCTCCAGGAAGAAGCGTTTCTCGTTCACCGGGCAGGTATACAGGAGCGGGGCGGTTCTGTGTTCGATGTCGCGATAGAGCGCCGAGCCGGTGATGACGGCGATCACAATGAAGACCAGGAAGCCGATGCCGGCCATGTTGATGTGGGCGACCGCGGCCGCATTCAGCCACACGCCTTCGTTGATGATGCGGTCGTAGATGGTGCTGGAATAGGCGATGCCCTGATAGACCATCAACAGCAGCACGAACCAGGTGAGCGGCCGCTGGAGGCGGTAGGCGAGTTCGCGCGAGAAAATGCCGGACATCACGCGGCCACCTCCGCGCGCGGGGTCGTCACCCAGAAGTAGACATCCTGCAAGGTGGCGAGCTTCTCCGCGAAGCCGTCCCCCGGCCAGGCTTCGTCGAAGACGGTGATGTGCATCCGGCCGCCGCGCAGGTGGTGCGAGATGACGTGGTAGCGCCGGCGGTAGCGGTCGAGTTCCGCCTTGTCGATGGCGCGCTCCCACAGTTTCCCGGCGAGCCGCTGCTCAAGGGCGGAAGGCGTGTCCCTGGCAAGCAGTTGACCGTCGCCCATGATGGCCATGTCACTGCACAAGGCCCGCACGTCATCCACGATGTGGGTGGACAGCAGCACGGTGATGTGTTCGCCGACCTCCGCCAGCAGGTTGTAGAACCGGTTCCGCTCCAGGGGGTCGAGCCCGGCGGTCGGCTCGTCCACGATGAGCAGCCGGGGATCGCCGAGCAGCGCCTGGGCGATCCCGAAGCGCTGCTTCATGCCGCCGGAATAACCGCCGAGCCGCTTTTTCCGGACCTCGTACAGGTTTACCTTGTCCAGCAGGCAGGCCACGGTTTCCCGGCGCACGGCGCGGTCGGCGATACCCTTCAGATCGGCGATCTGGTCCAGCATCTCCTCCGCCGTGAGGGCCGGGTGCACGCCGAACTCCTGGGGCAAATAGCCCAGCACCTTGCGCAGCGCGTTGGGCTGCTTCAGCACATCGATGTCGCCGAAGCGGATGGAACCGCTGTCGGGGTCCTGCAAGGTGGCGATGATGCGCATCAGGGTGGACTTGCCGGCGCCGTTCTCGCCCAGCAGGCCGAACATGCCCTTGCCGATCGTCAGGTCGATGTCCTTCAGCGCCCGGGTGCCGTTGGGGTAGGTTTTCGAAAGGTGCTCGATGACGAGTTTCATGTTTCAGCCCGGTTCGTTTGTCTGGTTCAGAATTCCATCGAGAAGCCGATGCCCACGGTCCTTCCCCGGCCCAGCGTCACCGCCTGGACGCCCCCCATTTCGGTGCCCGTCATTTCCGGCTGCTTGTCGCGCAGATTGTGGCCGTAGGCGTAGATCGCGGTGCTGTCGCGTTGCCACCCGAGCCGTGCATTGATGGCGGTATAGGACTTCAGGTCGAAACTGTTCTGGATATCCGCCGAACGCGATCCGACATACTGCAGATCAACGGCGGATACCAGTTCTCCGCTGACGCCGAAGGGCGAGACGGCCAACCGGTGCTCCAGCCCGGCCGTGCCGGTCCATTCCGGAACGCCCGGGACGGCATTGCCGTCGCGGGCGCCGCTCGGCTCCTCCGGCGGCACATTCTTCAGCTCGGTCTGGGTATAGCCGAGGCCGCCGAAGAGGCTCCAGCGGTCGCCGAAATGTGTACGCACATCCGCCTCGAAACCGTAGGTTTCATAGTCGATGGGAACGATCACCGTCTGGTAGGTCAGCAGATCGAAGGACTGTAGATGTCCCTTGCGCACGTCGTTGAAGAACGCGGCCCCCGACACGGAGATCGCGCCGTTCATCAGCGCGGCTCTGGTGCCGACTTCGTAGGTCCAGGAAGTTGAAGCCTCATAGGGTTCCAGCGGCACCCCGATTCCGGCGTTTCGATTAACGGAAGGAAACCCGCCGGAGGAGTGACCGCGTTTGACGGAGCCGTACACCAGCACGTCATCGAGCAGACGATAGTCGAGCCCAAGCCCGCCGGTCACCCAGGTGTCGGACCAGGAATCGCTCTCCTCGAATGCCAGCACCAGGTCCGGTGCGCCCAGGGAATCGAAGCGGTTGTCGTAGTTGACCCGGTCGCGTCCGACGCGCAGGCCCGGCGTGAAGGTGAGCCGCTCGGTGATCGGCAGGCCGAGTTCCCCGAAGGCGGAGAAGGTCTCCAGCTCGATGGTGCCGTCATGGCGGCCGTTGCCGGTAACCGATAGCGAGCTGCGCTGAAGGCTTTCGCGGTCAACACGGGAGGTGTAGAAGCTCAAGCCGGTTGTCCAGCGCCAGTCCGATGTCTCCAGAGAGCTCAGCCGGACTTCTCCGGACCAGGCGCTTTCATGGGTTTCGCCTTCCACCCAGTCCGTCGCTGAGGTGCCTTCGAACGCGCTGGGTGGCAGCCCTAGAATCCTGGAGTAGATGTGCGCGTCGATGGTGGGTGCGGACTGGTCCTGCCGGATGTCCTGGAAGCCCAGCGAGGCCGTGAGGTCGAAGGACCGGAACTCGCGCATGAGTTCGAGCCCGCCGATGCCCAGCCGGCGGGTGGCATCGGGGTCGCCGTCCAGCCAGCTCTCGTGGGGACCGTCCCGGAGCACGTAGGTCGTTCCCCGCATGCGGTCCCGCTCGACGTAGCCCGTGGCCGTCAGCGTCGTCCGGCTGTCCAGGTCGAAGGCCAGACTGCCACGCATCGCACCCAGGCGATTCCGCCCCAGCTCATTCCCGGTGCCGACATTGTCGATGTATCCGTCCGCTCCGGAGAGCCGCAGCGCGGCGCGAGCGGCCATCCGATCCGTGATCGCGTTGCCGATGATCACGTCGGTCAGGTACTGGTTATCGCTGCCGAACTGGCCGGACACACGGCGTTCTCTTTGCCAGTCGGCCACCCGCGGCACGATGTTGATCGTGCCGCCCTGGGAACTGCGACCGAAGAGGATGTTCTGCGGCCCGCGCAGCACTTCGACACGCTCCACATCCAGCGACTGGGAGAAGCCCGCATCGCCGGAGAGCGGCTGGCCGTTCAAGGCAAAACTGACGGTGCCATCGAAGGGGCTGATGGGATGCCCCATGAGCCCGATGCCGCGGATCAGTCCGTATCTACGGCCCGGCCCGTTATCGCTTAGCGCCAGATTGGGTGCGGATCTCGCGGCCTCGGTGGCGGCGTCGATGGCACCATGCATGCGCACATCCGGCTCGATGATCGCCACGCTCACCGGCACCTGATGCAGCGGTTCAAGCACCCGGCGCGCGGTCACCGTAAGAGCCTCAAGTACGTGTGCCTGTGCCTGTGCGGAACCCTCGCGGGGGCTGGCCTCCGCGTTCTCCGCATCGGCGCTCTCGCCGCTTGCCCACGGTGAGGCGGTCAGAAGCCCCAGTGCCAGTCCACAAGAAAAAAGAGAACGATATAACGGTGCATGAGCGGGTGAAGCGTCAGGAGTTTTCATGTCAATCGGCATCTTCATCAAACGGAACTCCGCTCAGCCGGTATGGCGAGCTTCTGGATTGATGGCAACGACCCGCCGGAAGAACGCGCGCAGCTGCTCGATCAGCGTCTTGCGGCTCGGCTTGGGGCCTTTGGTCAGCGCCGCGTGATCAAGCGCGCCGTGAAAGGCGTGATAGATCAGCACCGCCGTCATCTCCGGGTCATCGACCTGCCAGGCCCCGGCCCTGGTGCCCTCGCTCAGCCGCGCCGCCAGGTCGCGCACGATGAGCCCGTCGCCTTCCGATTCCCGGCGCTCGGGATGGTGATCGATGCTGTGGAACAACAGATCGTGCAGCTCGATGGTGTCCAGATAGAGGGATACGACGCCCTCGATCCACCGGTCCATACGACCGAGCCAGTTAAGCTCGCCCGCCGCCTGCCCATGCGCTTCGAGCTGCTGCTGAAAATTGTGGACATAACGCTCGCGCAAGGCCGCGACGAGCTCGTCTTTGGATTGAAAATAAAGGTAGAACGTGCCCTTCGCGACGTTGGCCGCCTTCGCGATGTCGTCGATGCTGGTGGCAGCGATGCCCCTTTCGAGAAAGCGTTGTTCGCCGGCGTCCATCAGCTCCTGGGCGCGGACTTCCGCCGGTTTCGTGCGGGGACGCCCGGGCGATGCCTTTTTCTTGGACTGGGTGGTTGAACGGGTCACCCGTTCGTCTCCTCTGATAGTCTGGAATGCACGTGCTGCCGCAGAGCCGACGCCAAACGTCCGCTTTGACTGACCGCCAGTCATATTCTCGCCTGAATCCGCCGTCTTTCGCAATTACATCAACCGCCACCCTTTGCGGGCTTCGGGCGGGTCCAGGAGAGAGGCCGGGGAGCAAACCGGAATGATATCCCTCTGGGGTGTTGCCTCCCGGATGTCGGCCATCAACGCCAGATCCGCCTCGCACTGCCCGGCGTGGGGGGCATTGCGGCGGAATCGTTTGACCGCAGATGCAGTCATGTGACAAGTATGTGGCGCATCAGAGGCCACGAAGCTTCCTGGAGCGGTGAGGCAATTGCGGTGTCGTGTTGACTGCCGTGAGAGCCGAAGTCGTTCTTCCGGGCGTTTCCATAAAACACGATGAGGTGAGGAGAACGGGATGGGGATCGAGAGCCAATCGGTGGCGTCACTGCATGCACGTGTCCAGGCGACGCTCAACGGGGAGGAGCGGCAGCGAGGCCAGGGCTCGTGGTCGCCGGTGGAGCGCTACCTGGATCCCGTTCGCCATGAGAAGGAACTGCGTGCTCTGCGGCGACTGCCGCAGGCAGTGGACGCGGCTTCGCGGCTGGAGTCCCCCGGCGATTGGCTTGCCAAGTCGGTGCACGGCGTCCCCGTCCTGCTCACCCGCTCCAAGGACGGCGCGTTGCGGGCCTTCATCAATGTCTGCCGCCACCGGGGTGCGGCGTTGGTGCCGGAAGGGGAATGCGGCCAGGGGCGGGAGCGCTTCGTGTGCCCCTACCATAGCTGGACCTACGGCACGGACGGCCGGTGCATCGGCAGGCCCCATGACCGGGATTTCGCACATGCTCCGAAAGCCGAGGCGGGCCTTGTGGAACTGCCATGCACCGAGCGGTTCGGGCTGGTCTGGGTGGTGGCGAGTCCGCTATCAGGTTTCGATTGGGGTGCCTACTTCGGTCCATTCGGCAGGGAAGTGGAGGAACTGGGGTTCACCCGGGCATCCGGTGTGCGCAACCGGCGCAGCTTTCACCAGCCGTCGAACTGGAAGCTCGTCTTCGATGCGAATCTGGAAACCTACCACTTCGCCTACGCCCACCGGGAGACGATCGCCTACCTGTTTCATGACAACGTGGTGATCCACGACCAGGCGGGGGATCATCACCGCGTTGTGTTGCCGAAGAAGTCGTTCAACGAGCTGGACGGCCCGCCGGAGCGGATGGAAGGCTATGCCCGGGCGATGAACGTGATTTATTTCTTCTTCCCGTCGACCATCCTTCTATGGGAAGGCGACCACATCAACGGCTTCTCCGTCAGCCCGGTATCGGCGGAGAGCTCCAGCGTGGATGCCTGGCTGATCGTTCCAGAGCAGCATGCGAACAGCCGGTCTGCGGATTACTGGAAGCTCAACTTCGACATGTTCTGGAAGGCGCTGGACGAGGACTTCGAACTCTCTGCCAGCATGCAGGCGGGAATGGCCAGCGGCGCGAACGAAGCACTGTGCTTCGGCGCCAACGAGTTCCCGTGCGAGCGGTTCCATCAGTCCGTGGAACGCATCATCGGCCAACCGGGGTGATTCCGGTTGGCCCGGCGCCAGCGAGCCTCGCTACATGCTGTTCGCCTGGTGCAGGAAGGCGAGCAACCGCGCCGTCACCGCTTCCGGCGCCTCCTGCTGAACCCAATGTCCGGCTCCGGGAATCAGATGGCACCCCAGCATCCGGCTGCACACCTGGCTCCGCATCCGTTGGAAGGCCCCCGGCGTCTGGTACACGCCCCAGTCCCGGTCACCGGCGATGAAGCAGGAGGGTACCGTGATCCCCAGCCCGGAAAACAGCCGCAGCGCCTGTTGATAGGGCGGGTGTGCCGCGGCCCGATACCACTGCAGCCCGCCCTGGAAGCCGGTACGTTCATAGGTGCTGCTGTACATGGCGAGTTCATCGTCCGGTAGCCAGCGGCAGGCGGCGATCTGCTCCGGCTCCGGCATGGCTTCGGCAACCGTCTCGGCCATATCCTGATCCATTCGCATGATGTAATAGGTGGGCATCCGGGCCAGTTCCCGGGCGCTCATGGAGGCCAGGGGCTGCGGCGCGTTACCCGACCAATCACCGCTCTTCTGGTGGTAATAGGCCCGCAGAAACGCATGCACGCCCTGCGGGCAGCCGAGCATGTCCGCGTTGGCCTCCCGGGTACCGTAATACCACTGGTAATGCTTGCGCGGCGGGTCCAGTCGCGCCAGGGCCTGGTGCAGCGATTCCGACGATCGCGGCGGCTGTTCCGGTTTGCTGGGTGCGCCCGGCGGGAACGCGGGCGGGCCGCCGAAGGGTGCGCTCATCATGACCACCGAGCGGAACATATCCGGCCGGATCAGTGCACACCAGGCCGCCACCGGGGATCCGAAATCATGCCCCACCACCGCGGCCACCGACCGGAGTCCCAGCGCGGAGACAAGCCCCACCAAATCCTGCACCAGGTTCAGCATGCGGTACTGGCCCAGGTCGCCGCCGTAGTCCCCGTCCCAGCCGGTGGTGCGGCCGTAACCGCGCTGATCCGGCGCCACCACATGGAAGCCGGCCGCAGCCAGCGGCGGCATGATCTTGCGCCAGCTATAGGCCAGTTCGGGAAAGCCGTGCAACAGCACGATGCAGGGCCGCTCGCCCCCCTGGAATCCGGCCTCCAGCATATGCATGGTCAGGCCGTTTCCATTCTCAATGCTGCGCGAGCGGATGTCCTGGGGCAGGGGAGAAGGTTCTTCGCTTGTCATTATCCGACTGTTCCCTGGCGGTGTGGTTTGCTGCATCAAGTTGAACAGGAACTGGAGCCTTGAGCGAGTGCAACGGATGATGGGGCTCGGCCTTCATCATTACGGTGGTTGCAGCTCTTCAAGGTCTGATACGGCTCCTCAGTGTAACGCGCCTTCATTGTTAACGGGCCCAGGGTTACCGGGGGTGCAACAGAGCCAATCAGGGACGAGCTCCATACCAGGACACCGCTGCGCTGATAAGGCGCCGGTGAGCTTGTGGACAGAATCCGGCAAAGCGGGCTGGTGGAAATGCGAAGGGCCAATGGCGAATGCCGCCCAACAGTCAGACGAAATCCGAAACTTGTGAGACCAGTCCCGCTCCAGCCTCGGCGATGTCTCGCCCGGCAGAGCGACCCGTTATCCAGTAGCCGCAGCAATGCGGAATCGCCATCCTTGACTGACGAAACGGCACGCATACCAGCCGAGGCTCAGGTTCGACGATGTATGGACGATCGTGCCCGTTGCGCTGGCCGACTGGCAGAGGACCGAGACGTTGACCAGAGGATCATGCAGCGATGGCCTGTCCATGCAGAACGGTAAAGTGGCGGCTACATCAGTACAATTGGGTGCAATTGCCCGGGTTCAGCGCAATAACGTACAGAAACACGTCTGGGATCCGACATGCTGGTATATAGCTCTGACAAGGCCACCTTCATTAAAGATGTCCGGCACAACCTGATCTCGGATCGCATTCTTGAGGCTATGAAGCGTCGCGGGCAGGTTGGCGTTAGTGGAAGCGAGCGTCGATCCTGGGAGCAGTCACTGCAATACATGAAGAACGTGCTGGAAATCGCTGCTATCCCCGACGATGCGGGTGTTGCCGTCGAGTACCGCATCCCGAATACGTCAAAACGAGTCGACATCATTATCTCCGGGCTTGATGAGGGGAAGAACGATGTCTGCGTCATTGTCGAACTCAAGCAGTGGGAAACCGTGGAACGCACGACCAAGGACGCGGTCGTGCGCACTTTTCTGGGTGGCGCAACGCGAGAAACCACTCATCCCTCGTATCAGGCTTGGAGTTATGCGGCGCTACTGCAGGATTTCAATGCAACGGTTCAGGAGGACGGTATTCGGCTAAACCCTTGTGCCTATCTTCATAATTGTCGGGATGGGAGTGGTGTTATGCACAAGCATTACCACGAACATCTTGAGCGTGCCCCGGTGTTTCTGCGGCATGATGCCGAACGTCTGCAGCGTTTTATCCGAAAACACGTGCGGTATGGAGATCGGAGCAAGGTACTCTATCGAATCGAGCGTGGCCGCATTCGTCCTTCCCGGGAACTGGCCGAAACCCTGTCGGGGCTAATGCGGGGAAACCGCGAGTTCGTCATGATCGACGATCAGAAGCTCGTCTACGAGACGGCCTTGGAAATGGCCAATCTGGGGCAGCAGGCGGGAAAACAGGTCTTGATTGTCGAGGGTGGACCGGGCACTGGCAAGTCAGTTGTTGCCATGAATCTACTTGTAGGGCTCACCGCGCAGTATCAGACGGTTCATTACGTTACGCCGAATCGGGCGCCCCGGCAGGTTTACGAAGGTCGACTCACCGGGACTATGGGCAAAACCCGCTTCAGTAATCTGTTCAAAGGATCAGGCTCGTATGACGATACCGAACCGGACGACATGGACGTTGTGCTCGTCGACGAAGCTCATCGTCTCTTGGAGCGCTCTCAATATCAAAAAAAGGGGGCTATCCAGACTCGGGATCTCATTCGAACCGCCAAGACCAGCGTGTTTTTCATTGATGAGGCCCAGCAAGTCACCTGGAAAGATAGGGGATCACGGGCGGAGATTGAATACTGGGCTCGGAAGGCAGGTGCAACGATTCAGCGGGCTGTGCTTCAGTCACAGTTCCGGTGTAATGGGTCGGACGGGTATCTCGCGTGGCTTGATAGTGTCCTGCAGGTGCACGAGACGGCGCAGGACGACTTGTCGGGTATCGCGTACCGGCTCGAAGTGGTCGATTCGCCCGCGGTTCTGCGTAACCGGATCGTTGCGCTGGACCAGCAAGGCTACAAGTCCCGTTTGGTGGCAGGGTACTGCTGGGATTGGGCGAGCAAGAATAATCCGGACGCCTGGGACATCGTCCTTTCGGAATTCGATTTCCGAATGCGCTGGAACCTGAGCGACGACGAGGGGCGTTATCTGGATAAACCTCACTCTATCGAGCAGGTTGGTTGTATTCATACGGTGCAGGGCCTGGAGATGGACTACGTTGGAGTCATCATTGGCCCGGATCTTGTCGTCCGCCAGGGTCGCGTGGTCACGCGGCCTTCCGAGCGCGCCAAAACTGATCGCTCGCTGCACGGCTACAAGCGTGCCCGCGCAGAGGCCGTGGATGCTGCCGATGCGAGGGCTGGCATTATCATCAAGAATACGTACCGGACCTTGATGAGTCGCGGTCTCAAGGGCTGCTTCATCTATTGCACTGATCCGGAAACCCGTGACTACTTCCGGCAACAGGTTGCAGCAGCATTGAGTGCGGAACAACCCACAGGGACGATATCCAGTGCAGTGCCCGAGCTAAATCCGGAACACGGGGACGGTCCGGTGACCCCTGAAGAGGACGCCCCGAGATTTCTCTCCATTAAGGATTTGAAACCGGGAGACAACGCAGTTCCGTTCATAGACCTGGAGGCTGCCGCCGGTGGGTTTGTAGAGGGTTCTACAGAAGTCGTGTCATTAAGCCAGGCGGGATCCTGGGTCATCTTGCCGGACTTTTGTCGCGCTCGATCCGGGTTATTTGCCGTTCGGGTGAGAGGTGAATCCATGAATCGACGCATACCCAACGGCGCGCTGTGTTTATTTGAGGCCAAACCGGGCGGAACACGTAACGGTCGCGTTATGCTCGTCTACCATCGCGACATTCAAGATCCGGACAACAACGGGGGGCTCACTGTGAAGTTATATCAAAGTGAAAAGATTGCCGACTTCGAAGGGGGGTGGCGCCACACGCGTATCGTTCTCGCCTGCGATACGTTGGACTCCGGGTACGAGGATATCGTTCTTGAAGGAGCGCTGGCCGGGGAATTGCAGGTCTTGGGTGAATTCAAGGGGGTGCTAAATGAACCTCAGTGATATGGATATGAGGAGCTCATCCGGTGTTGCCGCCGCGCGCCCCAATCCGAAGTTTGGGTAGCGCAAAAAGTTCTGTCATGTGTCCCACATATCCGTAGACGCCTCAAAATGACAAGAAAAAGGCACCCGTAGGTGCCTGATTCCTAAGCGGTGTTGGTGGAGGCGGCGGGAATCGAACCCGCGTCCGCAGGGGATCCACCGTTGGATCTACATGCTTAGCCCACCTATTGCATTCGCCGAACGCTTCCCGGCAGACGAGGGATCACGTTCAACTAGCCTGATTGATTTAACAGAAGCGGGTGCAGGCGGTACCCGTCAACTGCGGTCCTGTGATCTACGACCGTTGGGACAGAGGCACAGGCACCTGCTGATCAACGGCTAGCGGGATTTAGGCCGCTAGAGCGTAGTTTTCGTCGTTGGCAACTATTTTAAGTTGGCCATCATTTTTTACGAGGATAGATGACGTCCTCGGCATGCACCTCAGGCTTCACTACCTGCGTCGAGACCATGTCGCCCCCTGAAATCGGGGATGCTCCGTCTTGCAGTGTATTAGATGCGGGTGTTCCGGGGAAGTTCAAGTGGTCTTCAGGCCGCCTTGTCCATCCCCCCTGCATCCCGTGCTCAGATCTTATGCTTGAGCAAACGTTCCTTCTGCCGGTTCCAGTCCTGTTCCTTCTGGGCATCCCGCTTGTCGTGCTTCTTCTTGCCCTTGCCCAGACCGATCTGCAGCTTGGCCCGGCCGCGTTTCCAGTACATCTGCAAGGGGACCAGGGTATAGCCTTCGCGCTCGGTGGCCCCGGTGAGCCGGGCCAGTTCCCCCCGGTGCAGCAGCAGCTTCCGGGTGCGCACCGGGTCAGGGTGCACATGGGTGGAGGCCGAGGGCAGCGGCGGGATGTTGGCGCCGATCAGCCAGGCCTCGCCACGGCGCACCACCACGTAGGCCTCCTGCAGGCTCACGCGCCCGGCGCGCAGGCTTTTCACTTCCCAGCCTTCCAGTGCCAGGCCGGCCTCGAAGGTCTCTTCCAGGCTGAAGTCGTGCCTGGCCTTCCGGTTGACGGCGATGACGTTGCTGGGGATCTTTGGCTTTTTCTTGCTCACGGCGCGCATTGTAACGGCAGCGCAGGGCTTCGGCCAGCGGCGTCATCCGGCGGTTGCCGCGCCGCCACCGGTCTCGGACAATGGGCGGGCCTGTTCCCAAAACAAGAAAGGAGCTTCCTTGCCCGTTCCCAGACGATCCCTGCAGGGCGAGTGGCCCGGCCTGGCCAGTTTCGTGCTCGCCCTGGCCGGCGCCTGTATCGGCCTCGGCGCTATCTGGCGTTTCCCGGCGCTGGTGGGGGAGTACGGCGGGGGTGCCTTCCTGCTGGCTTATACGGTCTGCCTGCTGTTGCTGGCGCTGCCGCTGCTGCTGGCCGAGATGGTGGTGGGCCGCGCCGGCCGGCAGAATGCCATCAGCAGCCATGGGGATCTGGCACTGCTTCATGGCCACTCCCCGCATTGGGCCTGGGTAGGGCGGTTGACGCTGCTCACCGGGCTGCTGTTGCTGCTGTTGCTGATGGTGTTCGGGGGCTGGTCACTGGGTTATACCTTCCGTGCGGTCACCGGCGCGCTGGGCCAGTTGGATGCCATTGACGCCGCGGCGCTGTTCCGGGGGCTGCAGGGTGATATGGAGCGCTCACTGCTCTGGGTCACGGTGTTCATCACCACGGTGGTGGCCCTGGTCTCCCAGGGGGTGGCCCGCGGCCTGCTGCCGGGCATGCTGGCCCTGGTGCTGCTGCTGTTCACGGGGCTGGCCATCTTGACATGGGCGGTGCCGCCCATGGCGGGGGGTGACCGCTTCGCCGCCGTGCTGGAGGCCGATTTCTCCCGGCTGTCCCGGGAGGCCTGGCTGACGGCCCTGCAACACGCCTTCTACACGCTTGCTGTGGCCACCGGCGTGATCGTGACCTTTTCCGCCTATCTCCCGGAACGTATCTCCGTGGTTCAGGCGGGCCTGCTGGTGCTGGTTCTGGACCTGGCAGCGGCCGCGCTGGCGTCCGTGGTGGTGCTGAACCTGCTGGAATATGCCGGCCTGCCGCTGGTCAGCGGGCCGGCCCTGGTGTTTCAGGTGTTGCCGGTGGCCCTGGGGCAGTGGTTCGGTGGCTCCGTGGCGGCCTCATTGTTCTACCTGGTCCTGTCCCTGGCCGCGCTCAGTTCCGGGGTCGCCCTGATGGAAGCCGGTACGGTGGCGCTGGCGGAGCGGCACGGGATGGGGCGGGGGCAGGCGTCCATCCTCATCGGGCTGTCTCTCTGGTTTCTGGCGCTGTTGGTGGTGCTGGGTCAGGCCCAGGCCTGGAGTCTGCCTGGTACGCTGTCGTTGCTGGATTTGCTGAGCGCCTTGATCGCCCGGCTGCTGCTGCCCCTCGGGGCCTTGGGGCTGCTGGTGTATGCCGGCTGGCTCCTGGCCCAGGAGACGGTGCGTCTGAGCCTGGGTTTGCCGACGGGCTGGGGGTTCCACCTGTGGTATGGTTTGCTCCGCTGGTGTGCCCCGGTGCTGCTGGTTGTGGTGATCCTGGTGAATCTGGGGCTGATAGGCTGAGGCGGGGCAACGGTTTCTGCGATTGGTTAACGGTAGGGAACATGGCAAGTATTTCCCGAAGTGCCCTGGTGCACTATACCGCCAGGGAGATGTTCGACCTGGTGGATGATGTGGACCGCTACCAGGAGTTCCTGCCCTGGTGCGCCGACAGCGGGACCCTCTGGCACGAGGGGGACGAGCGCAAGGCGTTCATCACCATCAGCAAGGGGGGGATCAGCAAGTCCTTTACCACTCTGAACCGGGTGCAGCCCGGGAAGATGCTGGAAATGCGCTTGATTGAGGGGCCGTTTCAGCGCCTGGATGGCTATTGGCGGTTTCAGGATCTGGGCGAGGATGCCAGCAAGGTGTCGCTGGACCTGGAATTCGAGTTCTCCAACACGCTGGTGCGCATGGCCTTCGGCCGGGTGTTCGATCAGTTGGCCAACCGGTTGGTGGATGCCTTTGTGGAACGGGCGGTGACAGTCTATGGCAAGCGGGGCGGATAAAGCCCGGGTGGCCGTTCAGGTGGCCTATGCCACGCCGGAGCGTCAGGTGGTGCTGGACGTGGAGGTCCCGGCGGGCAGCACGGCGGAGGAGGTCATTCGCCTGTCCGGCGTGTTGGAGCGGTTTCCGGAAATCGATCTGGGCTGCCAGGCGGTGGGCATCTTCGGGCGGGAGATCAGCCTTGCGGATACGATCAATGCCGGCGACCGGGTGGAGATCTACCGGCCGCTGATCGCGGATCCCAGGGAGGTCCGCCGGCAGCGGGCACGGCTGCAGCGCCGGCGCTGAGGCTCCGGCGCTGCGGGGTCAGTCTTCATCCTGGCACTTGTTGCAGCGGCCGTAGAGGATCAGGGAGTGGTCGGTGACCTTGAAACCACGTTCTTCCGCCACCCGGTCCTGACGCTCCTCGATAACGGAGTCGAAGAACTCCTCGATGGCGCCGCAATTGAGGCAGACCATATGGTCGTGGTGTTCACCGTCGTCCAGCTCGAACACGGACTGGCCACCCTCGAAATGGTGGCGTTGGACCAGTCCGGCGGATTCGAACTGGGTCAGGACCCGGTAGACCGTGGCAAGCCCGATCTCCTCGCCGGATCCCATCAGCCCCTTGTACACGTCTTCCGCTGAGAGATGCCGGTTATTGCTGTTCTCCAGCATTTCCAGAATCTTCATCCGCGGTAGAGTGACCTTGAGGCCGGCCTTTCTGAGGTCCTTGTTCTGCACGTGTTCCCCCGTTGTTCGTGCCAATCGTGGAGTTGATGCGGTATGATCCTGCCGCACAGCCTGCGAGATTCCGATAGTGACGGCCATGGCGCGATTGATTGTCATTCTAATACTTGTGGCGGGCAGCGTCTCCCTTCCCGCCTGCTCGATTTCCGATCTGCCCTTCGCTTATCAGCCGACGGTGCAGCAGGGGAACATCATAACCGATGACATGCTGGAGCAGTTGCGTCCGGGCATGAGCAAGGGTCAGGTGCGCTATGTGCTGGGCTCGCCCGCCATCGAGGACATGTTCCGGGGCAACCGCTGGGACTACGTGCACACCCAGCAGGCTGGCGGCGGCGGCGAGCCGCGGCGGCTCACCGTGCTGTTCGACGACGAAGGCCGCCTGCAGGCGCTGGAGGGGGATCTGGCGCCCAGCAACTGGGGGAGCTGAGCCGATGCGGTGGCTCAGCCGCTCTCGGCCTGGGTCACCATCTCCTCCGCATGGGTGAGCGTGGCCTGGGTGATCTTCATGCCGCCCAGCATGCGGGCAATCTCCTGAACCCGGGCTTCCCGATCCAGTTCCACCACGGACGTGGCGGTGCTGCTGGCCTTGCTGGTCTTGCTCACCTGCAGGTGGGCGTGAGCCTGGGAGGCCACCTGGGGCAGGTGGGTCACGCACAACACCTGATGGCTGGCGCCCAGCTTGCGCAACTGCATGCCCACCACTTCCGCCACGCCGCCGCCGATGCCCACATCAGCCTCGTCAAACACCAGTGTGGGAATGCGGGTGCTGTCCGTGGCCCCCACCTGGATGGCCAGGCTGATGCGGGAGAGTTCGCCGCCGGACGCGATCCGGTTCAGGGGGCCGTACGCCTGTCCGGCGTTGGTACGCACCTCGAAGCTGATCAGGTCACTGCCGTGGGGGCTGAAGGCGGTGCTTTCCTGGGGAGTGACGGCGATGCGGAAGCTGGCGCCGGCCATGCCCAGGTGCTTCAGTGAGTCGGTAACCTGCCGGCCCAATTGACCGGCGGCTTCCTGGCGCCGCTCGTGCAACTTCCGGCACAGGTCGTCGTATTCCTGGCGCAGTGTCCGCAGCTCCGCGTCCAGGGCCTGAAGCCGCTCCTCGGCGTTTTCCAGCCGGTCCAGCTCCTCCTCCAGGCTATCACGCACTGTGTGCAGCGCCTCCGGCCGGACCCGGTGCTTGCGGGCCAGGTCCGATAGTGTGCCGATCTGCCGTTCCAGCTCCTCCAGGCGCGCCGGGTCCAGCTCCACGGCCTCCCCGTGCCGGCGCAGGGCGTCCACGCCTTCCTCCAGTTGCACCAGGGCGTTGGTGATCAGCTCGTGGGCCTCGGCCAGGGACGGATCCAGAGCCAGTGCTTCCTCAAGCATGCGTTGTGCCTGCCCGAGCTGACTCTGGGCGGAGCCGTCGTCCTCGTACAGCATGCTCACAAGCTGCTGGGATGTCTGGGTAAGGCTGCCGGCGTTGGCCAGCCGGCGGTGTTCGGCATCCAGCTCGGCGATGGCATCCGGCGAGAGCTGCAGGGGTTCCAGCTCCTGCAACTGGTATCGCAGCAGATCCTTTCGTGCCTCCTGATCATCATCGTCCCCGGTGAGCGCCCGGCGGGCGTCTTCCAGCTCCCGGGCACGGGCGCAGCGTTCACCCAACTGCTGCAGCAGTGCGCCGTTGCCGGCAAAGCTGTCCAGCACGGATCGCTGGATGTCCCGCCGCATCAGGGACTGGTGCTCGTGCTGGCCGTGGATGTCCACCAGTTGCTCACCCAGTTCCCGGAGCAGGGTCAGTGGGACGGGGCTGCCGTTGATGTAGCCCCGGGAGCGGCCGTTGGCCTGGATCACGCGACGGATCAGGCATTCGTCATCCGCGTCCAGATCCTGCGCGGTCAGCCATCGGCGGACCTCTGCCGCATCGCTCAGGTCGAAGCTGACGCTGATCTCGGCCTTCTCGGCCCCCTGACGCACCGTATCCGCCGTGGCGCGGTCGCCCAGGGCCAGGCCCAGGGCATCCAGCAGGATGGACTTCCCGGCC
Organism: Ectothiorhodospiraceae bacterium; assembly: GCA_020831885.1. Taxonomy (GTDB): domain Bacteria; phylum Pseudomonadota; class Gammaproteobacteria; order Nitrococcales; family Aquisalimonadaceae; genus LSCE01. The sequence continues at coordinate 25,478 of JAFIFU010000043.1, forward strand.
CCGGTCTCTCCGGTCAGGGCGGTCATGCCGGGGCCGAACTCCAGGTCCAGGCGGTCGACGATGGTGAAGTCTCGGATGTGCAGGTCGATGAGCATGGTTTTCCGGTTTTCTCCTGGGCCGTGTCCCTGGCCGTGCAGGCGAATGAGTCAACGAGTTTAGCGGCAGCCGCCGGTGGATAGAAGGGTGGGCGCGGCTGGGTGGATGCAGGCATTGACTGCCGCCAACGGCGTTGCTAGCGTGCATTTTGGCACTCTGGCGTAGCGAGTGCTAATCCGCATGGGTATAATCATGGCCATGACGCGCAAGCACACCGACACCATGCTTTCCGAACGGGCCCAGCACCTGCTGAAACTCATGGTGCAGCGGCATATCCGGGACGGTCAGCCGGTGGGGTCGCGAACCCTGACCCGGGAATCGGGTCTGGAGCTCAGCCCGGCCACCATCCGCAATGTGATGGCCGACCTGGAGGAACTGGGCTACGTCCGTTCCCCCCATACCTCGGCCGGGCGTGTGCCCACCGACAAGGGCTACCGGTTCTTCGTCGACAGTCTGCTTACGGTACAGCCGGTGAAGCTGCGGGAGGCGGCCGGTCTGGATCTGCGGCTGGAGCTGGGTGATGGCGCGGATCCCACCGCCTTGGTGGATACGGCCTCCAACCTGCTGTCCGGGCTCACCCATCTGGCCGGAGTCGTCACGCTGCCGCGCCGGCATGCCGGCGCCTTGCGCCATGTGGAGTTTCTGCCGCTGTCCGACCAACGGGTGCTGGCCATTCTGGTGGTCAATGAGCACGAGGTGCAGAACCGGGTCATCAACGTGGACCGGGATTACAGCCAGGCGGAGTTGCAGCGGGTATCCAATTACCTCAACCGCCATTTCGTCGGCCGTGCCGTCGAAAGCATCCGCGAGGAGATCCTGCGCCACCTGGAGCATGAGCGTGCGCGCATGGACAGCCTGATGAACACCGTGGTGAGTGTCGGTTCCCGCGTGTTCTCCGACGCGGATTCCCAGGATGACAGCTACGTGGTGGCCGGTCAGACCAATCTGATGGATTTCGAGGAGCTGGCGGCCAACGTGGAGAAGCTCCGCAGCCTGTTCGATGCCTTCGCCGAGAAGCGCGATATCCTGCACCTGCTGGATCAATGCCTGGCGGCGGACGGCATCCAGATTTTCATCGGCGAGGAGTCCGGCTACGAAGTCTTTGACGGTTGCAGTCTCGTTACTGCGCCCTATTCCGCGGAAGGGCGGGTGCTGGGCGTGCTGGGGGTCATCGGCCCGACACGCATGCAGTACGACCGCGTCATCCCCATCGTGGATATGACCGCCCGGCTGCTGGGCGCGGCCTTGAATCAGCAGCAGTAGCTCCCCACATACAATTCCGATCGACATGGGTTCGGTAACGGGCCGGGGGTACGTCTCTTTGCCCCGGAACGACGTTTACATTGAGTTTGGAGTCAGCAGATGTCCGACAAGGATCAGAAGCCGCAGGATCAGGATCTGGAACAGGGTGCCGTTGACCAGCAAACCGCCGAGCCACCGGAGGGCGCTGACCAGCAGGCCGAGGAAACCGGTCAGGGTGATCCGGTGAGCGCGCTGCAGGCGGAACTGGAAACCACCAGAGCCAAGGCCGAGGAGAACTGGAACGAGTTTCTCCGTGCCCGGGCGGAGCTGGAGAACATGCGCCGGCGCATGGAGCGGGATGTGGCCCAGGCGCGCAGGTATGGTGTGGAGAAGCTGGCCACGGAGCTGCTTTCGGTGCGGGACAGTCTGGAGATGGGGCTTTCCGCCGCCCGGGAGGCCAATGCGGATGTTGCGAAGCTCACCGAGGGGACGGAGCTGACGCTGAAGATGCTCAACCAGGCCATGGATAAATTTGACATCCGGGAAGTGGATCCCCTCGGCGAGAAGTTCAATCCGGATGAACACGAAGCCATGGCCATGCAGCCCTCGGCCGAGCATGCGCCCAATACCGTGATCCATGTGGTGCAGAAGGGTTACCGGCTCAGCGACCGGCTGCTGCGCCCGGCCATGGTGGTGGTTTCCCGCCAATCGGAAGGCGATCAGTCCGGGGAAGGCCAGGGCAAGGCTTGAAAACGGTGACGGCGCCCTAATCTAGGGATCAACAGCATCTAGCCCGTCGAACAGGCGAAGCATCAAGGAGTTCTAAGACATGGGAAAGATTATCGGCATTGACCTGGGCACCACGAATTCGTGCGTGGCGGTCATGGAAGGTGGCAAGGCACGGGTCATCGAGAACAGTGAGGGCGAGCGCACGACGCCGTCGGTGGTGGCATTCGCCGAAGACGGTGAGGTGATCGTCGGCTCCCCGGCCAAGCGCCAGGCCGTCACCAACCCGGAAAACACCCTGTACGCCGTGAAGCGGCTGATCGGCCGCCGCTTTGACGAAAAAGTGGTTCAGCGCGATGTGAAGGAAATGCCCTATCACATTGTGAAGGCGGACAATGGTGACGCCTGGGTCGAAGCCCGTGGCAAGAAGATGGCGCCGCCGGAAGTCTCTGCCCGCGTGCTGCAGAAGATGAAAAAGACGGTGGAGGACTACCTGGGTGAGGAGATCACCGAGGCTGTTATCACCGTGCCCGCGTACTTCAACGACTCCCAGCGCCAGGCCACCAAGGATGCCGGCCGCATCGCGGGCCTGGAGGTGAAGCGGATCATCAACGAACCCACCGCTGCCGCACTGGCCTACGGCCTGGACAAGGACGGCGGTGACCGCAAGGTGGCCGTGTACGACCTGGGTGGTGGTACCTTCGACATCTCCATCATCGAGATCGCCGACGTGGATGGCGAAAAGCAGTTCGAGGTGCTTTCCACCAACGGCGACACCTTCCTGGGTGGTGAGGATTTCGACCGCGCCGTGATCGATTACCTGATCGCCGAGTTCAAGAAGGATCAGGGCATGGATCTCAGCGGCGACAAGCTGGCCATGCAGCGCCTGAAGGAAGCCGCCGAGAAGGCCAAGATCGAGCTGTCCTCCAGTCAGCAGACCGAGATCAACCTGCCTTACATCACGGCTGATCAGAGCGGACCCAAGCACCTGGCCATCAAGCTGACCCGCGCCAAGCTGGAGTCCTTGGTGGAAGGCCTGGTGCAGCGCACCATCGAGCCCTGCAAGGTGGCCCTGAAGGATGCCGGGCTGAAGGCCTCGGAAGTGAACGAGATCATCCTGGTGGGTGGTCAGACCCGCATGCCCAAGGTGCAGGAGGCGGTGAAGCAGTTCTTCGGCAAGGATCCGCGCAAGGATGTTAACCCGGACGAAGCGGTGGCCATCGGTGCGGCTATTCAGGGTGGCGTGCTCGGCGGCGACGTGAAGGACGTGCTGCTGCTGGACGTGACCCCGCTGTCCCTGGGTATCGAGACCATGGGCGGTGTGATGACCAAGCTCATCGAGAAGAACACCACGATCCCCACCAAGGCGTCGCAGATCTTCTCCACCGCCGAGGACAACCAGACCGCGGTGACCGTGCACGTGCTGCAGGGTGAACGTGAAATGGCCAGCGGCAACAAATCCCTGGGCCGGTTCGACCTGAGCGACATCCCGCCGGCGCCGCGTGGCGTGCCGCAGATCGAGGTGAACTTCGATATCGACGCCAACGGCATTCTGCACGTGTCCGCCAAGGACAAGGCCACCGGCAAGG
>JAFIFU010000010.1 GCA_020831885.1 Ectothiorhodospiraceae bacterium
CCCCCCGCCCCCCCCCCCCCCCCCCCGCCGCGGGGGGGGGGGACCCGGGCCCCGGAGCGCCCCGCGGGGCTGCTCCGGCCAGGTACGCGGCATCAGCCGATGTGGTTCTTCCGGTTGTAGACGTTGAATTTCCCGGTGGGCGTCTCCAGGCCCTTGATGCGTGCCTTCTCCTCGAGGGTCTTGTCGTCGTAGACGACGATTTCGCCTTCCTCCAGGTGGCCGCGACCCCGTGCCCAGACGGATACCCAGACCTCGTCGCCCGCCTGGTTGTATTCCATGTGCACGGCGACCGCGTCGTATTCCGGACCGAGATCGGTGACCTGGATCGGCGTCAGCTCCCGGGTCTCCTTGTTCATAACCATCACCCACTGGTTGACGTCAGGCTCGGGATGCATGGCCTGGTCGATCCAGACGTTGGGGGAGTTCGGATGGCTGCGTACGAACAGGCCAGGGCCGTCCGTCTCCACCGAGAAGCAGATCTCCCAGGCCTGGTCGGGATGGCCTTCCGGGTCATTGCCCCAGGCGGTCATCAGGCCTTCACCCAAGTGGGTGGTGCCGGCCACCGGACCACATTCGGGGTCATTCCAGTTGGCGCCGGGACCCGGGTGGGGAATCTGTCCGGTGTTCAGCATGCCCACCCGCTTGCGGGTGTGGGTATCCACAAACACCATGTGGTGGCTGAAGTTGGCGGCGATCTGGAAGTAACGACCCGTGGGGTCGAAGAAGCCGTCGTGCAGGAACTCCTTGGACTCGATCATCTCCACCCGCAGGTTCTCAATGTCGGAATAGTCCACCTGCCAGATCTGACCGGTCTCCTTTACGTTCACCAGGAAGGTGGGTGCCCCGGGGGTGTTGTACAGCGCGGCCACACGGGCCTCGTGCACGTACTCGCCGTGGGTGTTGTAGCCGCGCGTCGAAACCACCTTCAGCGGCTCCATGGTGTCGGCATCCGTGATCACGAAGTGCGGGGGCCAGTAGCCGCCGCCGATCACGTACTTGTCCTTCCACTCGCCGTAGTGGGAGACGGCCACGTCGCGGGCGTCATAGGCGATGAAGACTTCCGCGGTGACCTGGGGCGGGTCCATCCAGAGGTCGATCTTGGACAGGCGCCCGTCGCGGCCCTGGGTGTACCAGAAGCGGCCGTCGGAACTCTCCTTGGCCACATGCACTGCGTAGCCGGTTTCCACCTTGGTCACCACTTCCTTGGTGTCGCCGTCGATGATGGCCATCTGGCCGGCATCCCGCAGGATGGTGACAAAGAAGTTCTCCCAGTTGCGGTCATGCTGCGGCTCGGTGGGCAGGTCCTCCGGCTGGACGAACACCTGCCAGCGCTCCCGCATGTCCTCGATGGACATCTCCGGCGGCTCCGTCGGCTCCATCTGGATGTAGTTGGAGATCAGCGTGATCTCCTCCTCGTCCAGAATGCCGTCGAAGTTGTTCATCCCGCCTTCCGTGCCCAGGGCGATGATCCGTTCCAGGCGCCGCTGGCCCAGTTCCCGCATGTTGTCCGGCAGAAGGTCAGGGCCTGTCGCACCGCCGCGCAATGTCCCGTGGCAGCCCGCGCAGCGCTGGAAGTAGATGTTGTCGGCCCGCTCCAGATCCTCACCCTCCAGAATGGGGTGATCCTGGGCCATGGCGCCTCCCGCTCCTGTCAGGGCCAGTGCCAACGGCACGCTGAGCCCCAGGAGCCCTGTCGTCAGTGTTTTTCTGTTCATGACATGCCTCGCTTCTCTTCCCTATGGACGGTCGATCGGGAGGGGCGCATGCGCGCCGCCCACCTCCACCTGTGGCCACTAATAGCGAGTTTGTGGATCAGGGTACTTGACCATTGTCAAGGCCCATCCGGAGGCCGCTTGCTACCTTGATTTCACCCGGTTGCGAGTTGTTGCATGCGGCGCATGCCGCCCCGGACGACGCGGTAGGGAGGCAACCATGACCAATTACTGCAAGGGCATGCTGGCCATCGCTCTGATACTCGGCGCGATGGTGGTTCTGGGCTTCATGTCCCTCAACGGGCTCCATGACCAGGTGCAATCGTCGGCACCGGCCTATGCGGAGATCACCCAGTTGCCGGAGTACCAGCGGCTGGGCGCCGAGGCCGAGGCGCTGTGGATGAATCTGTTCACCGGGCACTGAGGTCCGGCAAACGGGCGCACTGACGCGTCGCGTCGCCGGATCCCGGTCGTCGTTTGTCTACGAGCCCGCGGGGGCCGGAATCCGTTGCCGTTGCCCGTTGCAAGGAGCGCCGGACGGCCTGCCCACGGGGCAGACGCCCTCGCGGCCCGCCAAGGCGAATCGTCGCAGGGCCTGCACATCATTGATCCGCACATGATTTCCTTCGCAGTGCACGTCCAGTTCCCGCAAGCGGGCCATGGCCCGCGAGAAGCTTTCCGGTTTCATGCTCAGCCGTCCGGCGATCAGCAGCTTGTCGCAGGGCAGTGCGACCGTGGTCGAGCGTGCTTCGTGGGGGCAGAGGGACACGAGAAAGGCCGCCAGGCGCCGGTAGGTCGGCTGGTTGGTGATCTGGTCCAACTGGTGAATGAAATAGCGCAGCATGCCGGAGAGGTTCGCCAGCAGGTTCAGCGCGAGTTCGTGGTTCTCGCGCAGCTTCCGCAGGAAGCGATCCGCCGGGAAGACCAGTAGCCGGGCGTCGTCGGCCACGGCTGCATTCACCGGAAAACCCAGGCGGTCGAACATGGCTGCCTCGGCGAAGGAGTCTCCCTGGGTGAACAGACCCACCAGGCACTCGTTCCCGTCCGGGCTGTCCCGGAACAGCTTTACCCAGCCGTCGATGATGACGTAGAAGCGGTCCGCCGGCTCGCCCTGGGAGAACAGCAAGGTCCCGCGCTTGTAGCTGCGGTCGAAGGCATCGGCCGTGAGCAGGTCGATGGTCTCGTCCGAGAGCCCCGAGAACAGGGGAACCTTGCGAATGGTCTCGTAACAGATCCCGGCTTTCATCATTGCCTCCCGCACCGCCTTATTCAGGCATATGCATCAAGGTGCCGGCCCGTTCCGTGCCGGCTTGGCCTGTGCCCAAGATCCGGATTCGCTGTTTTGCGCGCCTTGATGCTTGTCAAGGGAAGGCGGGTACCCCGGTGCTAACGTCCAGTCAGAACGAGTACCAGAGCCGTGTGGTCAGCCATCGGAACACGGTGCTGACCGCGCCGCTCCCCCGGCGGAGAGCGAGGCGGGCCATGAACGTGCTGCAGGAAACCACCAACGTCACCCCGAGCAGGTCGTCTGTCGAAGCGCCCGGCCGTGTTTACCTGGTGGGAGCCGGACCAGGAGCGCCGGATCTGCTCACGGTGCGGGCCCACCGGCTCATCCAGCGGGCCCGTGTGCTGGTCTACGACCGGCTCGTCTCCGAGGAAATCCTTGCCCTGGCGCCGGAATCGGCCACCCGGGTGTTCGTGGGGAAGGCGCCTTCCCGCCATTCCCTGTCCCAGACGGAAATCAACGCCCTGCTGGTCAGTCTGGCCATGACCGGTCGCGACGTGGTGCGGCTCAAGGGTGGGGATCCGTTCATCTTCGGTCGTGGCGGGGAAGAGGCTGAACAGTTGGCCCTGCACGGCATCGCCTTCGAGGTGGTTCCCGGCATCACGGCGGCATCCGGCTGCACCACCTCGCTGGGAATACCCCTGACCCACCGGGGCGTGGCCACCGGTGCACGGTTCGTCACCGGGCACTGCCGGGAGGGTGTGGATCTGGACCTGAACTGGAACAGCCTGGCCGATCCGCAGACCACCCTGGTGGTGTACATGGGGCTGGCCAATGCCCGCTGCATGAGCGAGCGCCTGCAGGAGGCTGGGCTGTCCGGGGACACCCCGGCCCTGGCTATCGCCTCCGGCACCACGCCGCAGCAGCGCACCTGCCGCAGCACCCTGCGCGATCTGCCCCGGGACGTGGCGGCGGCGGGGCTGCGCGCACCGGTGCTACTGGTGATCGGCAAGGTGGTGGCCGAGGCCGAGCGTCTGGGTATCTACGGAATGCCGGCCGGCCGGGCGGACCTGACCCAGGAGGTGCGCCGTGCCTGAACGCATCCTGGCCGCGGTCATCCTGAGCCTCTTGCTGTTGAGCGGAGCACAGGCCGAGCCGGTGGAGGACAAGCGGGCGTCGGAACTGCGCCACCTGCTGGTGCAGGAATGCGGTTCCTGCCACGGGCTAACGATGCGCGGCGGGCTCGGCCCCGCCCTGACGCCCGAGGCGCTGGAGGACCGCCACGATATCGGACTGAAGGCCATCATCCTGCACGGCGTGCCGGGTACTGCCATGCCCGGCTGGGAACGGTTCCTGACCGAGGAGGAGGCCGCATGGCTGGTGGATCTGCTGCGGGAGGGATTGTGATGAAGCGAGGCGCGATCGGGGTCGGCGCGGCGGTCTTTGCACTGGTGCTGCTGCTGGGGTTCCCAGGTGTGCAGGCCGACGAATTGCGCGGCACCGGCGATCTGGGCGTGATCATCGAACGGGAGCCGGGCAGCCTGCTGATCGTGGAAAGCACCGGCAAGACCCGCCTGATGCGGGTGGAGGATCTGGGGGATTTCTCCCATGCCAGCGTCAAGTACTCCCGTGATGCGCGTTATGCCTTCGTCTTCGGCCGCGACGGTGGCTTGAGCCGCATCGACATACTGCGCGGGGTTGTGGAGGAGCGGGTGATGCAGGCCGGTAACAGCGTCGGCGGGGCCATCTCCCAGGACGGCACCCTGGTGGCCGTGTCCAACTACGATCCCGGCGGCGTTCACATCTTCCGTTCAGAGGATCTGGGGCTGGTGGCGAAAATTCCGGCTGAATACGGCGACGAGGGCAAGCTGTCCCGGGTGGTCGGCCTGGTGGATGCCCCCGGCAAGCGCTTCGTGTTCAGTCTGTTCGATGCCGGCGAGATCTGGGTGGCGGATTTCAGCGACGACCCGCGGTCACCGGACATCCTCCGTTTCCGGGATGTGGGCCGGCAGCCCTATGACGCCCTGATCACGCCGGACGGGCGCTACTACATCGCCGGCCTGTTCGGCGAGGACGGCCTGGTGCTGCTGGATCTGTGGGATCTGGACGCCGGCCCGAAGCGCATCATGGACGGCTACGGCCGTGGCGAGGAACCGCTGCCGGTGTTCAAGATGCCCCACCTGGAAGGCTGGGCGGCGGCCAACGGCCTGCTGTTCCTGCCCGCGGTCGGTCGTCACGAGCTGCTGGTGGTGAACCCGGACGGCTGGCGGGAAGTGACCCGCATCCCGCTGCACGGCCAGCCGATCTTCGCCGTGGCGCGGCCGGACGGCCGCCAGATCTGGGTGAACTTCGCCTTCCCGGACAACGACACCATCCAGGTGGTGGATGTAGCCACGCTGGAGGTAGCGCATGAACTCAAGCCGGGTTCCGGCGTACTGCATATGGAATTCACGCCGCGGGGCGAGCAGGCCTGGTTGTCGGTGCGTGACGAGAACCGGGTGGACGTCTACGACCCGCACACCCTGGAGCGGCTCACCTCGCTGGAAGCCACGACCCCCAGCGGCATCTTCATGACCTGGCGCGCGCACAGGATCGGGCTCTAGCCATGACCGGACAGCGGAATTCGCAAAACACGGCGGGAACTGAGGGGTACGCACCGTTCGAACGCCGTCTGCTGAACGACTATCAGCACGAACTGCCCCTGGTGCCGCGGCCTTTTGCCGCCATCGGCGAACGTCTGGGCGTGGGGGAGCAGGCGGTGCTGGATGCCCTGATCCGGTTCCGCGAGCAGGGTGTTGTCAGCCGGGTGGGGGCCACGCTGAAGCCAGGCACCGTGGGTGCCGCCACCTTGGCGGCCATGGCGGTGCCGGCGGCGGACATGGAGCGGGTGGCGGCTCTGATCAGCGCGCGCCCCGAAGTGAATCACAACTATGAGCGTGAGCACGAGCTGAACCTCTGGTTCGTGGCCATGGCTCCCGACGACGAGGCGTTGCGGGCCGTACTGGCGGAGATCGAGGCTCAGGCCGGGTATCCGCTGCTGGATCTGCGCCTGGTCTGCGATTACCACCTGGATCTGGGGTTCGACATCCTATGGATATCTGCGAACGGGACCGGCGCCTGATCGGCGCCTTGCAGGACGGATTGCCCCTGGTGCGGCGCCCCTACGCCTCCTTGGGTGAGGCGGTGGGAATGGCCGAAAGCGAAGTGATCCGGCGCATCGCCCGCCTCAAGGAAGCCGGCATCATCCGCCGCTTCGGCGTGATCGTGCGGCATCACGAGCTGGGGTACCGGGCCAATGCGATGATGGTCTGGGCCCTGCCCGAGGACCAGGTGGACACCCTGGGGCAACGGCTCGCCCGGGAGGCGCCGGTCACCCTGTGCTACCGGCGCCTCCCGGCGCCGCCCCGGTGGCCCTACAACCTGTACTGCATGATCCACGGACAGAGCCGGGAGGCGGTGCTGGCGGCGCGGGATGCGTTGGTGGCGCGGCACGGGCTCGAACGCTACCCCCACCGGGTGCTGTTCAGTAGCCGCCGCTTCAAGCAGCGGGGCGCGCGTTATCTGCCGGGCGCGCCGCGCCCCACCTGGAACGGGGAGGCGGACCATGGACGCGCTTGACCGGGCTCTGGTGAATCGCCTGCAGGACGGCATACCGGTGGCCGAACGGCCGTTTCAGGCCACCGCCCAGGAACTGGGCATCACCGAACAGGCGGTGGTGGACCGCATTCAGCGCATGGTGGATGCGGGCGTACTGAGCCGCTTCGGCCCCCTGTACAACGCGGAACGGCTGGGCGGCGAGGTCACCCTGGCCGCCATGGCGGTGCCGGAGGAGCGTTTCGAGGACGTAGCCGCGCTGGTCAACGGCTATCCGGAAGTGGCCCACAACTACGCCCGGGAGCACAAGCTCAACATGTGGTTCGTGGTTTCCACGGAACAGCCCGGCCGTATCCGGGTGGTGCTGGACGACATCCGCCGCCGCAGCGGGCTGCCGGTCTACGACATGCCCCGGGAGCGGGAATTCTATATCGGCCTGAGGTTCAAGCTGTGACCGCGCCGGACAAGGACAGCTATCAGCCCGATGCGGTGGACCGCCGGATCATCCGGGCCACCCAGCAGGGGCTGCCGCCCGGCGTCCGGCCGTATCGGGTGCTGGCCCGGTCTCTGGATCTGCCGGTGGATGAGGTTATGCAGCGGCTGCAGCGCATGCTGGATTCCGGCGCCATCCGCCGTATTGCGGCCATTCCCCAGCATTACGCTCTGGGAATCCGGGCCAACGGCATGTCGGTCTGGGACGTGGACGATGCCCGGGTGGACGCGCTTGGGCGGGAAGTGGGCATGCTGCCCTTCGTCAGCCACGCCTACCGCCGCCCCCGGCATCCACCCATCTGGCCCTACAACCTGTTTGCCATGGTGCATGGCCGCAGCCGGCAGGAGGTGGAGGCCAAGGTGGCGGAAATTGCCCGCCTGCTGGGGGATGCCTGCCGGGGTCACGAGGTTCTCTACAGTAGCCGCCTGTTGAAGAAGACCGGTCTGCGGCTTGCCGGCTGAGGGAGGGAGCATGTTTCGCGTTTCCCAGTACATGCAGGAAATTGTCCGTCCCACGCCCCTGGGCGCACCGCGCAGGCCCACCGGTCCGGTGGTGATCTGGAACCTGATCCGGCGCTGTAATCTGGTCTGCAAACACTGTTACTCCATATCGGCGGATCGCGATTTCGCCGGTGAGTTGAGCACGGAGCAGGTTTACCGGGTGATGGACGATCTGTACGCATACGGCGTGCGGGTACTGATCCTGTCCGGCGGCGAGCCGCTGATGCGCCCGGACATCTACCGGATCTCCCACCGGGCAAAGCGCATGGGCTTCTACGTGGGCCTGTCCACCAACGGCACCCTGATCGATCACGACTGCATCGACGCCATTGCCGGAGTCGGCTACGACTATGTGGGCATCAGTCTGGACGGCATCGGCGTCACCCACGACCGCTTCCGGGGCATGAAAGGCGCCTTCGATCTGTCCATGAATGCTGTGCGCCTGTGTCATGAGCGGGGAATCAAGGTGGGCCTGCGATTCACCCTGACCCAGGACAATGCCAGGGAGCTGCCCCGGCTGCTGGGCCTGATGGACGAGCATGCGGTGGACAAGTTCTACCTCTCCCACCTGAACTACGCCGGCCGCGGCAACCGCAACCGGGCCAGTGACGCCCATCTGGAAATGACCCGTGACGCCATGGACCTGCTGTTCGAGACCGCGCTGGAGGCGGTGCGCCAGGGGCAGGCCAAGGAATTCGTCACCGGCAACAACGATGCCGATGGTGTGTACCTGCTCCATTGGGTCCGGCGCCGCTTTCCGGAGCGGGCGGATCACATCGCCGCGAAACTGCGCCAATGGGGTGGCAACGCCTCCGGTGTGAACGTGGCCAACATCGATAACGTGGGCGACGTTCACCCGGACACCATGTGGTGGGACTACGGCCTGGGCAACGTCCGGGACCAGTGCTTCGCCGACATCTGGGAGGATGTCTCCGACCCGGTCATGGCGGGGCTGAAGCAGCGCCCGCGGCCGGTTCACGGCCGCTGCGGGGCCTGCCGTTATCTGGATATCTGCAACGGCAACACCCGGGTGCGCGCCCTACAGCTCACCGGCGACCCCTGGGCGGAGGATCCGGCTTGCTACCTGAGTGACGAGGAAATCGGTGTGACGCCCGGGGGCGAACGCCTCAAGGTGGTGCCGTTCCGGCGCCCGGACCGGGTCCACCGGCCGAAGAAATGACGGGAGGTATCATGAGGCCATCAGGTTCCGGTTCCGGTGGGCGTGCAGCCCTGCTCCTGGGTCTGTTCTGCGGTACCGTGCTGCTGTCCTCCGGCGCCGCACTGGGCGAGGAGGAACCGCAGCGGGGAGCCGGGCTCTACGACGCCCTGTGCGCCGCCTGTCATGGTGCCGACCGCCTGGGCGGTACCGGACCGGCCCTGCTGCCGGAGAATCTGGGCCGCCTCAGTCGGGAGGACGCGTATGCGGCCATCGCCGACGGTCTTCCTGCCACCCAGATGCCCGGCTTCGGGCACGCACTGGACGATGCCGAGATCCAGTCGCTGGTGGCCTTGATCTACACGCCCCTGGACTACGTACCCGAGTGGCGCCTGGAGGATATCGCCGACACCTGGCTGGTGCACGTGGGCGACGAGGAGCAACTGGCCACGGAACCGCAGTTCGATGCCGATCCCGAGAACATCTTCCTGGTGGTGGAAACCGGGGATCATCATGTGACCGTTCTGGACGGCGATCGCTTTGTACCCATCCACCGCTTCAAGAGCCGCCACGCCCTGCACGGCGGGCCGAAATACTCGCCCGATGGACGTTTTGTGTTCCTGGCGTCCCGGGATGGCTGGATCAGCCGCTTCGATCTGTACAATCTGCGGGTCACCCACGAGATCCGCGCCGGCATCAACACCCGCAACGTGGCGTTGTCCGCCGACGGCCGCTACGTGCTGGTGGGGAACTACCTGCCCCACACCCTGGTGGTGCTGGACTCCCGGGACCTCAGCCCCCTGCAGCGCATCCCGGTCACGGATGCCGCCGGTGAGCGGACTTCCCGGGTCAGCGCCGTTTACCAGGCTGCGCCCCGGGGCAGCTTCATCGCCGCGCTGCGGGATGTGCCGGAGATCTGGGAGCTGTTCTACGATCCGGCCAACACCCCCGCTGAGGCGGAACCCTTGTCCGGCGCCCCGGGCGACGGGCAATTCGCGGTGCGCCGTATCCGCATCGACGATCCCATGGACGACTTCTTCTTCGAGCCCGAGTACCGGCGTCTGCTGGGCGCCGCCCGGGATGCCGGGCGCTCGGTGGCGGTGGACCTGGATGCCGGTCGCGAGATCGGCATCGTGCCCATCGACGGCATGCCTCATCTGGCCTCCGGCATCACCTGGGAATACCGGGGGCGCACGGTCATGGCCACGCCGCATCTGCGGGAGGCGGCAGTGAGCGTGGTGGATATGGATTCCTGGGAGGTCATCCGCCGGATCGAGACCAAGGGGCCGGGCTTCTTCCTGCGCAGCCACGAGAACAGCCGCTATGCCTGGGTCGACGTTTTCTTCGGGCCGAACCGGGATCTCATGCACGTGATCGACAAGGAAACCCTGGACATCGTGAAGACCCTGCGACCGGAAGCGGGGAAGACCGCGGCCCATGTGGAATTCACACGGGACGGCAGTCATGCCCTGGTGAGCATCTGGGACATGGACGGCGCGCTGGTGATCTACGACGCGGAAACCCTGGAGGAGGTGAAACGTCTCCCCATGCGAAGGCCGTCGGGGAAATACAACGTTTCCAACAAAATATACCGCTCCCCCGGAACCAGCCATTGAATCGGCTCGTGTTCGTGAACCGAATAAACTTGACATTGGTTAACTAGTAACTATTAGTTGACTTATGGCCCAGGGGTGCCTGACCCCCTTGTCGGGGGAGCCAGGAGGCAGTGGCTCGCCGGGTCAGGGCACTAAAACACACACATGACAGGAAGGTGGCTGATGGAACAGTACGGAGATTCCGCCGGGCCCTGGCATTGCGGAGCCTTGCAGACGTGCCCCAGATGCCTGTTCGCCAACCTGCTTACTTCCGTTCTGGCAACCCGTGGCCGCGAACGTTTGGTTCGCCGCCTCATCCGTGACCCGTCGTCGTTGAACACCGGCCAGACCCTGCGCCGGGAGGGGGAGCCCTTCCAGGCCCTGTTCATGCTGCGCTCAGGCGTTCTGAAAACCTTCGTCGTCTCGGAGGATGGCGGCGAACAGATCATCGATTTTCATTTTCCCGGGGAGCTGGTGGGTCTCTCCGCCATGGGTACGGGGAATCATCTGGGCTGCACCATGGCCTTGTCGCCGTCCGCCGTTTGCGTGATCCGGGCATCCGATATGGATGCGGTGTGCAAGGAGTATCCGGACGTGCAGAAGCGGCTTCTGCAACTCACGTCCCGGGAGATTGCCCGGCGGGAGCGTATGCACCAGCTCATGAGCGGTACCCGGGCGGAGTGCCGTCTGGCCATGGCCCTGCTCAACATCGCCGAACGCCTGGGCGTGATCGCCAGCCGGGGCGAACTCCGGTTCCAGTTGCCCATGGCCCGGGTCGACCTGGCGGCATACCTGGGGCTCACCGCCGAGACCACCAGTCGCCAACTGCGGCGCTGGGAAGAGCGGAACTGGATTCGTACCCGTGGCCGGGAGTTCACCATCCGCGTGCCACCCGCGCTGCGGGCCCTGGCCGGCCGTCACAGCGCTGCGGAGGCGCAACGCCAGGTGGTCAACGCCGGTTGTCAGTATATGCCCTGACCATAAGCCAGGGCCCAAGGTCGTGAATCCACGTCGGTGATCCGCGCTGACGCGCGGCTACCGACCTACCCGTGGCCGGTAGCGCATCGGGTGGGGTGTAGGTCGGAAGCGGCGCGCAGCGCCGATCCCCGACACCCCGGTTGGGAATGATTCCGGTACCCGACGATCATGCCGTGGGACGTGTTTTTTGACGTCGGTGATCCGCGCTGACGCGCGGCTACCGACCTACACGGGGTCGGGCGTGGGGGAGGGGTGCGTAGGTCGGAAGCGGCGCGCAGCGCCGATCCCCGACACCCCGGTTGGGAATGATTCCGGTACCCGACGATCATGCCGTGGGACGTGTTTTTTGACGTCGGTGATCCGCGCTGACGCGCGGCTACCGACCTACACGGGGTCGGGCGTGGGGGAGGGGTGCGTAGGTCGGAAGCGGCGCGCAGCGCCGATCTCCGACGTCTACGTCCTAGCTGCTGATGATCTGCCGGTAGATCGCGGGCAGGGCGGTGACCAACTGGGCGGGCTGGCTGACGATGGCGTGACGGCCGCGGCCGAACAGGTACGGGAAATACTGCTGGGCCTGGTTGTCCACGGTCACGCCGAACACCGTGACCTCCTTGCCCCGCGCCTCGATGATGGCCCGCCGGGTGTCCTCGATGGCGTAGCGCCCCTCGTAGTAATCCGTGTCGTTGGGCTTGCCGTCCGTCAGCACCAGCAGCAGGCGGTTGCGGTTCGGTTGCTTCTCCAGTTCGTCACTCAGGTGGCGGATGGCCGGCCCCATCCGGGTGTAGTGCCCCGGTTTCAACGCGCTGATGCGGCGCACGATAGGGTCACCCATGGTCTCGCCGAAGCCCTTCAGTGTATTGACCCAGACCCGGTGCCGGCGGTGGGAGGTGAAGGTGTAGATGCCGTAGTCGTCGCCGCAGGCGGCCAGGCCATGGGCCAGCACCAGCAGCGCCTCCTTCTCCACATCCAGCACCCGGCGGTCCTCCAGCCAGGCGTCGGTGGACAGGGAAACGTCCACCAGGATGGCCACCGCCAGATCCCGGGCCTGCTGGCGCGCCGCCAGATAGATGCGGTCGGAATCCTCACCGGTGGCCAGTAGGTCGCAGTGGGAGCGGATCACGGCGTCCATGTCCAGCTCGGTGCCATCGGTCTGCCCGCGCAGGATCTCGCGGCGGGGCCGCAGGGCCTCAAACTGGCGCCGGACATGACGGATGCGCCGCCGGGTCGTTGTGTCCGGCGACCAGTCCTCGCCCTCCTCAGACTGCAGACCCGTGTGCACGGCGCAGTGGGCAGGCAGGTAGGCGTTCTTGCGGTAATTCCATTCCGGGTAAGTGCGGTAGCCGCTGAGCCGCTCGCCGGTGACGCCGTCCGGGGGCAGGTCCAGATCCACCTTCAGGCGGGTGGCGGCCCGCTGCTTGTGCGGGCTGAGCGTGATCTCTTCGATCTGCTCGGCAGCCCGCTTGGCCTCCTCATCCTCCTCGTCCTCCACCATCCGGTTGACGTTGACCATCTCGGTCCAGGACAGCAGTTTCTCGAAGCGGTTCAGCACCAGTGGATCGTCCCGCTCGCACTGATCCTGATGCCGGCGCTCGGCCTTGCGCTTACCCTCGCTGGCGGACTTCGGGGAATTGGTCTTGCCGTCGTTCGGTTCGTCCACCCCTTCCTTGCGCCCGCCGGCCCCCAGGCGGGCGATTTCGCCCCACACGGGTGCGGGCAGCGGCGGCCGGTAATCACGGGGGGTTCGAAGGGTATCCTGTGGCGCGTCCGGATCGGCGATCTGCTCCATGATGCGCCGGGCCCGCGGGTCCAGCGGGCTGGTATCCCCCAGCAGGCGGCGGATGCAGGCCTCCACGGCGGCCTCCACCGGCGGCAGCCGGCGCACCGGCCGCACGGCAAGCAGCGCGGAGCACAGGGAGCGATAGCGCCGCGCCAGGCCGGGGAAGGTGTCGCAGACGCGTTGGCTGGCCCGGTGGGCTTCCCGGAGCAGGGCGATATCCTGCTGCAGCGGCCCGGCGCCCTTTGGCAGCGACGGGGCCTCCGCCACCGCCAGGAAGGCGGCCAGCCAGAAGTACAGATCGCGGTTTGCCCGGGGGTCCGGAAAGTAATCCAGAACCGGCGGCAGTAGCAGGTTCTCTTCGTCGCGCCGCGCCTGGTCCACCGGCTCCTCGTCGAAACCCAGGCGCTGGCGCAGGGTCAGCCGGTGGCGGGAGTTGCGTGCCACGATGGCCGCCACCTCCAGGCCCAGGGGGCCGCCGGTGGCGCGGAAGAACACGCCCAGGGTGTTGCGTAGGTCGTCCAGACGCACGGCCGCGTCCGGGTGCCGGGGGTAGCTGGCGGCCCGGGAGGCCCAGCGGTGCCAGCGCCGGCCGACAAGTTCCTCGAACTCCAGGAATTGCAGCATGGGGCCCGCGCTCCTAGCCGAAGGTTGCCAGGATGGCTTCCATCAGGCCCTCCTTCACATCCGCATCGTCGCTGAGCGGTTCCACCAGGGTACTGCGGGCGGCTTCGATGATGGGCACACCGGCGCGTACCAGGGTGGCGCAGTAGACCAGGAGGCGGGTGGATACCCCTTCCTCCAGGTCCTGGCCGCGCATCTCCCGCAGCCGTCGGGCCAGGTTGACCAGGGCTGCACACTGGTCCTGGGGAAGGCCGCTTTCACGAGCCACGATCTCACACTCCACCCGCGGCGGCGGGAAGTCGAACTCCAATGCCACAAAGCGCTGCCGGGTGCTGGGTTTCAGCGATTTCAGAATGTGCTGGTAGCCCGGATTGTAGGACACCACCAGCATGAAGCCGGGCGGTGCCTCCAGCAGTTCGCCGGTCCGTTCCAGCGGCAGCATGCGGCGGTCGTCGGTGAGCGGGTGCAACACCACGGTCACGTCCTTGCGGGCCTCCACCACTTCGTCCAGGTAGCAGATGCCCCCTTCCCGTACGGCCCGGGTCAGCGGCCCGTCCACCCAGCGGGTTTCACCCCCCTGCAGCAGGTAGCGCCCGGTGAGGTCGGCGGAGGTGAGGTCGTCGTGGCAGGCCACGGTGAACAAGGGCCTGCCCAGCCGTGCCGCCATGTGGCTGACGAAGCGCGTCTTCCCGCAGCCGGTCGGCCCCTTCAGCAGCAGGGGCAGGCGCTGTTCGTAGGCGTGCTGGAACAGTTCGCATTCGGCACCCACGGGCTGGTAGTAGGGGACGGATTGCCCCGGTTCCCTGGTGACGCGCGTTGCTGGCTGCATGGCTTGATCCTCGCTTGCGGAAAAGAGGCCGCCCGCCGCCGGGGCGGGCGGCCGTCGTAGCCGCCTAGTCGGCAGCGGCGCTCACGTTGGCCGTCGCCGGTACCTGCTCGCGGGCGGGACCGAAGATGGCATACAGGAACAGGATCACGCCAATGGCCATGGCAACGCCGGCACCCAGCCGCATGGCGTAGAACACGTCCAATTGATCCTGGATCACCATGAAGTTCATGCCCAGCACCCGCTGCAGGTGGGTCTGAACCACGCCGGCAAAGGTCAACGTGAAGGTCATGAAGCACATGGCCGAGGTCATGATCCAGAAGGACCACATGTTCAGGATCTGGTTGTACGGCTGCAGCCGGCGCATCTGCGGCATGGCATAGGAGATGATGGCCAGGACCAGCATCACGTAGGCGCCGTAGAAGGCCAGGTGCCCATGGGCCGCGGTGATCTGCGTGCCGTGGGAATAGTAGTTGATCCAGGACAGGGTGTGCATGAAGCCCCAGACCCCGGCACCGAAGAAGGCGATGACGGCGCAGCCCAGCGTCCACAGCATGGCCGCCTTGTTCGGGTGGTTGCGGCTGCCTTTCCAGAACATGTAGAAGGCGAACACCAGCATGGCGAAGAACGGGATCACCTCCAGGGTGGAGAAGATGCTGCCGATGGGCTGCCAGTAGGCCGGGGTGCCGATCCAGTAGTAATGGTGACCGGTACCCAGCAGACCGGAGAACAGGGACAGGCCCACGATCACGTACAGCCACTTCTCGATGATCTCCCGGTCAACCCCGGTCATCTTGATCAGCAGGTAGCCCAGCAGGGCAGCCATGATCAGCTCCCAGACGCCTTCCACCCAGATGTGCACGATCCACCACCAGTACAGCTTGTCCAGGGCCAGGTTGGCGGGGTTGTAGAAGGCGAACAGCCAGAAGATGGCCGCCAGCCACAGGCCCAGCATCAGCACCAGGCTGATGGCGGTCTTGCGGCCCTTGAGCAGCGTCATGCTGGTGTTGTAGAGGAACATCAGGAACGAGACTGTGATCAGCACCTTCACCCAAAGCGGCTGCTCCAGGTAGTGCCGTCCCTCATGGATCTCGAACTGGTAGCCGATCAGCGCCGCCGCCCCGGCGAAGGCGAATATCGCCAACTGCACATAGGCGATCATCGGGCTGTGGATGTCCGTTTCCGACTCCTCCGGGAGCAGGTAATACGTGCACCCCATGAAGCCGATCAGCAGCCAGACCAGCAACAGGTTGGTGTGGCTCATCCGCATGATATGGAACGGCATGGCCTCCGACAGGAACTCCGGCAGCACGTACACGGTGGCTGCGAGCAATCCGAAGGTGATCTGCAGCGCGAAAAGCGCCATGGCCACCGCGAAGAACGGCAGGGCCACCTTTTGCGTTTCGTATTTCATAATGTCTGTTCTCCGTACCTGGAACCCTTTTTCGATGTGAAATGAATCCGGTTCAGCCGGACGGGTGCGGTGGCCAGCCCTTGGTGTCGATGCGGTCGGTCCATTCGAAGAAATCGATCAACGCCTCCATTTCCTCGTCGTTGATATCGAAGTACGGCATCTGCCGGCGCCCCGGCGCCCCGGTGGGTTGCGCGCGCATCCAGCCGGCGATGGCCGCCCGGGCGCCCTCCGGGTTCTCGCGGCCGCCGAAGCGGGTCCAGACGTTTCCGAGTTCCGGGGCGAAGTAGCCGCCCTCACCCAGAATGGTGTGGCAGTTGATGCAGGAGTGTTCTTCCCACACCTCTTTGCCGTGGCGTACGGATTCCGTCAGCCCGTCGTGATCGGTGGAGACGTTGACGATGTACCAATGACTGTGCGCCGTCAGCGCCGCGAACAGAATGAAGAAGAACAGCGACCCGCCATAGAAGATGTTGCGGGCTGCTGCTTTCGTGAGCCCATCGCCCATTGGCATTACCCCCTTTTTTCCGGTTTTTTTCCGCCACCTCTGCGGCGAACCGCGGCATCAGGTGGAGTCCGTAACAGCAGAGATCAGCTTGAAACTAGCAATCGGTTGCAGCTCCATCCTTGACGCTTGTCAAGCGGCTCCTGGCGGGCCTGGGGATCCGCCGCCCGTCACGGGGCGGCGGTTTGTGGCGGATGACTATCGCGCCGGGCGCGGCGCCTGATCGGTGGCGAGCCCGGACAGGGCAAACGCCTCCGCCAGTGCGTTGCGGGCCATCAGGGCCGCCTCGCTGCCCTCCGGCAGGTGGTAGAGCAGGGTTTCCCAATGCTCGGCGGCCTGATCGTAGTCGCCCCGCTGGTAGGCGGAAACGCCGGCGATCCACAGCGCGTTGCCATTGGTGGGGTCCAGCTCCAGCGCGCGCTGCGTCAGTTCATGGGCACGGTCGCCGATCCTGCCGTCGCCGGCCAGAATCAGCGCCTGGGCATACTCCGCCAGCAGATTGGGCTCATCGCCGTGCAGCTCCAGCGCCCGGGAATAGGCATCCGATGCCTCGGGGTACCGCTCCAGGTGGGTGTAGGACCGTCCCAGCATCACCCAACCGCCGACGCTGTCCGGCTCGCTTTCCAGACGCTGGGACAAACGTTCCACCATGCGTTCGATGTCCGCCAGCTTGTAACCGTCGTCTGCCGCGCGACCGCTCATCAGCAGTTGTTCGGCGGCGCCCGGGGGCGGCTGATAGAGGAAGCCGTGGGCGCCCAGCGCCATCACCGGCAGCAGCAGCGCGGTGGCCACCAGGGTCGCGCGGCCCTGGCGGCCGGGCCGGCGGGTGTCTTCCCGTTCCACCCCATCCACGTCGTGCAGCAGGTTCTGCTCCAGCTCCCGCCGCGCCGCCTCCAACTGATCCGCCGTCAGCAGGTTGTTTTCCAGTTCCTCCTCCAGCTCAGCCATGCGCTGGCGGTAGATGGAGATGTTCAGTCGGCGCTGTTCCACCGCCGCGCGGGCGTTGCCGCGGAGCAGGGGCAGGGTGATGAGTAAGGCCGCACCCAGTAGCAGGATGCCGGCGGCGATCCAGAAGGCAGGCGTCATCGGTCGTCTCCCTGGTCAAGCAGGCGTTCGGCGCGGGCCCGGTCTGTGGCGGTGAAGTCGCCCCCGGTGGACGAGGCCCTGCGGGTGATGCGGTACCAGGCGAACAGGCCCAGCAGCGCGAACACGAACGGGCCGCCCCACAGGGCCCAGGTGAGCGCGTTGACCGGCGGTTTGTACAGCACAAAGCTGCCGTAGCGGGTCACCATGAAATCCAGGATCTCGTCCCGGCTGCGGTCGTCCCGCACCATCCGCTCCACTTCCCGCCGCAGATCCCGCGCCAGCTCGGCATTGGACTCGGCCAGCGACTCGTTCTGGCAGACGGTGCAGCGAAGCTCGTGGAGCAGGGCGCGGTAGCGGGTGTGCTGGGCCTCGGAGTCGAAGTCCACCGGCTCGATCGCCGCCCCGTGGGCACTGCCCAGCGCCAGTGCCAGCGCAAGGCCGGTCATTCGCAGGAGGGCGTTCATGTCTCCTCCTCCAGCTCGGCGATCAGCGGCAGGATCTCCTGCTCGGCGCGCTCCCGGGTCAGGGGGCCCACGTGCTTGTAGCGGATGCGGCCCTGCCGGTCCACCACATAAGTTTCCGGGGTGCCATACACGCCCCATTCGATCCCGGCACGGCCGTCCAGATCGTGGGCGTTCCACTGGTACGGATTGCCGCCGCGGCGCAGATAGGCCAGCCCCTCGTCACGGGCGTCCTTGTAGTTGATCCCGAAAATGGTCACCCCGTGCCGCTCCGACAATTCCACCAGCAGCGGGTGCTCCTGCCGGCAGGACACACACCAGCTTGCCCAGATGTTCACCAGCGCCACCTGGCCATGGAGGTCCTGGTGGCCCACCCGTCGGGCCGGCTGCTCCAGGGTGGGCAGGTCGAATTCCGGCACCGGCTTGCCGATCAAGGGTGATGGCAGCAGCCGGGGGTTCAGGCCCAGCCCCACCGCCAGGAACGCGCCGATGATCAGGAACATCAGCAAGGGGAGCAGGAACACCAGACGCGACCGGTTCATGACGGCCCGCCCTCCGCGGTGGCCGGCCGTGAGGCCCCGGATTCCCGTGCCGGGTCCGTGCCGCCCTCCCGGGCCACGACGTTCAGCAGACGGTAGCGCCGGTCCGCGGCGGCGATGAAACCGCCCAGCACGATCAGCCCGGAACCGAACCAGAGCCAGGCCTGGAACGGGTTGTGGTACACCCGCAAGGACCAGGTGCCGCCGCCCATGGGGTTGCCCAGGGCCACCATCAGGTCATGGCTGAACCGGGTGCGGATGGCCGCGTTGCTCATGGGTTCCCGTTGGACCCAGTACACCCGCTTCTGCGGGCGGAGCTCCGTTACCTGGCGACCGTCCCGGCTCACCGTGATCAGCGCCTCCTGGGCATCATAGTTGGGCCCCTGAACCGGCCGAACGCCGTCGAAGCGCAGCGTGTAGCCACCCTGCTCGTGGGTCTGCCCGGGCGCCATGCGGATGTCCCGTTCCGACTCGAAGGTGTTGACCATGGTGATGCCGAACACCAGCACCGCCAGCCCCAGGTGACTGGTGAGCATGCCGTAGTAGGCCGCCGGCAGTTTGCGAAGCCCGGCCAGGGGCCGCCTGCGGTGAGCCAGCTTGCTCCAGAGATCCCGCAGACTGGCGGCGGCAAGCCACAAGGCCATGCCGATGCCCAGCGAGGTCATCACGGTGGTGCTGCCCATCAACAGCAGCGGGAGCACCGCGCCGACAATGAGCGCCGCGACCAGCGTGTGCCATATCCGCCGGCTGATCTCCGTCGCGGACATGCGCTTCCAGCGCAGCAGCGGCCCGAGCCCGGTGAGAAAAACCAGCGGGACCATCAGCGGGCCGAACACGGCATCGAAATAGGGCGGGCCCACCGAGATCTTGCCCAGCCCCAGGGCGTCCAGGAACAGGGGGTACAGGGTACCCACCAGCACCGCTGCCAGGGCCACGGTCAACAGCACGTTGTTGGCAAGCAGGGAACCCTCCCGGGATACCGGGTCGAAGCGGGCGTGACTGCGCACGGCCGGTGCCCGCCATGCGTACAGCGAGAAGGAGCCGCCCACCACGACCGCGAGGAGGAGGAGGATGTAGAGTCCGCGGTCGGGATCGGTGGCAAAGGCATGGACCGAGGTCAGCACTCCGGATCTCACCAGGAAGGTGCCCAGAAGGCTCAGGGAGAATGCGGAGATGGCCAGCAGCACGGTCCAACTGCGGAAAGCGCCCCGCTTCTCCGTGGCCGCCAGGGAATGGAGAAGCGCCGTGGCCGCCAGGAATGGCATGAAGGAGGCGTTCTCCACCGGATCCCAGAACCACCAGCCACCCCAACCCAGGGTGTAATAGGCCCACCAACTGCCCAGGGCGATACCGGCGCCCAGGAAGGCCCAGGCGGTCAGGGCCCAGGGGCGTGACCAGCGGGCCCAGGCAGCGTCCAGCCGGCCGTCGATCAGCCCGGCCATGGCAATGGCGAACGGCACCGCCAGACCCACGTAGCCCATGTACAGCATGGGCGGGTGCAGCACCAGCCCCGGATCCTGCAGCAGGGGGTTGAGGTCGCGGCCGTCGGCCGGCACCGGAAACAGGGGTTCGAAGGGGTTGGAGGTGAACAGCGTGAAGGACAGGATGCCGACGCTCACCAGCCCCATGATGGCCAGCGTGCGCGCCGCCATCACCGCGGGTAAGCCCTTGCTGAAGCGGGACACCGCCAGCGACCACCCGGCCAGCATCAGCCCCCACAGCACCAGGGAGCCCTCGTGTCCGCCCCAGACCCCTGAAATCCGGTACATCAGTGGCAGATTCGTGTTGGAGTGGCTCGCCACATAGGACACGGAGAAATCGTGGGTGATGAAGGCCCAGGTCAGGCAGACATAGGACACGGCCAGGAACACGAACTGCCCCGTCACCGCCGTGTGCGCCGTGGCCACCCAGCTCTGGATGCCCCGCTGGGCGCCGATCAGCGGCACCGTGCCCTGCACCAGGGCCATGAGCAGAGCCAGCAGCAGTGCGAACTGGCCGATTTCACCGATCATAGTCGCCTCCGTCGCCGGTATGGCCGGTGTAGCCGGCGGCCTCCAGCGCCTCCGCCACCTCGGGCGCCATATAGTTCTCGTCGTGCTTGGCCAGCACACGCTCGGCACGGAACAGGCCGTCGCTGCCCAGGCGGCCGTGGGCCACCACGCCCTGGCCCTCGCGGAACAGGTCCGGCAGCACGCCCGTGTATTCCACCGGCACGTTCTCCGCGGTGTCCGTGATCACGAAGCGTACCGTCAGGTCCTCTCCCATCTCGCGGAAGCTGTTGTCCGCCACCAGGCCGCCGATGCGGATCAGATGGTCCGGCGGCGCCTTGCCCTCCATCACCTCGGTGGGGCTGTAGAAAAACATCAGGTTGTCCCGGAAGGCGTTCAGCGCCAGCGCCGAGGCTGCGGACAGCCCGATCAGCACCACCAGAACGCCGGCCAGGCGCCGTTTCTGTCGCGGACTCATGGCGTATCACCTCTGGCCTGCAGGCGGCTGGCCAGGCGCCGGCGCGTCTGCCGGGAAGCCAGCCATGGTTTGACGATATTCAGAACCAGCACCACCGCGGTGATGGCGTAGGATGACCAGACGTAAAACCCGTAGCCCCCCATGGCGAAGAACTCGCTCATGCCCCTGCCCTCTCCAGCAACTTGCGCACCCAGGCCGTGGCGCGTTCCCGCAACAGCAGTTCATGGCGCGCCCGGATCAGCACGGCCGTGGCGTAGTAGAATTTGAACGCCAGGAACATCAACAGCAGTGGAATCAGCATGGACAGGTCGATGGCCGGCGCATCCAGCCGTGTGACCGTGGGCCCCTGATGCAGGGTGTTCCACCACTTCACCGAGAAATGGATGATGGGGATGTTGATCACCCCCACCACCGCCAGCAGGGACGCCGCCCGGGCCGCGATGCGGCGATCCTCGATGGCGCTGTACAGCGCCATGAAGCCCAGGTAGAGGAACAGCAGGATCAGTTGCGAGGTGAGCCGTGCGTCCCAGACCCACCAGGCGCCCCACATGGGCTTGCCCCAGAGGGAACCACTGGCCAGCGAGAGAAAGGTGAAGCCGGCGCCGATGGGGGCGCTGGCCACCGCCATGACCTCCGCCAGCTTCATGCGCCAGATCAGCACGATGGCGCCGCAGACGGCCATGACCACGTAAATGAACATGGACATCCACGCACTGGGCGCATGCACATAGATAATGCGGTACGCTTCTCCTTGCTGGTAGTCCGGCGGGGCGACGAAGAACCCGAGATACAGCCCCACCACGGTGAGCAGCAGGCAGATGCTGCCGAACCAGGGGATCAGGCGGCCGGCCAGCGCATAGAAGTAGGGTGGAGAGGCCAGCTTGTGAAAAAAGAGCCACATGGTGTGTCGATCTCCGGGCGTACCGCCGCTGACCGGCGCCGCACCACTGCGGCGCAGGGTTGTCCTGATCACGACACTACCCGCCCTGCCGGTATGCGCCTTGATCCTTGTCAAAGTGGAAAGTCCGGCCTGGCGTTCGGTAAAACGAACGCCGAGGGGGATCGGCTGTCCTACAAGGCATCCCCGGTGTTTCACCCGGGTGAGGCCTGTCATGGTGTTCCGCGGTCATGTGCGGAATAATGCCGGGCTGGCGGCGTGTTTCCCGACCAGCCGATGGCCGGGGACGCGTGCTGTCCCTTGTTCTGTCCGCCCGGCCGATGCATGAGGCATCGTGGCCGGCCTTACGGTTTGATGGGTTTTCTGCATCATGCGTTGGTTGATTCAGCTTGGTGGCCTGGCCGTGCTGGTTGCCGTTGTGGCGGCAGCCTGGTTCCTGCTGGACGTGGACGATGCGGATCAGCAGGCCGCCGGGCAGGCGGGGTCGTCGCCCGCGGTGCCGGTGGAACTCCACGAGGCCCGCTTCGGTACCGTGGAATACACGGTGGAAGCGGTGGGCTCCACCTTGGCCCGGGAATCCGTGGACGTGGTGGCCGAAGTGGCCGGCCGCATCACCCGGATCGGGTTCGAGGAAGGGCAGCGGGTCGCCCGGGAAGATGTTCTGTTCGAGCTGGACCGCTCCCGGGAAGAGGCGGAGCTGCGCGAGGCCATCGCCCAGCGGGATGACGCGCAGACCAAGCTGCGCCGGGCCCGGGCGCTGCGGCAGGATGGCGATGTCCCCCAGTCCCAGGTGGACGAACTGGTCACCACGCTGGACAGCGCCGAGGCGCGGGTTGCCGTTGCCCGCATCCGCCTGGAGGAGCGCACCATCCGCGCACCCTTCGACGGGGTAACCGGTCTGCGGGAGATCAGCGCGGGCGCCTACGTGACGCCCGGAACCCGGCTCACCACCCTGGACGATCTGGAGGTGGTGCGCCTGGACTTCGCCGTGCCGGAGCGTTTCCTGGCAGGGTTGCAGCCTGGCTTGCGCGTGCGGGCGCACAATGTGGCCTTCGGCGATCAGGGCTTTGACGGCCTGGTCACGCGGGTGGGCAGCCGGGTGGACCCGGTCTCCCGCAGCGTGCGGGTACAGGCGGAGATTCCCAACCAGGACGGGCGGCTGCGTTCCGGCATGTTCATGACCGCCCGGCTGGTGCTGGGGGAACGCGACGATGCCGTTCTGATACCGGAGGAAGCGCTGCTCTCCGAGGGGGCGCGGGTTTATGCGTATCTGGTCACTGATGACCGGGCGCGACGCGTGGAAGTGACCACGGGGCAGCGTCGCCAGGGGATGGTGGAGATTCTCGAGGGGGTTTCCCAGGGCGATCTGGTGGTGACAGCGGGCCTGCAGCGCCTGCGGGACGGCGCCGTCGTGAATGTGGTGAACCGGGAGGCCGATAACGGCCGGCTGGCCGATGGCTCCATCGCCCGCTAACAAGCCATGACCGCCGGCGTTACAGGACAGCCGCGATGATCGTCTCCGATATTTCCGTCAAGCGCCCCGTGCTGGCCACGGTGCTCAGCCTGTTGATCCTGGTGCTGGGGATCGCTTCCCTCACCCAGTTGCCGGTGCGCGAATACCCCAATATCGACCCGCCGGTGATCTCCGTCACCACCGAGTACCTGGGTGCCGCCCCCGAGGTGATGAACAACGAGGTCACCGAGATCATCGAAGGGGCGGTCAGCGGTGTGGACGGCATCCGCGCCATCACCTCCGAGAGCCGGGATGGCCGAGCCGAGACCACCATCGAGTTCAACCTGGAACGGGATATCGACGCCGCCGCCAATGATGTGCGTGACGCCATCAACCGCGTGCTGGCCGCCCTGCCCGACGAAGCCGATCCACCGGTGGTGACCAAGACCGAGGCCGATGCCCGGCCCATGATGTGGATCACCATGACCTCGGATCGCATGACGCCGGCGGAACTCAGCGACTACGCGGACCGCCAGATCGTGGACCGCCTGGCGGTACTCGACGGGGTGTCCCAGATCCGCATCGGCGGCGAGCGCCGTTACGCCATGCGCGTGTGGCTTGATCGCAAGGCCATGGCCGCCCGTGACATCACCGTGGATGACATCGAGACGGCGCTGCGGCGGAACAACCTGGAACTGCCCGCCGGCCGTGTGGAATCGATCACCCGGGAACTCACCGTGCGCACCGACAGCCGCCTGAACACGCCGGAGGAATTCTCCCGGCTGGTGATCCGCCGCGTCGGCGACTATCCCATCCGTCTGGGCGAAGTGGCCCGGGTGGAGCGGGGCGTGGAGAACGACAAGACCGTCCTGCGCAGCAACCAGAACAACGCGGTGGGGCTGGGCGTGATCCGTCAGTCCCAGGCCAATGTGATCGCGGTATCGGATGCCGTGCGCGGGGAGATCGACGCCATCAGCCCCAGCCTGCCGGAAGGCATGGAACTGATGATCGGCTATGACGAGTCGATCTTCATCCGCGAATCCATCCGCGAAGTCCTCATCACCCTGGGTATCGCGGTCACCATGGTGGTATTGGTGATCTTTGTGTTTCTGCGCTCTTTCCGTGCCACCTTCGTGCCGGCGGTGACCATACCGGTGGCGGTGATCGGTGCCTTTTCGGTCATGGCGCCGCTGGGTTTTTCGGTGAACGTGCTGACCCTGCTGGCCCTGGTGCTGGCCATCGGTCTGGTGGTGGATGACGCCATCGTCATGCTGGAGAACATCCAGCGGCGCATCGATGACGGCGAGCCGCCGTTGCTGGCCGCCTTCCGGGGCGCGCGACAGGTGGGGTTCGCCATTGTCGCCACCACGCTGACCCTGGTGGCGGTATTCGTTCCCATCGCCTTCATGGAGGGGAATGTGGGGCGGTTGTTCACCGAGTTCGGCTTCGTGCTGGCGGCGGCGGTGATTTTCTCCAGCGTGGTGGCGTTGACCCTGGCCCCCATGCTTTGCTCCAAGTGGCTGCGCCCGACGGGCAGCGAGGGGCGGCTGATCCGCTCCACCGAAACGCTGTTCACCGGCCTGACCAACGGCTATCGCTGGGTGCTGGAGCGGGTCATTAATCTGCCGTTGTTGATCATCGGCATCTGCGCGATTGCCGGCGGCGTGGCTTTCATGCTGGCTCAGGCGCTGCCGGAAGAACTCTCGCCCACCGAGGATCGGGGGGTGATCATCATCCCCAGTCAGGCGCCCCAGGGCTCCAGCGCCGCCTACACGGACCACTATGTGCGACAGATCGAAGAGGTTGTGCAGCCTTACGTGGAAAGCGGCGACGTGTTCCGCGTGCTCTCCGTGGTGGGGTTCCGCAACCGTTACGAGAACGGCTTCACCATCGTCGGCCTGGCCCCTTGGCGCGACCGGGAGATCAGCCAGCAACAGATCGCCGCCGAGATCTTCCCGGAGCTGCTGTCCATCCCCGGTGTGCGTGCCTTCGCGGTGAACCCGCCGGGGCTGGGGCAGAGCGCCTTTCAGCAGCCCATCCAGTTCGTCATCGGCGGCCCCGATTACGAGACCCTCAAGGCCTGGGCGGACCGGGTGCTGGCCCGGGCGGCGGAGAACGAGAACCTGCTCAATCTGAGCCTGGACTACGAGGAAACCCGTCCCCAGCTCCGGGTGGAGATCGACCGACTGCTGGCCGCGGATCTGGACATCTCCCTGGACACCGTGGGCCGTACCCTGCAGACCATGCTGGCCTCCCGCAGTGTCACCACCTACCTGGACCGTGGCCGGGAGTACGATGTGATGCTGCAGGCGGAACCGGGCGACCGGGACAGCCCCTCCGACCTGGGCAACATGTTCGTGCGCATCGGCAACGGGGAACTGGTGCCGCTGAGTTCGGTGATCGACCTGCGGGAGGTGGGTTCGCCGCCCAGCCTGAGCCGGGTGGACCGGCTGCCCTCGGTGACCATTTCAGGCTCCGTGGCCGACGGCTACGATCTGGGCTCCGCGCTGCGGTATCTGGAACAGGTGGCCGCCGAGGAACTGCCGCCGGAGGCGCGGATCAGCTACCTGGGGCTGTCCCGGGAGTTCATGGACACCTCCGGCGCCATTTACCTGACCTTCGCCCTGGCCCTGGTGATCGTGTTCCTGGTGCTGGCCGCCCAGTTTGAGAGCTTCATCCATCCCGGCATCATCATGCTGTCGGTTCCCCTGGCCATCACCGGCGCCCTGGGCGCATTGCTGATCACCGGGGTATCCCTGAACATCTACAGCCAGATCGGGATGATTCTGCTGATCGGCCTGATGGCGAAGAACGGGATACTGATCGTGGAGTTCGCCAACCAGTTGCGGGATCAGGGGCGCAGTGTGCGCGAGGCGATCATCGAAGGTACCGTGCTGCGCTTCCGGCCGATTCTGATGACCGCCATCTCCACCGTGTTCGGCGCACTGCCGCTGGTGCTGGCCACCGGTGCCGGCGCCGAGAGCCGGGGCGCCATCGGGATCGTGATCATCGGCGGGCTGAGCTTCGCCACCTTCCTGACGCTGTTCCTGACTCCGGTGCTGTACGATCTGTTCGCCCGGTTCACCCGGTCCAGCAACGCGGTGGCGGAGGATCTCCGGCGGCTGGAACGGGAGGCGGAGAGCGGGGAGGTGTTCAGCCCGGGTCGGTCGTCCTAGCCGGTGCCCGGCGCGACGGGGATGGCCCGGGACCTTTCGACACCACGCGCACACAGGCCCGGCCTGCGTGCTTGGCCCGGTACATGGCCAGATCGGCGCGCCGGACCAGACGCTGGGGGGTGTCGTCCGGAAGCACCGAGGTGACCCCGATGCTGAGGGTGACCCGGCCCACCGGGGCCACTTCCCGCATGGCGATGTCCCGGCACAAGCGCCGGGCCAACCAGCGGGCCTGGGCCAGGGTGCAGTCCGGCGCGATGACGAGGAATTCCTCCCCGCCCCAGCGGCCAAGCAGATCGGAGCTTCGCAGCCGCTGCTGGATTTCCCGGGCCATGCGGCGCAACACCTGATCGCCCACCTCATGGCCGTGGCGGTCGTTGACCTGCTTGAAGCGGTCGATATCCAGCAGCAACAGGGAGCAGGGCTGCCGGTCGCGCACGGCGGCCTGGACTTCCTGTTCCAGCAGTTGTTCCATGCGATGGCGGTTGGCCACCAGCGTGACCGGATCCGTGTGTGCCAGGCGCTTGAGCCGGGCATTTCGGGTGGCCAGTTCCTTGCGGGCGCGCAGATAGGCCCGGCGCTCGTGGAGCAGCCGGTAGTGCTGTGCCGCCGTCTGGGCAAGCATCTGCAGCAATTGGCGGCGTAGCGGACTCAGGTACCGGGGTTGATCGCCGTGGCAGACCAGGAAGCCCCAGGGGGCGCCGTCCTCGTACAGCGTCAGCGCCACGGCGGAACAAAGGCCCTGGGTCTGCAGGCGCAGGCGCTGCGATTCCGTTGGCGCGCGCAGCGCCAGTGGGGATGTGTCAACGGCTTCGCTGCCCAGCAGCGGAACACCGCCGGCGTGGCTGTTCACCAGCAGGCGCAACGGCGCCGGATCCTGGAACAGACAGGGGCCGGCGGCCTGCCCGGTGCCGTGGTCCGGGGCCAGGGGGCAGCGACCGGCGCCGCCGGGCGGATCCCCCAGGAGCAGCCGTGGTGTGCCGCCCTGGGTCAGGCGGTAGACCGCGCAGCCCGGCTGCCCGGTGAGGGTCCGTGCCGCCTGCAGGAGCAGCACCAGGACGGTCTGCGCGTCCTCCGCCGCGCAGATCCGTACGGACCAGGTGACCGCGTCACTGGTGCAGGCTTCGGGCCCGGGTGCCGGTTCCAGCTCCAGCAGGATGTCGCCGGTACGGGCGTGATGCGCGGTGATGGAGAGCCCGCAGCGCAGGCCGTCGGTGGCCAGTACCTGACCGGCGGGCGCACCGGCGGGCCGGGGTAAGGCCAGTTCCGCCCGCAGGGCATGGAGGGTATTGCGGCCCAGCAGGGCCGGCGGAGGGTGGCCCAGCACGGTCTGCGGCGACCGGCCCAGAAACGGGCCGGCGTTGCCGCTCACAAGGCGGAAGACCTCCCAGTCGGGATCCAGCCCCAGCAGGCAGCCGTACGGCTGGAAGGTGG
Organism: Ectothiorhodospiraceae bacterium; assembly: GCA_020831885.1. Classification (GTDB taxonomy): domain Bacteria; phylum Pseudomonadota; class Gammaproteobacteria; order Nitrococcales; family Aquisalimonadaceae; genus LSCE01. The sequence continues at coordinate 27,904 of JAFIFU010000010.1, forward strand.
CGCCCGCCCGGGGAAAGGGGCCCTGGCTGCAGCTCGCATCGAATTCCCTTTGAAGCGAGTCCGACATGGACGTTCCTGTTTGCTGGTCGGTGTAGTGAGCCGGGCGGTCCGGCCGCGGTTTGCCCTGCGGCGCCCGGTGTCATGGGTGACATCCAATCAACGAATTTAACCATTAGTTTCAATGAAAATTCAACATAAGTTTAGCTTGCATGCCGGATGGCGCGGCACATTCGCGACATGAGCGAGAATCAGGCCTTTGCCGAACGCCTTGCCGCCGCCATGCGGGCCGCCGGCTATGAACCCCGGCCCGCGGTGCTGGAGCGGGAATTCAACCTGCGCTATTGGGGAAAACCGGTTACGCTTCAGGGGGTGCGTCGCTGGCTGCGGGGCGAGACCCTGCCGCAGCAGGAAAAGCTCCAGGTGCTGGCGGAGTGGTTGGGTGTTGAGCCCCAGGTGCTGCGCTACGGCGAGGCTGTGGGGAATCGCATCCGGGAAAGCCATGGGCGTTGGGAAGCGGCCATGAGCGGGGAGGAGCGGGAGATCCTGCAGCAGTACCTGGCCCTGCCGGTGGCGCAACGCAAGGTGGTGGCGCAGGTCATACGGGCGTTTTACCGGGCCCACGGGCCGGAACGGGACAACGGGCCCACGGATGACTGATCGCCGCCGCAATCACGGAACCAGACAGTGACGGAGGAGAGGCGCATGGCGGACAGGCAGGCGAAAGTGGCTGTCATCACCGGCGGCACGGCGGGGTTCGGCGCGGCCACCACGCGCCGTTTCGTGCGCGAAGGCTGGAAGGTGGTCATCACCGGACGCCGCGAGCAGCGCCTGGAGGAACTGCAGCAGGAACTGGGCGGACCGGACGTGGTGCATACCGTCACGCTGGATATGCGCGACCGCGCCGCGGTGGAACGCTCGCTGGGCAGTCTGCCCGCGGGTTTCCGCGATGTTGACCTGCTGGTGAACAACGCCGGCCTGGCGTTGGGCATCGAGCCGGCCTGGGCCTGCGACATGGATGACTGGGAAACCATGGTGGACACCAATATCAAGGGGGTGCTTTACGCCACGCGCACGCTGTTGCCCGGCATGGTGGAACGCAACCGCGGTCATGTCATCAACCTGGGCTCGGTGGCCGGCAGCCATCCCTACCCGGGCGGTAATGTGTATATGGGCACCAAGGCCTTCGTGAAGCAGTTCTCCATGGGTCTGCGGGCGGATCTGTTCGGCAAGCCGATCCGCGTCACCAATGTGGAGCCGGGGCTGAGTGAAAGCGAGTTCTCCGTTGTGCGCTTCCGTGGCGACAAGGACAAGGCGGACAGCCTCTACGAGGGCAAGAACCCGCTCACACCGGACGACATCGCCGAGTGTATTCACTGGGCGGCCAGCCTGCCGCCCCATGTGAACATCAACCGCATCGAGGTCATGCCCGTTTCCCAGAGTTTCGCGGGCCTGCACGCGAAACCCACCGAGTAGGTCGCCACCCGCGTCGTCGGAGATCCCCGCTGCGCGGGGCTTCCGACCTACGTTTGCCCCGGGTGGATCCGGCGCCGCGTGGGTCGGAAGCCGCCCGCAGGGCGGATCACCGACATCGAGCCGATTCCCCGCCGCGTCGTCGGAGATCCCCGCTGCGCGGGGCTTCCGACCTACGGTTGCCCCGGGTGGATCGGGTGCCGTGTAGGTCGGTAGCCGCCCGAAGGGCGGATCACCGACATCGAGCCGATTCCCCGCCGCTACGGTTGCCCCGGGTGGATTGGGTGCCGCGTAGGTCGGTAGCCGCCCGCAGGGCGGATCACCGACATCAACCCGATCCATCTCATATTTCCGACGCCAATATCATTCAAGGCCCCGATTCCGCCCCCCGCAAGGCGGTTTCCGCCGGTCACCCTTGTGAGGTGCGCTTCTCGCCCCGATACTTGAATGAATGAGGCAAGCCACACCCCAAGGGAGGCAAGCCATGACCGCGTTGGATCCTGACCGCTCGGCGCTGCTGCTGGTGGACATCCAGCCGGATTTCATGCCGGGCGGGCCGTTGGCCTGTCACCAGGGCGACGCCATTCTGGAACCCGTGCTGGAACTCATGCAGCACCGTCTGTTCCGCCATGTGGTGGCGACCCAGGACTGGCACCCGTCGGGGCATATCTCCTTCGCCAGTTCCCACGATGGGCGGGAACCCTTCGAATCCATCGAGCTTCATGGGGCGGACCAGGTGCTCTGGCCGGACCACTGCGTGCAAGGCACGCCCGGGGCCGCACTGCATCCGAGCCTGCCCTGGGAGCAGGCGGACGTGATCATCCGAAAGGGCACCGACCCGCAGGTGGATTCCTACAGCGGCTTCCGCAACAACATCGGCCCGGACGGGGAGCGGCCGCCCACGGGCCTGGCGGGTTGGTTGCGGGATCGCGGCGTGGACACCGTCTACGTCTGCGGTCTGGCCCGGGATGTGTGTGTGCTGTGGACGGCGGAGGATGCCGTACGCGCCGGTTTCACCACGTATTTTCTCTGGGGGCTCACCCGGCCCGTGGATCCGGCCACCGATCCGGAAACCCGACGGGCGTTGGAACAGGCCGGCGTCGAACGGGTGAACGCCAGCCAGTTGCGCTAAGCGGAACGCAAGGAGGACGCATGAGCGAGCACGTCTACAAGTACATCGAGATCACCGGTTCGTCCACCACCGGCACGGACGACGCCATTCGCCGTGCCATTGCCAAGGCCGGAGAGACCATCCGCAACATGCACTGGTTCGAGGTCACGGATACCCGCGGCCATGTGGTGGAGGGCAAGGTTGCGCATTGGCAGGTGACCGTTAAAATCGGTTTCACTTTGGAAGACTAGCGTTGTGGGACGGGCGGCTCCGGCCGCCCGTCGTTCTTTGACCGCCAAGGGGGGACGGGACGGCTATGCGGGGTATTGGCGCGGTATTGCTGGGTGTTTGGTTGATTCTCCAGGGACTGCAGTCCCTGATCGGCCTGCGGTTCGTCTATGATCATCTCATCCTGGCCGTGCTGGCCATCGTGGCCGGTGTGTTCCTGATCATCCGACGGTGAAGACGGCAGCGTGAACCCCTCGCCCCAGTGCCCCGAACGCCCCTGCGCCGGGCTCATTCTCTCCGGTGGCGGCGCGCGGGCGGCGTATCAGGTGGGGGTGCTGAAGGCGGTGGCGGAAATCCTGCCGCCGGATGTGCGTAATCCGTTTCCGATCATTTGCGGGACCTCGGCAGGTGCCATCAACGCCACCGTGGTGGCCACCCATGCGGCCCGGTTCCGCGAGGGTGTCCAGGCCATGGAAGCGGTCTGGTCCGGCTTCAGCGCGGACCAGGTGTACCGCACCGAACCCCGGCGGGTGGTGGGGCGGCTGGCCCGCTGGTTGTCGGCGCTGTTCTTCGGCGGCGTGGGGGCTCACCGGCCCGTATCCCTGCTGGACAACAGCCCGCTGGCGGAACTGCTCACCCGACTGCTGCGTTTCCAGCAGATCGAGGAGGCCATACAGGACGGGGATCTGCGGGCGCTCAGCATCACCTGTTCCGGCTACACCAGCGGCCAGTCGGTGAGCTTCTACCAGGGTGTGGCGGGCATCCAGGACTGGGGGCGTGCCCGGCGGAAGGGCCGGCGGACGCGGCTGGGGCTGCAGCACCTGCTGGCGTCATCCGCCATTCCGGTGGTGTTCCCGGCGGTGCGCATCGGCGATGCCTACTACGGCGACGGCTCCGTTCGCCAGCTTGCCCCCATCAGTCCCGCCCTGCACATGGGCGCGGACCGGGTGATGGTCATCGGCGTCAGCGGCAACCTCAGTGGCGCGTCCCCCGCCGAACCGTCCAAGCGCTATCCCACGGTGGCGGAAATCCTGGGCCATATGCTGGATTCCGCCTTCATCGACATGCTGGAGGGGGATCTGGAGCGGCTGGAACGCATTAACCAGACCCTGAGCGCGATACCGGAAAAAGTGCGGCGCAAGACCGGGATCCCGCTGCGGCCGGTGCAGAGCCTGCTGATCTCACCCAGCGAGGATCTGGACACCATCGCCGCTCGCCATGCCCATGAACTGCCCCGGGTCATCCGCTTTTTCCTGCGCGGCAGCGGCGCAACCCAGGAAGGGGCCGGCGCCACGGTGATGTCCTATCTGCTGTTCCAGGCCGGTTTCTGCCAGGAGCTCATCCGGCTCGGCTATCGCGACGCCTGGCGGCGGGAGAGTGAGATCCTGCGCTTCCTGGGCCTGGATCCCACCCGGTTGCATGGCCCCTCGGGGAGGGTGCCGGTGGATGTGTGGTGAATCCGTTGCCGGTCTTCGGCATGATCTTGTGCCCCAGGGCGCCGTGATGGCTGTGTCGGGTTTTTATTTGCATGGATGTGCACGTATGCATATCATAACCGGGTCGGACCGATGACTGCGGAGATGCCATTGCCGGACCTGACCTGTGTGTTCGATGGAGACCTGCTGAGAGCGCTCAGTGAGCCCACGCGCGTGGAGATTCTGAAAATCCTGGTCGCCCAGGGCAGGCAGGACGTGTCGGCAATCGCACAACGGTTTCCGCAGGACCGGTCCGTCATATCCCGTCACCTTCGGGTGATGGAAGAGGCCGGAATGTTGCGCAGCGAACGGGAAGGACGGCACACCTATTACCGCCTGGACGCCGCCGGCGTCCTCGCCAAGATGGAGCAAATGGCCCGGGATCTGCGTGCACACATGGAGAAATGCTGCCCGGACGAGCTTGAATAGCCGCTATTTTTTTTCGTTTATATGTGCACAAGTGTGCACTCATGCATTTCATTGATGTGCCCGTTTGATCAAGGGCGCACCCATTGGAGGTGTCAGTCATGAACAGAATCGCGCGACGCATCAGCCACCGTACCGCCTTGCGGGGCATCGGTCAGGGGAGGTGGGGCCATGCGTGAAATCGCCGCTTCCGGAGCCGGGATCCTCCGCGGCCTGTCCTTCCGCCTGCGTGGTCGGCCGGATAGCGCCGTCATCGCGCTGGTTGTCACCGTGTTGGTGCTGTTGGCGGTGGAGCCCCGGCAAGCGCTGGACAGCCTGCTGTTCGCGGCCAGGACAATCCTGATCCTGTCGCCCTATCTGGTGCTCGCATTCGCTCTGGGTGCCTATGCCAAGGCCAGTAGTGCGGACGTCCTGATCTCACGGGCCGCCCACGGGCGACCGGTGGTGATGATCGTCTCCGCAGCTTTTTTGGGCGCCTGGTCGCCGTTGTGTTCCTGCGCCGTGGTCGCCCTGGTGGCGGTGCTGTTGCGCAGCGGTATGCCGCTTTCCGCGGTCATGGCCTTCTGGATCGCCTCGCCCATCATGAGCCCGGAAATGTACGTCTTCACCGGCGCTCTGCTGGGCTTCGAGTTCGCCACCGCGAAACTGGTGGCGGCGGCCTTCATGGGCCTGCTGGCGGGCTTCGCGGTGCTGCTGGTTGAGCACATGGGTGGCCTGCGGAACCCCCTGCGTCCCGAAGTGCTGGAGCGGCACATCTCCTTGAACCCGGACCGGCGACCCAACTGGACGTTCTGGCGGGAACCGGAGCGGCGCGCCGCCTTCCGGCGGGAGTTCGTGCAGATCGCAGTGCTGCTGGTGAAGTGGATGTTCCTGGCCTTCGTGCTGCAGAGCATCCTGGTGCGGTACGTTCCCGCCGAGCAGGTGGGCCAGTGGGTCGGCAGCGCCAACCAGTGGGCCGTTCCGCTGGCGACGGTGCTGGGTGCGCCTGCGTACGTCAATGGTACCGCGGCGGTTCCGCTGGTGCAGGGACTGATGACCATGGGCATGAGCAGCGCTGCGGCAATGGGCTTTCTGCTTGGCGGATCCGTGACCAGCATCCCGGCCATGGCGGCGGTTTTCCCCGTGGTGCGCAGAACCGTGTTCGTTACCTACCTGGTGCTGGCGATGGCCACCGCCCTGGCTGCTGCCGGCCTGTTCCAGCTTTATCTCCTGCTGGGCTGAGGGGGCCTGAACCGTTGCCGGACCGCCGGGTCCGGCAACGGAAATCCCCGGCCCGTTCCGTGGTCAAAACCCCTGTATGCTGCAAGTGATTGAAACCACAACATCTGGTGTGTCGGCGATTGTTCGGGCACCAGAGACGCTGGCGATGTCAAGCGTTGACTTGCCCCGTTTCTTGGTTATGATCAGGTCCACAAACCCCAACATATAGCGTTTGCTTGTGGTGCCGATGTTTATATGTTGTGGAATAGTCTGTGGATAACAAACCCAAGTCATTGATCCCGCATGCCATCACCCGAGGGGGGAGACAAGGAAATGACCACCGTTGCCAGCGCGCGCGTCCCGGCCCATGATGCCGCCGAAATTCCCGTCCAGAGTGCGTCCGAGGATATCTGGGACAAGAAGTACCGGCTGAAGGCGAAGGACGGCCGCATCATCGACGACACCATGGATGACACCTACAAGCGGGTGGCCAGGGCACTGGCCCAGGTGGAGACCACCAAGAAGGCGCGGGAACACTGGTACGAGCGCTTCCTGTGGGCGCTGCGCCACGGCGCCATTCCCGCCGGCCGCATCATTTCCAATGCCGGTGCCCAGGAACACAAGCCGGCCACCAGCACCATCAACTGCACCGTCTCCGGCACCATCGGTGATTCCATGGACGACATCCTGGCCAAGGTGCACGAGGCCGGGCTGACGCTGAAGGCCGGCTGCGGCATCGGCTACGAATTCTCCACCCTGCGGCACAGGGGCGCCTATGTCTCCGGCGCCGGAGCCTACACCAGCGGCTCCCTGTCCTTCATGGACATCTACGACCGCATGTGCTTCACCGTATCCAGCGCCGGCGGCCGCCGCGGCGCGCAGATGGCCACCTTCGACGTGGGCCATCCGGATGTGCTGGATTTCGTCCGCGCCAAGCGCGAGGACGGCCGCCTGCGGCAGTTCAATCTGTCGCTGCTCATCACTGACGAGTTCATGCAGGCGGTGCAGAAGAACGACGACTGGCCGCTGGCCTTCCCGGTGACCATCAAGGAAGCGGAAACCGATGATCTGGATCTGAACGATCCGACCAAGGTCATCTGGCGCCAGTGGCCCCAGACCGACGGCTACGTGGTGAACGAGGAGGGCCTGGTGGCCTGCCGCATCCAGCGCACGGTGAAGGCGCAGCGGCTGTGGGACATGATCATGACCTCCACCTACGACTTCGCCGAGCCGGGGTTCATCCTCATCGACCGCGTCAACGAGATGAACAACAACTGGTTCTGCGAGGAAATCCGCGCCACCAACCCCTGCGGCGAGCAACCGCTGCCGCCCTACGGCGCCTGCCTGCTGGGTTCCATCAACCTCACCAAGTTCGTGCGGGAACCGTTCACCGAGCATGCCTGGTTCGACTGGGACGAGTACCGGGAGGTGGTGGCCATCTTCACCCGCATGCTGGACAACGTGGTGGAGATCAACGGTCTGCCGCTGCCCAAGCAGCAGCGGGAGATCATGCGCAAGCGCCGCCACGGCATGGGCTTCCTGGGCCTGGGCTCCACCGTCACCATGCTGCGCATGCAGTACGGGGACGCCGGCTCCGTGGTGTTCACCGAACAGGTGGCCAAGGAAATGGCGCTGGTGGGCTGGCGCACCGGCGTGGAACTGGCGGAGGAAAAAGGCCCGGCGCCCATCATGGACGAGGACTTCACCGTCACCGCCGAAATGCTGGCCAAACGCCCGGAGATGAAAGACGACGGTTACAAGGTGGGCGACACGGTCAAGGGCCGCGTGCTGCTGGCCAAGTACAGCCGCTACATGCAGCGGGTGGGCGAGGCGGACCCGGAGATCACCGCCGCCATCGCCGACAAGGGTGCGCGCTTCACCCACCACAGCTCCATTGCCCCCACCGGCACCATCTCGCTGTCCCTGGCCAACAATGCCAGTAACGGCATCGAGCCCAGCTTCGCCCATCACTACTTCCGCAACGTGATCCGGGAAGGGCGCAAGTCCAAGGAAAAGGTGGACGTGTTCTCCCTCGAACTGCTGGCCTACCGGCACTTCATCGATGAGAAGGCCATGCCCAACGCCGGCGACGGCGAGCATGATCTGCCGGACTATTTCATCACCGCCGATGACATCACGCCCAAGCAGCACGTGGATATCCAGGCGGCGGCGCAGAAATGGGTGGATTCCTCCATCTCCAAGACGGCCAACGTCCCCACGGACTACCCGTTCGAGGACTTCAAGGACATCTACCACTACGCCTACAAACAGGGCCTGAAGGGCTGCACCACCTTCCGCTTCAACCCGGAGGCGTTCCAGGGCGTGCTGGTCAAGGAGAAGGACCTGGCCAACACCACCTACCGCTTCGAGCTGGAAGACGGCAGCACGGTGGAAGTGAAGGGCGGCGACGAGATCGAGTACGACGGCGAGGTTCACACCGCCGCCAACCTGTTCGATGCCCTCAAGGAAGGCTACTACGGCAAGTTCTGAGCCGGGAGACGACGCACATGGCCATCAGGATTCAAAAGAAAATCGTCGGTTACGAAGTGGTCAAGGACGTAGCCGAACCGAAAACGGGCAGATCCCCGATGGAGGCGGCCAACGCCCCCGACATCGAGCACATGCACGAACTGGTGCAACGCCCCGAGGAACTGGAGGGCAGCACCTACAAGATCAAGACGCCGCTCTCCGAGCACGCGCTGTACGTCACCATCAACGACATCGTGCTCAACCGCGGCACCGAGCACGAAGTGCGGCGGCCGTTCGAGATCTTCATCAACTCCAAGAACATGGACCACTTCCAGTGGATCGTCGCCCTCACGCGGATCGTTTCCGCGGTATTCCGCAAGGGCGGGGACTGCACCTTCCTGGCGGAAGAGCTGCACTCCGTGTTCGACCCCCGGGGCGGCTACTTCAAAAAGGGCGGGCGCTTCATGCCCTCCCTGGTGGCCGAAATCGGTGACGTGATCGAACAGCACCTGCGCAAGATCGGCATGATCGAGGCGGAAGGGCTGGACGAACACCAGCGCGCATTCATCGAAAAGAAGCGCGCCGAACTGCGTGGCGAAGTGGAATACGCCGAAGAAGCGGAATCCCACACCGGCGACTACCCGGAAAACGCCCAGCTCTGCACCAAGTGCAACACCAAGGCCGTGATCATGATGGACGGCTGCATGACCTGCCTGAGCTGCGGCGACAGCAAGTGCGGGTAATCCGGGGGACGGGGGAGGCCTGTGCCTCCTGTTGTGCAGCCTGCCGGCAAGGCGCGCGAGCGCCGGCGTGGTGATTCCACGGCCAGTGAGCGCAACACAGCCGGCGGGCTGCACAAGGACGCCCTGAGCGAGTAGGGCCTACGCGTTCCGATACCAAACCTCTCAGGAGCGTGCTGAACACTTGCCGCGTTGGCAACACGACTACAACTGGCACCGCCAACACGGTAACCTGAACAACAAACCACCAATCAGCGTCCTCTGAATCCTCGCCTGCGAGACTTGAGCATAGAGCAGCGCATGCAACTCGTAGAGGAGCTGTGGGACAGCATCGCTGCGGATCAGTCGGCTCTGCCACTTACGGAGGAGCAGCGTGCCGAGCTAGATCGGCGCCTCAACCCCGCGTTAGAGAAAAGGAAGCCCCATGACGGTAGCTCTGAATCCGCTCACCGGGACTCTAAATTCGGAAGGTTCTGCTTTGACTTATGCGGTCGAAGGGAGCGGTATACCTGTCTTTGTGATTGGATCGTCCGTTTACTACCCAAGGACTTTTTCCTCCAAATTTCGAGCGTCGTGCCGTGTGGCCTACACCGACCTCAGGCACTTTTCTCCAAGCGACGAATCGTTCGACTCGAATAGTATAAGTATTGAAACTTACATTAATGATATTGAATGTGTTCGTGAAGCAATCGAATTTGACCGATTCGTTCTTATTGGTCATTCCCACCACGGTAATGTTGCACTCGAGTATGCAAAGAAACATCCTGAGAGGGTTTCTCACCTCGTACTGATCGGGTCGCCGCCGTGCAATGTGCGACAAACGATTGAGTCTGGTAACCATTACTGGAATCAGCACGCGTCGGAACCACGAAAGGCGATTTTGGAGAAGAATAGGGCCTCAATAGGAGGGAAGAACGACGCCAAACCGCATCCAGAGGAGTTATTCGTCGCGCAGTATGTGGCCGACGGTCCGAAGTACTGGTACGACGCCACCTTCGATGCATCCGCTTTATGGAAGGCTGTGCCGGTAAACATTGAGGCTCTGGGGGCCTTTAAGAATTTCTTCGTGGAGTACGAATTTTCTTGGGATCCTGCGCACTTGAATGCCCCTGTTTTGGTAGTCATGGGAAGGCATGACTATGCAGTGCCGCACATTCTCTGGGATGAGGCTCTACCGGCCCTACGGAACGTAACCTATCGGCTGCTGGAAGAGAGCGGACATACACCGCAGCTGGAAGAGTCGCCAGCGTTCGACCAGCTTTTCTTTGAATGGCTGGAGCAGGAGAGCGTGGCCAGTCGAAGTCTGAAAGATTCGCAGTAAATGCACGCCTCTAACCAGTCCCTGCAACCGACGGCTTCGCCGCAGCGGAGCTCTGCGTTCTTCCTCAGAAATTTGCCGTCGCCTTTTTTCATAGGACAGGTAGGTGCAAACATGTATACCCAAGCTATTGGTTACTATTCCCGGCACCGAAATAAGGTTTTACAGGATTTTGACGAGACGGCAGCCTTAATGAGCGTTTCGCTTTCTGAACGGTACGGCACCGAGGCAGCTGATGCTTTGAAGAAAGAGGTGAGACAGGAACTTCAAGAGCTCATTCCGGTGATTCCTCGCATAACAGGTGGACCACGTGCGGGTTCGTTCAACCACTTCCTTAGAATAACAGCCCAAGAACTGGCAGTGTTCAGGGCTATGCGGAATCGAGGGAAGTCAGCCCGTGAGGCCTGGGAGATCTGTCACGAGGCGATTCGACTGCGAGCGGATAAAGTGCCCGCGTGGAAGCGTCGCCTAATAAATCGCCTAATGTTTTCCTGGGTGGTCAAAAAAATGTTCGGGAGACGAGCTCAAAAGGGTGAGAAAGGGCAATTTGGGGATTTCGAAGTTGAGTATATTGCCGGCCATCCCGGCGAATACGATTTTGGTGTCAATTATCTTCGCTGCGGCAATATTGAGTTTATGATTAAACATGGAGGGGAAGAGTTCGCTCCGTACATTTGCCTATCAGACATTGCCCTGAGCGATGCCATGGGCTGGGGGCTCAAGCGCACACAGACGCTTGCGGACGGCTGCCGCTATTGCGATTTTCGATTTAAGAAAGGCGCGGACACTCAGATATCGTCCAAAACGAAAGAGGTGCAGGAAGCTATCGATATGATCAAAGCCAAAGAGGCAGAACACGTCGCTGCATCCGACGCTCCTCCCTTCCGCCGGTGAACTGCACGTTAGGTGGCCATAGCAGTTGCGCCACGAGCACCGACGGTCGGAGACTTGGTGCATGAATGAGGTCAGACAACGCTGTCTCTCAAGACTACCTGATTTGCCGCTGTGGGTAGAGACGCGCGACTTACTGTTGAGGAAGGGCTCCAAGCTGCTTGAGAATCCGACTCGGAACGGCTTCGTGGTCTGGAGTGCGGAACGTGGTTCAGGTTCGGTCGTCGGTGAGCCGGAACCCCATGCCCTTGCGCTGGCCGCTGGCGATGTGCCGGAACTGCTTGCCTTCACGGACAATATCGAGCGCGTGCGATCTTTCCTGCCAGAGCTTGAGGCGGAGCCCGCCACGGTTTTCTCCGCACCCGAGCAGTTGCCGCCCGCTCCGCCCCGTCCATGCCGGGAGATCAGCCTGAGCGAGATTGCCGCACAGGCCCATCTCCCTGATGCTCTGGTAGCCGAACTGTCCGGCGCTGCGGAACATGGGGTGCCAGTTGTGGCTGCCTTTGACGGTGTGCTCCCAGTGGCTTTTGCCTATGTTGCGTCAGAAACGGAATCGCTGTGGGATGTGTCCATTGACACGATCCAGAGCCATCGTCGCCAAGGGTATGCGGCGGCGGCCGTGCTTCACCTCATGCGTAGTATGAGGGAGAAAGGGAAGTCTGCCGTATGGGGAGCGTTGGAAAGCAATCCGGCATCAGCGAATTTGGCTCGTCGCTTGGGATTTGTGGAGAACGACAGGCTATGGGTTCTGACCCGGAGCGCCACCTGACAACTGCGTGAAGTGGACGGGGGCGGTGCATGTTTCCGAGTGCTGCGCCATCTTCACCTTCCGGGTGGTTCACGAGCATCTGTGGCGCCTCGCGCCATCTACGCTCAGCGTGATGCATGAACGGACGACCATCTCCGAACGGCGCGCCTGTCGGCTTGTGGGGATGTCCCGTTCGGTGGTGCAGTACACGCCAAGAATCTGAGAGCAACGCGAGCATCGGCGCCAGCGCATCGTCCATGTCGCCCAGGGGCGGCGGAATCCTTCCGCAGTTATCAGCCCTGCGGAGGTCATCGACTGACGTGACTGAGCTAACTGGAATGCGGCCCTAATCCATGGGGCACATCAGCCCTTCCCTCCGTGGAGTCATCATCCCAAAAAGAGTGCTGCGCGCGGGAGCGGCAGAAGTTAGTTCACCTTCGTCGTTGAACCTTGGACTTCCTCTTCCAGGATTCTGACCCCGTCCGCCTTGAACTCGGCCGTGCACCGCCGTCGTCTTTCTTTGCTCATCAATACCTCCAGTCCCAACAGTGTGGCTTAACTGGCGTGTCCGTTGCCACTGGGTCAGTTCATTCGACCTGCCTCAACGTCTGGGCAATTTTGCTTTCTGTGAACCTGCTCTTATGCATCTTGGCCTCCTTGGGTCTGGCTTGCCCGCAGGTAAGCGAAATGATGGTTATACAGAGTAAACAATAAGTTATGTTTGCTCTGCTCGTAGAAGGGTGGGGAACGGATTGTTGGGGTATGGAAGTTGACTTTGTCCACAATGATGATACGTTTGTGTATACAAAATTGTTGAATAAAAAGATATCAAAAATGTGTTCTTGGTGTTCTCTGCGCATATCTGTGTGGGATCTGTGTGGGATCTGTGACGATTGGAGGGGGCGATGATTGAGACGGTGAGTGGCGGCGATGAAACGCTATCGGGGGATCCCTTGTTTCATGCTCGATCCGTTGCGGTGGTAGGGGCGTCTGCCAAGTTGGGAACGATTGGTGGGAGGCCCGTCAAGTACCTGCAAGCGTATGGGTATCGTGGTGCCATCTATCCGGTCAATCCCAAGTACGACGAAATTGCTGGACTGCAGGCTTATGCCTCATTGAGCGCCATTCCTGGGCCCGTCGACATGGCTATCCTTGCAGTGCCTGCGCGCTCCATCCCAGAAGCGTTGAAGGAGTGCGCGGAGAAAGGCGTGCGGGTGGCGGTCATCTTCAGTTCCGGTTACGCCGAGGTAAGTGGCGATGGTGCTGCCGCACAAGAGGCGCTTGCGGAGTCTGCCCGTCAGCTTGGTGTTCGCGTCCTCGGACCCAACGCAATGGGGGTTATGAATCTGCACAATGGTCTGATGGCCACCTTTAGTGCGGTTCTAGAGCGTGATCACCGCGCCGGCCCCTTGGGGCTTGTTTCGCAAAGTGGTGCTTATGGCGCGTACATCATGGCCCAAGGCCGGGAAATGGGGTTGGGTTTCAGTCAGTTTACTAGCACTGGCAACGAAGCGGATCTGGACCTGGGGGAGTTGGCCCTCCGGACCTTGGAGGATCCAGAGACCCGCGCAGTTCTCTGTTATATCGAACAAATCCGGGACGGTCAGGCGTTTCTGGGCGCTTGTCGGCGTAGTCTTGATTTGGGCAAGCCCCTTGTGGTGATAAAAGTTGGTCGTACGGAGCAGGGTGCGCGTGCCGCACAGTCCCACACAGGTGCAATGGCCGGCTCGTATGAGACGTATGAGGCGGTATTTCGTCAATGTGGGGCTCTTTCGGTGGGCAGTGTCGAAGAGATGCTGGACATTGCCCAAATGGTTGAGCTTGGCGTGCGGCCGGGTGGGCGCCGTACGGGTATCCTGAGTATCTCAGGTGGCGCTGGTGTGCTTCTGGTGGATGCATGCCAGGCAGAAGGGCTTCATGCTCCGGAATTGCCAGAAGCGGTGCAGGCGCGGATGCGCGCTCATGTGCCGTTCGCGGGAGTGGCGAATCCCGTGGATTTTACGCCACAAGTGCTAAACAACCCGGATGTGTACGCCGACTTCCTCGAAGCTCTTTGCGAATATGAGGAAATTGACACACTGATCATATTCCTGGCTCACACCATTCAGTACGAAGAGCGGTTGGGCTTGCGGCTTGTGGACGAAACCGAGCATGCGCTAAAGCGGTTCGGCAAGCCCATCATCGTTGTGGCCCAATCGGATCCGGGTACCGCCGTGTCTCGGAGGCTGCGGGAGGCAGGAATTCCTTGTTTCGAAGACCCCTCGCGCGCCGTGCGCGCTGTGGCAGCGCTTCAGCGCTTTCAAGACTTGAGGGAAGCGTATCTCAAGAGCGGAGCGCCCACTTCACCGGTACCTATTCCCAAAGCCGATGTTTCCACCGAGCAGAAGGCCAAGCGCTTCCTCGCAGAGCACGGTCTGACCGTAACTCGGGAAGCGCTCGCGACGTCCCGTGACGAAGCGGCTGTACTCGCGGCCGATATCGGTTTTCCTGTTGCCCTCAAGCTTTCCTCCCCCGACATCGCGCACAAGTCCGATATTGGAGGTGTCCGATTGGGGTTGTCTGATAGTGAGACCGTTAAAGAAGCCTATGACGGCATTCTGGCTGACGCTACTGCGGGGGCGCCGGAGAGTCGCGTGGATGGTGTTCTGGTGCAGGAAATGGTGCCCCCGGGCGTGGAGTTGATTCTGGGCGGCAAGCAGGATCCTGTTTTTGGGCCGATGGTGCTTTGTGGGCTTGGGGGAGTGTTCACAGAAGTACTGAAGGATTTCGTCATGCGGCCGGCGCCAATTGGCATCGCCGCTGCCAAGGAAATGCTCGGCGAGCTGCGCGGATTCGCTTTACTCGAGGGAGTGCGTGGTCGACAGCCGGCCGACATAGATTCCGCCGCTAAAGCCATATCTGGTCTTTCTCATATCGTTGCTGGTGCCAGTGACTGGTTGCAGGAGCTGGATCTGAATCCGCTGATAGTGCTTGGTGAAGGGCAAGGCTGCGTTGTGGCCGACGCGTTTATTCGTGTCTCCGACACCGAGAGCGTGCGCCCTCTCGCAAGTTGAGGTTTTAGTCATGGGGTCATGTAAAGGAATAGATCAGGGCGGCGTGATTTTATCCGATGAGCAGGTGCAGGAACTTCTGGAGCTCATCGATAGGGCTGACTCGGGCGAATTTCATCTGCGCTACCGAGATTTTTCAATCTCAGTTTACGAGCCGGTGAACGTGGGTAAGAAGAGTTGCCAGGAGGATCAGGCATGATCCAGCGGGTGCTTGTTGCCAATCGCGGTGAAATCGCCGTGCGCGTCATTCGCGCCTGTCGAGTACTGGGGATCGAGGCGGTCGCAATTTGCTCAGATGCTGACCAGGCTGCGATGCATGTCCGCTTGGCCGATGATGTTGTTCATGTCGGCCCCAGCCAAGCAACCCATAGCTATCTAAATATGGCTGCCGTGGTCGCGGCCGCGAAAATTTCCCGATGCGATGCCGTTCATCCCGGGTATGGGTTTCTGGCTGAGAATGCCAGATTCGCCGAGCTATGCGGCGAGCAGGGATTGATTTTCGTGGGGCCGGAGCCTTCGGCGATTCGCATGATGGCAGAGAAGGATACTGCGCGCACGGTGGCGGCTGAGGCCAACGTGCCGATCATCGAGGGTACTGACGCGGGTCTTCCAGAAGAGCTTGATTTGAGGGAGGAGATCCGGCGGATTGGTTTGCCAGTACTGATAAAGGCCGCCGCCGGGGGTGGCGGCCGAGGTATGTGGCTGGTACGGGAAGAAACTGAGTTTCCGGAGGCTGTTCGTCGCGCAAGTGCTGAGGCGGCTGCCGCATTCGGTGATGGTTCGGTTTACGTGGAGAAGTATATCGGGCGTGCCCGACATGTGGAGGTCCAGGTGCTGGCCGATGCCCATGGGAACGTCATCCATCTGGGTGAGCGTGACTGTTCGGCCCAGCGTCGGCACCAAAAGCTCGTCGAGGAGGCTCCATCCAATGTGGTAGACGAAGATAGTCGTCGTCGGCTCTGCGAGGCCGCGGTTCGTTTGACTAAACGATGCGGCTATCGGGGTGCCGGAACAGTTGAATTTTTATTCGACCTGGATTCCGGGAAATTTTATTTCATTGAAATGAACACCCGAATCCAAGTCGAGCACCCTGTCACCGAAATGGTGACAGGAATAGATCTTGTTGTTGAGCAACTGAGGATCGCGAGTGGAGAGCCTTTATCATCGCGGCAAGAAGACGTTTTCACCAGCGGCCATGCAATAGAATGCCGAATAAATGCCGAGGATGTTAACCGCGATTTTGCTCCAGCCCCCGGGCTTTTGACTGAATTCGCGCCGCCTGGTGGCGCACAGGTTCGTTGTGATACCCATTGTTATACCGGCTACGAAGTCCCACCGTACTACGACTCGATGCTTGCCAAGGTCATTGTCCACGGTCGTGATCGTGACGATGCCATACAGCGAATGCAGGCCGCGTTAGCAGAAACGAATGTGGACGGAGTGGCGACAACTATCGACTTTCACAAACGTCTGCTCGCCAGCACGGATTTCCGAAACGATTCCTTTGACACCGCTTGGGTAGAGAAGGTGCTGTTGCCCGCTATCCGTATCGGCGAGACTGGTGAATGCAACGATGAAGTAGGGGCTCCTTAATGACGCTCTCCAAAGAAGAATTAACACTTATCCATCTTATCAAACTTCTTTCACAGGCAGATCGAGTGGGTTTGCGCTTGGAAACAGAAGACCTGGTGATTACCGCGAGTCGCGGTCAGGTGGACTTTCCCAACGGGGTAGTATCTGCGGAATCCAATCCTGCGCCTGGCTCAGTTGTCGTTACGCCTAACGACTCTCCTGTGCCAGAGACTCCTCCGTCCGCAGATGAGACTTTGGCGGTAGGCGAAGTTGCGATTAAGGCACCCATTGCCGGCACCTTTTACAGTCGTCCTGAGCCAAGCGCGGAGCCATTTTGTGAGGTGGGCAGCCGTGTCAGAGAAAAGGATACAGTCTGCATTATCGAGGTGATGAAACTTTTTAACTCCATTCCGGCTGGCGTTTCCGGCGAAGTGCGGCGGATCGTGAAAAAAGATGGCGAAAGCGTCCAAGCTGGAGATGCGCTGTTTATTGTTGGTGTTGAATAGTGCGACTAAACCGGAGTGCGAGGATTATCAATAAATGGCCAAAATAAAGCTTGTAGACACTACGCTCAGGGATGGTCAACAGTGTCTCTGGGCCACCCGCATGCCTCGCAGCATGATGCTGCCTGTGGCGGACCGCATGGACAGCATAGGGTTTCATGCAATTGAGCTCATGGGGTCGGTTCATTTTGACGCTTGCGTCCGTTACCTGCGCGAGAACCCATGGGAGCGTATTCGGAAAATGAAAGCGCGTATGCCACGGACCCCATTTCAGGGTTTTTTGCGCAGCGCGTGCGTCTTGGGTTTTGACCTGCAACCGTTGGATATAAACAAGCTTTGGGTGGAACAACTTGTCAACAACGGAGTGGAGCGAATCGTTGGGTTTGACGGTTTACATGATTTTGACAACATCGCAGAGGCGTTGGTGCATGCCAAGCGATGTGGTGCCCGGACAGTTGCCTGGTTAATTTTCAGCGACAGCCCGGTTCACACGGATGCGCTTTACGTCGAAAAGGCCAAGGAGATTATTGAGCGCACCGACGTGGATGAAATCCTGGTTCAGGATACAAGCGGTGTGTTGACGCCGGAGCGAGCCGCAACTCTGATTCCCGCCCTTAGGGCGACCATTGGGAAACGACCGCTAGGGCTACACAGCCATGGCCTCGTTGGGCTTCCTCAGCGTACTTACCTGGAAGCGGCCAAGCATGGGGTGGATATGCTCTACACCTGTATTGCGCCTATCGCTGACGGTAATGCGCCACCGTCGCTCCAGCAAACCATCCGGAACCTGCGTCATGCGGGCCACGAGGTTGAAGTGGACGAGGCCCTTATTGATGAAGTTTCTGATCATTTCACGGAAGCTGCGCTGCTAGACGATTTTCCGTTGGGAAGCCCACAGGACTTCGATCTGGCCCAGTTCGATCACCAGATGCCGGGTGGGGCGCTGAGCAATATCGTTTCCCAGCTCGACCAAGCCGGCATGTTGGATAGTGTGCCGGAAGTGCTGGAGGAGTGTGGACGCGTGCGGGAAGAACTTGGATGGCCTATCCAAGTAACGCCCTTTGCTCAATTCATAGCGGTGCAGGCGACGCTGAACGTTATCCACGGAGAGCGTTATGCAGTGGTTCCCAACGAAATCAAGAAGTATGCCCTTGGTTACTTCGGAAAGTTGCTCGCCCCGGTTGACGCGAACGTACTTGATCGCGTCGTTGAGCGAGGATCAAGTGAGATAGCGCTGGAGCCGCCGGCACGTGAACCGATAATACCGCAATTGCGCGAACGTTATCCAAATATAGGCGATGATGAGCTCATTTTACGCTATTCGTTCCCCCAAGAGTTGCTGGATCCCGCTCTGCAGGAAGTGGGGCAACCGTTGCCAAAATCAGCTGCTTCCAAGCCGCTAATCAAGCTGGTGCGGGAGCTTGCATTCAAGCGAAAATCTTCTCGGGTGTCTGTTACATACGGTGGAATGTCTATCGATGTGACGCGTAAGTAGTGAATTGTTGTCTACGGATCCTGTATCGATTTACATGGATGTGCGATATCCATCGACCGAGTCTTCTTCGGGCGAGGGAAAAGCTGCGGTTGGCGGCGAACAAACGGGTCGCATGATGAGGCGCCCGTATATCCAAGATGAGGAGGAGATAATATGTTTAAGTTCAAGAATCCTGTTAGAGCGATGGGTATCGCAACAGTGATTTGCACTGGAACGTTTGCGGTGCTTATGGGGCCTATGAAGTCCGCATCCGCAGACGAAGTGGAATCACTGCATATGCGGATAACTAATTCTTATTTGCAGGATATGGCATCTGGCGTTGCGTTGGATCATTTCGCGAAACGCGTGGAGGAGCTTTCCGCGGGCGCTATGACCGTCGAGGTCTACCATGGAGGGACTCTTTACTCCGAGGGAGCGTCCGTCGATGGGGTGCTTGACGGTACCGTGCAAATGGGGCTTGCGAGCACGGCGAACCATGGCCCGTTCACCGATGTTTGGCGTGTGATTGAGGCGCCTTATTTATTTGAAAGTCGGGAAGCGTTTCGGGAAGTAATAATCCGTGGGGAAATCGGTGATGAGCTCAGGGAGATGATGCGAGACGACGGCCTTTACCCCTTAATGATTCTGGAAACGGGTGGTTTTCGCATTCTGGGCACTCAAAGGGAGGTTCGGGTTCCAGGCGATTTGCGGGGGCAGCGGATTCGCGTGCCGGGATCTCGGATCCCGTTGACGTTTTGGGAGGAAGCCGGAGCATCAACGGCTAGCGTCGCCTGGTCAGAAACCTATCTCGCACTGGGTCAAGGCGCGGTGGATGGTCTGGATGCTGCTTGGACATCTTGGTACCTCGGCAGCTTATGGGACGTAACAGAGTACATCACCCCAGTGCACTACTCGGTGGTTGCATCGCTTACTCCAGTTTCCCAGGAATGGTGGGAGCAGCGCAGTGCAGCGCAGCAGGAAATTCTTCTCCAAGCCGCCCGTGAGGCTGAGGAGATTTCCATGGAAGAGGAGATTAGCTGGGACCAACGCCTTCGTGAGATGGTGGTTGATAACGGGGTGACGATCGTTGAACTGACACCCGAGGAGATGGACCAGTGGCAAGAGTTGGGGCGCTCCCTTTGGGGCGAACTGAATCTGCCCATGGATCAGCTGGACCGCATTCAAGCCGAAATCGACGCACTTTAAGGGCTTAATCCTGAGCTGAAGGTGTAGACCTCTGGGGCGTCTCAACGGAAGTTCCGAGACGCCCCTCCTTCTTGTTCGCCGAGACGCTAATAGGCTGCCCAACCACGGGGTTGTCTGGCAGGAGCACTTTCCATGAGCAGTCGAAGCACTCGTTATGGGGATAACCCAGTAGCCATTGTAACCGGTGCGGCACACGGTATCGGTCTGGCTGTAGCGCACTACTTGCTCGAGGATGGGGTCGCTGTGGTGCTCTCCGATGTTGACGAGGATGAGGTCGCAAGGTCCGTTTCCGCTTTGCCGGTACCTTTTGCCCAGCGAGCGGTGGCGGTTCCCTGTGATGTCACGAAGCAGAGTCACCTGGACGGCCTGATCAGAGAAACTGCCCGGAAATTCGGACTGCCCACCATGCTCGTCAATAACGCTGGCGTTCTCGGCCCTATAACCTCGGCCCGTCATTATCCGGTAGATGCTTTTCGACGCGTAGTGGAAGTTAATCAATTGGGCGTTTTTTTGGCTATGCAGGCGGTAATTCCAGGGATGGTGGCGTCCGGGCTGGGAAGCATCGTCAATATCGCCTCCACTGCGGGAAAAGAAGGCCCTGCAGATCTCTCAGGTTACGCAGCGACAAAGGCGGCCGTCATCGCCTTGACAAAGTCGTTCGCGCGGGACCTCGTCGGGGATGAGGTTCGTGTCAACTGCGTATCCCCCACGTTGATTGGTGATAGTGGCATGGCAGGGGAGATGACCCGTGATTTCCATGGTGCCTCCCTGCGCAACATCCCCATGGGGCGTGCGGGGACGTCGCGGGAGGTGGCTGCGGTGGTCGCCTTTCTGCTGTCGCAGGAAGCGAGCTTTGTTACTGGTCAATGTTACGACGTTAGCGGTGGTCGGTCGGTTTACTAGATGTTGGAGGAACCATCCGGATGCATAGCGAGAGTACGCCGGTTCCGAGCCGGGTTTACGGTCAGCGGTTTCAGGGGCGTACTGCGCTGGTTACCGGCGCAGGAAGCGGGCTTGGTCTGGATTCGGCCATGCACCTAGCGCAGCAAGGTGCCTCGGTATTCGTGGCTGATCTGGATGGCAAGCGCGCTGACGCGGCTGCGGCTCGGATACGAGCTGCAGGCCGTGAGGTGACGGCAGTAGAGTTGGATGTCAGCTCCAGGCGGGCGGTGGAGGATGTGGCTGATGCGATTCTGAGGGCCACCGGTCGTATCGATGTGTTGATGAACTTTGCCGGTGTGGCGATCGTGGCCCCGTTTACCGAGTTAACGGAGCGTGACTGGAGACGTAGTCTGGATATCAATCTCACCGGCAGCTTCCACTGTGGCCAGGTCTGCGCTGCGGCCATGGCTGAACGGGGCTATGGTCGCATCGTAAATGTTGCTTCTATCGCAGGAGTACGGGCCGGATACGGGCGAACGGCCTATGGCGTGTCAAAGGGAGGTGTGATCATGCTGACTCGCAGCATGGCGGTAGATCTGGCCCCTTACGGCATTACCGTGAATGCGTTGGCGCCCGGACCAGTGGATACGCCGTTGGTCCGAGGCGCCCACAATCCAGCCACCCACTCCACCTACATGCAGCAACTTCCGTTAAGGCGCTTCGGTCAGCCTGAGGAGATATCTGCTGCTGGGCTGTTTCTCGCGTCTGATGAGGCAAGCTACATCACTGGCCATGTGCTGTACGTGGACGGTGGTTTCATCGCGGCGGGCATCCTCGACGGTCCAGCGTGGACCGATCCGGTCGAATAGCCTTCCATAACCCCCTGTTCGTGAGGAGAGATTCATGCAAGACATGTACTTGTTCGATGGCGTGCGTAGTCCCATCGGCCGAAACGCGGGTGCTTTGGCCAGCATTCGCCCTGATGATCTCGCTGCTCAGGTTATCGATCGGCTACTTGATCGGATCAAAGTCCCTGGGGAGGCGGTGGCTGACGTAGTGATGGGTTGCACTAATCAGGCTGGGGAAGATGCTCGGAATATCGCCAGGCACGCAGTGCTACTCTCTGAGCTGCCCGTGACCGTGCCTGGTATCACTGTGAACCGGGCATGCGCCAGTGGCTTGTCCGCACTGCTGGAAGCCAGTCACGCGGCGGCTCTAGGTCAGGGCGACCTGTTTGTAGCTGGTGGTGTCGAAAGCATGACCCGGGGCCCTTTCGTATTTGCCAAGGCCGAGCATGCCTTTAGCAGAAATGCCGAAGTTTACGACAGTAGTATGGGGGCGCGGTTTCCTAATCCGCGCATTACCGCGAAGTACGGCAACGAGAGTATGCCCCAGACAGCGGAGAATGTGGCGCTTGATATCGGTGTCTCCCGGGATCAGGCGGATCAGTACGCTCTGCGGTCGCAGGAGGGATATCGTGCAGCTAAGGAAGATGGGTTCTTTGACGATGAAATTGTCCCCATTTCCGTTCCTGTCGGGCGTCGAGGCGAAACGGTAATAGTCGATGTTGATGAGCATCCGAGGCCAAATGCCAATCTGGAGGCGCTAGCGGCGCTCAAGCCGCTCTTCAAAGGTGGAACCGTTACTGCTGGCAACGCCTCTGGCATAAACGATGGGGCAGCAGCCCTTCTGGTCGGTAACTCCGCGGCCGCCGACCGTTATGGCCTTGTGCCCAGGGCGAAGATAATCTCTTCCGCGGCCGCAGGAGTCGAACCAAGAATCATGGGGCTTGGTCCCGTACCAGCATCGCGGCTTGCGCTGGAGCGTTCAGGGCTTCGCCTGACGGATATGGATGTTATCGAGATCAATGAGGCGTTCGCGAGCCAAGTGCTCGGCTGTCTGAAGGAGATGGGGCTAAACGCTAACGATCACCGTGTAAATCCCAACGGAGGTGCAATAGCGCTCGGGCATCCGACGGGAATGTCCGGTGCCAGGTTAGCGCTAACGGCTGTTCGTGAACTCGAGCGGCGGGGCGGCCGGTACGCGTTGGTGACGTTGTGTATCGGTGTGGGCCAAGGCTTGGCGGTGATCTTGGAGCGTATTTAGCGGTTGTGTGATGTTTCAGTAAGTCTTTGAAACGCAGTGGATTGCCGGTGTGCTCCTCACGGAAGAGCATTGGGGTGGCGGAAAATGTTGAGGATGGCTGATGTGCCCTTGGATATCCGGGCCAGCTGAACGTTAGCAAAGTCCGTCATAACCCGTGAGGAGGCGGACGTGAAGAAGAAGCGATCTTCGGAAGAGCTGATCCTCCGGGGTTCCGGGCTAGGCCCAGGCTGGTGTTGTGGTGAAGGAATTGTGCGGCAAGAACGGTTTCAGTGATGCCACGTTCTAAGTCCACAGGTTCCTTCAAACCGTCCGTGGAAACGGGTTAGCCCCTCTCTACTCTCTAGTAAACGTGCTTTACGCATCTGGGCACTTTGGGCTTAGTCTGCCCGTAGACCTCCAGTTTTCAATGAACCAACCTTCAGGGAAAGCGACAGACTCACCCGGAACAAAAGGTGTCCGGTTGATACAGCTATCCGTTAGCCAGCGCAGCGTAAAGCACTGGGACCCCGGTTTCTTTTTCGTGTGTCTGTCACCTGAGAAGGGACTGAAATGAATTCATAAATGTTGACAATAATGTAACCAGATGGATATGCTGATAGTCCGGTGATTCGTACTGCGAGCTTGCAGGGATGTGGTAGTCCGAGGGGGCGCGAGTGAGGTGCTGGTTTGGCGATTGCAACTGGGATCGAGAAGTTGTGCCCAGGGCCACCTTGGCGTCAGGTAAAGCGCCTTTGGAAGTGCCGAGGGGAGTTTCTGGTTCGAAGTGACTGGCTTCGTCGGATTTGCTCTGCGGCCGGGTTAGCGGGGCGACCTGCCGTTCAGTATTCTACTCCACCGATAATCGTCATGGACATTTCGTCATTCAAGTTGCTTGTCCGGCGTTTGCCTGTTTGGCGGAATCCCGTGGAGCCGGGTTGGAGGTTCAGGCGTTCAACGGGAAAGCAGCGGAATCAGAAGTATGTACGTAGCTTTTGATTCGCGCTTTTTGGCTGTCAGCTGTGCAGCTGTTGAACTCGCCAGGGTTAAGTAGCCACCAGGAGGACGAATGTTCTCGAAGGATCAGCATAAACCGGAAGATTCCACTGGACAGGGTCCGTTAGCAGGGTGCCGTGTCGTCGAGCTCGGGTCGACCGTTGCCGGCCCGTTTTGCGCAAGATTGCTTGCCGACTTTGGCGCTGATGTGATCAAGGTGGAGCAGAAGGAGGGCGATGCGGTCCGTGCGATGGGTAAGCGGAAAAATGGTCGCTCGCTCTACGGGGCTTCAATCTTCCGTAACAAGCGGATTGTCTCTATCGATTTGCGTAAGGAAAAGGGGCGCGAGCTTGTGCGCGCTCTTTGCGAGCAGGCCGACATCGTTGTTGAGAATTTTCGGCCAGGCACTCTCGAGCGCTGGGGGCTGGGTTACGAGAATCTCAGCGCGAACAACCCACGGCTGATTTTGGTGCGTATCAGTGGCTATGGTCAGGACGGGCCGTACAGTCAACGTCCTGGTTATGGCGTCGTGTGCGAAGCGGTGAGCGGCATCCGTGAAATCACGGGAGACCCTGATCGGCCGCCGGCGCGAGTGGCAGTATCGATGACCGACTACATCACGGGTCTCTATGCGGCTTTCGGTGCCACACTGGCAGTCGTTGACCGTCAGCGCACTGGGCGCGGGCAGGTGATCGATGCAGCCCTTTATGAAGCGGCTTTCAGCTTTATGGAGCCACACATTCCAGCCTTTCAGCAACTTGGCCATGTCGCCCGTCGGGCCGGAGCCAAGCTGCCCAACCATACGCCTAACTCGCTCTACAAAACGAGCGATGATCGTTATATCCAGATCACTGCCGGCTCTCAATCAGTGTTCAAGCGATTGGTTGAGTTGATGGGAAAACCTGAACTATTGGCTGATCCTCGGTTTGCCACGCCAACGGCGCGCTCCCGGCATGAGGGCGAGATCGACGCACTGGTAAATGAGTGGACACAGAGCTTGCCCTTGAAGGAGCTCGAGTGCGTTCTTGAGGAAGCGGCGGTGCCGGCCTCCCGGATATACGATATGACGGACATCTTCGCTGACCCGCACTATCGGGCGCGCCAGATGCTCATTGAGCCCCGCGACCCCGTGCTTGGCCCGGTTGCTATGGCAAACGTGGTGCCGCGACTCTCTCAAAACCCCGGTGAAGTCCGGTGGGCTGGTCGTGAAAAGGGGCAAGATACCGAGGCTGTTCTCTCCCAGGAGTTGGGGTTATCCGTAAGTGAAATTCGCCAATTGGCGGCGGCTGATGTCATCTATGGCGTGGGGTTAAGCGAGCCGCATTCTGCGGAAGATTCCGCGCACGCCTAAGATCCAGGGAAACTGTGACAACGTTTCCGCTCCCCCGCGAATCGGATAATACACGCGAAGGCAGTATGTCTGACTGAAGCCCTCGGGAGTTCCGGGCCGAGTGGGGGGCTCTGACGGTTTGTCATATCGGGGGCGTGACTCTCAACCTTTTCCAAGACGAGCGACCCAGTCGAGACCTATCTCGCCCACTAGAATCATAGCTCCCAGTATCACCAGAGTTACGAAGGTGATGAAACGGAGTGCGCTGCCGGAAATCCTTGGTGGATAGCGCACGCACAGCCATGTACCCAAGGCCACCCCGGGAATCGCGAAGAGGCCCTGCTGCATGCCACGCAGATCATCCGGACTAACGAGCCCAACAAATAGCAGGCGAATCACTGCAAGTGCGAAGAAAATGGTCAGTAATGTCGCACGGATGACGCGAATTGAATCGGGTTGGCGATAGAAGTGGTATACCATCGGTGGTCCGGCTATCCCTACGAGCCCCCCAAAAAAGCCGGCAATGACACCGGCAACCACAAAACTGTATGGTTTTTGGCGGATGGAGCGAGGTCTTGGCCGAAGAAGCAGCCAAATGCCGCCAAGGATGATTAGAATCCCCACCAGTACGCGAAGTGATTCTGTGTGGTGGGCGTGTAAAAGCGCCAGCAGAGCTACTCCGGCCAGCAAGCTGGGGATGATTCCTGCAATGGATTGAATCGCAGACGGAACGTCTACTGCCCTCCACATGGTTCGCAGTGCCGTGGATGCGTTGCATATCGTCATCACGTTAAGGGCGACAGCGGTCTCGGGAACGGTGGCGACTTCTAAGGGTATGGCAAAGGCCATGATGAAAATCCCGAGGGCGAATCCGGTCAGCGTTTGGAAATAACTGCCGATAGCGGCCCCGGCCAAGAAGAAGAGTAGCGTAGAATCGATCATGATCTTTTCGTATTCCGATTCTCTGATCTTAGCCGTGAATACGCCTTAGCTTTCAATCCTCCCTTGCTTTCTCCCGCCAGTGAAAGTCTACGTGCCCATGCAGATGAAAGGGCTTGCGTCTGATGCAGTGACATCTGACGACATCCGACGAGTCTCCCGTAGTCTTGGTGCCGGAACCGGCTCGCAAGCATTCAAAACCGTCCGTTGTTAAGAGGCTGCCTCATGCCTGAGTCGAACCGCGTCCGGGGTTCCGGCATGGGTGTGGTATCCCTCTTGCTTCGCGCCGACGGTCCTGGGGAGACAGCTGCTTGTCGGCGACTGCCCGCGCTGCTGTAATGAACTAGGCGCGCATGAGTGTTAAACAAAGTTGTTGACAATAATGTAATGCAAATTGTAGCCTAAATCCATACGAAAAAGGTGTACCAAATGGCTGAGCGTCGAAAACTTAGAGCGAAAGGGTCGAGTAATCCGAAGGTGGAAGACTTGGTCGAGATCCTGCGGGGAAGGATCGTGAACCATGAGCTTCCTCCTGGTGCCAAGCTGAGCGAGGCCGCGTTAACGGAAGAGTTCGGGGCGTCAAGGCCACGGATCCGAGAAGCTTTCGGTGTGCTGGAGGATCGAGGGCTGATCGAACGGATACCTAACCGGGGTGCGGTTGTTACTCGTTTGGAGGTGGACAAAATCTACGAACTCTTCGATGTTCGGGAGGTGTTGGAGGGGTTGGCGGTAAGGCTGGCTACCAAGAATGCACCACAAGAAACATGGAATGATTTGGTGGAGCTGTTCGGAGGTGAGGCCGAACAAGCGCTTCAGAAGAACGACATCGACTTCTACGTATCCTGTATCACTCGGTTTCGCGAGCGAATCATCAGCGAGGCAGATAATTCAGTCCTGGCAGCGCAACTTGATGCCATATATGACCGGACTCGAGTGCTGATCCGTCGTCTGGTGCTTGTTCCTGGGCGGGCTATGGAGGGGCTTTTGCAGCATCAGGAGATTCTCCGCGCAATGACGGCGGGTGATGCCGAGAAGGCTGAGCAGTTGAAGCGAGAAAACATTCGTAGCGCTCGTGATTGCTTCGAAAAATACAAGAAGTTTCTTTTGTAGTGGGAAAGTGTGGGGTAGTGAAAGGGCGCGAGCCGGTTAGCGGACCACGCTTCGTCGACGAAGCAATGACCTTGAGTTCATAGATGGTGTTGTCGTGGTCAAGGGTCTGATGTTTGGGGGTAGGTAGATGGCTTTGCAGGACAGAATCGCTGAGTTGCAGGTTCGTGAAGAACGGGCCCGGGCTATGGGTGGTGAGGAGAAGTTGGCCCGGCGTAAGGCGCAGGGCGTTCTCGACGCACGTGAGCGTATCAACTACTTCCTGGATGAAGGGAGCTTCATTGAAAGCGGGCTCTTGGGTGTGTCCTCTGTGGTGCCGGAGGACCGCGATCATACCCCTGCTGATGGGAAAATTGCTGGCTTTGGACGTGTCGAAGGGCGTCCGGTAGGACTCGTGTCCAACGACTTCACGGTCAAAGGCGCGTCCAGCAGTCTGACCAATATGAAAAAGATTTCCCATGTGAAGCGTGTGGCCACTGAGCGCGGGTTCCCTTTGGTGTTCTTCGGTGAATCTTCAGGCGCTCGAATGCCGGACAATATGGGTAGCCGTGGTATGGGGACCTTGCTCGGGAATGATGCCTCGCAATACGTGCGACACCGCGAAACGCCATGGGCTACGGCGATTCTCGGGCAGTGCTACGGTTCTTCTGCTTGGTATGCGTGTTTGTCCGATTTTACGGTAATGCGTAAAGGCGCGGTACTGGCTGTGGCCAGCCCGGTGCTCGCTTCCCTTGCAATCGGTCAGCATGTTGAGCCGGAAGAGTTGGGCGGCTGGGAGTTGCACAGCAAGGTGACAGGATTGATTGATCGTGTGGCCGAGACCGATGAAGAGGCTTTGGACTTGGTTCGCACTTACCTATCCTATTTGCCATCGCACCATAATGAACCACCTCCTTGCCTGGCGCCTGACTCGGCGGATGATGAGCCAGCTGCGGCTGTCACGGATATCTTGCCGGAGAATCGGCGCCGAGGGTACGACGTACGAAAGATTATCTCCGCAGTTGTGGATAAGAGCAGTTTCTTCGAGTTGAAGCCACGCTTTGGTCGTACCGCTGTCACCGGTTTAGCTCGTCTCAATGGGGCGACCGTGGGGGTTGTGGCCAATAACCCGATGTTTAAGGCTGGCGCACTGGATGTGCCTGGCTGCGAAAAAATAACCCGTTTCCTCGTCATGTGTGATTCCTTCAATATCCCCATTGTTCTTTTGGTGGATACGCCTGGGTTTGTTATCGGCATCGAAGGAGAACGGATGAAAGCACCGGGGAAAATTATGAACTTCATGACGGCGCTGCAGATGTGCACGGTCCCGAAGCTTTCGGTGATCATGCGCAAGAGTTATGGCCAAGCCTATCTGAATATGGGTGGCGGACGGAACTCTGATGAGGTCGCTGCTTGGCCGACCGCAGAAGTGAGTTTCATGGATCCTGAATACGCTGTACAGGTCGTAACCTGGGGGCGTGATCTTCCCGAAGCTGAAGTGGATGCAATCAAACGGGAAATGGATAGAGACAACGAAGTCTGGGGTTTGGCAGAGATTTATGCCGCGCAGGCCGTCATTGCGCCCGATGAAACTCGACAGTACTTGACCCGCATGCTCGAGATTCACTCCATGCGTCGGTCTGGTGGGGTGGGGCAACACCGCCTCGCGGCATGGCCCACCACATTCTAGGGGCGGCAGCTGCCGTGAGATCAGCAGGAAAACAGGAGAAAGGCCGTGGCGACGACAGAGGTGGCTTCCGAAGTGACGGGGTCTGTCTGGAAAGTGGAGCTTGAAGAGGGCGATCACGTGGATGAGGGCAGCGTGATCATGATCCTGGAGTCCATGAAAATGGAAATCCCTGTCGAGGCCCCGGTTGCGGGCAAACTGGTGGACGTTCGCGTTTCACCGGGGGAATCCGTAGAAGAGGACCAAGTGGTATGCGTGATCCAATCGTGAGTAACGCCGACGATGGAACTCAAGCTCCGTTTGCAGACGGGGACCGGCTGGGCGAACTCGCATTTCGTCGGGAGCAGGCGAAAGCTATGGGTGGTTCGCAAGCCGTAGAGCGCCAGCACAAGGCCAATCGGCTCACAATTCGCGAACGGATTGAAGCACTGGTTGATCAGGGTAGTTTTCGTGAAATTGGAACCCTGGCGGGTACTGGCCGCTACGATGAGAACAATAGGCTCGTATCCGTTATACCTGCCCCGTATGTGGCTGGGCATGCCCGCATAGACAACCGTCCAATCGCCCTTGGTGGCGAAGATTTTACTGTCCGAGGAGGCACGAGCTTCGGCAGTCAGCGCCGTAAAGGTGGGCAAGGCGGATTCGTCGAGGATCTGGCCTTTCATTATCGAATACCACTGGTGAACTTGATTGATGGTGCCGGTGGCAGTGTTACCTCATTGAAACGACGTGGACACAGCGTCTTTCCTGGCGTCGATGGCTTTGAGCGTTCTGTTGAACTTCTCGGGCGGGTGCCGGTGGCGTCAGCCGTGCTTGGCACCGCGGCGGGTGGTCCTGCCGGCCGAGCGATACTATCCCATTTTTCCGTGATGGTGCGAGGTAGTAGTCAGATTTTCGCTGCCGGACCGCCGGTGGTGGAACGCTCTCTTGGTCAGAGAATCGATAAGGAACAGCTTGGGGGTGCCGGGGTAGCGGTGGACACCGCAGGAACCATCCATAACGCCGCTGACAGCGAGGAAGACGCGTTCGCACAGATTCGTCGTTTCCTAAGTTTTATGCCGTCCAACGTTTGGGAACTCCCCCCAGTCGTTAGCTCCGATGATCCGCTTGATCGTTGCGAGGAGCGCTTGGCCAGCATCGTTCCAGAGAAGCGTACACAGGCTTACAACATGCAACGTCTGGTGCGTATGGTTGTGGACAAGGACTCAGAATTCGAGATTCGCCCTACTTTCGGAAAGGCGGTCATCACCATGCTGGCCCGTCTCAACGGGCGTCCTGTTGGGGTTGTGGCTAATAATCCAATGGTCTATGGCGGAGCAATGGATGCTGATGCCGCGCGAAAACAGATCCATTTCATGGAGCTTTGCGATACCTTCCACATTCCATTGGTTTTTTTCGTAGACGTGCCGGGTTTCATGGTCGGTAGAAAGGCTGAAGTGGAAGGCGTTCTGCGTGAGGGGATGCGGGCGGTTTATGCAGCGGGAAACCTTAGTGTTCCGACAGTCACACTGGTGATCCGTAAATGTTACGGGATGGCAGGAATGGCCACCTGTAACAAGAACGATATCGACCTCAAGTTGGCGTGGCCGTCCGCAGAATGGGGTTCCCTGCCGGTTGAGGGCGGCGTTGCAGCCGCGTTTCGACGCGAGATTTCGGCTGCGGAGGATCCCGCTGCCAAGGAAAGGGAGTTAGAGGCAGAGTTGCGCCCATATGCTTCACCCTTTAGGACGGCTGAGGCTTTTGCCGTCGAGGAGATCATTGATCCCCGAGAGACTCGACCTGTACTGAGCGAGTTCATCGAACTGGCGGAGGGGCGCCTGCGTACTACATTAGGTCCGCGCCCGCGGGTTGGCGTGCAGCCGTAGCAGAATCGTTGCGGATGATATGTAAAGGGGGAAGAGCAATGCTCGACCGAGGAAAAGTGCTGATTGCCAATCGGGGAGAGATCGCTTGTAGAATCATTCGTGCCTGCAGATCGTTGGGGTTGCGGACGGTTGCTGTAAATTCCGAGGCTGATACTGACTCATTGCACGTAGAGCAAGCGGACGAATCTGTGGTCATCGGGCCTGCTCCCGCCAGGGAAAGTTATCTGGTGCCCGAGCGGATTCTGGCGGCCGCTGAGTCCACCGGCGCCGGTTTGATCCACCCAGGTTACGGGTTTCTGGCAGAGGACGGAGCATTCGCGCAGGCTGTGATTGACGCCGGCAGGATATGGGTGGGGCCGTCGCCGCGCTCCATTGATGAGATGGGCGACAAAGATCGGGCGCGTGCCATTGCTCGCGAGGCTGGGGTTCCTGTTGTGCCGGGTAGTGCGCGGTTTGGTGCTGACAGCGACGCCGACAGTATCCGATTGGCCGGTGACAGTGTTGGTTATCCGTTACTGGTCAAGGCTGCCGCCGGCGGAGGTGGCATCGGCATGCAGCGGGTTGATAATCCGGACTCGTTGGAGAAGGTGGTGCGGGCAACGCAGTCTATGGCGTCCAAGGCGTTCGGCGATGCAGGCGTCTATCTGGAGCGGTTTGTACCGGATGCACGGCACATAGAAGTTCAGATATTCGGTTTTGGTGACGCCGGCGGTGTCCACCTCTATGACCGGGACTGTTCCGTTCAGCGACGATTCCAGAAAATCATCGAAGAAGCCCCTGCCCCTGGATTGCCCGACAAGGTTCGGGAAGATTTGTATCGGTTCGCCTTGGCGTTGGTGAGCCACCAGCGTTATGAGGGAGCCGGGACGGTGGAGTTCATCTACGACATCCACCGTGAGGAAGCCTATTTTCTTGAGATGAATACACGGATTCAAGTAGAGCATCCCGTTACGGAGATGTTGACGGGCATTGATCTGGTGAAGTGGCAATTGCAGTATGCCAGAGGCGAACTCAAGCCGGTTTCGCAGCAATCTATTGTTCCGTCAGGCCACGCGGTGGAATGCCGTTTGTACGCCGAACGCCCTGAGAAGCGTTTTCTGCCTTCACCGGGCCAACTGAAGGCTATTCGTTGGCCATCCACGGATAATACGTTGCGTGTTGACGCCGGCGTGCGTGAAGGAGATCAGATTACTCCTTTTTATGACCCATTGATTGCTAAGTTGGTTGCATGGGGTGTTGATCGGTCGAATGCATTGGCAAGAATGCGTGACTCACTTGCCGAGCTTTCAGTGGATGGTGTTCACACGAACGCGAATTTTCTGGATAAAGCAATCCGGGATAGCGAGTTTTGTAAAGGTGGAGTATCAACCCGCTTTGTTGACGACTTGATGATGCGGGGGACCGAGCACGCCGCCATAGTTGGCGGTTCTTGAATTCAGTTATGTTGGTTGGGCATTTAAATAAAATTACGGTGACCTGCCGCATAAAAATAGATAATCAATTGCGGGAATAGTGATAAAAACAGATTGACCCTTGGAGGGAGCGCTATGTGGATGCTAGGAATGATGGTCGTGCTTATGCTGACCGGTATGCCGCTGGCGCTCGCAGTCGGGGTCGCCGTAGCGTTATATATTTATTTTGTAGCGCCAGTTTCCGGCACGATCATTCCGCAACGCATGCTTGGCGCAGTGGATGGGTTCGTGCTTCTGGCGATCCCGCTGTTTCTGTTGACCGGCCGGTTGATGAGCGACAGCCGTATCATCGGGCAGTTAATTCATTTCAGCACTTGTCTTGTTGGCTGGGTGCGTGGTGGGCTGGCTCAAGTTAATGTCGTATTAAGCGTCATTATTTCCGGAATTTCAGGCTCAGTGCTTGCTGATACAGCGGCGACGGGTAGTTCTTTAGTGCCAGCCATGAAGCGCGCCGGCTATGGGGCCGGATTTTCCGGCGCTTTGACGGCTGCGTCGGCGAGTATTGGTCCCATAATTCCTCCAAGTATTATCATGGTTGTTCTGGGTGGATTGACGACGGTTTCTATTGGTCGTTTGTTTCTTGGAGGAGTGGTTCCTGGACTAATTTTGGCAATCGTCTTTGGAGTAATCGTTTATTGGATTTCCAAAAAGCGTAACTATCCAAAAGGGGATTTACCGACTGGCCGCGAGTTTGTGAAGAGCTTTTTTCAAGCCCTTCCCGCTCTCGGGCTACCATTGATTATAGTTGGTGGCATTTTGACAGGGATTTTTACCGCCACTGAAGCGGCGGCTGTTGCTGCCGTCTATACGCTACTTTTAGTCGTGGCAACGAGGCAGTTTAGTTTTCGAAAATTTTACCGAGGCGTCGTGGACGTTGGAGTGGCGACTGGAGCTATTCTTTTCGTTGTAGCCATCGCAGGCGTTCTGGGTTGGGTTCTCATCATGGAAAGGGCCGCAGATGGAATGCTGCACTATCTTGGTGGTTTTGCGGATAATCCTACCCTTGTTCTGGCGCTGATCACCCTGGCGTTGTTGGTTCTCGGTTGCTTTATCGAAATAATGGCATTGTTGATTTTAAGTATCCCGCTTCTAATGCCAGTTGTTCAACAGGTGGGTATAGATCCAGTTCATTTTGGTGTCGTAGCCACGCTTGCTCTGACTACAGGGCTTATTACTCCGCCTTTCGGTTTGAGCATGTTTCTAACCTGTAGATTAAGCGGAATACGTATGGAAGAATTCGCGAGAGAAGTATTTCCATTTCTTCTTGGTATTGGTGTGGTTTTAGTTATTCTTATTATTTTTCCACAGCTGGTTCTTTATTTGCCGAACAGGCTTATGGGCTGAGCACAAGACTGTGCGTTTTGGGAGACGGTTGATGATGCGAAAGCTGTTCGGGATCGATGGCTATGTCACGATTATGCGCCGGTACATATTTTTGATAACGGAAGCTTTTCTTTTTTCCTTGATTCTAAGCGTTCTGGCGGTGGTTGTTGTCCAGGTTGTTACACGTTATGCCCTAACGATATCTACTCCTTGGACTGGAGAAATCGCTCAAATTTTGCTTGTTTGGATTGTGATGATCGGTGCGGCATTAGCGATGGAACGGAAAGAGCATTATACCATATCTTTTATAATTGATAATGTTCCTGAGCGCCTGCGTTTGATCATTTTGATTTTGGTCAATATTCTTGGCGCTATTTTTCTTGTTTTGCTTGTCTACATTGGGTGGGAATATTTTTTGAATGGTTTGCGTAGAACTTACATGGTCACGGGACTGCCGAGGGGGGTAATGTTTCTGGCTCTTCCGGTTGGTGCGGTTCTGATGCTTTTTAGCATGGTCAGTCAATCACTCGAGGCGCTGGCGGAAGGCAAGGCGCAGCAC
Source organism: Ectothiorhodospiraceae bacterium (assembly GCA_020831885.1). Taxonomy (GTDB): domain Bacteria; phylum Pseudomonadota; class Gammaproteobacteria; order Nitrococcales; family Aquisalimonadaceae; genus LSCE01. Next base: position 62,006 of record JAFIFU010000010.1, read on the forward strand.
GCTGCACCATACAACGCGTGAACGGACCTGTCAGGGTATCTCGAGCACGTTGCGCATCACGCAACAATACACATAAGATCCCGCATGGGTGCTGGATAGAGGACGCACGCGTCGACAATGACCACAAAGCGCGCGTCAATAGCCCATACCCTAATCCTGCGCCTGCCCGGTCAGCTCATCCAGGGCCTCTTGGCTCGCACGGTCGGAACCCGCGAAGAGGTCACTCCTCCGCCCAAGGGCAACCGTTGGGGAAAAGGGCGCCGATCCCGGCAAAGATCGCTGCCGCAAGGACAAGAACAGCCGCAGTCATCACCCGTTTGAATATCAGTGGCCGCCGTTGGGCATGACCTTTTCATTGTTCTGAAACTCTAATCACCAGTTTCCCGGCGACGCCACCAGCTTCGACCCGCTCATGGGCCTGCCGCACGTCCGCCAGCGGCAGCACTTCGGCCACGACCGGAGCGATCCTTCCCTCTGCCAGCATCCCAAAGAGGGCCACTAAATCCTCGCGGAACCAATCAGGGTGTTGCCGTCGCATCGCACCGATGGAATAGAAGGCAGTCGCGTGACCGTTGGGCAGCCAGTCCCAGAGCTTGAGCTTGACGAAATCCATCGGAATCGAGCCTCCACGGCCCAGCACCACATTCTGGAAGCCGAATGCGACGAGCATCCCGCCCGGCTTCAGTGCGTGGAGCGAGCGTGACAGGCTTTCGCCTCCCAGCGGATCGAAAGAGAAGTCAACCCCTTCGCCGATCACCGCACGCAGCGCCTTCTCCGAAGTGTCGGCCTCGATCGGAGTGGCACCGAGGCCACGGATCAGGTCGTGTTTGGCCGCGATGTCGGTACCGAAGGCTGTGATCCCGGCGTCGCGCGCAAGTTGCAGCATCGCGGTACCGACGGCCCCGCCCGCACCGTGGATCAGCAGGCTTTGACCTGCCTGCGCTTTCGCGACCCGGTACAGCATTTGGTAAGCCGTGACCGCCGACAGGATCAGGCCCAGCGCGTCGATCTCCGACACGCTCTCCGGCACTGGTATCAGCCGTTCCTCAGGCAGGCAGATGTACTCGGCATAGGCGCCGATGGTCGTCAGGTCTGCGACGCGCTCGCCCGGCTGGAACCGGCCCGCATCGGGGCCAGGCGCATCTACCACGCCGACCATGTCGTAGCCGGGTGTGAAGGGAGGTTTATCCTTCACATCCGGGTACATCCCTTTGCGGATCATCACGTCCGTGAAGGCCGCACTTGTGACAAGCACGCGCACCCGCACCTCGCCGGGACCGGGTTCGGGCAGGTCGGCGACGGTTTCGAGGTCCAGGTTTTCCGGGCCACCAAAGGCATTCAGTCTCACGCGGGTGTAGGGCATGGGGTCTCTCCTCAAAGCGTCAGGGACGGGTAGTCCTCATAAGGACCACGGCCATTGCCTGCGAACGCCGCCTGGTCAGCCCGCTCGAATGGCTCCGCAGAGCACCATGGGAATAGATCAGCGCTTCCTTGAATGCCGCACGCGGCCAATAGAAGCCGAAGATTGCCAACGCCGGACCAACACCGACCATCCATTGTAGATGGATTGGGTTATCGAAGCTTCGAAGCGCTGACCCAATTGCTCCAACTTTCGCCGCCAGATAAACACCTACAGCGAGGAATCTGTTGATCGCAATTCCCTTGATCTTGGCCTAGCGTTTAGTTCAGTGACCCTATCAGTTAACGTAGTTGTCGCCTCAACGCAATCAGCAGGTGACAACCATGAAGCACTACTCTGCGGAGCGTAAGGAAGCGGAGCTGCGCAAGCTGGCACCACCGATGAACCTCACCGCCCCTGAAGTAGCCGAGGCCGAGGGGATCTCCACGGCGACCTTGTACAATTGGCGTAAACAGGCCCGTGAGAGAGGACAGGTTTTGCCATCACGAGGATCGACCCCGGAGGGCTGAAGCAGCGCGGAGAAGTTCCGCGTCGTGGTCCACATTCACAACCTTTTTGGTCGGCTCTAGATGTTGGCGGTCGCGCCCGCGCATAAACTGGTGGTTCCGGCAGTGATGAGTCAGTCGCTCAAGTCACGGCACGGCAAGGCAAGGCCTCCTAAGATCAACAGGAACGGGGTGCTCGATGAGCGAAACAAGCCGCGTGAAAGCCGACGGGGCGCCTCAGCCAGCACCGCCCGGTTTCCGACCTCAGATGTTGTTTCCTTCACCCGATCTTCAACCCTGGATTTCCTTCGTCAGCATTCTCGACGACTGTGGGGAGCGCGGCCCGCCCGTCGTGTAGCGGTTTCCGGCCATGCCCGGCGCCTTGATCGGGATTACGCTGGAAGGCGAAGCCAGGCAGCTATCTGATGCTGGGGAGCCGAGCTCCCGCCTGGACGAGCTGGTGCTGGCCGGCGCCACGACGCGGCCCACGGCGCATGTTGTCAGCGGCGGAATTCTGTGCATTATGATTGGCTTGCGCCCCGGGGCGCTGCACGCGCTCACCGGAGCGGCTGCCGACGAGTTCACGAACCGCCACGTTGCACTTGGAGACTTGTGGGGCAAAGCCCGCCGCGTCCTTCCGGAACAGCTCGCCGAGGCCGGTGCAGCGGCTAGGATGGCGGTCCTTGAGACATGGCTGCGCCGCATGCTGGCTCGGCACTTACGACGCCGGCCAGTGTTCTCGCCCGCGCAGGTCGACTGGCTGCGCGAACGGGCGGGGCGCGAGGCCCCGCGAGAGTTAGCTGGGGCACTTGGCATCTCGGTGCGGCATTTCGAGCGGCGCTTTCGGGTCCAGTTCGGGATGCCTGCCAAGCTCTACCAGCGCTTGGGCCGCTTCTATCGGCTGGCGGAGTTGATGCGGCAGGATCCCCACCCTCAGGGTTTCGCCGGCCTCGCCGCCGAACTCGGCTACTACGATCAATCGCACCTGAGCAAAGAGTGCAAAGCTTTTACCGGTTTTTCGCCGAGTGCGCTGATCGAAGGTGTTCTACAGGGCGACCCCGAACTCCGTCCCTACGCAAATTACGAGGTCCGGCCCCGAATGCTGAGCTGAACGGTCGCATTTTTACATGCGGGCCGAGGCCAGCCGCGGCAGGATAGGCGTCAACGATCATTGGAGGCGATGTTTATGTGGACCAGCTCTGCATTCTGGTTGTCCTTACTGGCATTCGTCGTGACATTCAGTTATGTCGCGGTGCTGACCGCCGGCGTCCGGCGACTGCGTGTTCTCGCCGAGCAGCCGTCAGTGGCCGACGTCCCTAGCCTGATGGTCATCGTGCCGGCGATGAACGAAGCCCACGCCCTAGAGCCCGCGCTGCGCTCGCTGCTTGCGAGCGACTTCCCCTCGCTCCAGATCGTTGCCGTCAACGACCGCTCTACCGATGCGACGGGCGAGATCATGGAACGGCTGGCGAACGAGGATCCGCGCTTGACGGTTATTCACGTCAGCGAGCTCCCCGAGAGGTGGCTGGGTAAGGTTCATGCCATGCAGGTTGGGCTTGCGCGTGCCAGAGGCGACTACGTGCTGCTGACCGATGCCGATGTCCAGTTCTCGCCCCAGGCGCTTCGCCAAGCGGTCGGCTATGCCCACTCCGAGCGGCTCGACCACCTCACGGTAGTTCCGCAGATTGAAGCCGACAGTCATCTCCTGCGCATGATGGTCTCGCAGCACGGCGCCTTTCTGATGGCTCAGCGCAAGCCTTGGCGGCTGCGGGATGACCCCGAGGCCTACCTTGGCATCGGTGCCTTCAACCTGGTTCACCGCCCGTTCCTGGAGCGGCACGGCGGCCTGGAGCCGCTTGCGCTCTCGCCAGTCGACGATGTGAGTCTGGGCAAACTCATCAAGCTCCGGGGCGGCCGCTCGGATGCCCTGCTCGGTGCCGGCGCCGTTCGGGTCCGCTGGTACGCGACGGCGAAGGAGATGGTGCATGGACTGAGTAAGAACATGTTTGCCTACCTGGATTACAGCATGGGCAAGCTGATGGGGGCGACGGTCTTCTCGCTGGTGATGCTGTGGCCGCTGATCGGGCTGTTCGTGGGCCCCGGCGCCGGACGCCTTCTCAGCCTCGGTGCCCTGCTGCTTCTGACGCTTTCGCTGCATGATGGCCTGCGGAGGATGCGGCCGACGAGGGACTGGCCGCTGCTTCCGATGGTGATCAACATCCCACTTGCCAATTTGGTGGCTCTGTACACCCTCTGGCGCGCGAGCCTGTTAACGCTCTGGCGCCAAGAGATCGAGTGGCGTGGCACACGTTATCCGCTGGCCGCGCTCAAAGCGCGTCACTTCTAAGTGGGCGCTTTCACTGGACAGATCCCGTCGCGACGTGGACTTCCCCCGGTGAAGTAGACACCTCCGGGCAATGTCCGCAAGATATTCCGGTACCGGTCGCACCGGTACGTCACCCTCGGGTCGCCGCAGCTCTCTACCTTGGCTCTTCGGGTGGTGTGGACGACATGGTTCCTCCGTAGACAGATGAACGCCCTTTCGGGTCAGGACTCCAGTGCCTGCTCGAGGTCGGCAATCAGGTCGTCACGGTCCTCGATGCCGATCGACAGGCGGATGAGCCCGTCCTCAATGCCCAGGTCGCGCCGGATCTCCTTGGGGACCGAGGCGTGGGTCATGATGCCGGGGTGTTCGATCAGGCTCTCGACGCCTCCCAGGCTCTCCGCCAGGGCGAACACCCGGCAGCGCTCCAGCATCCGGCGGGCGCGCTCCTCACCGCCGTCAACGATCATGGTGACCATGCCGCCGTAGTCAGCCATCTGTCGGCCGGCGAGGGCATGTTGTGGATGGCTGGGTAGGCCCGGATAGAGCACGCGCTGGATATCGGGCCGTTGCTCGAGCCAGTCCGCTATGGTGCGCGCGTTCTCGCAGTGCTGTCGCATGCGCACGGCCAGCGTCTTCACGCCGCGCATGGCGAGAAAGCTGTCGAACGGTCCCGCGATTCCGCCGGCCGCGTTCTGAATGAACCCGAGCTGCTCTGCAAGGGCACCGTCACGGACCACGGCGACGCCACCGACGACATCGGAATGCCCACCCAGGTATTTGGTGGCGGAGTGGACGACGATATCGAAACCGCAATCGATGGGCCGCTGGAGCATGGGGGTGGCAAAGGTGTTGTCCATGACGCTCAGCAGCCCGTGCTCTCGGGCGAAGGCCGCGATCTGCTGCAGATCAACCAGCTTGAGCAGCGGATTGCTGGGTGACTCCACCCAGATCATGCGCGTGTTGTTCTGCAGAGCTTCTGCGGCTGCCCCCGGCTGGCTGAGATCGACGAAGCTGAATTCCAGCCCTGCGGAGCGGCGTCGCACGTTCTCGAACAACCGATACGTGCCGCCGTAAAGGTCGTCCATGGCGATGATGTGGCTGCCGTGGTCCAGCAGTTCCAGCACACTGGCCGTGGCCGCCATGCCCGAGGCGAAGGCGAAGCCGGCATGCCCGCTTTCCAGGTCCGCCACGCAGCGCTCGTAGGCGAGCCGGGTCGGGTTACTGGTGCGCGAGTAATCGAACCCGCGATGGTGGCCCGGGCTGTCCTGCACGTACGTGGACGTCGCGTAGATCGGGGTCATGATGGCGCCCGTGGACGGGTCCGGGCTCTGGCCGGCGTGGATGACCCGTGTTGCCAGCCGATGGGGCTTGTCGTTGTCGCTCATGGAGATCCTCGTGTGATTTCAGTCCACCCGCCGCCGCAGGTAGTGAAGCAGGTCGATCCGGGTGATCAGACCGTGGAACGCATCGCCCTCGGTGACGATGACAATGTGGCCGTCATTGAAGACCCGCACGAGCTCATCCAGGCTCGCGTTCACGTCCACCTTCTGCAGCTCGCTGCTCATGACATCCCGCACGGGCGCATGGAAGTGGTCCTCGTTGCCGTAGACAGCCATGAGCACGTCGGACTCGTCGATGATGCCCACGATGCCTTCGTCCTCGATTACCGGCAACTGTGAGACGTCGCAGAGTTTCATGCGCGCATAGGCGCTCATCAGAGGCTCGTCCGGTCCGACGACCACGGTCTCGTGCGCAGCATAGGGGTACTTGATCAGATCCCGGAGATTCCCGTGGTGCTTACCCTCCAGGAATCCGTGATCGATCATCCAGTGGTCGTTGAAAAGCGTCGAGAGGTACTTGTTGCCGGTATCACACACGAACGTGACCACGTGCCGGGGGCGAGTCTGGGCCCGGCAGTACCGCAGGGCGGCGGCCAGGCAGGTGCCGGTGGAGGTGCCACCCAGGATGCCCTCGCTGCGCAGGAGTTCCCGGGCCGTCCGGAAGCTCTCCCGATCGCTGATGCTGATCGCCTGGCTGACCCCGGAGAGATCCGAGACCGGCGGCACGAAGTCCTCGCCGATGCCCTCGACCAGCCAAGAGCCGGTGACTTCGCCGATCTGCCCCTTGTTCACATAGTCGGCAAGGATCGAGCCCACTGGGTCGGCAAGAACCATCTCCGTGGTGGGGGAGGCCGTCGCAAAATAGCGGGAGAGACCGGTCATGGTGCCGCCGGAGCCAACACCGCAGACCACTGCATCCACCTTGCCCCCCATCTGCTCCAGAATCTCTGGCCCGGTGCCGCGCTCGTGGGCGAGAGGATTGGCCGGATTGCCGAACTGGTTGACGTACACGGCGTTGTCGCGCTCACCGGCGATGCGCTCGGCCATGTCCTGATAGTACTCCGGGTGTCCCTTGCCCACGTCGGACCGGGTCATGAGGACTTCGGCGCCCATAGCCTTGAGGTTGAAGATCTTCGCCCGGCTCATCTTGTCCGGGATGACGATGACTACCCGGTACCCTTTCTGCTGGGCAACCAGGGCCAGCGCGAGTCCGGTATTGCCGGCCGTCCCCTCCACCAGCGTACCGCCCGGACGCAGGGCGCCAGAGGCTTCGGCGGCCTCCACCATTGAAAGCCCGATTCGGTCCTTGATGGAGCCCGTCGGGTTCGTGTTCTCCAGCTTCAGGAACAAGCGGCATGGCCCGGTGTCCAGCGCGGTGACTTCGACCATGGGCGTGTTACCGATCAGTTCGATCACGTTGGTATACGTTGCCATTGGGTGCCTGCTTCGGTGTCCGTTTCCCTTCAGTCTATTGCATTGCCCGCTCAATGCCCCGGGTGCATCTGGCGGTTGCAATTCTGTCGCCGGAGGATTGCGCGTAGAGGCGGTTGGCCTCGTGCGGGTTCGTTTCCCTGAAGGGCTTCGACCATCACCTTGATGTTGAATGGGTCGAGGCCCTCTCGCGCACGGGGGGTGTGTTCCTGGAACGGAGGGAATCTCGCGCTATTCCGGCAGCCATGTCTCGTGGACGTGCAACCAGACCAGACCATGGGGTGCCTCGTCGCGGCGCGCGAAAACCACGGTGCTGAGTCGCCCGGTTGTGGGCCTGCCGTAGCGGCCCTGCCACTCCTCGTAGGTAAACACCGCAATGGACTCGCGGACCGAACGCAGCCGGACGCGTCTGATTGCCAGTTCCGCGCGCGGATCACAACCGTGCTGGGAGCGCACTCCTTCGATGATCCCCGAGCGCTCGACACTCCGCGCTTGCGGCGTGACAATAACGAAGTCGTCGGCCAGCGTAGCCTCAAGACGGCTGAACGCGGCGTCCTCGGCATCACCCCGGAACCAGTCCTGAAAGAAGGCATGGAGATCCAGGATCTCGCACTCTCCGCTCCATCTCAATGCGTCATCGTTCATTTCCAGAAGCCTTCCGGGTCTGAGCGCCACCGGAACTCATGAATGCATTTCCCGTAAAACCCGTTAGACCGTATGCGTTGCTGGAGCTCCGCCCATGCCATGGCTTCCTCATCGTGTTGCCGCCAGGCGTGCGAGATTTCCTGGGCGGCTCGCCGGCGCCCAAGAGGCTTTCCGGTGGCCGAGTTCGCAGGTCGCTGCGGTGTTCCTTGCTTGCACATGATCGACCTCCTCACCTCGGTCATGGTGTTTCCTTCGGAAAGGTGTTGAGGAAATGTTGCGGTATTCGTCGGCCTGCTAATGCCTCATTCTGAACAATATTCCACAGGCCTTGCTGTGTCCCAATCGGGTATTGTGCGTACGTAAAATACCGTACGGCTCCGTGTGCCGCGGCTATCGCTCACAGGCACTTACCTATGGTGAGGTAAACCCATTCGTGCGCCCAGTAGAGTCCCCGGGAGTTCTCACTGTTTGCGGGCGTCGGTTTAGCCCCTTGTTGGGCCAGTGTTACACATAGAGTTCGAGATCTCCGGAGGCAACCGACATTATGGCGGAGTGAATCTCCTTTCGCCCGATCAACTCGTCGAGCAGGGATTCCAAGCGCTTGGTCGTGATCACGTTCTCATATGCGTCTAACGCTCAGCGTAACCGGACGGCTTTGGAGCGACAGTGGAAAAGCCGGTCCGCGTTGATGCTGTTGTTGTGCAGCGTCCGCTCACCTCTCATTTCCAACCTGGCACGCGCCCAGCTTGCTGGATCCACTGGCGAACCTCCGGCGCCTTCGTCTCTTCCTGTGTCCTCAGCTTGACGTAGCGGGATCGGTCGGTTTCTCCAAGCGGCGGAGGAATATCGAAATCGGCGCCTCCCAGGAAAACGATATTGACGGAGACGTCGTAGGCAGCGATCTCAATGATCCATCCAAGGTCCGGCAATCCGTAGTAGACCTTTCCCCATTTGATGGCGTACTGCAGCCCGGGGAGCTGTTCACGGATCATTTCGTCCAGTTGTTTGACCATGGGATTCAGATCCGGCATCACACGCCGCCGGATCCAATCGTCAACACACGTATGGTCGTCGGTCGGCACTGGCGGCTTCCTGGCCGTATTCGGCTTGCGGGCTTTCGCCATATCAGATGCTCCCTTGAATGCGTTTATCCAGTGACATGCTATCTGGCGCAACGCTGGCCATCAGCCGTGCGATGTACGAGCGTATTCGAATTCCATGGAGACCTCTACTGGCCATGTAACGCCCGGCTTTTGGCGGAGTTGTCGTCGCGCAGCGGCGGAAAGGCATTCCCTGACCTTGCCACCTGCTCGCGGGAGGAGTCCATATACGTCCTATTAGGTATCAGTATCCTGCATGAGGTGGTTTGTCAAAGCGATATGGCGTAGCTTGAACAGATCTCCGATTTCCAAAATCCTGTTCAAATGCCCGCAAATTCGGCATTGCTGAAAGGTCCAATGTATTGCGGAAATGTAGGTGACTTACGAGGCAATAAAGACTGATCTCGAAAATGCTGATATCTCGTGCAGGAAACGCGTCAATTATCAGATCAAAATTATCATTTAGCCACGCTAGGCAGTTGACAAGACTTTGTCGACGTTTACGAGAGGTATTGTCCGGTGTTCGATTTTCCACGATTTCATGAATTACCACCTCCACTTGGGCACTCATTGCGTGTGCCAGGATTTCATGGGAGTTCATCAGTAAAGGATCGACTGAATCCTCAGGCCAGATAATAAGTTGGCTATTTCCTGAGATTTGCGATAGAGCGCGGCAAATGTTCTGGCTGCCATAAATCCGCCCGGCTTCACTGTTAAGAATGGGAAGCTTGAGTGCCGGGTTCCCAGCGTATGTGCTCCGATCCATACTGAGCATGTCGAATATCGGCGTGAACTGGTACGACAACTCTAGTTCAAAGGCAAAGATACGCACCAATCGCGTGTAATGCGAACTTTGACGTCCGATAATTTCTGGCATGGTATTCACCGTAGCATCCTTCGCATTACTGTTCTCCATCTTGCCTAACGCCGGACGTGAGCGGCGGGCGAAAAGCACAAGTTTGGTCCGTCCGTTCGACGGACTTGTTGGGCTTCGCGAATCTCTATGCGAGCCGGCAGCCGCTCGCGCATTAAGCGGCTGCGGCCCGCAGCTTGAGCTTCTGCCAGACGAGCACCCCAGCGCAAACAGCAACAGCCGCCCATAAAGATGTGGTAGCGAACATGAAGGCCGTACTTAACCAGTACGCGGAGCCCCCAACATCCCATAGCGCATACTCAACCTCTACTGGCGCCCAAACAACAACGATAACCAGCGCACCCCACACGTTAGAGCCGGCCACCAACGTTGATAACATGCCACCGAGCCTTGGCCAGCGGACGACACAGCCGGCTAGCGCAACGCATAAGGCGACTGCCCATAGCGACCGCCCTAACATTAGAATGTATGACTCGGACTTGGAGGCGATCGCCAGCTCGACAGTCGCAACCAGCGCGAGAACTAGCAGTAGCCCTGCGGTGACTAGCCGCCACTTGCGTCCATTTTCTTCCATCTATTCCCCAAAAACCCGTTTTGTCGGCAATGTGGTTGATGGGTGGCCAAGCGCCGCTCAGCACGCGCGGTCTTGCAGTGGAGGCGCAGCCTCAACGAACAGGCCGTGGCCGTGCCTGCGCTTCCTTAGCCGGCTGCCCCGACGTGAATCTCCCCTCTCATGTATTCGACGACTTCTCCCCCAATTAGAACGCGGTCTCCCTGGAGCTCGCAGATGAGTTGTCCTCCGCGACTGGAAAGCTGCTGCGCCATCAATTTGGTCTTGCCGAGACGATTGGCCCAGTAGGGGATGAGTGTGCAATGGGCGGAACCGGTCACCGGGTCTTCCGGCACCCCGGCGCCCGGCGCAAAGAAGCGGGACACGAAATCGACCTTTTCGCCGCGGGCGGTGACTATGAGCGCAAACGCGTCAAGACGCTGAATCGCCGAATAGTTGGGCGAAAACGCCCTTACCTGCGCTTCGCTCTCGAGCACGACCATGAGATCCCGGGCAAGGAAAGCGGATTCTGGAGTTGTCCCGAGTGCTTCGATCAGGGTGTCGTCAACAGCCACCGCCTCGCCGGGCCGGGAAGGAAAGTTGAGAAAAAGAAGGTCTCCCGTTCGGCTCACCGACAGGTTACCGCCTTTTGTTTCGAAACGAAGATGCGTTTGCTCCCGGTAATGCTCCTGGAAGAGCACATGGGCCGTGGCCAACGTGGCGTGCCCACATAGATCCATTTCCAGAACTGGGGTAAACCATCGCAGCTTCGAGCATTTGGGTTCCGGGATGACGAATGCCGTTTCGGCGAGATTGTTCTCTGCCGCGATGGCCTGAAGGGTTTGGTCATCGAGCCACTCGTTCAATACGACAACGGCAGCAGGATTGCCTCCGAAGACCCGGTTGGTGAAAGCATCGATCTGGTAGATTGGATAGCGCACGGTTCCCTCGTTTCGCTAGCTAACAGTGGATGAATCGCCTTCACGATGATTTGATCACTGTGACGGCCTAAGGGCTTTTTGTTTCTTGTCATTAAGAGGTTACCGCGGGAGGCAGGTGCTGCGCCACTGATTACTTGACAGTAAGCTTCCGTACCGAGCCTGGCGGGAAAGCGGTCGGAGTACCGGTGTCTGCTGCCGGCTTGCGTAGCACGGGTCTCTGGATCCGGGTAGGGGTGTTGGGAACCGTGCAATGCCCCACGCTCCGCCGAGGGAGACGGTCAACGATTGTGGGCGGGGGACTGCGTTCTGGCCTGGGACTCATAAAGAGTGGTTATGGAATCGGAAAGGAATCGCAAATAGTCCCCATGCATAGGTTATGAAATGATTCGTCGGAAATAGGCAGAGTGGACCGAGCCCGGGTCCCTGGTGCCGGGCGGGGTGATCCATGCCGGAGCAGTAAGCCCGCGGGTGGCGTCGATGCACGTGTTGGTGGATGCGATGCCGATCCTCCCGAAAGGATGATGGCCACCAGGAACGGACCTCCGGCAGGCCTGGGGAAGGGGCGGTCGTAACGCTCTCGGATTCGCGAGGTCGCACCATGGAAATCAGCCAGATTCGCTACTTTGTCGCGCTGGTGGAAACGGGGAGTATGACCAAAGCCGCACAGCGCTTGTATGTCACGCAACCCGCCGTTTCCGCCGCCGTGCACCGGCTCGAGGACGAGCTCGGTGTCACTCTGGTTGAGCGGCAGGGTCGGGGCGTCCGGATCACGATTGAAGGCACACAGTTCTATCGCCGTGCACGTAATATCATCAACGAGTATCGGGCGGCGAAGGCCGAGACCCGGCCGTATTCGAAGGGTAAGCCTATACGCATCGGTTGCCTTTCCACGTTTCCGGTCCACGGGCTGTCTTCGTTTCTGTCTCGGCTGGGGGACGTCACCCCGGATCACGTCGTGGAGTTCAGTGAGGGCTCACCTGTCGTTCTGGACGAGTGGCTTCGCCGTGAGCGGATCGACGTTGCTCTCACCGATCTTACCCACCACAAACAGCCGGATCGCACGCGGGCGCTGTTGAAAGATCCGTTTGTTGTCGCAGTGTCCCCGGACCATCCTTTCGCTTCCCGCGCTTCCCTTCATCTTGCCGATCTCCACGGGCAACCGTTCGTACTGCGGACGAATTGCGAGCTGCTGCCCGAATCCAATCAGGTCTTCAAGGGCAAAGGTGTCCGCCCGCATATCGTGGCGCGTACGGCACGGGAGAGCCTGGCGCTGGATCTGGTCATTGCGGGGATCGGACTCACGCTGCTACCGGCTTCACTTGCCTGCGAGCGGGTCACGAGGATCCCTGTTGAGGACTTTGAGCGAAATCGGCAACTGGGCCTGCGTTGGTCGACAACCCTGGACGCGTCCTCGCTGGAGCTGCTACTTGACGCGCTGGAGGACGTGCACTGGTCCGGACGGAAAACCCCGGTTCTGCGGGAGTCGAGCTGACGCAATGTGCCGTCACCGGGCGCTTCCCGAGGTGAACCTATTCAGGAGGTCAATATGGCGAAACAGTTTGAGCCCCGGAGCAGGGCATTTGAGGAGCGGGTGCGAGAGAGTTTTCGGCGTCAGCGCGTGATGACGCAACTGGGTATCGAGTTAGTGGATCTCAGGCCCGGGGCGGTTCGGCTCGCCATGCCCTTCAGTGATCTGCTGACGCAACAGCACGGGTTTGTGCACGCAGGAATCGTCTCCACAGCGCTTGACAGTGCCTGCGGGTTCGCCGCGTTTTCACTCATGCCTGATGAGGCTGGTGTGCTCACTGTGGAGTTCAAGGTCAACTTGCTCGCCCCGGCACGTGGAGAGCGATTCGTGTTCGACGGCGAGGTTGTCAAACCGGGGCGCACCATCACTGTCTGCGAGGCGAGGGCAACGGCGATCGAACAGGGCGAGGAGCGCGTTATCGCGACCATGACCGGTACGCTGATGAGCATCATCGGTCGTGAAGGGGTCAAGGGCTGATCGGGTAGCGAGCTTTGTGGACTGGTTCGGTGACGATCAGCCCGCGGACAGAGCGCCGGCGAATGGCTCCTTGGGAGACGTTGTTACATGTCCGGCACTCACGGTGTCACCCTTTCCGCGTGTTGGTGTATTCAGTCCTGGTGCTTGAATATATCTTTCGCGGATCGGATGTCTTGCCGACGGATACCGATGTCGCGGAGGAGACGGTCATCCAGCGCGGATAACTGACGCCGCGCAAGACGATTTTGTCTCGCCTTCTCCCGGCGGAGAGCGAATTCGGCGATTCGCGTCCAGAGTGAAGAAGAGGAGGGTGTTCCCCGGAGTAAATCTTCAAGCTCAAGATGGCGAAGCGTTTCAGTTCCAGGTAATGAAAAGTGTTTCCGATTCATTTTTCCCTCTCGTCTTTATGAGAATGTATTTGACGCTTGTCATGGGTAAGGCCCTTGATGGACCATGCGCTAGTCAATCTATCGCGATTATTGTTCGACAAAAATTGAAATATTCTTTTTGAATAGATAAGCAAGAATTATGAAAACAGAAGTTATGGAACGGGAAGGGTCGCAGTGATGAATCGTCTGCCGCCACTGAATCCGTTACGGGCATTCGAGGCCGCGGCGCGGCTTGGCAGCTTTCAAAAGGCTGCAGAGGAGCTGAACGTAACTCCTCCAGCCATCAGCCATCAGGTGCGGGTGCTCGAGGAATACCTGGACGTCACCCTGTTTCATCGTGAAGCACGGCGTGTCCGGCTGACAGAGCAGGGCGAGATGTACCTGGCTGCCGTCAGTGAGGGGCTCCATCGGATTGCCGCCGCGACCCGTTTGCTGCTCAAGGCGACCGAGAAGCGGCCGCTCACGGTGTCGTCCGCACCGTCATTCGCCTGCGGCTGGCTGGTTCCCAGGCTGGTGGACTTTCACACCCGCCATCCTGACGTGGAGGTTCGTCTCGATACGTCGGTTCAACTGGTTGATCTTCTGCGCTCGGATATTGACGTCGCCATTCGCTACACGGCCAACCCGGTGTTCCAGGGCATGGTCTCCCACTGCCTTGAACGGGAAGAGCTGGTTCCCGTGTGCAGTCCGTCGCTGCTGGAGGGGGAGCGCCCGTTGCAAGTGCCGGAGGATATCAAGGGATTCCGGCTCCTACACACGCGACCACGTCTGGGGGAGTGGCGCGGATGGTTGGCTGCGGCGGGTGTGGACCACCCCGATCCAGAGGCAGGGCCCAAGTTCGACGATTACGCCTTAACACTTGAGGCCGCTGCCTCGGGCCTGGGAATCGCCATTGCGATTAGGCCTGCAGCAGAATCCCATATCCGCAGCGGCAGGCTTGCCATGCCTTTCGATGTTACTCACATTACCGAGGCTGCCTATTACCTGGTCTATCCGGAAGTCAGCGCCAATGATGAGCGTGTGCGCACGTTCCGTGACTGGCTGCTGGCGTGTGTCACTCCCTCCGGCCCCTCGGACCCACTTTCTACGTTACCGACATCATCAGAGTAATACCGGGGTGGCGGACCGGGACTATCACCTGTGTCCGCAACCGATAAATTTTCCTGATGATAATCCTAAAAAATCATAAATGGTTTTGGCCGATCGACTGTGGAAATATCTAGGACGTGATTTCCCTGCTGCTTCATAACGGGCCCGGCGTAACCGCCGGATAAAGAGTGAATCACGGATGGTTAGCAGCCCGGTCTGTCAACATCGCATGCCCCGTTGAGGTGGCGAATGGGGCTGCCATGGAACCCGGGTACGGATCGATGGAAACCAGCCCGGATTCACCATGGGAATAGATCAGTGCTTCCCAAGGACTGGCTAGCTATGACGGAGGCGCGCAATGAATGCGACCGCTGGAGAAACATTACGAGACCAACGTCCCCCGACTGTCAGAACATCGATTGTTGTCCTCGTAGCCTGCGCCTGCGGAATCTCGCTCATTACCTTCGGCGTCCGCTCCATCTTCGGGCTGTTTACTGATCCAGTTGCCGAGACCCATGGGTGGTCCCGCGAGACGTTCGCGGTTGCTCTCGCCATTCAGAATCTCCTGTGGGGCTTGAGTCAGCCCTTCGCCGGTGCCCTGGTGGATCGCTTCGGACCGATTCGGGTATTGGCCACCGGGGCGGCCGTGTACGCATTGGGGGTTGGGCTGATGGCCGTCAGCGCCAGCCCGATGGGCCTGCACCTGACCGCCGGGGTTCTGGTTGGACTCGGAATGGGGGGCGCCTCTTTCGTGACGGTCATCGGCGCGCTTGGGCAACTGGTCCCGGAGTCGGCGAGGACCTGGGCCCTGGGAATGGCCACTGCTGCCGGCTCACTTGGGCAGTTCCTGTTCGCACCTCTCGGCCAGGCCTTCATCCTGGGTTACGGCTGGCAGCACACCGCTTTGCTACTTGCCGGATGCGTAGGGCTTACTGTACTGCTGGCGCTGGGCATACGGGGCAACCTGCAGCGAACGGATGGTCCAGGGGACAACAGTCCCGCACTTTCCCTGGGACAGGTGCTGACAATAGCACTGCGTCATCGCAGCTACGTTTTTCTGCTGCTGGGGTTTTCCGTCTGCGGTTTTCAACTTGCATTCATCACCATTCACCTGCCGCCCTATCTCAACGACCTGGCTGTGAGTCCGTCTGTCGCCGGATGGGCTATCGGCTTGATCGGGCTGGCCAATGTTGTGGGTGCCTACGCTGCGGGGGGGCTTGGTGCCACACTGAGCAACCGCGGATTGCTGGCCGGAATCTACTTCGCAAGGGCCGCGGCCATCGCACTGTTTCTTGTGGTGCCGATCAGTGCCGTGACCGTTTTACTGTTTTCTGTCGTGATGGGACTGCTCTGGCTATCCACCGTTCCGCTGACATCGGCGCTGGTGGCGCTCATGTTCGGAACGCGTTCCATGGGTATGCTTTTCGGCCTCGTTTTCTTCAGTCACCAGGTCGGTTCGTTTTTTGGCGTGTGGCTGGGCGGTGCGTTGTTCGAAATCACTGCCAGTTACGACATTGTGTGGTGGCTGACTGTAGCGCTCGGGGTGGCTGCAGGCATTGCCCATTTGCCTATCCGGGAAGAGCGGGCCACTGAAATGCCGGATAATCAACTCGTGCGGAGCTGAGCCTGATCATGGGCATCGCTTACCGCCACCAGCTTGCCGCACTGCTCCTTGCAACAGGGGTGGCGGCCGCGATCTTGGCCGCCCTGCCTCCGATGCGCCTTGCGGCACATGACGCACGTCCTCCCGCCGTCCTGGTGGCGGTGTTCCCGCCCTGGAAGGACCAAACCAGAACCGACCAGGCGATCCTCCAAACGGGAGCTATACCACTCAAGAAGGCGCTCAATGGCACGGTCTGGTGGTTCATCTCGACTGATGCCAGCCACCCACAGGCGCTTGAGGAGCGTGGGGCCTGGGTGTTGATGGTCCCCGGGGTGGCAGGCGTGATGCCAACGTGCACCGGTACGACGTCGCGCACCAAAGGACGAACCGCGAGGTCTGCGTTTCCGTGAATGCATTCTATCGGTGATGGTGTAGCGCTCACCCGCGGTGTTCCATCAACGCCAGGGCTGCTGACCTGCAGTCTCCACCCTCTCGCCCACGGCAGACGTCGGCGATGCCGGAGAAGGCCTCGAGCCAGCGGCTTCCCAATCGGTCAACTGATCGAACCCAGTCAAAACAATGACATGGTGCTGACGCCAACGCGCGTCGGCCACTCCGGTGTTCCCGTGGCGGGATGGCCAAAATCGCTAGACACCCGCAAACCGACTCTGGCAGACTCACTCCCTAATTCAAATGAAACACGTTTCATTAGATGAAACAAATCCGTAAGTGTATCGCAGTGGAGGAGAAGCAGATGAGTTTGGTGACCCGACTACAACAGCTCGCCCTGGTGGCGGCTATTGGCAGTATGTCCATTCCCGCTTTTGCCGATGAGCCGGTCCGCGGCGGGACGTTAAGAATGATCGCGCAACCCGAACCACCCACGTTGATGCTTGGGCTGAATCAACAGGGGCCGACGCAGTTCGTGGCCGGAAAAATCTATGAAGGGCTCCTGCGCTATGACCAGGAACTTCAGCCGATGCCAGGGCTCGCACGTGACTGGTCGGTCTCGGACGATGGCCTGGAGTACACCTTCCATTTACAGGAAGGGGTGCTCTGGCATGACGGAGAGCCGTTCACCTCGGCGGACGTTGTCTTCACGATGGAAGAGTTTCTCTCGGAAGTGCACCCGCGCGCCCGAGGCGTGCTTGCCCATGTTGAGGAAATCGAAGCCCCGGACGAGCACACTGTCATTTTCCGGTTGAAAGCGCCTTTCGCGGCCTTTATCCAGAGTTTCGAGGTGTCCAGTGCACCGATGATCCCGGCCCACCTTTACCAGGGCACGGATTTCCGGGATAACCCGGCCAACGAAACGCCCATCGGCACCGGGCCGTTCAAACTCGAGCGCTGGGAGCAGGGCTCCTATATCCGCCTGACCCGGAATGAGGACTACTGGAAGGAAGGCAAGCCGTATCTGGACGGCATTCTGTTCAACATCGTCCCTGATGCCGCCTCACGCGCGGTTGCCTTCGAGACCGGCCGGGTGGATGTCCTGCGTGGCGGTGACATTGAGTACTTCGACGTTGCGCGTCTCGAGCAGATGCCCGATGTGGAAGTGACCACCGAGGGCTGGGAGTTCCTCTCCCCGACAATCTGGATGCAGTTCAACCTCCGCAACGAGCCGTTGGATGACCCGCGTTTCCGCCAGGCGATCTGGCATGCCGTTAACCGTGATTTCATCGTCGATTCGATCTGGTCGGGTTACGGGAAAGTCGCCAAGGGGCCGGTGAATTCCGCATCGCCGTTCTTCGACGATTCGCTGCCTGATGTGGAGTATGACCCGGAACGTGCCATCGAGCTGCTCGACGAGATGGGGCTTGAGCCAAACCGTCGCGGCGTCCGGGCTACCATCCGGTTCCTCGCGCTGCCTTACACGGAAACCTACATCCGCATGGGCGAGTATATTCGGCAGCAGCTCCAGCAAGTCGGTATCGAACTCGATGTCACCCAGACCGACGTCGGTGGCTGGGCCCAGACCCTGGGCCAGTGGGATTACGACATGACCATCAACCTGCTGTTCCAGTACGGTGACCCGGCGCTTGGTATTCAGCGCGCCTACGTCTCCAGTAACCTGGTCAAGGGCTCGCCGTCCGCGAATGTCTCCGGGCTTGATGATCCGGCGATTGACGAGCTGCTTACCCGTGCCGCCACCGAAAGTGACCCCGAGGAGCGGTTCCGGCTTTACTCGGAGTTCCAGCACGAGATTGTCGATAATGCCTACTTCGGCTATCTGATCGAAGCGCATTTCCCGACCGTCTACCGCAATAATGTCCGGAATCTGGTGAATTCCGCCATCGGCCTGAACGACAACATGGCCGAAGTCTGGATCGAACGCTAGTGGGGGATGCCGGAAAGGCCGGGGTGGTATTGTCACCCCGGCCCGCCCGGTTCGCTCAACCAGTCTCCGCGTCGACGCAACGCGCAAGCACCTCAATTTCAGTGTCCGCATCCCCAGCAGGGCACGGACTTTAGCGAGCACGTGCAATGGATCGTTTGAACTTCATCGCGGGTCGCCTGGTCAAGGGCGCGTTGATCGTCCTTGCCATTGCGATCATGAACTTCTTCATCGTCCGCCTCGCGCCTGGTGACCCCGTCTCCGTACTCGCGGGACAGTCCGGTGCGATGGATCAGGATTACATGGATGAGCTGCGTCAGCGCTTCGGCCTGGATCAGCCGTTAATCGTCCAGTTATGGATTTATCTACAGAATCTGTTTCAGGGTGATCTGGGCACCTCCTACCGCCAGGGGCGTGCAGTGCTCAGCGTCATTCTGGAGCGTCTGCCGGCGACTCTGTTACTGACGATCAGTGCGGCCATCATCTCCGTCATCCTGGGTGTGGTCGCGGGCAGTCTTGCCGCACGCCGGCGCGGGACGTGGTGGGACACGCTGATCAGCTCGCTCGCCCTGCTTTTCTACGCCACGCCGCTTTTCTGGATCGGTTTGATGGCGATTCTGCTCTTCTCGCTTGTACTCGGGTGGTTTCCGGCATTCGGCATGGTGTCGCCGGAGAAGGAATACACCGGGATCATGCACATCCTCGATGTCTTGCATCACCTGGTGTTGCCGATGACCGTGCTGGGGCTCTTCTACATGGCGGTGTACGCCCGGCTCACGCGTGCATCGATGCTCGAGGTCTCCGAGATGGATTTCGTTCGCACGGCGCGCGCCAAGGGGCTCCCCGAGGGTTACATCACCCGCCGGCACATCCTGCGAAACGCGCTGCTGCCGGTGATCACCTTTGCGGGCATCCAGGCGGGACACCTGATCGGCGGAACGGTGCTGGTGGAGACCGTCTTCGGCTGGCCCGGGGTTGGTCGACTCGCTTTCGATTCGCTCCTGCAGCGCGATTACTCCGTGTTGCTCGGCATCTTTCTGATCACATCCATCATGGTGGTGATCGCGAACATCATCACTGACGTTGTGTACACCTTCGTCGATCCACGGATCGAGGTGAAGCAATGAAGGATCTCATCAAGGCGTTCTCCCACAACAAAGCGGCACTGGGCGGGCTGCTTTTCCTGGTGGTCATCGCGATTGCCGCCGTGGCGGCACCGTTGATCTACCCGCACTCGCCCTGGCAGATGGTCGGTGCTCCGTTCCAGCCACCGTTAAGCGGCCCGCATCTGTTCGGCACGGACATGCTCGGGCGGGATATCGCGGCCGGAATCCTCTATGGCGCCCGCGTGTCCTTTCTGATTGGCATCGTCTCCACCGCGGTGGCGCTCTCAATCGGCATCACCGTCGGCGCACTTGCCGGTTACCTTGGCGGCCTGGTGGATGACGCGCTCATGCGCGTCACCGAGTTCTTCCAGACGATCCCGAGTCTGATCTTCGCCATCGTGATCGTGGCGATCATGAGCCCGTCCATTCTCTCGATCGTGATCGCGATCGCCATCGTCTCCTGGCCCCCGGTCGCCCGGCTTGTCAGGGCGGAGTTCATGAGCCTGCGGCATCGGGAGTTCGTCGAGGCCTCCCGTGTGCTCGGTGTGCCGGGCTGGCGGATCATGGCATTCGACATCCTGCCGAACGCCATGGCGCCGGTGATCGTCACCGCCTCGCTGATGGTGGCGACCGCCATTCTGATGGAGTCCGGTCTGAGCTTCCTCGGCCTGGGCGACCCGAACCTGATCAGTTGGGGCTACCAGATCGGGGCTGCCCGCACCATGATCCGAACCGCCTGGTGGATGAGCTTCTTCCCGGGGGTGGCCATCATCATCACGGTGCTATGCCTGAACCTTGTTGGTGAGGGGCTGAACGACGCGCTGAATCCGCGCATTGTCAGGAGGAGGAAGGCATGAGCGCGAGGCTGGAGACTGCGACAGCAGCACCGGCGACGGGGGCTGGAGAGGCGGCGTCACAGGCGTTGCTCTCGGTTCACGGGCTGAGCATCGCCCTGCCGCCGGGAAGTGATCGTCCGTTCGCCGTCGAGCAGAGCACCTACACCATCGAGCGAGGCTCGATCACCTGCATTGTGGGTGAGTCCGGGTCGGGCAAATCGATGACGGCCAACGCCATTATGGGGTTGCTGCCCCAGCCGTATGTGCGCGTCGCCGAAGGCACGATTCATTTCGATGGCAAGAACCTGGTGGGACTCCCGGAGCAGCAGTTGCGTTCCATTCGCGGCGCGGAGATCTCCATGATCTTCCAGGAGCCCATGAGCGCGCTTAACCCGTTGATGACGGTCGGCCAGCAAGTCGCGGAAGTGCTCCGCAAACGCGAGCGTCTGCCGGAACGCGAGGAACGGGCACGCATCGCACGCTTGCTGGAATCAATGGATCTGCCCGACCCGGAGCGCATCCAGGACAGCTATCCGTTCAGGCTCTCCGGCGGTCAGCGTCAACGGGTGATGATCGCCATGGCACTCGCGCTCTCGCCGCGGTTGCTGATTGCCGACGAGCCCACCACGGCGCTGGATGTCACCACGCAGAAGCAAATCCTCTCCTTGATCCGTGAACAGCAGCGTGAGCGGGGCATGGGGGTGATGTTCATCACCCACGATTTCGGTGTTGTCGCGGAGATCGCCGACAAGGTCGTGGTGATGGAGAAGGGGCGCATCGTGGAGCAGGGGGCCGTGGCGGAGATTCTCAATCATCCCCGGCACCCCTATACCCGCAAGCTGATCAGCGCCGTGCCGACGTTGAACGATCACGCCTCAACGACACCGGAATCCGATGTTCTGCTTGAGGTGCGCAGTGCTGACAAGGTGTTCCGCTCCGGCGGTGGGTGGTTCCGCAAGGCGCGGGAGGTGCATGCGCTGAATCAGGTCTCGCTCACGCTCCGGCGGGGGGAGATTCTCGGCCTGGTCGGGGAGTCCGGTTCCGGCAAATCCACCTTGGCCCGGTCGATCATCGGTCTGAACCCGATCGACAGTGGAGAGATTCATTTCCTGGGCGAGCAACTTCTTGGGGGCGGACGACGAGGGCATAAGCAGCGCAAGCGGCTCGCCCGGCACATCCAGATCGTCTTCCAGGATCCGTACGCCTCGTTGAACCCCCGGCGCAAGGTGGGGGCCGCCATTACCCTGGGGCCGCTTCAGCATGGTGTGCCGGTGGCGGAGGCCAACGCGCGGGCGAAGGAGATGCTGAGCTTCGTTGGCCTGGATGCGAGCGCCTTCGATCGTTATCCGCACGAGTTCTCGGGCGGGCAGCGTCAGCGCATAGGCATTGCACGTGCCCTTGCCATGCGCCCGGAGGTGCTGATCGCCGATGAGGCGGTATCCGCGCTTGATGTCTCCGTGCAAAAGCAGGTGCTCGGGCTTCTTGAGGAAATCCGTCAGCGCATGGGTGTCGCCATCCTGTTTGTCACCCATGACCTGCGCGTGGCGGCAACGATCTGTCATCGCCTGCTGGTCATGCGGCATGGACAGATTGTGGAAGAAGGTGAGACGAGCACGCTGTTCGCGGCGCCGCGGGAGGACTATACGCGGGCGCTGCTTGATGCCGTTCCTGGCATTGATTGGCAGAAACCTGAATTGGAGGAGAATTTGTAATGGGTCAAACCATGGTGGAGAAGATTCTTGCGCGCGCAAGCGGCCAGGAATCGGTGTCCGCGGGTGATGATGTGCGGGTGCGCCCGGACTTTGTCCTTGCCTATGACTTTCCGGGTTACACCAATGTGATCTTCAAGCAAGTGCGAGAGGAGTTCGGCATCCAGCAGCTGCCCTCACCGGAGCGCTTTGCCATCTTCATCGATCACATGGTGCCGGCGGTGAAGCCGGAGGAGGAGGATTTCCACGAAGGGACGCGGGAGTGGTGCCGACAGTTCGGGATCCCCTGCATTGAGCGGGAGGGCATCGGCCATCAGGTGGCGGTGGAGACCGGCTTCGGGGTTCCCGGTGCCTTTGCGGTGCATTTCGACGGCCATATCGCGCAGCTGGGCGCGCTGGGCACCTTTGCGGTCAACATGCCCCGGCAGACCCTGGTAGAGGCGTTCGTGCGTGAGTACATCGACTTCCGCGTCCCGCCCACCGTGCGTGTCGATCTGGTCGGCGAACTCCAGCCCGGCGTCATGGCGCGGGATCTCTTTCACGGCATCATGGCCAAGCTCGGAAACCGGTTTGCCCAGTTCGCGGTGCTGGAACTCGGTGGTGAGGTGATCGAGCAGATGTCGCTGGACGGCCGTCAGGCGATGACGGGCATCGCGATGTTCACCGGGGCGATCTCGGCACTGATCAATCCCGATCAGGCGATGCTCGATTACGCCAAACCGCGGGCGAAAATCGACCTGGAGCCGGTGGCAAGCGATCCGGACTGCACCTACGCGGCGCGGTACACGATCGATGTCGGTGAGATCGAGCTGATGATCGCCGTCCCGCCAACGCCTTCCGACACTCAGCCGCTGCGTCACTATGCCGGTTTCGATGTTCAGGTGGGCTACATCGGCTCCTGTGCCTCCGGGCGTATCGAAGACCTCCGCGCTGCCGCGGCAGTGCTTCGCGGGAAGAAGGTCAAGCCCGGCTTCACGCTGAACGTGGTCCCCACCAGTCAGCGCGTGATGAGCCAAGCCGCCCGCGAGGGTTTGCTGGAGGTCTTCAGCGACGCCGGCGCCTTCGTCTCGTCGCCGAGTTGTGACTTCTGCTATGGGCGGATCGGGACCATGCGCGCGGGCCAGCGCGCATTGTCCACCGGGACACTGAACGTCCGTGGTCGGATGGGCAGCCCCGATTCGGAGATCTTCCTGGTGAACGCGGCGGTGATCGCCAAGGCCGCCACCACGGGGCTCATTCCCTCACCGGAGGAGATGCAGGAGGAGTTGGTGCAATGAGCACGCTTGATCAAACGCTGCTGGCGCAAATGCCCAGGATTCACGGGCGGGTGGCCTACATCTTCGAGGACGATGATTTCGATATCGACCAGATCATTGGCGTCAAGAATATCCGCATTCAGGATCTTGACGAACTGTGCGCGGTCGCCATGCAGGACTATGACCCGGCATTCGCTGAGGCCGTGAAGCCGGGTGATGTGCTTGTCGGGGGGGAGAACTTCGGGTTCGGTCACCCGCATTCCCCGCCCATGCGCGCCATGCGCCACATGGGAATTGCCGCTGTGATCGCCGAATCGTTTGCACCCACCTACTACCGGGGTGAGACCGCCATGGGGTTCCCGCAGATCATCTGCCCGGGCATCCGTGATCTGGTGGCGCGCTGGCAGACGGTGTCAGTGGACTGGGCATCCGCCACGCTCCACAACGTGGACACCGGCGAGCGTCGGCCCATCCAGATGCCGTCGGTCTCCGAGTGTCGGATTCTCGCCGCCGGTGGGCACAAGTCCTATCTGCAGAACGAACTCGCCCGCCAGCACACGGGGGCCTGAGGAGAACCATGATGAACAAGACTGAATTCGCAAAACGTATCCGCCGGGGCGACTGCCTGTGGAGTGCCGGGTGCCATGACGTGCTTTCCGCGAAGCTGGTGGAGGAAGCCGGATTTGACGTCATGCTCACCTCCGGCTTCGGCATCTCGGCCTCGCTGCTGGGGCAGCCGGACGTTGAGCTCTACACGATGAGCGAGAATCTGGGCGTCGTCCGCAATGTCAGCGCGGCCGTGAACATCCCGGTGATCGCCGATGCCGATACCGGCTACGGCAATGCGATCAACGTCATGCGAACGGTGCGTGAGTTCGAGCAGGCCGGGGTGGCGGCGATGATCATCGAGGACCAGGCGATGCCGAAACGGTGCCCGGCCATCGCCGCGGAGCTCGAGCTCATCACGGTGGATGAGGGCGTGTCGAAGATTCGGGCAGCGGTTGCGGCGCGGCGCGACCCCGACACCCTCATCATCGCGCGCACGGATGCGGGCACGAAGGCCGATTGCATCGAGCGCGCGCAGGCTTATGTGGAAGCCGGTGCGGACATGATTCAGCCGATCAGCCGCGGCTTTCAGAACCTTGAGGACATCGCTGACCTCAAGGCGGCGTGCGGTCGGCCGCTGTCACTGCAGTTGATGCGCTGGCTTGAAACCGACCTCTCCCCCGAGGAAATCGAATCGGTGGCGGGTATTGCCCACTTTCCGCTGGTCACGCTCATGAGTGCCACCCAGGCCATTCGAGAGAACCTGCGTGCGGTGCGTCGTGCCCGCAGTACCCAGCTTGATCTCCCCGCGCCGATGTCGGATGTTTCAGCATTCAAGGATTTCATCGGTTTTCCGGATATCGAACGGTTGCAGAATGAGTTCATGTCCAAACTTGTGGAGAAATAAGACGCGTGAAGGCGAGGGGATTACCAAAGGAAGGTCTGGCACAGAGCCCGCACGCCGGAAAGGGGATGCCCCGGGTGCGGGCGGTTGAACGGGCGGTCAGCATACTCCGTGCATTCACCCCGGAGCGCCCCCGGCTCGGTTTGTCGGATATCGCTCGCATCGTGGACCTGGACAAGGCAACGGTGCACCGCCTGCTGAGTACCCTGGAAGGGTGCGGTCTGGTGTTGTTCGAGCCGGCCGAGAAGCAGTACTCGCTGACCTACAATGTGGTCGCACTCGGCGCGGGTGTTGCGGGGCATGCGGACATTCAGCAAATCGCCGAGCCGGTGTTGCGGGGCGTGTCAGCGAAGACGGAATGCCTGGCATTCCTCTCCACCTTCGCCGACACCGGTGCAATCTGTGTTGCGCGTTCCTTTGTTGACCTGCCCATCAGCGTGCGCCTGTGGAATGTCGGCGAAACGCGCCCCTACAACCAGGGGGCGGCACCGAAGCTGCTCTTCGCCCACCTCCCGCAGGACTGCAAGGAGGCGGTTCTCCGGCAGCCATTGCCGAGTGCCACCGAGTACACGATCACGGACCCGGAGGAGCTTCTGGCGAATACCGAAGGGTTGGTGGAGCAGCGCTGGTGCCATGCCGTTGACGATATCGTGGTGGGTCTGGCCGGGCTCGGCTACGGCGTTTACGGGAAGAACGATCAACTCATCGCGGTGGTGAGTGTGAGCGGGCTCACACCCTATCTCACCGGAAAGCGGTTGGAGATCGCCCACGGCGTGTTGGCCGAGGCGGCCGCCGAATTCGAGCGGATATTCTTCATGGCGAACATGGACGTCTCCTACCTCACCGGTAGTTGACGGCGCCCTGCATGCCGGAACCCCCGGCGGGGAGATGCTCCTCCTCACCGGGGGTGTTTGTCAGGGTCAGCCGGCTTGCTCGTCTGGCCGCCGCAGGCGGTTGGAGCGCTGAAGGTAGCTTATCAGGTCGCCGGCCTCCAGCAGGTCCTTGGTCTTCTGCGGAATCCTCGCGCACTGCAGCGACATCGCCTTGCCCTTGATGCTCAGCACCTCACTGTCCCAGTCAAAGCTGAGGTGATCCCAGCGCTTGACGTTGTCCAGAATGCCAGGGCATTCGATGAGCGGGAACGCATTGGTGGATTCCCCACGGTAGAAGCCCGGCGAGAAGGACTCGGCCACAATCCCGGCAATACCCAGCGCACGCAAGGCGCGGCACGCCGGGAAGTGGGGGTGCCCGTAGCCGAAGTTCTCACCACCAACAATCAAGTCCCCCGGCTGCACGGATTCGGCAAAATCCGGGTCATAATCCGCCATGCAAACGAACTTCAGGGTCTCTATATCCTGGGTGCCGATGTTCTCAACGCCCACGATCAGGTCAATATCAAAGTTCGGCTGATCGAATATCCAGGCCACGCGGCCACTGATTTTCGGCAACATGCGTTCCTTCTCCCCTTAAAACAGCGTCCGTGGATCGGTGATTCTCCCCGTTACCGCTGTGGCGGCAATGGTGTACGGGCTTGCGGTGTAGATCTCCGCGATCTTGCTGCCCATCCGCCCGGGGATGTTCAGCGTCCCCGTGGAGACCGAGCGCTCGTTGTCGGTTAGCGCGCCCAGTTGCCCGATACAGAAATCACAGGTGGGGGTCTGCACAAGTGCGCCCGCGTTGATCAGCCTGGAGGTAAGCCCCATCTCGCCCATCCGCGCCTGGATTTCAGCGGTGGTGGGCACGGCGTTGAGGCGGAAACCCTCGGCGACATGCCGCCCGTCGAGAATCTCCAATGCCTGCTGGAAGTCCTTGATCCGGCCGCTCGCGCAGGACCCGATATAGCCGGAATCGATACGAAGGCCGGCGGCCTCGCTGATCGGGATCGTGTTGGCCGGTGACGGAGGGGCGACGAGCACGGGTTCCACATCGTCCAGGTCGATGGTCACCGTGTTCGCGTACTTCGCATCCCGGTCCGGGCGCATCTCGGTGAACTCGGACACACCCACCGACTTCAGGAAGTCGTCGGTCTTCTCGTCGGTTTCCATGACCGCCGTGATGCCGCCGAGGAACATGGCGAGGTTGCAAAGCGGAAAACGCTCGTCCATCTCCAGGTTGGCAAGCCCGGGCCCGCCGTATTCGATCACGCACTGCCGTGCGCCCGCCGGCCCGATTCTCTTGACGATGGTGTGGAAGACATCCCGGGTGGTGACGCCCCGCGCGAGCTTGCCCTTCAGCTCGATGCGCACGCTCGCCGGCGCCACCAGGGCGACCTCTTCGGTTGCGAAGGCCTCGATCATGCTGTTGCGGATGCCGATGCCGATGGCGCCGAGGGCCCCGATGGTGCTGATGTGCCCGTCAAAGTGAATGACCAGCATGCCGGGCTTGATGTAGCCCTTCTCGGAGATCACCTGATGGCCGATGCCGTGCCCCTCGTAAAGCTTGAAGCCGTAGCGCTTGGCAAACTCCCGCGTAATGGCATGGATCTCCTGGGCCTTGGGGGTGCCGGCGGGGTAAAGGTGGTCGATGAACAGAACGAATTTCTCCGGGTTCCTGACCCGGTCGATCTTCAACTCCTCGGACATCTGCTTGGCATAGCGGTCGACGTAGCCAGGGTAGTCGTAAGCAGTGATGAGGTCGGGCTGGAAAAGCTTCTCGTCGCCGGGGCGGACTGTCTCGGCCGCCACCCGCGATAGAATTTTCTCTGCGATCGTCTGACCCATGACTGGTCTCCTCGTGTGGACTTCGATTAGGTACAGGGGCGGGGTGGCTGTTTTTCATAGGGGGGGGCGCGAAAGGCGGCCTCGCAGAACGTGACCACGCGGTCCACCATCTCCTCCATGTCCTCCGTATTGCAGACCCCGTTGCTGACGTACTCAAGGCGTTTGATGTCGGTGATGGTGTAGTGCATGGCGCCGATGCAGAAATGCATGCGCCAGTTGATGTCCTCTTCGGTGAGCTCCGGCAGTGCCTTCTTGAAGTAGGGGATAAAGCGCTGGATGTGCCGTGCGTCGCGATAGAACATGTCGAACATCGGCGAAGTCTGGTCCAGCGGCGACCGGATCAGCACTTGGATGAAGAGCCCGCGCCCGCCCGGGTCGAACAACCACCGTATTCCGGGTTGGAGCATCGCGCGCAGGACGCCGCGTAGCGGTACCACGCTTCCCTTCGCCTTCCGGGCTGTTTCGGTCAGCAAGGCGACGCGTTCCCGGTTCATCTCAATGGCACGGCGTAAGAAGACCGCCTTCCAGAGCTCCTCCTTGGTGCCGAAATGGTATGCGATGCTCGCCAGGCGCACATCGGCGGTTTTGGCGATATCGCGAAGCGAAACCGAATGGTAGCTGCCGCGGGCGAACTCCGCCTCGGCAGCCTCCATGATTTTCCGGCGCGTCTCCTCCCCACGCTCCTGGCGACGGGCTCGCCCGCTGGCGCCCGCGCCCTGCTCTGCGTTGCCGCGCTCCTCGTTGATGTGCTCCTCAGTCTCCAACGCCCTGACCACTCCCATGACTGTGACTTCACTAGGCGTAAGTCTACTGATTACTGTAGCCCATTAAACTGGACAAGTGTTCAAAAATCAAACACTGACCTGAAGCATGATCACGTGTTTTGGCCGATTTTCTCCGAGATGACATGGCTGGAAAGTGCCTCTGCGTCGTTCAATCCTGAAATTTTCGGTTTTTTCGTGCATTGTCGCTTGACGATGTAAGATTGCGATCCTATCGTTACTGAACGCTTGTACAAAAAATATGATGACGCGTCGTGTTCCATCGGCGCGTCACGGATGTAACGGCGGGAGCTGGCAGTGACGCGCAGGCCCTGCCGCCAATGACGATGAAACCGAGAGAAGTGGAGGAATTAGGCGATGAACAAAGGTCCAATCAAGGCCGCCTGCGGCGCGGTGCTCGCTGCGTCCATGCTGGCTGCCTCCGGGGCTGCCCTGGCTGAGAGTTTTCATTTCCGGGTGACGTCAGCGTTGCCGCCGACGCACGGGCTGTGGGTGGGGTTCTACAAGCCCTGGATGGAGCAGGTGGAAGCCGAGAGCGATGGACGTATCACCTTCACTGCCTTCGTTTCCGGTGAGCTGGTGCGGGCCGCGAATGAGCCGGACGCCCTTGAGCAGGGCACGGTGCATATTGCCGCCCCGCTATTGCCCTCATACGATCCGTCCTCATTCCCGATGTCTGAAGTGGCGATGCTGCCGCTGGCGAAATCAAGCCCGCACATCGGCTCCCGGGCATGGAAGGCGCTGATCGAGAGCGATGTGGAGCTGCAGGACGGCAAGACGTTCGCTGAACTTGAATACGGACGCCACGGGTTGAAGGGGCTGCCCGCAACGATCTCCGACGAATTCTCCATCTCCACCACCGGGCAGCGCTTCGAGTCCATCTCCGATCTGGAGGGCGTGACGATCCGCACGCCCACGCGGATTCACGAGATCTATGCGCGCAAGGCGGGCTTCAACTCGATCACCATGCCGGTCTTTGATCTGTTCGATGCCATGAGCCGCGGTGCCGTGGATGGCAGCTTGCTGTTCATCTCCGACTGGACGGGGTACGGCTTCGAGCAGCTTTTCGAATACACCGTTACGGACTTGAGCCTGGGCCACTTCAGCTCCTTGATGGGTATGACCCAGGCCCAGTGGGATGCGATTCCCGAAGACCTGCAGCAGATCATGCTCGATGCCATTGACGACAACATCGACAAGGGCGCCGATGTCTGGGCCGAGCGCCGGGTGAGCACCATCGAGGAGTCCAAGGCTCAGGGCGGTGAGTTCATATCCGTTCACGATCTCAACCCGGAGGTCGCTGAGCGACTCCAGTCCGCCATGGAAGAAACCTGGTTCGAGTACATCCGGATCCTGGAGGAACAGGGCGCACCGGGCACGGAGCTCGCACGCTTGTGGCGCGATATCGTCATCGAGCACGGTGGTGATGTGCCAGAGGCCATCCACGACCTCTGAGCCGTGGCCGAAAGAGTGGGCCGGCGGCACCCAGCGCCGCCGGCCGCTGTGGGACACCACATAGACCGTTCCCGCTTGCATGGGTTTGCCTGTGCCCATCGTCAGGGCCGCAGGTGATTGAGGACTGCACCGTATGGCCGACCTGCTCTTCGTATTGTCCATTTTGCTCTGCTTCGCCCTGCTGATGGCGGCGGGCCTGCATATCCATTCGGTTCTGCTCGGGATTGGTATCGTCGGGCTCATTTACCTGGAAGGATTCGGCATCATCGCGGGGTTCCTGCGGGCGGATCCGTATTCCCAGATGGCGAGCTATGCGCTCACCACCATCCCGCTGTACGTGATCATGGCCCAGTTCATTCTCCGCGCGGGCATCGTTCAGGATGCCTTTGCCATGGTCTACAAGGGCTCGCGCGGGAGCCCCACTGCGCTGGGCTCACTCACCATAGCGATTGGCGGGTTCCTTGGGGCGGTCTCCGGCTCCGGTGCGGCAACTGCCGCTTCACTTGGCCACGTGGCGACGCCGGAGCTGCGTAACTACGGTTTCAGGAGTGATCTCGCTGGCGCCATCGCCGCCTCCAGCGGTTCGCTTTCCGGTATCATTCCGCCAAGCATCATCCTGATTCTTTACGGCGTGATCACCGAGACGCCCATCAGCCTGCTCTTCATGGGGGCGCTGATCCCCGGCGTGATGATCATGCTGGTGTTCATCGTCTGCGTCATCGTGTTGCACCATCGGGCCGGGCCTGCGGTGCGCGCATCCGACGAGGCAGGACCTGCGAAAGTCCGGGATATCAGCCTGTTTCGCATGATCGTCGTCAGCGTGGTTGGCCTGTTCATGTTCGGGCTGATCTTCGGGGGCATTTACCTCGGATTCGTCACGCCAACCGAGGCCGGCGCCATCGGGGCGCTGGGCGCATTCCTGGTGGCAGGGGTGCTCGGCCGGGTGAATGTGGACTTCGTCATCTCCTCGGTGAAGGAGACCGCACTGATTACCGGCATGATCACGTTGATCCTGATCGGTGCGGCGATATTCGGGCGCTTCGTCTCCTTCTCGTTGCTTCCACGGAAGATCATCGGCCTGCTTGAGGTACTGATGCAGTATCCGTCGTTGATACTCATCATCCTCGCGGTGCTTTTCTTCCTGTTGTTCATGTTCATTGAAGGGGCGGCGGTCATTCTGATGACGCTGCCCGTTGTGCTGCCGATTATCCAGCAGGCCGGTATCAGCGTGCTGTGGTTCGGGGTGTTCGTCTCGGTCATCTGCACGCTGGGGTTGATCACGCCACCGGTGGGGCTGAGTGTCTACGCTGCCGCGAGTACCAGCGGTGTGCCGGCCGGGCGGATATTTCGCGTTACGACCGTGATGGCCATTGCCGTTGTCGTGGTGGTTTGCGGAGCGATGATTGCGTTCCCGCAGCTTGCGACCTGGCTGCCCTCAACGATGTCGCGCTAGGTGGGTGAGGTGATGATCCGGTACATAGACAAGCTCTACGGTGCGTTCGGCGCGTTCAAACTGCTTGCCCTGCTGTTCTGCGGGCTGTCCATTTTCGCCATGATGGGGCTGATCGGCGCGGATGTCTTCTCGCGCAACGTGCTGCGCGCATCACTCCCCGGTGCCTACGAGATCGTGACCAACTACCTGATGCCGGGCGCGGCGCTCTCGGTGGTTTTCTATGCGTTCGCGGCGGGCGCCTGCCCACGCATCCCGCTGGTCTTCGACAAGTTGCCGGCGGTGCTGCAGAAGCCCATGTACATGGCGGTGCTGCTCTTCGAGCTGGTGCTGATGGGCCTGGTGGCCTACTACACGTACCGCTACGCGGTCACGGGGACGCAGGCCGGGCACTTCTTCACCGCCGCGGGCAGCACGTTCCCGAAGTATCCCATCTACTACCTGGTGCCCTTCGGTTTCCTGGGCATGGCGCTTGAGATCATCTTTGTGCTGCTGAAAAACCTGCTGTGCACGGGTGTCTGGATAGGCTACCACCGCAGCCAGGAGGAGTTGGTCGCGCGTGAGCGCGCCGTGGTGTGAGTCGCGGGAGACGACCGGAGGATGTGCGCGATGTGATTGCCGGGCCGGCTGGTCTGGCTGCTGTATTCCATAGACCAGAGGACACGAATCCATGCTTAAGACTGAGAAACAAACCACCCTGCGGGCTCTCCTTGCCCGGGGCAAGCCGGTGATGGCGGCCGGCGTGGGGGATGCGCTCAGTGCGCGCCTTGCCAACGGGGTTGAAGGCATCGATGCCTTGCTCTCCAGCGGATTTGCCATCTCCGCCACCCAGCTCGGCCTGCCGGATGTGGAGATGTACACGCGGACCGAGAACGTGCAGGCCGTGGAGCGCATGGCGTATGTGGCCAGCAAGCCCATTATCGCGGATATCGACACCGGCTACGGCAACGCGGTGAGCGTGATCAAGTCAGTGCATGAGTTCGAGCGTGCCGGGGCCGAAGGGGTGATCATAGAGGATCAGATCAGCCCCAAGCGCTGCCCCATCTGCGTGGATGAGACCAATCTCCTGATTCCCGCGGAGGAGGCCGCCGGCAAAATCCGGGCTGCCGCCGAGAACCGCAGCAACCCGGACACGGTGATTATCGCCCGCACTGATGCCACCAACATTGATGAATGCGTACGCAGGGCGCGGATGTATCATGCCGCCGGGGCGGATCTCGTCCAGCCCATTGCCTCGCGGGCCTTCTCCGGCAAGGAAGAACTCAAGGAGTTCATCGAGCGCGTTGAGTGCCCGGTCTCCCTCGTGGTTGTGAGCTGGGTGGAGAAACTCACCCGCGAGGAAATCGAATGGCTGAACCCCGCCATTGTCCACTTTGCTCTCATCTCCGTGTCCACCCTGCACGCCGCGGTGAAACAGGCGCTGACCTCTTTGGGGGCCTCCGGCTCGCTGGTGGGTGTGGATGTGGCCCGCACAGCCCACGGAGAGTTGGTCAGCGACCTGGGCATGGACCAGGTGCAGGATCTCGAAATGCGGTATCTGCCGCAGGAGTCCGAGCTCACGAGTTAGTCCAAAGGCCCGTCCCACGACGGTGCCCGGGCACCCACGCCTCCGTGCCCGGGCACCCCGTGGATTTTCCCCAAGCACCCTGGCTCCCCTTGGCCCACAATGCCGGAAAACATCCTTGGCCAGAGCAACGCCCACGCATGCGATGGCCATGACCGGGGTTGGCATGGAATGATAGGGATCAGCCCCGGTACCTACCGGACGCGCTATCCTTTTGGAAGCCCAGTGGCCATTGCCATCCATAGAACGTGGAGCAGAACATGACCGATTTGCCCGAGATCCTACTGGTGCCCGTTGACGGCTCCCGGAATTCCAGCGCCGCGGCGGCCTACGCAGCACGTATGGCTGAGCGTCTGGGCGCCCAGGTGCGGTTGTTGTATGCGTTTCCGGAAACGCCGCTGGATATGTTCGGCGTGGTCAGTGAGAGCCCGAGCCGGCAGAACCTTCAGTACTTCTCGTCCGGGGCGTTCGAGCAGCTGCGGGACGACTCCGCCGAGGCCGCATTCAAGGCCGCTGAGGAAGCCATCGGTGAGACGACGGCGAAGGTTGATAAACAGGTGATCGGCGGGGAGCCGGGCGAGGCCATTCTGGAGCACGCGAAAGGCGTGAAAGGCGGCATGATCATCATCGGGCGGCGGGGGCTGTCCCATTTCAAGGAAATCCTGATGGGCAGCACCACCCAGCGCGTGCTGCACCACGCGCAGTGTCCGGTGCTGGCGGTGCGCTGAAAGCGCTGGTGTGAAGACCTCAGTGGTTCCTTACACTGGCAATCCACAGCAAGTGCGGGTAACTCGGGCGACGGGAGGCATGTTTGCCTCCCCTCCGCCCAGCGGCTAAAGTCGGATCAGAAGAAGAAGGGCAGGGAGGGTGGCCACCGGTGGTTCCACCCATCGCCCCTTCAGGGCGCATTCAGCGGGCTGCGCACCGCCAGCCCGCCCCGATTGAGCACGTGCGTATGGTTCTGCGTGCTGGCCGCCACATTACGCTTCAAAGCCAGGTGCTCAAGGAACGCCCCGACCTGCGTTGGCCCCAACTGCGTGGGCCCCTGCCGGTTGAAGTACAGAAGAAACCGGCATACCCAGCCGAGATAGGCCTTCTCAGTGCGGATAGACATGCCCCGCCCCCGTATTACCGACGAAAGCCGGGCAAACACCTCCAGGTGCTGGCGGATGAGGGGTGCGAAGCGCGTATCCCCGATCCGATTGGCGTACTCTTCGGGCGTGACCGGTTGGAACTCCCGCCCTACGTGTCAACCTGCCTGCCGACAGTGACCCAGGAGAAACGTGTATAACGTAGGGCACTGTAGAGGAGCAGCGGATCGTGGACGAGAACAACGAAGTGCAAATCGAGCCGAGCCTTTGAGCGGCGCACCCGTCGACAGTTCTCCGGGGCGGAGTGGGCTACCCTGAACTGAGGAAGCAAGGCATTTCCAGGGATTTGGCCCGGAACACTGCCAAATCGGCGCACAGTCCGTGGCGCCTGAGCAGAAGCCCCGCCCTGTCCCGATTAGGTGACCGCAAATACGAACGGAGCCTGTGCGTGATCGGAGCAATCTCGGGAGATGTCATAGGGTCCGTGCACGAAGGTGCGCCCCCGATGGCGAAGGACTTTCCGCTGTTCGTGCCGAGCTCGACGTTCACGGATGACACGGTGCTCACCGTCGCGGTGGCCAGCGCGATTCGGGAAGGCGCCGGGTTCGGGGCCTCGATTCGGCGATGGGGGAGACGTTACCCGAACGCAGGGTACGGCGGTTGGTTCCGTCGCTGGCTCTTCCGCGAAGACGCCGCGCCCTACAATAGTTTTGGAAACGGGTCGGCGATGCGGGTGGCAGCCATCGGATGGGCATTCGACGATCTCGACGTGGCGCTGCGTGAGGCGGCCAAGAGCGCGGAAGTCACGCACAACCATCCGGAGGGAATAAAGGGTGCCCAAGCAGTCGCCGCGGCAGTACTGGCCGGCCGCATGGGCCAAACGAAGGACCGGATGGCCGCCCTGTTATCCGACCGTTTCGGCTACGATTGCAGCATGGAGTTGAGCGTTCTGCAGCGTCGCGGCGAGTTCGACGTGACTTGCCAGGGCACAGTCCCGGCCGCCGCAGTTGCATTTCTCCAGTCGACCAGTTTCGAGGATGCCGTCCGTAACGCCGTTTCGTTCGGTGGTGATGCCGACACGCTCGCATGCATCGCCGGCGCGATGGCTGAAGCACACTACGGCGGCGTGCCGGCGGAGATCCAAGTCGAAGTCCTCCGTCGCCTGGATGATCGCTTGCGGGCTGAGGTCGTGGCTTTTGCTCAACGCTACGGCGTACCGCTCGCCGGTGACGTCGACGGGAACACCGGGGAACGATGACGGGCAGCCGCTTGATAGCGTTTTCAAGCCGCATTTTGCTTACCCAAAGGGCAAGGTACCACCCAACCTCACCGGGCTGGCAGAAAAGATGGCGCATGCCGATGGCTTTGGAACGCCCCTTGGCCTCATGCGCATGACATGGGTATATGGGCTTCTCCCGCAAGCAAGCAGAGGGGGAATTTCTGATCGAGGCGAATCAAGAAGCGGTTGCGGCCGTATATCCGGCCTGTTTGCGGCGTTCTGTTCTCCTGGCCTTCATGGAATTCGCGCACCGGGGGCCGATCGCTGCCAACGGCTTCACGGAGCCGCGCTTGTTGGCGGCCTTGTCCGGTCCGGGGCCGATCTCCCCATCACTGCACGCGGATAATTTACTCGCTGCGCTCCCAGTTTTCCGGTGAGCAAAGCGTTTTGCCGACACGGCCGAATCGGGGGGTGATATCGATGAACATCGAGATCCAAGCCGAAGTCGACGCCACACCCAAGGCCGTCTGGAAGAATGAGGTCTCCTGATGGGTAAGCTCACGGTCCAGATGTTCGTCACGCTGGACGGTGTCGTCCAGGCGCCCGGTGGGCCGGAAGAGGACCGTGAAGGAGGCTTCCCACACGGGGGCTGGCAGTTCCCGTTCCTCGACGAGTGCTGCCTAGGCGAGATCGGGAAAAACCTTGAGGGCATGGACGCGCTGCTTATGGGCCGTAAGACCTACGACATCTTCGCCGGCTACTGGCCCAAGGCTCCCGCCGGTAACCGCTTCGCCCGGAAGATGAACGAGGTTCCCAAATACGTGGCGTCGCGCACGCTCGATCAGGTCGACTGGAACAATGCCCGGCGCATCGAAGGCGATCTCACCAAGGCGGTCGAGAGGATCAAGGTGGACCACGGCGACGTGTACGTCATCGGCAGCGCGGACCTTGTACAGTCCCTGATGCACCGGGGGCTCGTGGACCGATTCGTCCTCGTCATCTACCCAATCGTCCTCGGTAGCGGGAAGCGTCTGTTCCCCGAGGGCGTCGATCCCGCACGGCTCAAGCTTGTCGAGTCGCGCGCGGGCGAAAGCGGCGCCGTCCTCATGACGTACGAGTCCGACGGAAAACCGACGTATGGCACGATGTGACCGGCGCATGAAAGGTGCCCCGATTCCCCGCTGGACACGGCAGAACAAATCGCTCAAGCCGACGCCTCCGCTTCGCTCCGGCATGGCTTGGATCAACGTTATGCGCAACCGCAGAGTCGTTGGGCGTCTTCCCAAATAACGGAGCAACCTCTATGACCATCGCTCTTTGGTGTCTCCTCGCAGCCATCCTCGCGCCGTACATCCTTTCTGTTATTGCTCGATCCCAGGTTTCCCGGCGTCAGTATGTCGATGATCCCCGTGCTTATAGCGAGGGCCTCGACGGCTGGCAGCGACGAGCACACCTGGCGCATCTTAATGCGTTCGAGGCTGTGCCAGCCATCGTTGCCGGTGTGCTGGTTGCCCAGTTCGTGCAGGCGCCGCAGGCATACGTCGACGGTCTTGCCATTGCGTTCATTGCATTTCGGGTGCTTCACGCGGTTTTTTATGTGACCGATAAGCCGATGCTCAGAAGTCATGCATGGCGTCTCGGCATGCTGTGTGTCATCGGGCTGTTTGTTGTGGCTGGCGTGTATGGGAGCGTTTAGTGGCCACACCCCCAATCCGTCCATGGAGCGGACAGCCGGTGCAGGATCTGGACAAGTGGATCAGGCGGCGATTGCGGAGTTACCTTTGGAAGCAATGGGGCAGAGCGGGCTACCGTCATGGTACGGGATCCGTATGCCCGGTGGTGTGGGAGGAACGGGGCCCTGAGGTCTCGCCCAATCCCGTTCAGGCGTCCATATGCAAACACCGGAGAGCATCCAATGCTACAGCTACGTCCCAGTTGCGAGTGCTGCGACAAAGATTTGCCGCCGCACTCAACCGAAGCTCGAATCTGTTCCTTCGAATGCACCTTCTGCGTCTCATGTGCAGAAGGCGTATTGAAAGGCCATTGTCCAAACTGTGGCGGGGAACTGGTGGCGCGTCCGAGGCGCCCTGAAGCCAAACTTGCGAAGTTTCCGGCCTCCACTGATCGGGTGTTTAAGCCGGAAGGCTGCCACAAGGCAGGATAAGGTCCAACCGGTTGGCGCCGTGGTGCCGGCGGTCACCTCAAGCGCCTGTGGCGCTTTGTGGATGCTTCGCTGCTTGGTTGGAAAGCGTGCTTCCACGTTGCCGAAGTGCTGAGCCCGCTGCAGGAGCTGGATAAGTGGATCAGGCGGCGATTGCGTACGCCTCGCCCGCACGTGTCTTCCGGAACCTGGGGCTGCCGGAATTGGCGGCATGGTGATGGGAGTGCAGAAAAATGTCAGATGCGCAGCATACGCAAGACGAGGGGTCGGGCGTAAAGATACCGCCTCCACTTATCTATCTTGGGGTATTCGTTATCGGCGCAGGTTTGAGCCTGGTTCTTCCTGTGGCCGAAATGCCAAAACTTCCCCTGCGCATGCTTGCGGGAGTTCTCGTGATCCTATGGCTCGTATTTGATCTTGGCAGCATGCTTGTCTTTCATCGGGCCAAGACGGGCATTGCGCCGGCCCAACCTGTGACTCAGCTTGTAACGTGGGGCCCATACCGCTATACCCGGAATCCAATGTACCTGGGGATGCTCTGTTTGTACCTGGCGGCGTCAATCTGGTTCAACTTGCTTTGGGCGCTCTTATTTCTTCCTCTGCTTATATGGCTCATATCAAGGTACGTTATTGCGAAGGAGGAGGAGTATATGGAGCGAAAATTTGGTGAAGACTACCGACAGTATCGCGAAAAGGTTCGGCGCTGGATATAGAATGGATGAGCTCAGATTGTGCCAATAAGCGCTTGCATCCGATGCCCAACGCCGTGCGACTGAAGCGCGGCGTTGGGCGTTGAAAGCGCCAAACCGAGAAGATCAGCCGCTGTTTCTCGGTAGGTATTTTTGAGGTGTAAAATGGACGAAGATCTTGATCTGATGACACGGGAGGAATTGATTGGGGAAGCCAGGAAATTACGACTGGGTATCCGTCGGCATCGTGATAGCAGTCGACACGAACTTTGTTGGCACCATCCTGCTCTCTGGGGATTGCTGCCAGAAAAGACAGATCCTATTCCTGTGGTGCCGGAATGGCCGGAGTTCATGAGGGGTTGCATTAAGGAAGCGCTGATCGATTCCCATGGTGCTCTGGCTTTGCAGCGTGTTCGGGGGCAAGGCGCGGCTCGCAGGCAATGGCGAGCCCTTGGCAAGCGCCGCAACGCGGCACCCGGACACGCTGCAAAGCCCCGTAGGGCGGGCCATTCGCGCACGCTGAGC
>JAFIFU010000044.1 GCA_020831885.1 Ectothiorhodospiraceae bacterium
GGTCAGGCGGATTTCCATGCCGAACAAGGGTTCCGGTGGTGGTTCCTGCGGGGAGAAGCGCCAACCCAGGAAGATCCCCAGATGCGCCATGGCAGCCAGCACCAGCACCAGAAGCCAGTGATGTACACGCAGCTCCAGCATCAGCGCTCCGACGGGTTGGTCAACATCATCAGGTGATCAGCGCCCGCATCGCGCAACAGGTCCAGCAGGTCCAGCAACCGGTCAGCCGCAACATCGGCATCAGCCTTCAGGGTCAGCCGTCGCTCCGGGCCATCCGCCAACCAGTCCGCCACCTCCCGTTCCAGCGCCCGGGGTTCCAGTTCTCGTCCGGCGAAGGCAAGCCGCCCATCGGCGGCGAGCAGAATGACACCCTCGTCGGGGAGTTCCGCCGGGTCCCCGGCCTGGGTCTCCGGCGGCCGCACGTCCAGTACATCAGGCCGGGTGAGAGCGCCGGCCAGCATAAAGAAGATCAGCAGCAGGAAAACGATGTTGATCAGCGGGATGATGTTCTCCGCGGGCTCCCGCCGCGGCGCTTCCGGCAGACGCATCACTAATCTCCCCGATCCAGCCGCATCCGCATGGCGCCCGCCGCCTGCACGCGTTCCACGACCTGGGTGATGCGCTGCAACCGAACGCTGTCATCCGGGCGAACGATCAGTAGCCGCCCCGGCTCCCGTGCAAGCTCCGCGCGCACGGCCTGCTCCAGAGCCGCCGTGTCCCGGACGAAGGCCCCGTCCAGTTCCAGCGCGCCGTCGGCACCGATACGCACGACAATGGCCGTTGGCTCGCCCGCCTCACCGCCACCATCGGCGGGGACATCCACGACGATGGAGCGCCAGTCGAGAAAGCTGGTGGCCAGCATGAAGAACACCAGAAGGATGAACACCACATCAATGAGCGGCGTCAGGCTCACCAGGCTGCGGCGCCGTCGAGAACTCCCTTCAATGTGCATCGGCCGTTCGACGCTCCCGCAGCGGGGTTGCCTCGGAGGCGGCGGCCCGCGGCATGCGAGCCTCGGGTACACACTGCGTGAACACCCGGGTCACCGCATCCTCCATCTGGTGGCGGAAACGATCCACCCGGCGCTCCAGCCAGTTCAGGACGGCAATCACCGGAATCGCCACCGCCAGCCCCACAGCCGTGGTCATCAACGCTTCCCAGATCCCGCCGGAGAGCACGGCAGGATCCACCTGGCTTCCGGCCAGTTCCAACTGCCGGAACGCCTCGATCATCCCCAGCACGGTACCCAGCAGCCCCAGCAGCGGGCTCAGCGCACCGATCACCTCCAGACCGCGCAGTTGCCCGCGCAGGGCCTCCAGATAGCGGGCCCCCACCCGGGAAACCTCCTCACGCACCAGGGCATCGTTGTGGGCCGGATCCCGCCGCCCCTCCACGGCCACCTCCATGACTCGTGCGATAGGGTTGGGTGTGGTACGCAACACGTCCAGCGCGCGCTCCGAATCCCCGGCGCGCAGGCTGTCCAGCGCCTGCTCGATAAAACCCCGCCGGTGCAGGCGCAGCGCGTAGAACTGCCAGAACTTGAGCAGAATGATGGCCAGGGCGAGCACTGACATGGCCACGAGAATCATGACCACGGGACCACCCAGGTCGAACAGGACGGCAAGCCGGGACAGGAAACCGGCAGCCTCCGTGTGCGGCGCGGCATCGGACATGAATGAGCCTCCGGACTCTGGACGCCCGGCTGCAGCCGGGCAGACAAGGCGTTATTCCGGCAGACTATTGCAACTGCGAATCATTTTCAACAATTTTGGCGCGATGCAATATCTCGCCGCCGTTCATAGACCTGGCATTCCGGCGGACCGGCTCTCCCCATGGTGCGACACCGGGTTCTTCGCTTGCCCGGGCAGACGGCAAACCGTAGACTTGGCGCCAGTCTCACCCTGCTTGCGGATTCCGGCCCGGCGCTGCCGGCCGGCTGCCCACGGAGCCCTAGATGATGGTGGAAATCAACCAGGAACTGGCAACAGCACGTGCCAACATGGTGGAGCAGCAGGTACGCCCTTGGGACGTCCTGGACCAGCGGGTACTGGACCTGCTCGAGACCCTGCCGCGTGATGCCTTCGTCGAGGAACGCTTCCGCCGTCTTGCCTACGCCGACCTGAACCTTCCGCTACCCCACGACCAGGAAATGCTCTCGCCCAAGCTGGAGGGCCGCATCCTGCAGTCGCTGGGGCTGCAGCCCGGCGAACGGGCGCTGGAGATCGGCACGGGCAGCGGCTATCTCACGGCCTGCCTGGCGAACCTGGGGGCCCACGTCACCAGCGTGGACATCTTCCCGGACTTCCTGGAACGTGCTCAGGGGCAACTGGCCAGGCAGGGCATCCACAACGTCAGCCTGATCCAGGGTGATGCAGCCCGTGGCTGGGACGACGGTAAGCGCTACGACGCCATCGCGGTGACCGGATCCCTCCCGGAGTTCCACGACGGCTTCCACCACAGCCTGACCATCGGCGGACGCCTGTTCATGATCGTCGGTGAGCCGCCGGTCATGGAAGGGCTGCTGATCACCCGCGTGGCGGAGGACCAGTGGTCCTCCGAGAGCGTGCTGGACACCTGCATCAAGCCCCTGGTGAACGCCCAGAACAAACCCCGATTCCGGTTCTGACCCGGCGGCCGGCATGGTGTGAACCGGGGTCCGGCCTGCGCGGCGGCGGGGGACGCAACAGGGAAGCACTGATCTATCTAATAGATCAGTGCTTCCCTAGTGGGACTCCAACAAGACCTCCACCTCGCGCATCACCCGCCCGCTGGCCCCCCGGTTGGCCTGCACAAGCTCGTAGCCGCACCGCCCCCTGTGCGTCCGCCGTTCCGGATCCTCCAGCAACTCGATCACCGCATCGGCAAGCAGGCCGGCATCCGCCACCTGGTCACAGGCGCCAGCCTCCACAAGCTGGCGGACGATCCCCGCGAAGTTGAAGGTGTGCGGCCCCACCAGCACCGGCAGCCCCAGGGCAGCCGGCTCCAGCACATTGTGGGCTCCCATGGGCACGAGACTGCCGCCCACAAAGGCCACATCCGCAGCCGCATAGAGCACGGGAAGCTCTCCCATGGTATCGCCCAGGTAGACCCGTGCATCCGGTCCGCAGGGCTCCCCGCTGCTGCGTTTCACCAGGGTGAACCCGCGCTCCAGGCACAGCGCCTCCACCCGGGCAAACCGGTCCGGGTGGCGGGGCACCAGCATAAGCAGTGCATCCGGCACCGCCGCCAGCACCTGCGCATGGGCGTCCAGCACCTGCTCCTCCTCGCCCTCGCGGGTGCTGGCCGCGATCCAGACCGGCCGGGACGCACCCAGCACCTGCCGCAGCAGTTCGCCCTGCTCCCGGGCGCTGGCCGGCAGACTCTGATCAAACTTGAGGCTGCCCCCCACCACCACGCGCTCTCCGGGCGCCCCCAGTTCCAGGAGCCGCAAGGCGTCATCCTTGCTCTGGGCCACGATCCGCGCCGGACAGTTGAGCACGCGCTCGATAAACGGGCCGAAACGGCGGTAAGCCTGGGCGCTTTGCCGGGACAGGCGGGCGTTGATCACCATGAACGGAATTCGCCGCCGCCGGAGCCCGAAGAACAGGTTCGGCCAGAATTCCATCTCCACCACCAGTCCGAGCCGTGGCCGCACCCGCCTCAGAAACAGCCAGACCGCGTGGGGCATGTCAAACGGCAGATAGCAATGCCGGGCCGAGGTGCCGAACAGCCGCTCCAGTTGGGCAGCGCCGGTGGGGGTCATGGTGGTCACCAGCAGCGGCATGTCCGGATACTGTTCCTGCAGGGCGCGGATAAAACCACTGGCCGCCTGGACTTCCCCCACCGAAGCGGCGTGCAGCCAGATCCCGTCCCGGGGGAGATCCGAGGGCGGCCAGCCAAAGCGCTCGCCCCAGCGGCGGCGATACGCAGGCTCCCGGATGCCGCGCCAGAGCAGATAGAGCGGCATCACCGGTACCAGCAGATAGGTCAACAGGCTATAGAGCAGACGCATCAGGCACTGGCCTCCGGCGGCTGCAAGCGTTCGGATTCCGGTGTGGCCAGCAACGCCTCGAGGCGTTCGGTCACATCCTGCACGGTGATCATCTCCATGGCGTCCCGCTTCCGGACCCGACGTCCCCAGCCCAGTGCATCCACATCCCGGCCATACGCCACCCGAACCGCGTCCGGGTAACGGTTCACCACCCAGCGGCGGCTGAGATAGGGGCCGGTGCGGTCGGGGTTTGAGGTGGCGTACAGACCGACCACCGGTGTACCGGCTGCGGTTGCCATATGGGCCGGCCCGGAGTCCGGCGAGATCAGCACGGTGGCGCGCCTCAGGATAGCCAGCAGCTCCTTGAGGCTGGTCCGACCGATGCAGTTCTGCACCGGCACGCCCGCCAGACGTGAAATGCCCTCGCCGTAGCGCTGTTCCTCAGCGCTGTTGCCTCCCGTGAGCACGGTGGCCAGGCCAAGCTGCTCGTGGGCGAAACGCACCACCGCCGCGTAGGATTCCACGCTCCAGTTGCGGAAATTGTTCAGCCGCTGACTACTGCAGGGGCTGATGACCAGCGTCGGCTGACCGTCCCGCACCAGCTCCGCGGCCCGCGCCTCGGCCTGCGCTGGAATCGGGATATCCCAGCGCAGGTGGCGCTCGCGAATCCCCATGGCCTGCAGGAAATCGAAGAACCCTTCCAGTACGTGAGCACGCGGATGCGGCGCCACCCGGGCGTTGACGAACAGACCGTGGGCATCCCTGGAACGGGCTGCATCGAAACCCAGGCGCAGTTCCGCGGAGACTGCCCGGGACAGCAAGCCGGCCCGCAGCGCCACCTGCATCAGCAGCAG
Source organism: Ectothiorhodospiraceae bacterium (assembly GCA_020831885.1). Taxonomy (GTDB): domain Bacteria; phylum Pseudomonadota; class Gammaproteobacteria; order Nitrococcales; family Aquisalimonadaceae; genus LSCE01. The sequence goes on from JAFIFU010000044.1 coordinate 4,825, forward strand.
GGCATCGAAACGCCGGCCCCGGAGTTGCCGGCGTACGGCGCTGCGGCCGGCGCGGCCGGCGGTCTTGTCAAAGATGATAAACTCCACGCCATCCAGGTCACCCAGCAGGCCGGCCTCGGTGCGGCCGATGATCCAGGTGAGTCGTGTCCGCGGCCACACCGCCTGCAGGGTGCGCACCACGGGCACCATGTGGCAGCAATCGCCAATGGCCGAGAGCCGCAGCAGACACAGCTGTTCCGGCGGCCGGGAGAACGGCAGCGAGGCTTGATGAGCCATCCAGTCATCCACCAAACGGGTTCGTGTTACCGGATACATGATGCCAGCATCCTGGACCCGATTCCGGACTGGCTGTTCAGCCCGGACGGGCTGGCCGGGCGCCGGTTACTCACCGGCACCAGTACCGGGCGCCGCCAGGCACATTTTTTCCGCCTGGCAGAACACGATCTGGTCCTGCGTCATTACTGGCGCGGCGGTATGGTTGCGCGTTTGCTCACCGATGTCTACGTGTGGACGGGGGTGGAGCGCAGCCGTCCGATCCGTGAGTGGCGCCTGTTGCATGCACTGCGACGCCTGCATCTGCCGGTGCCGCGCCCGGTGGCGGCCCAGGCGTGCCGTGCCGGCCCGGGCTATCGTGGCGACCTGGTCACGGAACACATCGCCGGGAGCCGCCCGTGGGATGATCTGCTGCGGGACGGCTTGGGCTCGGAACCGGAGCTGTGGCATGCGGTCGGCGCCACGCTGCGCCGTTTCCATCAGGCCGGCGCCTGGCATGCCGATCTCAACGTACGGAATATCCTGGTGGACGCGCGCCGGGACGTATGGCTGATCGACTGGGACCGGGGCCGGCTGATGGACGGATCGGTGGCCGGGCGGGACAACCTCCAGCGACTGAAACGTTCCCTGGACAAGCACCCGCCGCTGGCCCGGCAGGCAGCCACCGGATGGCCACACCTGCTGGAGGGGTACCGCGCCCGGGGCGAGTAGCGCATGGGAGTCTCGTGGGCGTTTCGGGGCTTCGATGCGGCCGGGGCCGGGAGCGTACTACCCGGCCCCGGCCTTGTTTCGGTGGACCTTCCGAACACCCCCACCAGAGGCTACCCGCCCTGGATGCCACGGATTCGCTCGATGATGGACGTGGTGGAGACGCCGTCGACGAAATCGAGCACCACCACCCGGCCGCCGGCCTGTTGCACCGTGGCGGCACCTGCGATTTCCTCAACCTGGTAGTCTCCGCCCTTGGCCAGCACATCGGGAACGATCTCGGCGATCAGTTCCGCAGGGGTATCCTCGGAGAACGACACCACCCAATCCACCGCCGCCAGGGCCGAGAGAACGGCCATGCGCTGATCCACCGCATTGAGCGGCCGCTCCGGCCCTTTCAGTCTGCGCACCGAGGCGTCGTCGTTCACTGCCACGATCAGCCGGTCCCCCAATGCCCGCGCCTGCTGCAGATAGGCCACGTGACCGGCGTGCAGCAGATCGAAACAGCCATTGGTCATGACGATCCTCTCCCCCTGGGCACGGGCATCATCCACCAGGACCTTCAACTGCTGGCGGGTCACCGGTCCATGATCGGCAGCCTGCAACCCGTGTAGGGCCCAGCGCAGCTCGGACACGGTAACCGAGGCCGTGCCCACCTTGCCCACCACCAGCCCGGCCGCCACGTTGGCCAGTGCCGTCGCCACCGGCAGCTCACTGCCTGCCGCCAGGCCGGCGGCCAGCACCGAGATCACGGTGTCTCCGGCGCCGGTCACGTCATAGACCTCCCGGGCGTGGGCCGGCAGGTGCAGGGCCGGCTGATCCGTCGCGATCAGGCTCATACCGTGCTCTCCGCGGGTGATCAGCAGGGCGCCCAGGGCCAGGTCCCGCAGCAGTTCCCGGGCGCGGGTCTCCAACATGTCCAGGTCCGCACAGGGGCCGGCCACCGCCTCGAATTCCGTCAGGTTGGGGGTCAGCAGATCGGCGCCGCGATAGTGCTGAAAGGACGGCCCCTTGGGATCCACCAGCACACGGCAACCGGCGTCCTGTGCCATGCGGATGACCTCCGGGGCATGGGCAAGCGTCCCTTTGGCGTAATCGGACAGAACCACCACCGGCGCCCCGGGCAGGGCCTGCCGGACGCGTTCCAGGAGACCGTCACCGGCACCGGGTGCAAAGGGCCGCTCGAAGTCGAGCCGGATCAGTTGCTGGCGGCGGCTGAGCACCCGCAGCTTGCAGATGGTGGGATGCCCCGGCACCGGCTGAAAATCGCAGTTCACCCCCGCCTGCTCCAGCCGTTGCTGCAACAATGCCGCGGCGTCATCGTCCCCGGTCAGCCCAAGCAGGTGCACACGCCCCTGGAGAGCGGCTATATTCAGTGCCACGTTGGCGGCGCCGCCGGGGCGTTCCTCCACATCACCCACCTGCACCACGGGCACCGGCGCCTCCGGGGAGATCCGTCCGGTGTCGCCGTGCCAGTAGCGATCCAGCATCAGATCGCCGATCACCAGGACACGGGCGCGGGAGAATTCGGGAAGCGTCAACTGCATGGCGGTTTCCGTGCCAGATTTCGCGGTGGGGCCATTCTAACAGGAATGCTCCGCTGGAGGCGTTATCCGCCCGGGCAGGGCCGGGATCAGTACGACGCATGCCGGCCGGTTCTGCTAATATCCGCCACTCTCCGGACCCTTTGAACAACAACCGCATACCGCCCCGTGGGAAAGAGAAAACGCAGACACCTCCGACGCTATCCGGCGCACCCGGTCCATCCGGCCACCTGGAGCCAGTTCGCCACCCTGACGGGCCTCTGGCTGCTGGCCCGTCTGCCGTGGCGAACTGGCCTTCGGCTCGGCGAGGCACTGGGCATGCTCGGTTATCATCTGGCCGGCGGGCGCCGTCACGTGGCCCGGCGCAACCTGGAACTCTGCTTTCCCGCGCTGGAGGAACCGGCGCGGGAGCAACTGGTGCGGGAGAACTTCCGCGCCACCGGCCGTGCCGTGGTTGAAACCGCGCTGGCCTGGTACGGAGGCGCCCAGGTGGACCGGATTCCGTTCGAAGTCCACGGCGAAGAGCACCTGGAGGCGGCAAGAACCGGTGACCAGGCGGTGATCGCACTGTCCGGACATTTTCTGACGGTGGAACTGGCGGCGCGGCTGCTGCCGGAACGCATTCCCATGGTGGCGATCTACAAGCCGATCCGGAAGAAGCCGGTACTGGACCGGGCCATGCTGGCCGCCCGGCGGCGAAACGTCAACGATGCACTGTCCAAGGACGACATCCGGGGCATGCTGCGGGCACTGAAAGGGGGGCTACCCATCTGGTACGCCGGTGACCAGGACTACGGCCGCAAGCACAGCGTGTTCGCCCCGTTCTTCGGGGTTCCCGCCGCCACGATCACGGCGCTGAGCCGGCTGAGCCGCATGGGCAAGGCGAAGGTGGTCCCGCTGTTCTTCTTCCGCCGCCCGGATGGAAGCTACCTGATCGAGTTCCACCCGGCACTGGAGGGGTTCCCGTCCGGCGATGACGTGATCGATGCCACCCGCATGAACCAGGTGCTGGAGCAGGCGGTGAGGCGCCATCCGGAACAGTACCTGTGGGTGCACAAGCGCTTCAAGCGCCAACCGGACCGGCGGGCCAATCTCTACGCCTCCTGAACCTGGTCCCCGGCCCCGGCATCCCCGTAACCGAAACGGGCCAGGCGTTGACCATGGCGGCGGGCCAGGGCCACCAGCCGGGGATCGCTGCTGAACGCATAGGCCCGGGATGCATCGAACCGGCCGGCGTTCCGTGCGATTTCCGCCTGGCTCACGTCCAGCCCGCAGAACGCCGCGATGCGCTCCAGGTGATGTTGTGGAGCCTGTAGCAGATCCTCGTAGCGCAGCTCCATTCCCCGCTCCCCCGCGGCCAGGACATGGGCATGGGCGCGCGCGGTATACGCTTCCCACAGTGCCAGCCCCGCATCCGGATCGGCGCAGCGGGGAGAATGTGCGAAACCGCTGCGCTTGGGCGCGAACAGGCTGTTGACGTAGAACCCCCGGCGGCGGCGATAGCGTGCTGCCGCCGCCGCGGCTGCGCGGGCCCGGCGGACGCGCAGACTCTCGGCCACATCCACTCCGTGACGCAGGATATGCAGCACCCGTGCCCGGGGGAAAACCCTGAGCCACAACGGAAGGGTGTAGCTGTTGCGCGGATCCTTCCAGCCCCAGGGCTCCGCAATGCGGTGCATGGACCGGTACCAGAGCCAACGGCGGAACCCCAGGTAACGCAGCGACGAAGGCCCGTCGACAACGCCGGAGAGGTAGTCCGCCACCAGTCCCACCAGTTCCGGATCGGCCAGCAGCGAATCCACGCCCTCCGGCCGCTCCCAGGTCGCACTGGCCTGAGCGAACACCCAGGCATTCAGCGCGTTGGTGTAAGGACACTCCTCGTTTCGCGTGGTGCCGCGCCCCATGTAAAAACCGAACCCCTGGAGGGTACGGGTCAGCATGCTGGTGCCAGCGCGGTGCATGCCGATGATGATGACAGGTGCGATGGGTTGCATGAGCTCCAGTTCTAACCCTAGGCCGGGAAGGCCTGCTGCGAAGCGATGGTCACTTTACTAGCCTTTCATCGGCCAAACATCACATGCTCGCCGAAAGCCCGGGTGCTATGATACGGCGGCCATGAGCTCACACGTACAGTTCAAGCTAGCCAAGGCAGCGATCAAGAACGCCTCAGGGCGCCAGGTTACAGCAGCCGACTCCCTTCGCATTTACCGGCGCATACTGACCTACGTGCTTCCGTACTGGCGTCTTGCCGCCCTCGCCATACTCGCCATGCTGGTGGCTGCCGCCGGTCAGGCCGCGTTCGCGTGGATTGTTCAGCCGCTGGTGGACGGCACATTCATCGAACAGGATCCGCAGGCGCGCCTTTGGGTGCCAGCCGCTTTCGTGGCGATTTTCATCCTGCACGGGATGAGCATGTTCGCCTCCGACTACACCATGGCCTGGGTTGGCCGCAACGTCGTGGCGGACATGCGACAGGACGTGTTCGAGAAATACCTCGTGCTACCCACCGCATACTTCGACAAGGGCTCCCTCGGCTTCCTGAAGGCCAAGCTCACCTACAACGTGAACCAGGTGGCGGACGCGGCTTCCAAGTCCGTGGTCACCCTGGTGCGTGACACGTTCACGATCCTATTCCTGATCGGCTACATGGTCTACCTGGCCGGATGGCTGGCCCTGGTCTTTTTCGCACTGGCTCCGCTGCTGGGCAAGATCATTCTCTGGGCGAACAAGCGGTTCCGCAAAATCGCGCGTCGCCTGCAGGCCACCATCGGGGGCATTGGTCAGGTGGCCGAGGACACACTTCGGGGGCATGCGGAAGTCAAGGTTTTCGGTGCAACAGAGCAGGAAGCGAAGCGTTTTCGCCGCATCAACGAACAGCACAAGAAGCAACAGCTGCGTTACACGATGGTAAAGGCGATGAGTCAGCCGCTGGTGCAGCTGGTGGCGGTGATCTCGCTGGCCATCGTCCTCTATCTGGCCAGCATGGATGTGGTGATGGAAGCCGTCACCCCCGGCGGCATTCTCTCGTTCATCACCGCGACCGCGCTCATGATGGCGCCGTTGAAACGGGTTGTAAAAGTGAATTCCGAGATCCAGAAGGCAATCGCCGCTGGCGAGAGCCTGTTCGAGATGCTCGACCTGGATCCGGAACCGGATTTCGGCACGATTCCCCTAAGCCGCGCCGAAGGGCACATCGTCTATGACGGTGTTTATTTCCGTTATGAATCGGGCAAGGACGACGTACTCAAGGACATCAGCTTCGAAATCAGACCTGGCCAGACCGTGGCACTGGTGGGACGATCGGGAAGCGGAAAATCCACCATTGCCAGCCTGTTACCCCGGTTCTATGAACCACGCAGCGGTCGGATTCTCCTGGACGATCACCCCATTGACGCATACCCCCTGAAGGATCTCCGGCGGCAGATCGCGCTGGTGACACAGCAGGTCGTGCTGTTCAACGACACCATCGCCAACAACATCGCCTACGGAATGACCGATCAGGCCTCAGAGGAACGGTTGCGGGAAGCAGCGCGGCTGGCCAACGCGCTGGATTTCATCGAGGCGCTACCCGATGGTTTTGACACGATCATCGGCGACAACGGCATCATGCTGTCCGGCGGCCAGCGGCAGCGCCTGGCCATTGCCCGGGCGCTGATCAAGAATGCTCCGATACTGATCCTCGACGAGGCCACATCGGCGCTTGATACCGAATCCGAGAAGATGATCCAGGATGCGCTGGACCGTCTGATGCAGTCCAGAACGACGCTGGTCATTGCCCATCGGCTGTCCACCATCGAGCACGCGGATCGCATCGTCGTGATCGACAGCGGAAGAATTCTCGAAACAGGTACGCATGAAGAACTCCTGGCGCTGGACGGGCACTATGCCTACCTGCACAGCCGTCAGTTCCAGGACGACTGAGGCTCCCGGAGGACCTGTGGTCCGCCCTTGCAGCTGAGGAAGCCGGCATTGCTCAGAAAGGCGTGGCGCTCCTACCAGCAGGAAAGGCATTACCGATACCGGCTGGCGGAGGCAATCAGCAGGCATGCATCCGAGCTGGCGCCCGGAGAATTCGTTCAGACCGGGCGGTTCGCCTACAGGAAGGGAGTCCCGATCCCCGATCACCTGCACCTGACCAAGGGTCTGAACAAGCAGCGCGGCGTCTATCGCGTTGCCAAGGCGCTTGCCCATAACGGCGTGCTGGTCAATCACCGCCCGGCGGCCAGCGGCGGCACCCTGGATGCGGAGATCCTGGCATTGACACGGCCGGATGACTGCCTGCTGATCTCGATGGCGCGGGGTACGGTCCGGCGCTACTCCTCCACCCCGCTGTTCGACGAAGGTTACGTCAGGATCCGTAACAGGCTGGCGGCGTATCTGTCTGTTGTGGGCTACACCGCCGAACAGCGGGGCTATCGCATCACCGAAGAATTCGTGCACGGTGTCCCGCTGCAGTCGGCACCGGCGGAAACGCTCTCCAGGGCAGTAAACCGGGTACTCACGGACCTGGCGCGTCTGGCCGACGCAGAGATCCGGCGGCAACAGCTGACCGGCGGCATACGGCCGCCCGGCGGGTTCAGGAAGCCCGATCCGGTGACTGCCCTGGTGGCCACCCCCTATTGGATTCCCGCCCACGGGGATCTCAGACCGCAGAACATCCTGCTTACCCGAGAGAAGCCAGGAGACGTCAGGATCATCGACCTTTCCAATCTGGGACTTCACCCGTTCTGGTACGACGCCCTGACACTGGCCGTCGGCTGCGGCACCAGGCCTTTCGCAAAGGGCAGGTTCGACAGGGCACTCACCAAGGTTCTGCAGGCCGGCGGTCTGGATAACACCGTTCGCCTTGCGGAGCACCGCGACGCACTGCTGAATGCGGTGATGCTCTATAAACGGCACCTGAGAACACAGCGGAACATCGCACTGACGCGGCAGGACAACTGGTGGCAGGGTGTCCAGACAACACTGATCACCGGCGACCCGGTATCCCGCGGCCAAACCCCGGCCCCGGGCTGACAGAGACCGCCGCGGAGTTTCCGTGTCGCATGGTCCGACATTCCGGGACGCGTTCCATCAGCGACTAGTGCCCCTGCCAGTCGATGCGCAAGGCGCAGGTATCGCGGCCGTGCTCGAACCAGAGGTAACCGGAACGACTGAGCCAGCGCTGCATGGCCTCCCGTTCCTCGGGGTCCAGTCCCTTATGCTCGAGATTGACGAGAGGCGGCAGCGACGGCAACCCGTCCAACTGCCGCAGGATACGCCAGTCCTCCCCTTCAGCATCGATCTGCAGGATGTCGATGCCGGGATTGCCGCAATCCGCCAACAGACCCGGCAAGGTGCTGGTTTCCACCTGTCTGATCTGGAGCTTCTCCTCCGCGGCCCGATCATCCACACCGCAGGCCTTGCGCGTTTTGGCGATGGCGCTGGCCTTGGAAAACGTCGCCTTGCGGTAAGCATCCCGCCGTTCCGCTTCGGACGCCCCGTCGGGCAAGCCCGCCACGTAGAGGTTCATCCACCCCGACTCGGACCCGATCGCCCGCTGGATCAGGCGGACATTGGGGTGATCGCTGTAGGTCTTCCGTAGCAGGTCAAAAGCCTCCGGGAGCGGTTCTACACAGATACCTTCCAGCCGGTAGCGCTGAATCACCGGGTGCAGGGGGTCATTTGTGCACCCGTCGTTGGCACCGATCTGCAGAAAACGCGCACCCCCGTGTGCCTCGCGGGACCGACAGAGCTGATCCAGCAGGCCAGCAAACAAGGCCTCGTCAGCCGCGCGCCGGGCGGCCTTCCTGGCGCGCCTCTCCGCCTTGCCACACAGCCACGAGCGAATACCCATCATCGTCCCCTCTGCCGCTGCTCGATACCCGCGATCCGGCAGAGCTGGTGGACGAAATCCGCGTGGCGGTGCCGCTCACGAATCGTCCGCACCGCTTGCTGGCCAAGGCCCCGGACACCCTCAGGGTCGGACAGCAAACGGTGCAGTGCATCCCGGAACGCATGATAGGAATCCCGATCGAAGACCAGGCCGTCCACCCCATCGGACATGTACCCGGTCGCCCCCGCTCCGCTGGATGCGAGCACGGCGCATCCATGGGCCATCGCTTCCACGATGGATATTCCCAGCAACTCCTTGGTGGAAGGCAGGACGAAAACATCCGCCTGCCGGTACAGGGCTGACATGCGTTCGTGCGGAACATCCTCCAGCAACTGAACCCGTTCCTCGTGCTGCGGCGCGCGGAGCGCTTCGCGTACCTGCTGATAATACTCGCGACTGCGCTTGCCGGGCGCGGTATGGCTGTCGTCACCGGCGCCGGCCACCAGCAACCGGTAAGGGCCGCCGAATTCTTCCAGCGCATTCAACGCCCACAGATGGCGCTTCTTCTGATTGGCGAGCCGCCCCACCATGAGCACCGTCGGCACGTTGTCGCGGAAGTAAGGCCGTTGCTCCACAGACTCGGGCACGGCCATGGGTACACGGACCCAGTGCCTCCAGAGCCGGGGCCGGCCGTTGGCTTGCCCCCGTGTGGTGGTCACGCCCACCCGGGGCTGTCCGTTCCAGACGCGCTGCATCACCTTGCTGAGATCCCAGCGAAAGGCCCGCCAGCCCGCCTGGCGCAAATAGGGGCGCTGATCATAGTAGATCGCCGCGGCTCCCTGTTTACGGGCAGCCCGGACGATGCGATGGAAACCCGCATCCTTGCTGCGGATGATCACCAGGTCCGGGCCAGGCTCCCCGATCACGCGCCGGGCCACGGCATCATCCACGGACTGCGGATCCAGCACCCGGGGACGAAAGCGCTCCACCCTGTTGACCGACTCACCCCCCACGATCACGGAGCAATCCCAGCCCTGCTGTTCGAACGCCTCGATCCACGGAACCAGGTTCGGATGAAACCGCCCGACCAGCATCAATACCTTCATCAGGTTCCCTCGAAATCGTAACCAAAGTACCGGATTTCACGACCGAACAACGATTCGACACGTTCCCGGTCTCCCGGTCCGTAGTAGTCCTGCCAGGGTTTGGGGTAATCCCTTCGCTTCTCTGAAGCGGACAGCCGAACACCTTCCAGACCAGCCAGACGCATGGCCTGACGGAAATCATCCGCGAGATGCTCAAACCGGCCGACGAAATCCACAGCCACACGATCATCAATGGTATACATCGGCCAGTTATCGTGTTTTTCGTCCCCTTCCCGCGCCTCCGCCTGCACCTGCCCGAGAAACACACTGAAGCTCGGCGGGTTCGGTTCCAGTCTGGTCTGATACAGATAGTCCGATACCGCACGTTCGTAGGGATTGCGGACGAAACAGAATTTGAAGTACGACCCCCACGCATCGGGAAAGGCCCGTTGCACATCCACGGCCGGAGGGTGGGACGAGGATGACAGCCCCAGGCGCCTCTTCTGGCGCTTCTTCAGTACTTTGTTCACCGCCGAACGCCAGTCCCGCCCCTTGGCCAGGGCGGCCCACAACTCCCACGCCCCTCTGGGGCTTGCCAGCGTCCGCAACACCCAGGGCCGCAGTGGACTGCTGTCCCGGAGAATCTCGTGCACGCTGCCCAGAATCAGATCGCTCCGCCCCAGGTGAGGGGCAAGGGTGACTTTCATGGAACTGCCCGCCACCTTGCGGCAATGGATGAAAATGAAACGATGGCGATGACTGATGATCATAAGCGGGACGGTGTCAGACCAGACTGCCTGTTGGAAAGCGGCGGATAAAACGTGTCACTGACCCAGCCCCATGAGTTGCAGATACTGGGTGGCCACCTTACCGCTCTGGAATCGGTCCAGGCCCTTGCGCAGCAGCTCCGGAGCCGGCGGACGCTGCAACGTGGACAGCATGGCATCGGCCAGCGCCTCCTCATCACCAACGGGAACCAGCGGCCCCAGCTCGCCGCGCATCAGGATCTCCTCCGGCCCGGAGGGGCAATTGGTGGATACCACCGGCGTCCCCACCGCCAGCGCCTCGATAACCACATTGGCCAGACCTTCATAGCGTGACGACAAGGCAAACAACGCGGCCCGCGCCAGATACGGCATGGGGTCAGCCACGTAACCCGGAAAACTCACATCCTCGCCCACGCCTGCCTGTTCGGCTTCTCGCTGCAGAGGCTCCCGCAACGGGCCGTCACCAAGGATGATCAGGCGGGCCGGGAAACGCGCCCGCAAGCGGGCGAAGGCGGCGATGAGCGTGGAAAAGTCCTTTTGTGCGGTCAACCGGCCCGCCCCCATGATGACCGGCGGCCCGTCGCCCTGCAGCCAGGGATGATCCACCCCTCGTGCGGCCCGCTCGGGAATGCAGGGTGTGACGGTGGGATTGTAGATGACCTGGACTCTGTCCGGCGCGATACCGAAATTCCGGACCAGATCGTCGCGCACGCCTTCGGAGACGGCGATCAGCCGATCGGCACAAGGGTAAAGCAGCTTGGCCGTGCCCCGCTTGAGCCGCCGCCTCAAGGTATAACTCAGTGTGTTGGTCACCTTGGCGTACACCGGCACCTGCAAGCGCCCCAGTGCGCGGGACAACACCGCCACCTTGACGGCGTGATCCTTGGCGGTCAGCAAGGCGGTCGGCGGGTCGGCCTTCAGAAACCGGATAAGCTTGATCATGCTGTCCGCCTTGCCGCCACTGCTCAGATCGACCACGTCGACGTCAGGGGGCAGCTCCTCCGGATAAGGCGTGACCCCCCCGCGGGTCAGAATCAGTCGCGGTCGGACGCCTTGCGCCAGAAATTCGCGGCAGAGAATGAGGATCTTGCGTTCGATGCCGCCCCAAGCCTTGAACGGAGCCAGAATCGCCAAGGGAAAATCAGGCACTGATCACCTCTCCGGTGGAGTGGCCGCCGGTAACCGGTCGTGTTTCCAGGCCGTGTTTCGCGCGCACGGCTCCGTCACGCCGCCCGCCAGCCCGGATCATACCCGCCCACCTCGAAATCCAGCGCGTACAGTCGCTGCACGCGTCGATAGAGATCTTCGGAATAGTAAGCGGCCGCCTTCCCGCTGGCCCCCGTCACCTTGCCCTGGTGTGTCCTGTCCGCGGCATGGGGGCCGTCCGCGCGAAACGCCGCAGGCATTGGCAGGCCCACCCGCCTGCTGATCAGCGCCAGTTCGTCCTGAAGGTTCTCCAACTGGCCGATGCGGGAGAAATGTTCCGGAGGACAGATCAGCAGATCCGACTGGGGCCAGAAATGTTTGTCATAGTAAAGGCCGCCGGCCTCAAGAAAACCCACGAAGGCGGCAAAGCCCTCGGGGCCATCCTGATCGAAGCCGGGAATATCACGGTACTTTTCCGTGCCCGCGGCACGTTTCGCCCGCTTCGACAGAAAGGCCGACAGACAACGGGTGTACGGATTGCGGAAGATGGTGAAACGGTAACAGTGCCGAACCCGGCGCAGTTCGCCCACAGACAGTTCGGTGAGCTTGCGGCCCACTGCCGCCGCCTGCTGCTTGTCCGACTCATAATCAGCGCCGGTGGATTGTTCCCCACCCTGTATCATGTCCCGCAGGTAAAACAGAATGCTGGAGTTCCCCGACTTCTTGATCCGGTTGTACAACAGGCCCTCTTGAGCATAGACGACGGCGTTCTGAATCGTCCCTTCCCGCAGGCCCGGAATACCGGTCAGCGTGGACAACCGGAAGCGCCTCAGCTTGCTTCCAAGGCTGATACGGATAACGGACATGTCACCTGCTCATGGATAGGTAGGGGCAGTGGATGCGGGTGGCATATGGTGCCCGGGCATGGCACGATCCATCTTTCGATTCCGGACGTCCTCGTCCGGGGACTCATGATATCATGCCGCGCCATGCACGCCAGCCGACTCCTCCATGAATGGTTCAACCCGCTGCTGTCCACCCTGGACGGCCGGGTTCAACGTCATCGGGTGAATCCACGCATTCTGATCTCGGAGTCGCAGCGCTTCGTCTTCTACCGCATTCCCAAAGCCGGCCACTCCACCGTGGGTAATACCCTGCTGCATTATGACCCGTCGGTTTCGGATGCGGAGCGTGAAGCCTTGCACGCGGCCGGAGACAAGATCGGAATCTACAGGCGGCCCAGGGATCTGGGTATCCGCCGCGCCCGGATCGCCTGGCGCGAATACTTTCTGTTCACCTTCGTCCGCAATCCGTTCCACCGGACCCTGTCCGCCTATCTGGACAAGGTGGTCCGGGATCGGCCGCCGGCGGCGAAAAACCTGGATGGCCCCGCGCGCCGGGGCGATGCGGCGATCGGGTTCCCGGAGTTCCTGGATCAACTGGAAGGCGGCGCGCTGTACCGCGGGCCGCACTGGGCACCGCAGGTAAGCCTGCTGCCCCGTAACCGGGAACGCCTGGATTTCATCGGACGGCTGGAACGCATGGATACGGACCTGCCTGCCCTGGTTTCCCGGCTGTTCGGCCTGGACGTCTCCGTGGAGGTCCGGAGCTGGGACCCGCACCGGACCGATTCATCCAGCAAGCTGGCCCACTACTTCGACGGGGCCGCCGTGGATCGGGTACGGGTTCTGTTCCGGGAGGATTTCGAGGCCTTCGGCTACTCTCCGGACCCGGAAGCGTCGGCGGACTGACCGGCGGCACGGCGCGACGCCGTGGCTGCAAACACCGCATCCAGCTCCTCGGCCAGACGCGCTGCCGTGTCACCGGCGGCTCCGGTGGCATCCACGGTCAGCACCGGGACACCCTGGACAGGACAGGCCTGGGCCGCCAGTTCACAGATCCGCAGGGCCCGCTCCACCATGGTGTGGAAACGGGTGACCGAAGGATTGCGTTCCCGCAGCCGCTGCTGGATCACCTCCGTGGGTGCCACCAGGAGCACGACGGCGTCCGGAGGAGGCATCAGGCGGTAGTACGCCAGCACGTCCTCGTCGGTGGCGTGCTGGCCCAGGCTGACGCCCCGCTGCCCCAACCCCTCGTCGAACAACACCACCGCCTCGCCGGGCAGATTGTCCGCCGCTCGGGTCAGGGCGGCGCTGTCCATGAAGCTCCGCAGACGTTCCAGCGCCAGGGCCGGCGTATCCGCCGCATGCTCGCCCTGTTGCAGGGCAAGCCGGATGAACGCGGGCCACGGGGGAGCCGCCTCACGCAGGCCGCGGAACGCGTGACGGGTGAGCTCCTTTTCCAGTTTCGGACGCATCCAGCGATGAAGCCCCTTCAACCGATACGCCCCCGCTTCCATACCCCGGCGCAAACCGCCGATCCCGTGGCGTTGGTGATAATCCATCAACGGCACCTGCCGCGGCGAGCACACCTCCCGCCGGCGCTGCTCCAAGGCGCGCTGCAACGGTTTCAACACCGTGGTCTTGCCCACCCCTGGCGGGCCGATCAGTTCCACACGCCGCACGCTTCACTCCAGTGCGCAGGCCTCGCGCAGTTTCTCACAGGCACCAAGAAATTTTTCCCGACGTTTCTCTGTGACATCGCCAGCGAACTGGGGCCGGAAGGCATGCGCCATGGCCATTGCCAGCAAAGCCGCCACGCGATGCCCCGGTTCCCATTGCCGGCCCGCCGCTTCCCACAACGCGGCCAGGGGCGCGTCGTACCCGCCGTCCAGGTACGCCCTGCGAAGCGCGGCGTTCACCGGGGCGGTTCCCCGCAGCAGGGACAGCGCGTCATAGAAGAACGGCAGCGATTGCACCCGCTCCAGGTCGATGAGCTGAATGCGGCCATCGGGCAGGACGAAGACGTTGCCGTTGTGACAATCGCCGTGGGCTTCCAGCATGGGACACTCATCCAGCACAGCCGCCAGTCCTTCCCGGTGCCGGCCCAGCCCCCGGTCCAGCCAGCCGGGAAGCCGCCAGCGTTGCAGTTCGTCAAGGGCCGGCGCCAGCGCAAACCGTCCACGGCAATGAGCCACATGCCGCTGGCAGGCGACAAGTAGCTGCCGGTAGGCGGGATCCCACTGGCTGGCCGGGGCATCCCGGATGGCCCCCCCCTGGACGAAGGATTCCCGAACGGCATGGGCACCGGCCGCGTCACTGGTGACAGGCTCAATGGCCGGGCAGGGATAGGAGCGGGACAGCCATTGCGCGTTCCGTATCAGGCGCTCCACCCGCTCCGGTTGATCGGTGATCCGCAGTATCCAGCGGCGCTGCCGGTCCATCAGCAGTGTCCAGTCACCGCGCGAAATCAGGGTATCGCAGCTTGCCTTCGGCCCACCGTGCAAGGTTTGCCGTCCGATGGATGTCCGACCGGTACCGAGCGCCGCCAGCAGCCTTTGCTGATACGCGTCCGGCGTGCCGGATTCACCGGCAGGAAGCAACGCCACCCGATCATGGAGCAGCCAGGTTCCACCCAGAAGATGGGGCTCCAGCCAGCGGAGCGTGCGCCGCAGACGCAGGCGCCCTTTCCAGCGCGACACCAGGACCCTCATGAGGCCGCCCGCTCCCGGCCCGGCCGTTCCAGACCGAAAAAGTCCAGGTATGCCTGGGCAGCGGTCTCGGCACGAAACGGGCGCACGGCCTCCTCGTGGTCGAACTGCGGTCCCTCGCCACGCAGCACCTGCTCCAGGCCATCCGCCAGCGCTTCCGGGTCCCTCATGGGCACCAGCACACCGTAACGGCCGCCGGCCAGGATTTCCCGCGGACCACTGGGGCAATCCGTGGAGACCACCGGCAAACCGAGCCCCAGAGCCTCCATCACCACATTCACCAACCCTTCCCAGCGGGATGACAGGGCGAACACATCCGCCCGCGCCATCCAGGCGTAGGGGTTGGCGACGAATCCCGGCAGGTCCAGATCCGCCTCGATGCCCAGTTCCCTTGCCAGCTGTTCCAGTCTGGGCTGCTCCCGGCCCTTGCCCACAATGATCAGGCGGGCGTTCCGGCGTTCCCGCAACCGGGCGAACGCCCGTAGCAGCGTCGGATAGTCCTTCTGGGGAACCAGGCGCCCGGCGGACAGGATGACCGGGCAGGTCTTGTCCACCAGCCATGGATGATCCACCGGCTCATCGGCACGCTCCAGGGTCCGCCGGGCCACGGAACCGCTGTAGATCCGCTGCACGGTGACCCCGCGCAGGCCCACCGTGTTGAGCAAATCCTCCCGAACACCGTCGGAAACGGCGATGACGCCCTGGCAGCGGGGATACAGCCGTTGGATCTCGCGGAATTTCTGCTCACGCCGCCGGGGCTCCGCGGCCAGCTTTTCCGATTCCCCGAACGTGTTAGGCACACTCAGGAAACGACGGGTACCGGTGTCCGGAAAGCGGCTCACCTGAGCCAGGATGACGTTGCTGATGTGGTTTACCGACAGAATCACCCGGGGTCGGCGCCGGCGGAGATAGCGCCAGAGTGCGAATGTGGTGGTGAACTTGCTGCGCGTCCCCAGGTGGGTGAAGCGGACACTGGGCGGCATCTCGTCCGGGTAGAACATCTCCCCGTCCCGGAAAGTCACCAGTTCCACCGACCAGCCGTGATCGGTCCAGACATGGATCTGGTTCATCAGCCGGCGATAGGTACCGCCCCAGGGGCGGAACATGCCGAATAGCGCGATGTCAGTCATGGCGACCCATGACCTCCTTTCCGGCGTTCCGCAATCGTCGATGAAAGATCGACGCACACAGCGGTGCCAACAGGGGCGTATAGATCTGGATGGCCTTGAACTGGGTCAATTGATGGGTCCCCAGCATCCAGACCAGAAACAAGGGGGCAAAGCCGATGGCCGCCAGCGCCAGGGCCCGGGACCAGGGGTCTCCATCTCCGCGCCGCAGCAGGCGGAACGCCTCCAGCACCAGAGCGCCCAGCACCATCAGCAGCAACAGATAGCCCACCAGGCCCAGCCGGGACAGCGCCTCCACATGCGCATCATGGAAATGCCCGGACCGCCCCTCCAGCACCGGTGGCAGTGGGCGCTCGGTCATCAGATAGTAAGGATCCGCAGGGCCGTGCCCCAGCAGCGGACGCTCCAGCCAGAGCTGGATGGCAAATACCTTGTACGCCATGCGGGTCCCCACGTTGGGATCCCGCATGTCCCAGGCGTCCTCCAGTCGCTCCATGGCCAGCACCTGCTCGATGGCCTCGCCGCGATAGGTCATGCGCCGCTCCACCTCGTCCCAGACCAGGGCAACACCCATACCCATCAGCACGACGGCCACAAGCAGGGCGGCCAGCGGCCGGGGCCGGAAAATCATCTGCCGGTAATGCCAGGCGGCAACCGCCCCCAGAACGGGCAGGGCGGCGGCCAGGGAGAGCCAGGCGGCCCGGGTCTTGGTGGCGAACAGCGCCGCCAGCACCACCCCCAGTACCACCACCCAGAGCATGAGCCGGAGAACCGGAAACAGCCCCCATCCCCCATGCGCCTGCCCTTGCCCGGGGCGCGACAACAGCAGCGGGGCGAAGGCCAGCGCGATGACCGCCGCCGTGGCGAATATGAAGCCCGAGCGGGAGTGTCCCATACCGAAGATATACCGACCGCTGCCGCTCAGGGCATTCCACAGATCCGTCCAGGCCCAGGTGGGAATGACCTCGAAGACCAGGAGACCCGCCGCGGTCGCCACCAGCACACCCACTCCGTGCCGTACCCAGTTTCCGGTGGCCACCAGGGTCAGCCCCATGATCAGAACAGGCAGCGCCAGCGTCCTCGCCCAACTGCTGGTGCCGTCCAGATGTTCGGCCCGCAGGTGGGGCTGTTCCAACCAGCCGGCGGCGAGGCCGCGCAGGAGCACGTACAGAATAAAGGCGGCGCAGAACCACAGCAGCGGCGTGCGCAGGACCACATCCCGATGACGGTAGAGCATCACCGCGCTGATGATCAGCATGCCCAGCTGCGACAACTGCCCCAAGGCGATACTGCGGGGCCCCATGAAGGCAAACAGGTAAAGACAGCCGATCGCCCAGTAGGCAAGCTGTCCCTCCGGCCGTGCCAGCCGCAGGGATCCAACCAATGCGTGCATATCCTTCCCGTTTCTCCTGCGCCGGCAGGCGCTTGATGGCGTATCGGCGGACATCACGCCCGCTTTGCAAATCAGTCAGTGCTCAGAAAGCTGTACCCGAGCAGACCGATCTCCCGGTGGCAGACCTGCTCGATGAGCCGTCGCCCCTTTTCATCCAGCATCTCGGTATACGGCCGGGCTTCCGGGCGAAACCCGCCTTTCGCCCGCTGCGCCGGCAATGCCAGGGATATATCCAGGCCCAGGTGTTGACGGACCGCCTCCAGCTCCTCTTCGAGTCGCTCGTAGCGCAGCACCCGATCCACCGCAGGCCGGTCGTCGATGGTGTAATGCCCCCAGTTGCTCAGCCAATGCGGCTTGTGCCGCTGCAACCACTGCAGATATTCACCGAGTTCCGGAAAGGCGCAATCCCGGGGCTTCTCCTCCCATCGGCGCTTCTGCCAGTAGTAGCGGGAGATAGCCCGGTCCCACGGATTACGCTCAATGGTGAACTTGAAATAGGCGCCCCAGACCGCTTCACCCACCAGCGCCCGGATCTCCCGCGCCGTCATGTGCTGGTTGTACTCGGCGCGCTGCCCGCGGAGCAGGAGCCGCTTCCACTCCCGGAACCCCCGGTGTTGCCACACGGGTTTGAGATGATTCACCGGCCCGAAACCGCCCTCCTGGCGGCGAAGCGCCTCCTCGCCGCGGTGTTCGCTCAACCGTGTGACCCGGTCCTCCGGACCGCAGGCCCGGGACAGGGCGATCTCCACGCTGCTTCCGGCTGTTTTGCGCGTCTTGATGAAGATGAAACGGTGACGATGGCAGATGATCATCGAGTGAATCGGACCACAATCAATCACATGCCGTCAATTCGGCGGGAGGTGGCAAGCGGGCGGATTGTCCGGGCCTGATCCCGGGGCTGTCAAGCTCCGACGCCCACCCCGGTATCCGCCTGCCCTTGTTCCGCGGTAGAATCCGGGCCCAACAGGGTCATCAGGCACGGAATTCACGCATGACGAAGTGGTGGAAACGGCAGCGCCGTCGCTGGCTGATGCGGCATGCCGATGTACACATCATCTCCTTCCCGAAGTGCGGCCGCACCTGGCTGTGCCTGATGATCGCGAAAGCGCTGGAGTTCCACTACGACGTCGCCGTGGACAATCCGCTGAAACTCCGCCGCTATCGTCGCCGCATTCCCGGTCTGCCGCTGATCCTCCAGCACCACGACGGCGGCCCGGAATTCAGGCGGGTGGAGGAACTGGAACAGGACAAAGGGCTGTATGCCGGCAAGCGGGTTCTGTTTCTGGTGCGGGACCCCCGGGACGTGACGGTATCCGCGTACTTCCAGAAGACCAAGCGGAACATCAACTTTCAGGGCTCGCTGAAGGACTACGTGTATCACCCGGTGGGCAGCATCGCCACCAATATCGCCTTCTACAATATCTGGGCACGGAACCGTCACCTGCCGGAAACCTTCCTGCTGATGACATACGAGGGGCTGCACGCCGACGCCGGCAGGGAACTGCGCCGGGCCATGGAGCTGATCGGCGTCACCGACATCACCGACAACACGCTGCAGCGGGCGGTGGACGCCTGCCGCTTCGATCAGATGCGCCGCCTGGAGGCCGCCAACGCCCTGGGCAGCAAGCGGCTGGCCCCGCGGGACGCCGCGGACGAAAGCACCTACAAGACCCGTGAGGGCCAGGTTGGCGGCCACGCCAAGTATCTGGATCCGGAAGAGATCGCCTACATGGACCGGTTGATCGATCAGGAGTTGGACCCCCTGTACGCCCAGTATCGGTCCGACGCCGGGGCAGCCCGGAGTTACTAGCCTTTCAGGAGCCAACATGCCCCCCGCCGCCGCGGCTGCCCATGATCAGCCTCCACTGTCCCTGCTGTTCGCCACGTCGGGGCATAGCGGCGTGGACCGGATCGTCGCCAATCTGCTGCCGGAGTTCAGCCGCGTGGAACGGGAGTTCCACCTGCTGACCATCGGTGGACACGGCCCGGCGGTTCCCGTGGACCTCCCCGGGAACATCCGGCATATCCGGCTGCCGGTCTCCACCAAGCGGCTGGTGGCTCCGCCGCTGATGCTCTATCTGCTCCGGCACCGGCCAGAGGCTCTGCTCACGGCGAATCACCAACTCAACCGGGCTGCACTGCTGGCGCGGAGGCTGGCCCGGGTACCCACCCGGGTCACGATCCGCATGGGCATGTCGCTGACGGCACTGGGCGCCGAGATGAAGCCGCGCCGGCGACAGGCCTTGTTCCGCTCCCTGCGCCGCTGGTATCCGCTGGCGGACGCAGTGATCACCCCATCCCGGGGCGTGGGCGAAGATCTCATGGCCCTGGCCGGCGTCGCGGAAGACCGCCTGCATATCATCCGAAATCCGCTGATCCATCCGGGCTTCCACGCACAGGCCGCGGCCCCCCTCAGTCACCCCTGGTACGGCAAGGACGATACACCGGTGATACTCGGCGCCGGCTCGCTGGAGCCCAGGAAGGATTTCCCGACCCTGCTCCGGGCCTTCGCCACCGTGCGAAGCCGGCGACCGGCACGCCTGATCATCCTGGGCGAGGGCCGGGAGCGGCAAACGCTTCAGACCCTGAGCGAGACCCTGGGCATTGCGGCGGATGTGGATCTCCCGGGCTATGAACCGAACCCGTATCCCCACATGCGGCAGGCCGGCGTCTTCGTGCTCTCGTCCCGGCGCGAGGGCGCCTCGGCGGTGATCATTGAAGCCATGGCCTGCGGCACTCCCGTGGTTTCCACGGACTGCCCCAGCGGGCCATCGGAGGCGCTGGAGAATGGCCGCTACGGACGGCTGGTCCCGGTGGGGGACGCCGATGCCATGGCCGCCGCGATCCTGGCGACGCTGGAGCAGCCGCCGGACACGGCCCTGCTACAGGAAGCGGTACGGGAGCATGACACGGGATTGGCCGCCCGCCGCTACCTGTCCGCCATGGGCGTGTCCCCGACCCGCTGAAGCTCGGCGGCCGCCAGTGCTTCCAACGCCCGCACCTGCTCCGCGTAATGGGCCTCCAGGACGGTGCGCATCCCGTCCTGTGCCAGCAGATCCCAATCCCGGTAGATCAATCGGTCGAACACGTGCTGTATGAACGCACGCCGCAGCTTTCTCGCCCGCCCCCGCAACTTCGGGAACCGCCGACGGGGTCGACCCAGGTCCTGTCCAGCGGGTGCGGGGAACCGCCGATTGGTGCCGGGGTGCAGCCATCGGATGGCCAGGGCGGAATAGCTCCGGTTCTGACTGCGGCTCACCGGCGCCGGTGGCAGGGCATCCAACCCCAGCACTTGGGCAAGCCGCTTTTCCACCAGCGTCAGATCGCCGCGGAGATCCTCCTGCTGGAACACATGCACCCGCTCCGGACCATAGGCCCGGGCATAGGCGCGATAGATGTCCAGGAAGGGAAGCGCCAACGCGTCCAGGTTACGGCTGCCGTGCGCCCAACGGTCAAGCCGCGGCCGGAAGGCGCCGTCGTAGAAGTTCAGAAACACCTGGACCGGCACACTGCGCCCCCGCGCCAGTAGCTGCCGATAGGCTGACTGCAGCCAGTCTGTGGGACGCCGGACGAAGTAGATCACGCGGGCGTCCGGAAACAGGGACGTCACCAGCGGCACGTTGTCCGCGTAGTCCAGGTAACCGCTGAACATGTCCCCGCAGATATGGGGTTCAGAAATGATCAGGGTGCGTGATTCGTTGCGGGCGTGCCAGTCGACCACCGCCTGCCGGGCGGATTCGGCCATTGCCCGGTCGCCGGGATTCCGCACGGCCTGCCGCACGGGGTGCCAGACCACTGGCGGATTGACCGCGAACCGGGTGTCGTCCAAACGGGCGAACACCATCCGCTGCAGATAGCGCGTACCGGTCTTGTGCAGACCGATATGCAATACGACGTTTCCCGACATCAGTCCCCCGCTCACTTTTCAGCCAGCGGGGGCAGTATGCACCGCCCCGCCCCCGGAGAACAGGAGCCCGGACCGTTGCGCCTCGCGGCCCGTTGCACGGCGCGCGTCCGGTTTCGCCGGCACCGATGGCCACCCCCAGAGGGCGTCACCGGTTGAATTCCCGGCAGAGTTCACGAGCGCCGCAGGGGAGGGTTGCGCACACCGCGACCTGACACGATTGACGGAAAGGTTAGTATAATCTCTGATCGGCGGGAGCCCGCAGCAACCCTTGCGGGTGATCACACACGCCTGGCGTGCCGTCCGACCGATAAGCTTGTGTTCCGAGTGTGGCAGCGCCGAACCTGGAGACCGGATGCTCATCTCCTACAGCAAGAATTTCCTGTTCGTGCACATCGCAAAGACGGGAGGCACCAGCGTGCGGGCCGCACTGCGGAAATATCGCTGGGGCGGCTGGTACTCGATTCCACTCTGGGCGGCCAGCCAGGTCAGCCAGATGACCCGTCCGCGGCACAAGCTCGGCCTGAAATTTCCCCGACATGCGAAGGCCATCGCCGCGCTGGAGATGCTGCCGACGGATGTGTACCAGGCGCTGTTCAAGTTCACCGTGGTGCGTAACCCCTGGGACCTGCAGGTGAGTTCGTTTCACCACATCCGGCGGGAAAAACCCGACGTCCTGCAAGGCGTGAAAACCTTCGAGGACTTTCTCAAGCGCAAGTTCGACCCGGAGCGCCCCTACGATTACATGCTGGACATCTCGGCGGAGCGGCAGCACGAGTACATCGTGGACCTGGGCGGCAACCTGATCGTGGACTTCATCGGCCGTTACGAGAACCTGCAGACGGATTTCGACACCATCTGCCAGCGCATCGGCATTCCGCCCATCAAACTACCGCATCTGCGCAAGGCCGGCGACCGCCGGGACTACCGGAGCTATTACACGGATACGCTGGCCGACCTGGTGGCAGAACACTATCGCAGGGATCTGGATCTTCTGGGCTACACCTTCGAGCCCGGGCAGGAGCAGGACGATGACTGAGACACTGCTCCTGCTGTTGGGCTGGGTCCACTGGCTGGACGATCTCTGGCTGGCCGGCGCCCTGCTGGCAGGCCGTGGTGTTCCCAGGCTCAGCCAGCGGGAATTCGTCCTGAACGGTACGGGCACGCTACGCACCGGCGAGGAGATCCAGCGCTTTCCGGGGAAGCGCGTCCTGGTCCACGGCTGGCTGAACGGCCGTCGGGTGGTCGCGAAATTCTACCTGGGGCGTATCCGCCAATGGTGGGAATGGTACCGGGGGCTGCGGGGCGCCCGCGCATTCCTGGCCGTGGGGGTGCCGGCCCCGGCAATCCGTCATGCGGGGTTTGTGGCGGAAGTGCCCGGTTGGCTCACCGTGCTGGACTACGTGGAATGCGATCGGCCCTGGCCTCCGGACGGCGACGCCATCCCCGAGGATGCCCATTTCCTGTTGCTCGACGCCCTGGCGGATCACCACGCCCGGGGCGTGGAGCAGAACGATCTGAACAGCAAGAATTTCCTGCCCCGTGACGGAAAGCTCTGGTCCATCGACGGTGATCGTGTGCGCCGTGGCGGGCGACCATTGCCCACATCCCGGGCCCGCAGGAATCTGGTGCGTTTCTACGGCGGGAAGACGGCGTTCGACGAAACGGCAATCCGCGAGGGTTACCGCCGGTATTGCCAACTCCGGGACTGGGCGTGGACAGCCGCGGACGAGGAACGCTTTCTGGCCGATGTCCGCCTGGCCCGACGGGTCACCGCCGAACGCGTGGCCCGGCGATCCCTGCAGGGTTGGAAGCACTTCCGACTACGCCGGCGGGGGGATATCCGACTGATTCACGACCAGCGGGCGCTACCGGAACCCACTGAACCGGCACTGCTGGCCATCGCCGAGCGGTGCCGGCGGGACGGCAATGCCTCCGGGAGCCTGGCGGAAGTCCCGGTTCACTCGGTAGCGATACCACAGGGACACCTGGGTGATGCGGTGATCTGGCTGTGGCATGGATCCCGGGCCGCCCGCGCCTGGTCCAAGGGCGTGATGCTGAGACGCCTGCGCTTCCCCGCGCCACGCGTCGTGGCCCTGCTGGAACATCGGGCCGGCGGGCCACTGACGGAGGGCTGTTTACTGTTCCGGGACGACGGCGTCACACCGCTCACCGCGGACCGCCTCCTGGCCCGGCCGGCGGAGGCACAACGCATCCTGCTACAGCATCTGGCCGCGCTGATGAGGGCCATGCGCGACGCACGCCTGATCCACACCCGCCTGAATCTTAACGCCTTCGGCACCGACAACGCGGGCCGGGTTCAATTGCTGGACGTGGACCACCTCCGGCGCTATCCGGGGTGGCTGCCCGGTTTCCGCCTTGTGTGGAGATGGGGTCTGCGACGGCTGCTGGCAGAGCTGACGGCGACCCCCGGTATGGCCGGAAGTGCCGTCACCCTGCTGACCACACCGGATTAACCCTCCCGCCGGGCGTAACGCCGCAGTTCCTCGTCGTTCGGATCGAAATCCCGCAGGGTGTAGTGAGCCCCGCAATACGGGCAGGTCTCCTCGCCGGTCTTGTGGATCGGCAGATAGACCTTCGGATGCGAGTTCCAGAGGTACATGCCCGGCATGGGACATGACAGCGGCAGATCGGTCTTGCTCACCTCATAGTGGTTCGAGGCGTTGGGCTCGGTGAGATCGGTGCGGTCGTGGGTCTGTGGATCAGGCACGGTCTTCTCCTTCCGTCCTGGGCGGCGGCCGGCCGGGCCCGGGGCCGCCCCCCCTTAACTGGATCAAACCACACACACCCCATAGGGATGGGGGTACCCGCGGCCCACCACCCTGTCG
>JAFIFU010000045.1 GCA_020831885.1 Ectothiorhodospiraceae bacterium
ACCTGGCAGGAGGACTTTCACCTCCCTAGCTCTGTGCCATGCCCGGCACACACGTCACAGCTAACCGGCGCCGAAGGCGTCCGGTTGGGCGCCTTGTTATCCGGATGGTTCTCATCCATCTCCCCAATCAGGTGGAACGAGTTTATGTCCTTCACGCCATCTTTCTATAATGCAATCTTGAAACCACTCTTCGTTAATGTTCGCGTGATCGGTCATGATGATCTGCAGCGAAGGGTCCAATTCATTGATGAGCTTCAGCGCCAATTGATACATTCTGCTCACCGCTTGCCGATCCTCCCCAGGTGTGTCATCCGAGCCTTGTGACCAATCTCGATCTTCTGGAAAGTAGACCTGTGATGGTTGATCAATGAACAGGAATCGCGGAACCGGTCTCCTGTGCCCCACGAACCATTTGTGAAGCGCGAAATGTGCGATCAGGTGATAGCCGACCCAGTTCTCGCCACTTCCCATACGCTCCATAGGTATTGGTCCGTCGTCGCCATCCGCCACAACAGTGAGTCGCTTCAAGTCAAGACGAAGTGGATGTTCGGAATGTTCCAAGCGTAGCTCGCGAGCCCATTCGCTCATGTCGCGTGAGAGATTAGAAAGAAAGGACTGGATACGATCTTGAACGACCTCGTCACTTAACTCTTCTTCGAGTTGTTCTATTTGCTCCTTGCGAGTCGCAATCGCGCTTTTCAAGTCGCTCGTATCTTCAAGATGCGGAAGGCTTTCAAGATAGAGGCCAATTCGGCCCAGAACATGCGCCCGTCGAGCGGAGCGATCTCGCAACTGTTGAAGCCTTTGGTTTGATGCTTGTAAGGCCTCGAGCGATTCTCGGTTCTCTTTAAGCTTGCCTTGAACTTCGGCAAGACGACTTTTCAACGTGAGGACAACTTGCTCCATCTGCGGTGAACGCTCTTCGACCGAACGGATTTGCGTTTCTAGTTCTGAAGTCGAGTCACGCAGATCTGATATGGAAGGAGGAACCTGGTTGTCCGATAATTGTGATTGGCACAATGGACACGAGCTGTGTTCCGTCCCTCCATTCTCGTCAAATAGCTGAATACTACGCAAACGGGCTAATTGAGCCTCACCTTCGCGAGAGTAACCTTGTCGCTCTGATGAAAGAGCTTGCGCAGCCTCTAATTGATCCTTGATTCGGTGAAGGCCGTGCGTGAGTTGTTGTCGGTTGTCCTGGAGCCGTTCGAACTCATCACCTTCTTCGGAGATCTCTCTTTCTTCTTCAGGCAAAGGGCTTGAGCTAATATCCTTTAGAAGCGCCACACTCTCTTCCCATTCTATTGTTGTTGTTCCAGCAGGACGGAGTCCAAGGTCAACTGCCTCTAAAATCAAACTTTGCGCACGTGAAATACCACTTCCACGCACCGCCTCATGTTCGGCCAGTTTCCGTTCTAGGCCACGAACCTCATGGCGTAACCTTCGCAATTCAGCCATTTTCGCAACGTGTTCATCATCCACGGCACCCAGAAAGTACGGCATCGTGTCCTTGATGGCTTGCGGTATCCATTGTTCACTTTGCTTATGAAACAGATGACGATTGCTGATGACCTCGCTTTGCTGCTGAAAGCAATAGAATAGAGCGTGTCGGATATTAGCCGTGAGCGGACTCCTTGTCTGCCCCGGTGGCGGCTCATGGATGTTTAGAGAAATGCCAGCGTGGGTTGTTAATAGTTTTTCAAGCGCTTTGGGATTCGTCGTCTGCGTTAATGATGAATAGACAGGAATGTCTATGTCTTGCCCAACGGCATAAAACACATCAGAAGAGGCATCCTGTCCGTTTGGCGGCAACCTCCGAGCGATAAACACGTGCCCCTCAGGGATTTGCAGGCGAACGCCGACCCATTCGACAGTTTGTCGAATAATTCCCTCCGGCACCCCACATTCCGATGCGCCAAAACAGTAATCCATGATCTCGATCAGGGCTGTTTTTCCCGTTTTAGAGGCGCCTGTAATAATATTGAGACGTCCCGGCTTGAGCGAGAGGACACGCTGTTTGTGGTTGAAACCGTACAGGACAATATCAATCACTTGAAAACTCATGGTCGGACTCCCCAGAACGCCATTGCGGTATGCGTTTCACCTGCTTCCGCGAACCATTTCCCCAGAAATCGGGCGCGCATGACACACTCGCGAGCTTCATCAGAAAGCGTCCTAGTGATTCGCGTGACTTTCGCGTTGCTTAGCGTCGTTTCGAGTAAGCCACCGTTTCTCGGCACGATCCAATCAAACAACATTCCAAACTGAATGGCTTCTCTTGTATGCGGCTTCAGAGAGATAAGTCGTTCGTGAAACAGAACTCGCGCCTCTGAATTCTCCTGCAACCACGCTGCCATGGAGGTTCGAGTGTTTGGCGGTAGACTTTCGCGGGTTGGTTTGTGTAGAACAATCGGCAGAAACATGAACGCCAAGGGGAAGGGTATACCCTCGCTTCTTACGCTTACATAATTTTGCATGGCCACCGACAGCGTGGTGCAGCAAAAGGCCGGATTGAATAGATACGCTTCTTCTTTCGGGCGGACCGACCAGGCTTTCATGCAGTCGCCTCCTGGTCATCAAGCAACCGGCGAAGGCGCTCTACAAAATCAATATGCCAGCCGACGCGCTGCGCATCGGAAAGCAACTGATAGGTACCCCGCGGGATGGACGGTTCGGTTACGCCCGGTCTAATTCCTCGGTGCGATTCGGTCTCAACCCATTTGTAAAGTGTTTGGGCTGCTGCTTTCTTTGCGTCTTCGCTAGCTTGTTCACCAAGATCGTCCCGCATTTGTTGGAACAGGATGTCCCATTCCTCGACTAGCCTATCTTCGTACTTATCTAGTTCGCCGACATAAAGCAGGTCTTCACGCATCCACCTCGACCGCTGTTCGTAGGCTCGGTACAAATTCCTGATTGCATGGAAGATGCGGTTATTCCCTACTTCAATTATTCTCAGTTGGTGAACAAAGAGTCGATCTTGGTATCCAGACGCATCAACGCTTGCGCGCATGATTTCCTCGTCTATCGGCAGGCTCTCCTCCTTAAACTGCTCACGCAAAGAGGCCGTTTCAGAATCGAGTTCTTCGCTCAGTATCGGATTTTCGTCATCGTTAGTCAGGTGGCGGATTGCACGTCGATACCACCACCCTTCGAGTCGCTGTAGAAATGAGTCGAGGAATTTGCTTTGAGCAAACCCGTAGGACACTTCTTTGAGTTCCGAGTCCATGTCAACAATATGCGGCGCCCCATCCACTACGAACGCATTCTGCAGAAGCTCCTTTCGCTGTTTTTCTTTTAGCCCCCGATATGCTTCATATGCAGGAGCATTTGTTTGGTTTGTAGATGAATTAGCGGTCGAGTTCAGCCGCTCCATAGCTGTGTCAGGGTTTCGGTTCTCTCCAGGCTTCAGATAGTGCGCAGCGTGTCCGTCTGCCGCCTCGGCTGTCGTAACCAGGAAATAAAGGGTGCCGGTCGGCACGCTGCCGGCCTGAATGCCTTCACACCAAATGCGCAGAGTCTTCCACAAATCCGTGGAGCCGTCGGTCAGGTCTGCCGCGCTATTCACATGATGTTTTGTTTGAAAGAGTTCGGGCGCCTGGCCATCTTGCTCGAAGACGACATCGTCAAGGGTTTCAATTGCAACAAGGAAGTCCTGCCCCTTTCGCAATCGTTGAAGCGACTCAAGCAGCGCATAGCGCACTTGGTATATATAGCCTAGCGCGGATGGCGCTGCTGAGTACTGGCTTCTGTCCGTCGGGTTCAAGTCTCTACCTCAGTCATCATTCAGCTACTGCTCGGCATCCGGATAACGTCGCGTTCACCGGCTTACCCGGTGCAACGCCTTGTTCGGCGCAACTTTAATCTATGGATCAAATGACAAATCATTCCCTATTCGCTATCAAATCGAGGAAGAATTTCTATGAGGACATGACGAGCCAAACTTACCCGTGCCGCCCTTATCGAGTCCTCGCGCGAGAAATCATCGCTGGCCATCACGTACCATTCGAATGGCATATCTTTTTTCCGGATAACACCTTTATCTACGAGACCAGAAAGATACATTGGAGCGTCGTAGTTGATAAGCGTATATGCCAACATCCTCCAATGCTCGCTAGCTCCTTCCCCTCCTTTACGCGGTATTTCTCCCGTCAGCAGTCTGAGCGAACCCAATAAGCTTCCCACGTCCCTTTTGGCTTCACGAATCGCATATGTCTCGGTACGCATAGCGCGAAGCGTTCGCTGAACAGCAACTTCATCTGAGCTATCTAGCTCCTCAGTCAACCACACTTGCTCACGGGGCGAAAGAGGTGGTATCGCCTCATACAGACGTTCGATTTCGGGCAACCACGCAGCTGCAAGGCGATCAGGGTCACTGCTATTCCTCTCTAACGCGGCCGAAAGGAAAGCTTCTGTTTGAGCCTCTGTGTCGATGTGGAACACCATACTCGCGAAAACCACCAGCGACAGACATAGTAGCCTTTTCATATCCAACGTTCTCATCCTTACGATCTAACTCCGGCGGGCTGGCTGCGGCCCTCAATTTGCTAGCGACGCCCGCGTCGACTGCACCGAACGCCGACGTAACCGGCCGATTTGTGGAGCGGCAGCGGAACAAAGCGGTCCCGTTGACGCACTTGTTAACTCTAGCGGACTTTACCCGACAGATTGCTGGCTTCTGTTTTAGCTGACGGATTGTATTTATCCACCAGCGAACTAACTATCATTTTCTGCGCTTCATCCATCTTTGGACCTAGCACTATTTCCATCTTTGAAAAAGCGTCATCAGAAATATCCAGATAGAAATATTCCCTTGAGACGCCCTCACCAATACTGCTGAGTCTATTTATCATCAATTCGTGGTACTCCTGTACAGGCATTTTGTCCGCCAAGCTACGAGGAGCCGCATTGAAACAGTTTATCCGGAACCGCCATTCTTTTTGAAACGACCATACCGTGCTCTTGTACTTTGCAATCTCATGGGTGGAAATCTTGGTATTATTGCTTTCCTTGTCATACTCTAAATATGCGCGGTTCAATACGCTTTCATCATCAGTATAGATAACTGAAAAAGGCCAAACATCCTCATTAAAGGAAGTCGGCATTACGAAATAGTCCTCCCCATGAAGTTCTTCGTAATGGAGATAGGAGAAGAATTTAATTTTTTCACCTTCAGGCGCTGAACTTGTATCTGCTAGCTCTAAAAAAGAGGGAACATCTTCTTTACTGAAAGAGTGTTTTTTGAACATTTCGGTTGGCAATTTTATTCTTACGCCGCACATCTCTTTGGTGTACATATGCCACAAAGGTATTGATTCCTTCGGGTCAGACGTCCAGCAACTGACAAAATAGTACTTCCTCCAATCAACCGGATCGGTAGAACTGCCTTCTGTCATATCATCTAATAGATCCAACCTTGAGAACCGAATCTTTCTCGATGACAAGATGTGAGTAAGTCCCTCTAGGCTTGTGTAGTGATACAGTGCTTCAGGTTTTTCCATATGTCTCTTTTGAGTTAACAGTGTATTAGACAGAATCTGGGATATTGGCGATATACAGATTTTGCATATTACCTTTCCTCCCCCGTCCTGTTGCCCGTGCGTTCCGGGCGGGTTCCTCTCGCGGCCTGCCTGTATGGAAATGCCCTTGCGGCGCGCATTTGGGCGGGGTTGGCGGTGCCATGGGAGCGAGTCGTGATGGTGGCGCAAGGGCGTGGCGGCGGCCGGCGACGGCGGGTGTTATGCGGATTCGGTATAACGCTGGTAGCGCGGCGAGGCGGGCTGCGTCGTCCTGGGCACCCTGGCGGTGTTCCGCTTGTGCTTATTGACCGGAAAGCGGTGGGCGGCATCATACGCACGCTCCCTGTCTCTTTTCGGACTGCTCCGATTGATTTTTCTTATATCCCCGAAAACTTTAGCGGTCCCGGGTCAATTGCGCAAATTGGCTCAGTTCTGGCCTTTCCCTGGTCAGCGGTCAGGTTGCCGGGGGCGGAAT
The DNA here is from genome assembly GCA_020831885.1 of Ectothiorhodospiraceae bacterium. Classification (GTDB taxonomy): domain Bacteria; phylum Pseudomonadota; class Gammaproteobacteria; order Nitrococcales; family Aquisalimonadaceae; genus LSCE01. Next base: position 5,992 of record JAFIFU010000045.1, read on the forward strand.
TCCGCCCTGCGCTGTTTCCAGCGCGTCGCCGGATGCTGTCGCCGTGGTTGGCCCACCCTCTCGGGCGCTCCCCTACTCCCGGGTATTGTTCTCCGGCGGGTCTGATCTTCCCTCCAGCGCGGCCCGGACGATGGCCAGGGATCGGGCCATTTCCCGGAATCGGATCACCGCCACGACGTAGCTCACGCCCAGGCAGGCGAGCATGACCGCGGCATAGGCCAGGGCGGGGCCCGGGCGCGCTTCCCCTTCCGGCAGAAGCAGGTAGGCCACAAGGCTGACCGCCAGGGCAAGACTGAAGGAAACCAGCGTGTTGATGGTGAGGAATAGCTGCGCCACGGTGCGCCGCAGGTGGCCGTGGGTATCCTCCTGGTCACTAAGCCTGACCAGGGTGGTGTAGAGCTGGCTGTATTGGGCGTAGCGGTCCACCCCGCCCGTCGGCGGGGGGCGCCCCAGGCACCGGTAGCGTACCAGCAGTTCCTCCAATACGATGCCCAGCGCCTGGGTGAGCACCATGGCGGTAACCGCAAGTGCCAGGCCGAACCATTCGCTGCTGGCGGCCAGCAGGTCGCCGAGGCCCCCCAGCAGTTCCGGATGAATGATGGCAAACGCGCCCCAGATCACCGCCAGGGTGACCAGGCCGGGGATGACCGTGACCAGGGTGATCCAGTAGGAAATGGTGAACAGCGCGCCCATCCGTTCCACTCCCTGCGGAGGCACACGGTGCCCGGGGTGTTACTGGGTTATAGCGCGCGCGGCGGGTTTGCGACACCTGAAACCGGGTGACGGTGTCCGCTTCGGCTTGGTTGCGGGGGCCCGGAACGGAAGACGGGAAGCCGGGGGCACCGGCTTCCCGTTCACTGTCCTGCGGGACGGTTCAGGGCTGTTCAACGTCCACCTGGCTCAGCACCTCGTTCCAGTAGATGTCCGCCAATGCGTCCACCGAATCCACGCCGTCCACCAGTTCCGTCCATTTCTCCAGGTAGGGCCAGAAGCGCTCCACCAGCTCGTCGCCGCCGCTGATGCCGTACTGGCTTTCGTACTGGGCCGGAAGGCCGTCGATGTCCTCCCGGATAAAGGCGTGGGCCCGTTCGGTCAGGGAGTCGGCGGCCTCCTGGATGGTGATACCCCGCTCCCGGGCGGTTTCCAGGTTCCGCTCCGCCTGGCGCACGTAGAACAGGGTGCCCCGGGCGCTGATCATGGCGGCGGCGCGCAGCAGGGCCCGCCGGTCGTCGGCGGACAGGGCCTGCCAGGTGTCCCGGTTTACATTGGCCAGCAGCCCGCCCCCGTAAGTGCCCAGCGGGGCCAGGGTGATGTGGCGCACCACGTCCATCAGCGCCAGGCCGCTGAGCTCGGCGGCATTGGTGATAATGCAGTCCACCACGCCCTGCCCCAGGGCCTCGTAGAGTTCGCTGGCCGGCATGGCCACGGAGCGGCCGCCGAAATGCTCCACCCAGCGGGTCCACTGGGAGCCGGCCACGCGGATGCGGGCACCCTGCAGATCCTCCTCGGTGAGTTTGGGATCGCGGCACATGAGCATGTAGCGCGGCGCCCCGGCGCTGACGGTGAACACCTGGTTCAGGGCGTGGAACTCCTCCCGGCAGGCTTCGCAGTCATTGTGGATGAAATCCATCAGCGCGCCGGGGAAGGCGGCCGCCATATTGTCCTCGGCACCGAACACCTCGTACAGCATGGTCAGTTCGGTGAGCATGTTCACGTACGGGTAGGATGAGGGCGTGAAGGCCGGCACCACGAAGCCCACGTCCGCCAGGCCGTCCCGCAGGCCGTCCGGCACCTCGGTCATGCTCAGCAGCGAACCGGCGAACACGCGGGCGGACAGGCGCCCGTCGGAATAGCTGTCCAGCAGCTCCGGCAGCACCTCCACCGCCTCGCCGACAGCGGATTGCGCCGGCCAGCCGTGGGCGTACCGCAGTGTCTGCCCCTGGGCCACCAGGCTTACGGAAACCAGGGCCAGGGTGGCGGCCGTCATCAGGCACCAGCGCCCCATGCGCATGTGTTTCATGGAAGCATCCTCCAGTTGAGTGACTTGTCATTTTTCACGGGCAAACACAGGCCCCGACGGCCCCGGGGGGCCGCGGAAGCCTGCGAAGACGGGGTGGTTACGGTGTCTGCGGTGCGGAGACCGTTTTCCAGAAAATGGGGAAGAACTCGGGCACCTTGTCCACCAGCCGCCAGCTCCGACCGTGGAAGTACCATTTGTGGATCTGCCGGTAGCAATACATGAAGTACTGGTCGGAGCAGTCGCTGGCGCTCAGCGCCGGGTCCAGCTCGCCCCGCTGGAGGCCGTGGGCGTATACATCCCGGATGATCACATGGCTGTCGTGCCGGATGTAGGAGGGCTCCTTCATCCAGCTCCGCAGCGGGATGGTGATGAAGGCGGCGATGGCCACATCCTGGTTCTGATCGTAGTAGTTGAGCGTTACCCAGAACACCTTGCGCAGTATTTCCCGGGTGTCCTCCATGCCCTGGATGTGCACGGTGACTTCCCGGGCGATCTGGGCAATGTTGTAGTCGATGGCCGCGAACAGCAGCGCTTCCTTCGACGGGTAGTACTTGTAGATGGTGCTGGGGCTGATGCCGGATTCCCGGTAGATCTGCCGGATGTTCACCTTGTGGAAATCGTTCTCGGCGAAGGCGGCCAGCACGGCGGGATACAGGCGTTCCACCACCCGCCGGCTGGGGGCCGGCTGCCCCTCGGTCAATGCCATACCTGTTGCTCCCCGATGCGTTCATTGCTGGGCAAAGCCGATGACGCCGGGGGGGTTGGCACGCGCGCCCGGGTCGTTTACACCTGCCACGCCGAACCGGCGGGCCCCCTCCAGTCCCCGCGCCTGCACGCGCAGGCGCTCCCCGGGCAGCACCATCGCCCCGAAGCGGCAGGCCAGCTCCTCCACATGAGCGCCGGGCCCTGCCTTCGGCGACAGGCTTTCGGACAGCCGGCTCACCGCCATGGCGAGCGTTCCCGTGCCGTGGACGATCACGCCGGGCAGCCCGGCATCGCGGGCGTAGCGGCGGGACGTGTGGATGGGAAAATGGATGTCCGAGCAGCCATCATACCAGTAAGGGAACAGCGGGCTGACCGGCATGGCCTCATCCAGCACCACCTTGCCGCCGGCGGTGCCCGCCTCCGGCTCCGGCGCCGGGGCGGCCCCGCAGGGCTCGCAGGCCACATCCCGGAGCAGACCGGTGATTTCCTCCTGGAAGACCGGGGCGCCGTTCCCGTCCCGGCCGGTCAGCCGAAGCCTGAGGCAGGTGCCGCTGCGGTGGGGCAGGATGGCGGCGATCTCCCCGCCCAGCACCAGCCGCTGGCCGGACCACAGTGGCCGGAAGAAGCGGAGCCGCTCGGTGTAATGCACCTGGCGCTGAAGCACCGCTTCGGGGAACCCCGTGCCGGCCAGATGTTCCGCCAGCGCGTTGCACAGGGGCCAGGTCAGGGCACAGGGGAACACCGGGTGCGCCGGCACCTCCCCGGTGTCCAGGTCGTCGTAGTACCGGTCCTGCGTCTCGCCCACGGCGGCGGCGAAGTTCATGGCGTGGCGGGCGGAGACGGTCACCTCCCTCTCCGGCAGCGCTAGGCCGGCAAAGCGGTCGCTGATCCTCACGCCCGGGCCTTCCCTGCCAGCTCGGCTTCCGCCTCCCGCTTCAGGGTCTGCTTGTCCACCTTGCCGTTGGGCAGCAGGGGCAGACTGTCCCGCACGAAGAAGCGCTTCGGCACCTTGTAGTTGGCCAGCTTCTCCCGGCACAGGGCCTGCAGCCTGTCCGCATCCGTCTCCCGGCCGGGCTGCTTCATCACATAGGCCCAGCCCACCTCCTGGAACACCGGGTCCGGCACGGCGATCACCGCGGCGAACAGAACCCCGTCGTCCAGTTCCACCACCTCTTCCACTTCCCGGGGGTAGACGTTCTCGCCGCCGGTCTTGAACATGTCGCTGCGGCGCCCGGTGATGTGGATGTAGCCGTCCTGGTCCAGAAAGCCCATGTCACCGGTGAGATACCAGCCGTCCCGCATCACCTGGTCGGTCAGGTCCGGGCGTTTCCAGTAGCGGTCGAACAGGAACGGCCCCTGCACGGCGATCTCGCCGATGCGGCCGGTGTCCAGCGGTTCACCGGCGTCGTCCACGATGCGCAGCGCGAAGCCGGGCGCGGCGGTGCCGGCGGTGTGAACCAGACGGGAGGCATCGTCCCCCGGCCGGGTGTAGGTGATGAAGCCGCAGGTTTCGGTGCTGCCGTAGCCGGTCACCAGCACGGCGCCGGACTGGGCGGCGATGGCGGACAGCCCCTGCACCAGCAGGGCGGGGGCGGGCGACCCGGCCCAGACGAAGGTCCGCACCCCGGCCAGGTCCGCTCCGTTGAAGCCGGGCTGCTGGAACTGGAGCAGGAACATGGCCGGCACCTGGCCCAGCAGCGTCACGCGCTCATCCCGCACCACGCGGATGGATTCCACCGGATCGAAGCCTTCCATGCACACCACGCAGCCGCCGGCGTAGAGCGTGCCGAAGCCGATCTCCACATCCGCCGCCACGTGATTGATGGGGAAATGCAGCAGCGCCCGGGTGTTCTCGTCCATGCCGAAGGCCACCGCCTGGTTGCGGATGTTGGCGATGATGCTGGCATGGGTGTGCACCACACCCTTGGGCTTGCCGGTGGAGCCGGAGGTATACATGATCAGCGCATCGTCGGTGGGCTCCACCCGGGCAGCGGCCCCGGCCACCTCCGGAAGGCGGCCCTGCCCGGCGGCGACGAAATCATCGAAGGATTCCATGCCCGCCGGCGGCGTACCCATCACCACCACCTGCTCCAGCCCGTTGTCCTCCCGCTGCAGCGCCTCCAGGGTGTCTGTCAGGGGCTGACCCTGCAACGCGTCCACGGCGAACAGCAACCGGGGGGCGCTGTCCTGGATCTGGTAGCGGAGTTCATCCAGGGTGAACTTCGGGTTCAGTCCCAGCCAGACAGCGCCGATCTTGTTGGCCGCCATGAAGGTGATCAGGAACTCGGGGCGGGCCATGGCCAGCATGGCCACCCGGTCGCCCTTGGAGACGCCGGCTTTCAGCATGGCCGCCGCCGCGGCATCCACCGCCTCGCTGAACGCCTTCCAGTTCAGGCGCCGGTCCTGGAAAACCACGGCCTCGCCGTCCGGCCGGGTGTTCGCCCAATGATCCACGTAGTGCCAGGTCTGGGTCAGCGCCGTTTCCATGATGCAGGACTCCTCCGACAGAACAGTAACGTTGTTACGATTTGTATGTTCTCACTGTAACAACGTTACTGTTCCTGTCAACAGGTCACCCTGCCCGTGGCGGGCATGGGCGCTCAGCGCCGATCACAGCGCGGTTTACGGGAGGATCAGTCGGGGTCCGGAAGCGGTGCGGCGATACGCCGGTTCAGCTCCACGCCGTTCAGGGCCGTTCACATTCCCGTCATCCCCAGCCGGCACACTGGCGCTGTTCTGAGCCGGAGACCGTGGGGGAACAGCGTGAAGATCGCCATTGTGACCGATGCCTGGCACCCGCAGCTGAACGGCGTGGTCACCACCCTGACACGGGTGGGGGACATTCTGCAGGGCCTGGGGCACCCCACCTGTTTCGTGACGCCGGATCAGTTCACCACCCTGCCCTGCCCCGGTTACGGGGAGATCCGCCTGGCGCTGGGCTGGAAACGCCGGGTGGGAGGACGTTTGCGGGAATACGCACCGGACGCCGTCCACATCGCCACGGAGGGACCCTTGGGCTGGGCGGCACGGGCGTATTGTCTGGACCGGAGGCTCGCATTCACCACGGCCTACCACACCCGGTTCCCCCAGTACCTGCGGCTACGGGCACCGGTGCCGCTGAGCTGGAGCTACGCCGTGCTGCGGCGCTTTCATTCCGCGGCGGAGCGGACCATGGTGGCCACGGCATCCCTGCGGGAGGCGCTGGAGGAACGCGGCTTCCGCAACCTGGTTCCCTGGTCGCGAGGGGTGGACACCCGGCTGTTCCACCCCCGGGACAAGGCATTTCTCGATGCGCCCCGACCCATCAGCATGTACGTGGGCCGCGTGGCGGTGGAGAAAAACATCGAGGCCTTCCTGGACCTGCCGATCCCCGGCACCCGGTACGTGGTGGGGGACGGCCCGGATCTGAAGCGGCTCCGCGCGCGGTACCCGGATGTCCGCTTTTCCGGATTCCGCACCGGGGAGGATCTGGCACGGCATCTGGCGGCGGCGGACTGCCTGGTGTTCCCCAGCCGGACCGACACCTTCGGACTCACCATGCTGGAGGCCATGGCCTGTGGCGTGCCGGTGGCCGCCTACCCGGTTCCCGGACCGCGGGATGTGGTCACCGAGGGCGTCACCGGTTCACTGGATCAGGATCTGGCGCGGGCCTGGCGGCGGGCGCTCCGCCTGCGGCCCGCTGATTGCGTGGCCTATGCGGCCGGGTGCAGTTGGGAGGCCAGCGCCACCCAGTTCCTGACCCAATTGGTGCCGGTGCGCCCCCGTGCGGCGGCGTGACGGCGGTCCGGCGCTGTCACGCAACCGTCATCACGGTGTCATCACCCATCCATGGGGCACCGGCACCATGGTCCCGGACGTGGAGAGCGTCCGCCGACACCGGGGAATACGCCATGCTGCAACAACTGGGCCGCTTCGACCTCATGCTCTGCCTGGCGGTGAACCGGCTGGGCATTCAGTCCCGCTGGCTCCGGCACGGTTTCGCGGCGGTGAGCCGGCTGGGCAACGGCGTGTTCTGGTACGGCCTGATGCTGGCGCTGCCGCTGTTCCACGGACTGCCGGGCCTGGTGGCAACGGCCCATCTGCTGCTGGTCGGCACGGTGGGGCTGCTGATCTACCGGTTCATCAAGCACCGGGCCGGGAGGCCGCGCCCCTTCAATGTGGACCAGGCCATCACGCTGGGGGCTCCGCCCCTGGATCAGTACAGCTTTCCCTCCGGCCACACCCTGCACGCGGTCAGCTTCACCCTGGTGACGCTCCACTACGTCCCGGAACTGTTCTGGTTGCTGCTGCCTTTTGCCATGCTGGTGGCCGCATCCCGGGTGGTGCTCGGGCTCCACTACCCCACCGACGTCCTCTGCGGCGGCCTGATCGGCTGGGGGCTGGCCGCCAGCAGCATCCGCCTGTTGGCGGCCTGAAACATGACAATGAGGCGGCGCTTACCAGGGCTGTGCGGAGTCCGGCGGCGCCAGGGGAAGCCGTAAACGGTCACCGGGTAGCAGGGTCTCCTGCAGCGCTGTCTGGTTCTCGTACTCCCGCCGCTTCTGGTCAAGATAGGTTTCCCGGTCCAGTTCCCGCAGTTGCTCCGGGTACTGGTCGGTCAGTTCGAACCACCGCTCCAGCCTCGCCTGGAGCTGGTCGGCTTCGGGATACTCGGTAAAGGCCTGCATGGCCAGATAGAACCGGACAGTGTTCCGCTCGATCACACCACGCAATCCGTTCACGTGGACCGGGTCGCCTGCCTGGTCGGTGCCGATGACGGTGAACCCGATCCGGTCCCGGCCGATGGTGCGCAGATACAACCGGAGCGAGGTGCGCGCGAACCAGCCGAGACCGACCGAATAGCGCATGTGTGCCAGGCTGCGTTCATCGTCCAGGGGGACAACCTGAACCTGGATGCGAATATCCTGCGCACCAAGGGTGCCCCGGTCGGAACGCAGATCCACCGCGCTAAGGTTTTCGTCGTCCTTGATCACTTCGAGCCGGAAGCGCACAAGATCCGCCTCATCCGGCTCCTGGTAGTACCGGCGTCCCAGATAGAGGCCGATCTCGCCCTCTCCGGCGTCGCCGGCCTGCAGACAGGTCTTGACGTTCAGGTGCAGGAACAGCATTCCGCACCAGTGTGTGGTCTGTCTCAGATAACCGGCGAGCCGCTCCAGCGGTTCCTGCACGATGCCATGGATATCCCCGTGGATGGCGTCCGACTCCTCCGCCGACCGCAGCACGATGGGCTCCGGAAACGGGCTTTGCCGGATCCGCTCCAGAATTTCCCGCTGACCGGCTTCGGTGCGTATGTCCGGGTGCAGCGCCGTGTCGTCGGCACCGGCCGGTGTGGAATGCCCTGGCGCCGCCATCATCAGGAGCGACGCAAGTAACCCGCAACCAGCACGGCATACACGCTGAACCATGGATCTCTCCGACCCGGAGTGGTGGATAGGGAAGTTTGCAGGCGCGGCATGTGCACCGCATTGACCGGGGTCAGCCATCAGCCGGGGGCTGGCCGGGAATCAGGCGTCCTTCGGGGTCGCGGCCTGGCGGTACAGATCGCGCCGGTCATTGGGCAGGGTGTTGTTGCCTGGCGGGGCAAACACCACCTGGAACAACTGGAGGCCGCTGCTGCGGAATGTGGCGCTGGATGCCGCCAGGTACAGCTCCCAGGCGCGGGCGAAGGGTTCATCGTAGCGGCGGACAACCTCGGTCCGGTGTGCCCGGAACCGGGCCAGCCAGTGGTCCAGGGTCCGGGCGTAGTGCAGCCGGAGATTCTCCACGTCCAGCACGGAGAACGAACCCGTCTCGAACAACCGCATCAGCTCAACGATGCCGGGCACGTAGGCACCGGGGAAGATGCGCTTCTGTATCCAGCCGTTCACGGGCGCCGGCCTGTTCCGGCCGATGGAGTGGATCAGCCCAAGCCCCCGGGGGTGCAGGCTGCGGCGCATGACCTCGGCCAGGGCGGCGTAATTCCGGGGGCCCACGTGCTCCAGCATGCCCACGGAGACGAACCGGTCGCAGTGTCCGCTGATGTTCCGGTAGTCGTCCTCGATGTACTCCACCCGGTCCTGCAGCCCCTCCTCCCGCGCCTTCTCCCTGGCGAAAGCCAGCTGTTCCCGGGAAATGTTGTAGGCCCGTACCCGCACCCCGTAGTGCCGGGCCATGTAGCGGGCCAGCCCGCCCCAGCCGCAACCGGCCTCGATGACGGTCTGCCCCGGCTCCAGCCGCAGCTTGCGGCACACGTGCTCCAGCTTTGCGAGCTGGGCCTGCTCCAGGGTGTTGTCGGGAGATTCGAAATACGCGCAGGTGTACTGCATGGCGGCCCGGTCCAGCCACAGGGCGTAGAAATCGTTGCCCAGATCGTAGTGATGATGGATGTTGCCGCGGGCGGCCGCCTGGTTGCTGCCCAGGGCGGGGCGATTCCGCCACAGCCACCGCAGAAGGCCGGGGGCGTCCCCGGCACCACGGCCCATGGCGGTCATCAGGTGAAAAAGCACTTGGGTGAGGTCGCCGTGCACCACCAGGCGACCGCTGCTGTAGAGGTCACCGAAGGCCACTTCCGGTTGCCGCAGCAGACGTAACAGCGCCGACCGGTCGCGGATCTCGATGATCCCTTCCCCACTGGATGGCCCGGCGGACGCGCCGTCCCAGAGGCGGATCTGCACCGGCGGGCTGCCGCAGAGGGTATGGAGCTTCTTCATGAGCCACCGCTCCGCCCGCGTGGAAGCACCCTGTTGTACCGGGGTTGTTCCGGGAACGGACAGCGGGTTTCCGGAACGGCGTTCCTGATGGTGGATCTGGTTGCGCATGCGGGTTCGGAAAGTGTTGTGGGTTGGTCGTGACGACGTCCGGCCCGAATTCCGGGCCGCGGCCACGGATATTTGCATCCTGTACAGAGTATTCCCGCCGCCGGGATAAGGGTCAAGAATGGGCCCGGCCGGGAAACGCTTTCTTAGCGCAGCCCCGTCGCTTTTTCGAACAGCGTGGGAAAAACGCCGTCCGGATCGTATTTCGATTTCAGCGCATCGTAGGCGCTGCCGTTGTACACGCGATTGAACGTGGCCGGGTCGAAGAAGCTCGACGAATAGAGCATTTTTATCCCGCCCAGGCGCAGGCATTCCTCATCCATGATTCGGGTGTGGAAATCCGCTTCCTTACCCGGAACCCGGGGTATCAGGCAGTAACTTCCCAGGTTGAAATACAGGGTGTTCTGCTTCAGCGGGTAGAGGGTTGCCCGGCTCTGGGGCACGATGGGAACGGCGGCCCAGGGCTGGCCGGCCAGATCCACCCGGTCCAGTGCGAAATCCAGGAGTTGCTCCGCCCCGGTCCACGGCACCTCCCAATCCTGGATCAGCTTCTCGGTGCGGGTATCCGGACGGATGCGGAGGGACTCCCGGGCTTTGGCCCTCAGACCGGTGAAACGGTTGTAGAAGGCGGAGCTGCGCAGGCGCCTTGGGGCCAGCCGGCGGAACAACCGGTAGAGGCCGGTGTCCGGAATGTTCCAGAACCAGTCGGGATCAAACCGGAACAGATACTGATCGGTGGGCAGTAGCATGGTGGTTCTGCGGCTGACCGACCGGTAGTAGATCGTCCGGTAGATGTCATCCGGCGCGGTGGTGGCCCGCTGGGTGAATCTGCCCCGGGTCAGGTAAAGTGCATCCCGACCGAAAACCAGCCCCTCGATGAAATCATCCTCCCCCCGACGGACGGCATCCTCCATGGCGGCCAGGTACTCCCGGACGGTGTGAAACCGCTGATGCCGGATGTGCACGTAGGGCTGCGCGGGAACAAGCCGGATGACGGCCCGGAGGATGTAACCCAGCGTGCCGTAGGAATTCGGCAGGGCGTGGAACAGGTCCGCGTACGCATTGTCCGGGGAGCAGGTCACCACGCGGCCGTCGGCCAGCAGCACGTCCGCCTCCACCAGCCCGTCATGGACGAAGCCGTCACGATGCCCGGAGGATTCGATGCCAATGCCCACCGTTGCCCCACCCACGGTGATGTGCCGCAACTCCGGCGTTACGGTGGGCACAAGCCCCCGGGGCAGCGTGGCGGCCACGATCTGCCCGTACGTGGCAAGCCCCTCCACTTCCAGTGTCCGCGATTCCTCACACACGTTCAGAACATGGTTGAATCCGGACAGGGAGATCCGCTTTTCGGCCGGTGACCGCCGGCCGTGATAGCGGAACAGATTGGAGGTCGTCCGCTTCTTCAGGCGTACCGTCTGCCCTCCGCCGCCGGTGAACGCCCGATTCAGTTCCTGCACACGCCCCTGATAATCCACGTTTTACCTCGTGTTTTCCGCAGCTGCCCCGCCGTATTTCGGCGCACCTGGAGGCAGTGTTCCGTGGCCTGAATTCCCGGTCAAGGGTACTGAAGAAGGCGCTGAATTCCACACAGACTTGACTAAGCTTGTCAGGAATTGGGGGGGCGGGCATGACCGGAGGAATCATGAAACAGGGCATCGCATTGCTGGACCAGTTTGATCAGGCCGACGCGGACTGGATGCTGGCCACGGCGGCCGAGCACAGCATTTCCCAGGGTGACTATCTGATCGAAAAGGAACAGCCGCTGGATACGCTGTTCGTCATCGTCCAGGGGGTGTTCGGGGTATTCGCCGAGGGGGACGGCGAGCGGCTGGCCGTCCTCGGCCCCGGTGATCTGGCCGGTGAGATGTCGTTTCTGGAAGGCACGGTGCCAACGGAATCGGTACGTGCCCTGGAGCACAGCATTGCCCTGGCGATACCCCACGCGGCCCTCCAGGAACGGGCCGAGGAACAGCCGGGCTTCGCCGCCCGCCTTTACCGGACCTTCTCCCGCTTGCTGGCCGGGCGGCTGCGGGCGGCGAACCGCCGGCTGGCGGCAGTTTCGGAGCCGGCCACCGGGGCCGACGGCGGACAGTCCGGGGCCTGGCAGCGCCTTGACGGGCCTCTGCAGGCGTTTAAGCAGCAGATGCTCGAGGCCAACAAGGCTGCGGCCGAGACCGGCGATGTCCCGGACGCCATGAGCGACTCCATCGTGACAGGCTTCCTGGAATTCTGTCCCCTGCTTCATCAGGTCCTGTCCGAGGAGGTGGTGAACGAGCGGGTCAGGGAGGAGATGGGTTTGCGGGTGCAACAGGAACTCCTGCCCTACATTCTGATGGCGGAGACGGCAGAACGCTTCTACAGCAAGCCCCGGGGCTATGCCGGCGATTTCTGGACCATCGAGCTGATTTACCGCAACCGTCCGGAGGGCAACGGCGCCCTGGGGCGCCTGATCGACCGGTGCTTTCTCGAAACCACGGCGGCCCGGGCGGTTCGTAATCGCCGGGCCCTGCTGGCGGAGGAAATCGGCAAGACCGTGGAGACCCGCCAAGGCCCCACCGCCCGGATCACCAGCCTGGCCTGTGGCCCGGCGCGGGAACTGTTCGACATCTACGCCACCCAGTTGGAGCACCCGGACGAACTCCATGCCAATCTGATCGATATCGACCTGCAGGCACTGGCCTACGTGTCGGATCAGGCCCGGACCGCGGGGCTGGAGCGTCAGATGTCCCTGATCAGCGAGAACCTGATCCGTCTGGCACTGGGCAAGACCACCACCCCGATCCGGGATCAGGATTTCATCTACAGCATCGGGCTGATCGACTATTTCGGAGATGAACTGGTGGTGCGCCTGCTGGACCTGATCCACAGCATGCTGCGGCCCGGTGGGCGGGTCATGCTGGGCAATATCCATCCGGTCAATCCCACCCGCGGGCTGATGGATCACGTGCTTGACTGGAAGCTGATCCACCGCACCGAGGAGGAAATGGACCAGTTGTTCGAACGCTCCGCCTTCGGCCGGCCCTGTACCGCCATCCGGTTCGAGAACGAAGGGATCAACTTGTTCGCGGAGTGTGTCCGCTGACCGGCGTCGGCGCGCTTCATCCACCACGCAGCGCGGCCGGCAGCGTGTCCGCCCACTCCCTCACCCGCGGTGCGGCGGCCTCGTAGCCGGCGGCGATGATCCGTTCCGGGGCGTCGAATTCCAGCATCCCGCACTGTGGTAGCCGCAGATCCAGGTAGAGATCGGCCAGTCCCCGGGCCACCACCGCATCCCGGGAGCGGCTGGAACCGGCGATCATGGACTGGACCAGGGTGGAGGCGATGCCCGGCACCTGGGGAGGTTTTGCCCCCGGGAGCAGCCGTTGCGCCAGCAGCGCCCAGCCGGACACCGACAATCCGTAATCCGCATCGACCCGCGGACCTTCATTCAGCGCCACGTCCACGGCAATCAGAGGGCCATGGGGGTTGATGCGCCGCATGGGCTCCACCGGCAGGTTGTCCAGCACGCCGCCGTCGATATGGAGCTCGCCGTCGTAGACCACCGGCGGAACGATACCCGGTATGGCCACACTGGCCCGCAGGGCCCGGGTGATGGAACCGCGCCGGTGGACGGCGACCTGGGAACGGGTCAGATTGGCGGAAACCGCGAACCAGGGCAGCCACATGTCCTCGATATCGCGCCCTTCCGTTGCCTGTTCCGCCAGGGCCGCCATGCGCCCCCCTTTCACCAGGCTGGCCAGCGGCAGCGTCCAGTCCAGGGTCTTGCGCAGCAAGTAGGCGGCCCGGTTCGCCTGCTCCTCGACGCCGGTATCGAAGGCCATGAGGGCGGCCATCACCGCACCGATGCTGGTGCCGCCCACGATGTCCACGGGTACGCCGGCCTCTTCCAGGGCGCGCACGGCTCCCAGATGGGCGTAGCCCCGCGCGCCACCCCCGCTGAACACCAGGCTCACGGGGCGGCCGGTGAGTATCCGCGCCAACCGGGCCAGGTCCCGCGGGTGTCCATGCCGGACATGGTGGCAGCCGTCGGCGACGCGGAGGGCCAGCCAGCGGGCGGTTCCCCGCGGCGGGGCGATCCTTTCGGCGGGGTGCAGCAGTACCAGGCTGCGGCGCAACGCCGGTGTCCCCGTGCTCCACTCCGCGGCAGGGTTCGCCCGGTCCAGCTCCGCCTCGATTGTCGTGGGTTCCGGGCTCCGGGTGGCATCCCCCACCAGTACCACATGGTCGGCCTGACGCAGCAGCAGGGCATTCCAGCCCATGTTCCGTTGATCCGCCAGCAGGAGCAGCGTGCCGTGGCGGTCTTCCTGCTCCTGCAGCCACTGCGCCAGGCGCGCGGCGGCGGGACCATCCGGTAGCCCCTGCAGCATCCGGCGGTTGCCGAAGATGTCCGCCGCGTCGCAAAGGCGTAACAGCGTGGCCGGCCCCGCCCGCCGCATCGCTTCCAGCAGCCCGGCGGCCAGCGCGGCCGAATCCACCGTGGGATGCAGGGCAACCAGCACGATGGACCGTCGTTCGACAGCCCCGCGGGGCGCCCGCGCCGATGATGCGCGACGCAATGCGGTGCGGATGATGCCCAGGAGCGATTCGGGATGCCGTCGCAGGGCGGTCAGCAACCGGGCACGGCCCAGGCGGGCGACCTCGGTCGTGCGGATGGCCACCAGGGTGGCGGTTCGCACCCCGCCTTCCAGCAACGCCATTTCGCCCACAAGTTCACCGGGCCCGGTTTCCGCCATCACGCGCGCATCACCGCCGGTGTCGTCGGCGATGGCCTGCAGCCGACCGGAGACGACGATGTAGGCGGCGTCAGCGGGGTCCCCCTGATCCACCAGATGCTCCCCGGGGCGCAACTCCACCCAGTCCACCGCCTGGCGCACCGCTGTCTGGATGCGCTCGTTCACATCCGGAAACAACCGCGCCAGTTGCCGCGCCAGCTGCGCTTCCCGCAAGCGCCGCCCGGCCTGCCGTGCCACACGCCGGGCAATGGCTTCCTCCTGCTCCAGCAGGTGTTCGAAACCGGTTCCGGGGATCTCCAGGACGACGACGTCGGTGTCGGCGACCACGGTTGCTTCCCTGGTCCCGCCGGTGAGTACACCGATTTCGCCGAACAGCGCACCCGGTGCCAGCCGGGTCAATGCCCCTCCGGCGCCGTCACGGCCGTCCAGCACCGTCCGCAATCGCCCATCCAGCAGCACGTAAACGTGTGTGGCCGGGTCGCCCTGCCGGATCAGGGCCGTACCGGCCGGCCAGTGCCGTTCGCAGGCCTGCGCCACCAGCGCCTGCAGGCTTTCGGCGGATGCCCCGGCGAACAGGGGTAGCGCCGCAAGCTTGTCCACCAGTATCGCGTTCACGGAAAGCACCGTTCCTCCAGGAAGTGTCCGAATTCAGTCCACCGGCTTCGCGGTCGTTGTCTGTCCCTTGGTCCCGGAACCGGCTATTTCCCGGCGATCCGGGTGACGGCATCCCAGTCCGCCGGCGGTGCCTGTTCCCGGAACGCGCGGATCCGGGCCAGGTAAACGGAAGCCGGGCCGTTGGGCTCCACGCCGGCAAGCTCCTGAAAAGTGGTTTCGGCTTCGTCCCAGCGTTGCTGCCGGTAGTGCGCAAGGCCTTCGCCGAACAGTACCAGCCGCTGATGCAGATGGCTGTCGAGTCGGCCCCGGGTCCCCAGGGGTTCATGGATACCCACCACGCCCTGGCGTCCCTTGACCTGCACCCGGTCCAGTTCCCGGAACACGATGGATGGGCACTGCCGCCGGGTTGCATCGCTGACGAGGATGTCCACCCGGTAATGACGCGTGAGCCCCTCCAGGCGGGAGGCGAGATTCACCGCGTCCCCCACCACGGTGTAGTTGAGACGGCTCCGGGACCCCATGTTGCCGGCCACGACGGTACCGGAATTGATACCGGCGCCCAGTCGCAGGGTGGCCATGTGTTCGGGCGTCTCGCGGTTCATTGCCTGGACGCTGCTGACCATGGCCATGGCCGCGCGCACCGCCCGCTCCGGGTGATCCGGCTGTGTCAGTGGGGCGCCGAACAGCGCCATCACGGCGTCGCCGATGTACTTGTCGATGACGCCGCCCTCGGCCTCGATATCGGCGCTGATACGGGTCAGATAGCGGTTCAGCAGATCCAGCAGACGGGCCGGTGGAACCGTTTCCGCCAGCGGGGTGAAGCCCACGATATCGGAGAACAGCACGGTGGCCTCCCGCTCCTCGCCCCCCAGCTCGATGTCCCGGGCAAGCAGTTCCTCGGCGATGGCCGGGGAAACCACTTTGCCCAGCAGGCCGCGCACCCGGTCCCGTTCCTCCAGGCCTCGGGCCATGCGGTTGAAGGCCTCTCCCAGCGCCCCCAGTTCATCCGCCTGCCGGATGGCCACGCGGGCCTGGTAATCCCCCTGCTCGATGCGCTCCGCCCCCGAGCGCAACTGGCGCACCGGCTTGCTCACCTGGCGGGAGACCCAGGTGGCGCCCAGCGCCGTCAGCACCAGGCCACCCAGCAACAGCACCAGCAGGACCTGTTGCAGACGGCGATACGGCGCCATGGCCACGTCCAGTGACCGGTGCATTCCCACCAGCAGGCGCCGGTGGTCATCCACGCCCATTTCCTGAAGCAGGGACACCTGGGTTTCACCGGCCAGGGACAGATTGAAGGCGGCACCGTCCCGCCAGGCCTCGCCGGCGAGCACCGCCGGCAGCGCCCGGGCGGCGGCCTCCGGCAGACTCGTGGACAGGACCCGCCACCGGTCTGCGTCCGCTGAGAGGATGCTGATCTCGGACTGGGTCAGCTCCCGGAAGTGAGAGGTAAAACCCGCCCCAAGCCGGAACCCAACCACCACCCAGGCATCGTGCATGGGAATCAGCAGCGGAACCACCACGAGCTGATAAGGCTGATCGCCGATCAGCACGATGGCCCCGGCCTCGCCATACGGATCCTCCGTGGCGGCCTGAAGCAGTTCCGGATGCATGAAATCCATGCCTTCGCGGGCGCCGGAAAGCGTGCTGGCGATCACCTCGCTGTCCAGGGACAGCAGGTACATGGCATCCGCACCGATCCGGGTGCCGTGATTGTGCAGCATGGATTCGATGGTTGCCGCATCCCGTGTCGCGTATGCGGATTTGAACGCGAAATCATCCGCCAGCAGCACCGCGGCCTGGAGCAGCCGGGCTTCCCGTTCCTCCAGCAGGCTTCCGAAGACCCCGGCGGCCACCTCCAGCGCTGTGTGGATCTCGTCCTGGGCCGCTGCGCGGCCGGCCCAACTGGTCAGTCCCAGGGCGATGGCCTGGGAGAGTGTGAACAGCGCCAGGAACAGGACCAGCAGGCGTGTCTGGAATCGCCGGAAGCGGAACATGGCGCCTACCGGTACCCGGGGACGGTTCCCCGGCGGCGCGGCGCCGGCCGGCTGGCAACCTCCACGGATACCTCCAGATCCACCTCGGTACCGGGCTCGACGCGGATCTCGCCCGTCGTCTGGCGCTCCTCGTCCAGACCGTGATGCCAGACTTCCACCCGGTAGCGACCGGCGGGCACATCCGCGGCCGCCCACACGCCCTCGGCGTCGGTCAGCCCGTGAATGGCGGCATCCACCACGTAGATGTGGGCGATCATCCAGTCGTGGATATTGCAGCCAATGGTGACGATCCCGGGCTGGGGAAAGCGTATGGGCCGGGCGGGCATCCCCTTGTACAGCGGGAGTTCGAACGACTTTGCGCTGGAGAAGGAATAAACATGGTGCCGGATGTCATCCTGGTTGGGAAACAGCACCCGCGTATTCACCGGAATACTGATCGCCGGTGGGACGAACTCGCGATCGATCTGGTCGATGGTGGCTTCGTTGTCACTGGGCGGTTCCCATGCGTCTTCCGGCCCCCGGAGCACGATGGCCGCGTGCTCAACTCCCGCGCCGTCGGCCCCCTGGACGGTGACCCGCACCTCCCCGCCAGCCAGTGCGCCCGGACTGATCAGCATCACTCCCAGCAATGCCCCGAGCAACGCAATCATCTGCCGCATGCCCACCCCCAGAGGCCTGAATGCTTTGGTGTTAACAGTCAGTATAGTCATCCGAAGGTCATCCCCCGCGCCACCCCGAACCCGGGAAACCGCGGTCTCCCCGGTGTACGCCCGGCCGGAATCAGCAATCCGGCGCATGAGCGATATACTGAACAAGTAGGCCCACACCGGAAAGCAGGTGGTGCCGTGAGGCAGCGACCGAATCCATGCCTGGCGTTCCTGGGAGGCGTCCTTTGCCTTGCCCTGGGGCTGGGGGAGGTCTTGGCCCGGGAGCTGTCGGAACCGAAGGCGGTCACCTCCATCAGCGCCCCCGCCACGTTCAGTGTCGAACTCTGGCGCTCGGACCAGGCCCTGTCCCGGCAGGATATCGCTGTCACCGATCTGGACGGTGGCGAATTGGCGCCGGATGTGGACGTGCAGGTGGACCAGGGGCGATTGACCCTGGCCACGCCGGAAACGGATCCCCGCCAGTTCGTCATCCGGCCCCGGGAAACCTCCGCGCTGCAACTGCCGGCGGAGCGAACGGTGCTGCCCGGCGGCGTTGTGGACCTGGCCCGCGCCGACGATCCCGGGGACTGGTTTCGCCCCACGCTGCTGGCCAGCCCGCTGCCCGTGGCATGGGATCACGGCCTGCGGCTCTACAGCACGCGCATTTTTCTCGGTCTGAGAGGGGGCGGCGATCAGGACGACGGGGAGCTGGAACGCCCGGTGACGGTGCGTTTCGGCTTCCGCGGGATGGCCGCCGCCCCGCTTCCGGACGTGACCCTGAAGCGGGCGGGAATCGAGCATGAGCAGGTGATAGATCTGCATTTTCTGCCCACCACCCGGCATCCGGTTCTGGAACTGCGCTCGGCTCTCGGCGATGCCGATCTGGAGATCGATGTGCTGCACCGGCTGGAGCTGGTTCCGTTACAGGGCAGCATACCCGGCTTCGGCCTGGGGACCGCGAACGTGGAAGTCCTGCACCTGGAACCCCACGGCGCACCGGCGCCGGTGGACCGGGACACGCCGGTCTCCCTGGCCATCGACGGACCCGGAACGGTGGAACCGCTGCGTCTCGTGATACCGGCGGGGGCGTCCTCCGCCCGCTTCAGCCTGCGCGCCTCGGGCCTGGACGACGTCATCATCACGGCCCATGCGGCCGGGTTCTCAGATAGCAGAACAGTGCATCAGCACCTGCCGCTTTTACCGCTTGCCGCTGCCCTTGTCGGCGGCGGGCTGGGCGGTTACAGCCGCCGGTTCTCCGGGGGGAAACCCCGTTTCCCCGTGGGCGCCCGGGTACTGGAGGGCCTGCTGGTCGCCCTGGTGGCCTATGTGGCGGCTGTCCTGGGCGTGGGTCACCTGGGCCTTCCGCCGGCCGTTGCGGCCACGGAAGCCGGCGCATTCCTGGTGGGCGCGGCCTCCGGTTTCGCCGGTGTGGTGGTCATTGAAATGCTGAGCAAACGCCTGCTGCCGACCCAGGGCTAATGAACGATGGTCACCGGGCAGGTGGCGTGATGGACCACCTGGGTGGTCACGCTACCCACCAGCAGTTCCATGTATTCGGACGCGCCCCGCGTTCCCATGACGATCATGGCCTCCGGGTGCTCACCGGCGTAACCGAGGATCTCCTCGGCCGGATCCCCCATCACCGACACCTCCTCGACCTGGACACCGTCCGGGATACGCTCCCGCGCCACCGGGAAGATGCGCGCCGCCTCCTCTTCCCGGGCCCGGCGCAACTGCCCCTCTGCCTTGGCCTTGGCGATTTCCGGGTAATGCAGCAGATCCATCAGTGCCGTGGAACCCACCGGGAAGGCATGCAGCAGGTGCAGCTCCATGCCGGCTGCCCGGGCCAGCGACACAGCATGCTGCAGGGCCCGCAGGGCGTTCTCCGAGCCGTCCAGGGGAACGATGATCTTTGTGTACGGATCGACCGGCATACTGACCTCCGCGTACCGGGTGACTGGCAGATGCGTTCCGGCGGGCCTCTTGCACGACGCACCTGCTTCCCGGTCCATGGGGCAACGCCGTGTCAGCACCGTCAGTACAAAGATAGCAGCAATTCAATCCGCTCCGATATGTCGCTCCAGGGCGTCCAGGTAGGCACGGATGCGGGCGGCATTGGTGCCCAGATCACTGCGGCCGACGCGGGAGGCGGAGCGCATGTCCACGCGGACCTTGTCGTCTTCCTCCCGAAGGCGGATCACCAAATCGTCCTGGAAGCCGAACCAGGTGGTGGTGGCGGTGGCCTCAAGACGGTGGTGCTCCGATGTTTCCGCCGGTTCCCAGCCGAAGGCCAGCACCTCTGCTTCCGCTGCCGCGAACACATCGGCCAGCGGGGCGTCCAGCAGCAGCGGCTGGATATCCGGGTAGGCCTGCCGCTGCTGCCGGGCCACCGCATCGCCCGGATACTCCAGGGCGTTGGGGGCCCGACGTCGCGCCTCGGCCAGGGCCTCGAATGCCGGGGGGTCGTCGGGATCGGTGGTGATATCGTGGATGGGGGGGACCTGGCGCGCCTGCTGCCAGTGGAGGAACGGAATGGCCAGCAGGCCGACCGTGCCCAGGATCGCCGCGCAGCCCACCAGGCCGGGCATGAGCCGGCGTCGCCGGATGGCGGCTCCCAGGGAGATCAGACCCAGCGCGGCGGCGCCCAGGGCCGCGAACACACCGTAGCGCAGCAACTCGAAAGCGGTACCCAGGGAGATCAGCCCCAGCCGATAACCCGGCCCGGCCCCGGCCACCAGCACCACGGCAACCAGCAGCACGAGCAGTGCCAGGCCTGCAAGCCGCCGCAACCAGCGGCCGTGCCCCCGTCGGCGAGCCATGGTGCCCTCCTCCGTTGCCGCGTTCCCGGTTCAGGCCGGATTGCCGCCAACCCAGATGCCGTGTCGGAGCAGACCGTCCATCATCTCGGTGGCCGGCACATCCTCGCCAAGCGCGCGCCCGCGTCTGATGACCGCACCGCAGATGGCATCCAGTTCCAGGGGCCGGCCATGTTCCCGGTCCACCAGCATGGACGTCTTGATGGGTTCCAACTCGTAGACGAGCCGGAACATCTCGTCCACATCGGACTCCCCCAGTATGACACCATCCGCGCGGGCCACCGAAGCGGCCTCCCGCATCAGGCGTCGGATGATGGCCGCTGTCTCCTCGGTATGGCTGAGCCGGCCCGTATCCCAGCCGGTCAAGGCGGAAATGGGATTGACGCCGTTGTTGATGGCCAGCTTACGCCAGAGTTCCCGCCGGATATCGTCACTCGGGATCACGGGGGTGGCGGACGCCTCCGCCATGCGGACAAGTTCCGGAAACACCTGGGCGGCGGGACCCGGAACCGCCTGATCCCGATTGGGCCAGAGACCGGTGACCAGTTGCCCGGGACCGGTGGCGACGATCACCCCGGGCGCCTCCACATGGGTGCCGATGCGAAGCGCGATCCCGCCGATCACGCATTCCGGACCCAGCAGCTCCGCGAGCATCTGTTCGTTGTCCACGCCGTTCTGCAGCGAGATCACCGGCACCCGGGTGCCGTGCGTGTGGAACCAGCGCGCCAGTTGCTGCCCCACCTCCCGGGTGGCGGCGGATTTCACCGCCAGTGCCACCAGGTCGAACCGACCCGGATCATTCTTTAAAAATTCATCAATATCCATAGCTTCAACGTTATTGTTGAAACTGAGCTCCGGATGCGTGATCTGCATTCCCCGGGTTTGCAACGCCTCCAGATGCTTGCCCCGGGCAACGAAAACCACGGCGTTACCGCCCTGCTGCCAGCGGGCGCCGTAGAACGCCCCGACGCCACCCGCCCCGATAACGGCGATGTGCATAAAATCCTCCTGTTCCTTTCCGCCAATCGGCCGGGCTAACGCACTGCGTATACTCGGCGCAAGGCCCGACGGACCCGGGTTTCCCGCTTGGACAGTTCCAGCAGCCCGTCCTCTACAAACACCAGGTGATCGTGGGACATCTGGCTAGCCCACTCTGGATCACCGGCGAGAATGGCATCCAGCAAGGCTTTGTGCTGCTCGTATAGCAGGTCTCGGGATTCCTTGCGCTCGACCAGGCTGCGCAGATTGTCCACGATGCTACGCTCCAGCAGGCCAAGCAGCCGCCGCATCACGTGCAGCAAAACCACGTTGTGCGCCGCTTCGGCGATGGTCAGATGAAAAGCGGCGTCCGCCTCCGCCTCCTTTTCCGGATCCGTGGCTGGATAAGTGGCAACCAGTTCGTCAAACCGTTGTTGCAGCAGTTCCTTATCCGCAGCTGTGGATCGCAGTGCGGCATAGTGGGCGGACAGCCCCTCAAGGGCATGCCGGAACTCCAACAGATCGTAGTGAAACTCCGGATGGTTGACCAACAGGATCAGCAAGGGATCGGAGAAGGCGCTGCCGATCTCACTGCTCACATAGGTGCCGCCGCCCTGGCGGCTCACCAGCAGGCCGCGGGCGACCATTTTTTGCAGCGCCTCCCGCAGCGATGGCCGGGAAACCCCGAACTGCTGCGCAAGCTTCCTTTCTGCCGGGAGCTTCTGCCCCGGCTTAAAGGTACCTTCCGCGACCATGGTTTCCAGCTGCTCCATAACAGCATCGGAGATTCTTCGCGGACGCACGGTGGTGTACGGCATATTTTCCTTATTGGTCATTTGATGAAACTCAGTTAGATAAAATGGTAAGACCAAATCCCTCTGTGACACTCCATCGTAAATTTTCTACTCGTAAGCCTGAAATCAATTTTTTATTTTTATTTATCAATATTTTATATAACCGTATGTAGCCGTTTTATTTTTACATGCACAATTTGACATCCGTTCAATGTCCGATTTAGTGTTGTGGGGCGGATAAAAAATAATTGGTCATACCATTTATGAATTATAACCAAAGTCTTGTCCAGCACTGATCCATGCTCCCGATTGAGGGGAACGGAATCTGTTGGCTGGGCGGCGACTCCCCGGCTACTGGAGTGCGGGGTTGCGATAAACGTCCTTGGAGGAATCGAGATGTTCAAGTCCACGTCTGTTGGTATTTCCGGAAAAGTCCTCACCGCTGCCGCATCCGCTGCAGTACTGGCTGTTGGCCTGTCAGCAGCTACCACAGTGTCAGCGCAGGAGCGGGTTCGTTGGCAGGTGCCGATCTCATTTCCCTCGCATCTGGTGGGCCTGGGTTCACCGCTAGTCCATCTGTCGGAGTCGGTCGCTGCGATGTCCGACGGCAACATTCAACTGCGCTACTACGAGCCGGGGGAGTTGATCCCGCCGTTCGAGATCCTCGACGCGGTCTCCGAGGGGCGCTATCCGGCGGGCTTCACCTGGCTCGGGTATGACCAGGGCAGCATCCCGGTGTTGCCGCTGCTCTCCGGCCCGCCCTTTGGCATGGAGCCGCCGGCGTTCATGGCCTG
>JAFIFU010000115.1 GCA_020831885.1 Ectothiorhodospiraceae bacterium
GCATGGACGCGGCCGACAAGCCTACAGGGACGTATCCACGGCGTGTCCATCGAGGTGCCCCCATCCCCGGCCGGACCGAAACCACCAAACGGTGAGGCGCCCCACGGCATCAGCCCTCACTCCCGGTCGATATACCCCTGCTTTTCCAACTGCAGCAGCACCTGGTGCGCCAGTTCGTCGGCACTGAAGCGGGAGGTGTCCACCACCACTTCCGGGTTCTCCGGCTCCTCATAGGGATCATCGATCCCGGTGAACTGCTTGATCAGTCCGGCCCGGGCCTTGGCATACAAGCCCTTGCGGTCGCGCTCCTCACAAACCGCCAGCGGCGTGGCCACGTGCACCTCGATGAAGCCGCCGTACTGACCGATCATCTCCCGCACCTCGCGCCGGGTGGCCGCGTAGGGGGCGATGGGCGCACAGATGGCAATGCCCCGGTTCTTGGTGATCTCGCTGGCCACGTAACCGATGCGCTTGATGTTGGTCTCCCGGTGCTCCTTGGAGAAGCCCAGTTCGCTGGACAGATGCTTGCGCACCAGATCACCGTCCAGCAGCGTGACCGGCCGGGTGCCGATCTCCATCAACTTGGCCATCAGGATGTTGGCGATGGTGGATTTGCCGGAACCGGACAGGCCGGTGAAGAACACCGTGAACCCCTGCTCGCGTTTCGGCGGGAAGGCTTCACGCAGCTTGGAAATGACCTCCGGGTAGGAGAACCAGTCCGGCAGCTCCAGTCCCTCCTTCAGTCGCCGGCGCAGCTCCGTGCCGGAGATGTTCAGCACCCGGGCATCCTCCGGAACCTCCGAGCGCGGCACGTACTGGGCCAGATCCTCCACGTAGACCATTTCCTCGAAGGGCTGCATGACAATGCCCAATTCGTCCTGATATTTCCGGACCAGTTCCTGGGCATCGTAGGGGCCGTAGAAATCCTCGCCCTGGCTGTTCTTGCCCGGGCCGGCGTGGTCACGGCCCACGATGAAGCGGGCGCAGCCGAAGTTCTTGCGGATAATGGCGTGCCACACCGCCTCCCGCGGGCCTCCCATGCGCATGGCCAGCGGCAGCAGGGACAGGGCCGTGGTCTGTTCCGGGAAGTGCTTGACCACCTCCTGATAGCAGCGCACACGCACGAAGTAGTCCACATCCCCCGGTTTGGTCATGCCCACCACCGGGTGGATCAGCAGGTTGGCCGCACCCTGCTGCGAGGCGCGCTTGGCCAGCTCCACGTGGGCCCGGTGCATGGGATTGCGGGTCTGGAAGGCCACCACGTTGTTCCAGCCCAGTTTGGCGAACCAGTCCCGCAGTTCCCGGGGCGTGTGCCGCAGGTGTTTGAAGGTGTGGTGAGGCGGCAGTTCCAGCCCCTCCAGCCGTCCGCCCAGGTACACCGGGTTGCTCTGATGGAATAACCGGAACACCTCCGGGTGGGCCTCGTCCACCGTGCCGAACACCTGCTCTGCCTGGGCCCGGACATCCGGACGGTAGATATCCTCCACGGTCATCACCGCCAGCACCATTCCCTCGGGGTGCCGCAGGGCGATCCGGTCACCGGCATTCAAGCCCTCGGCGAAGGCCTCGGTCACGTCCAGATTGATGGGGATGGGCCAAAGGGTGCCGTCCGCCAGGCGCATGTTCCCGCAGACCGACTCGAAATCCTTGCGGGTCAGAAAGCCTTCCAGCGGCGAGAAACCGCCGTTCAGCAGCAGCTCGCTATCGCAGACCTGGCGCTCGTTCAGATCCCAGGAAGGCAGATCCACCGCCTCCCGCTTCAACTCGGCAAGACGGGTCTCGTCAACCAGCAGTTCCTTCAACGCGCCCCCGTGGGGGGCGACCAGTTCGTTACTCGGATTGGTCATGACATCCTCATGTTTGCATGATTCGAATTCAGAACCCCCAGACCAGCGGGATCACCAGCACGGCCACCACGCCCGTGACCAGGTTCAACGGCAGGCCGATGCGCAGGAAGTCCGCGAAGCGATAGCCGCCCGGGCCGAATACCATCAGGTTGGTCTGGTACCCCATGGGGGTTGCGAAACTGGCCGATGCCGCCAGCATCACGGCGACGGCGAACGGCATGAAGCTCAGCCCCAGGTCCCCCGCCAGCGCCAGCGCAATGGGGAACATCAGCACGGCGGCGGCGTTATTGGTGATCACCGCGGTGAACAGCGCGGTCAACAGATAGACCACCACCAGATTCACCCAGGGCAGGTCGCCGCTCAGCCCCACCACATACTTGGCGATGGCAAAGGCGACGCCCGTTTCATGCATTGCCGCCCCCAGTCCGAAGGCGGCGGCAATGACCACCAGCACGGACCAGTCGATGTTGCGATAGACGTTGGCGGGGCGCACGCACCCGGTGACCAGCATCCCCCCGGCGGCCAGCAGGGCGGCCTCCAGCATGGAGAACAGGCCGGCCGTCACCAGCGCCACCATGCCCACCAGTATACCCAGAGCCAGTGGCGCCTTCTCATGCCTGGGCGAAGCGGATTCCTCCACCCGGCTCACCAGGAAAAAATCCCGGTTGTTCCGGTTCTGCTCGATGAACTGGGGCCGCGCCTCCAACAACAGGGTATCGCCGGGCTGCAGGACAATGTCACCCACTTTCTGCCGGATGCGCTCGCCGTGGCGGGCCACCGCGATGACCACGGCATCGTAAACCGAGCGGAAGCGCCCGTCCCGGATGCTTCTGCCCACCATGGGCGACGTCGCGGAGACCGCGGCCTCCACCAGGTTCCGCTGGGAGCGGTGACCGTCCAGCTTGAACACCTGATCCGTGGCCGGGGTCAGCCCGCGGATCTTCTGCAGCTCCACCACGGACTCGACGATGCCAACGAACACCAGGCGGTCCCCGCCCTGGAGCCGCTCCTGGGGCGAGACCGCCGGTATGACGGTGCCGTTGCGGTCGATCTCGGCCAGGAACATGCCGGTGAGGTGGCGCAGGCCGGCATCCTCGATGGTGCGCCCCACCAGCGGGCCTTCCCGGTCCACCAGCATCTCCACGCTGTATTCCCGGGGATCGCTGAGCTGGCTCAGCGCCGGGCGCCGGTCCGGCAGCAACCAGCGGGAACTGATCAGGATGAACAGCAAACCGGCAGCCGCCACCGGCACCCCCACCCAGGCCAGGTCGAACATGCCCAGCCCGTGCTCGGGGCTGCGTTCCAGGATCAGACCGTTGACCACCAGGTTGGTGCTGGTGCCGATCAGGGTGCAGGTCCCCCCCAGAATGGCCGCGTAGCTGAGCGGGATCATCAGCTTGGAATTGGACAGGCTGAACTTGCGCGACCATTCGCTGACGGCCGGGATGAGCATGGCCACCACCGGCGTGTTGTTGAGAAAGGCACTGAGGAAGGCGACCGGACTCATCACCTTGATCTGGGCATGGGTCAGGGAGCGCGGGCGGCCCAGCACCCGCTGTACGATCCACTGGATGCCGCCGGTCTCCTGCAGCCCGGCCACCACCACGTACAAGACTGCCACCGTGAGCAGCCCCTGGTTCGCCAGCCCGCCGAATGCCTGTGCAGGGGTCAGCACCCCGCTCAGCAGCAGCACGGTCACCCCGCCCAGAAACACCACGTCCGGCGGCGTACGGGAGAATGACAGCACCCCCAGCACGCTCACGACCACGGCAACGGTGAGCCAGGCTTCCCAGATCAACAGAAACACTCCTGTCTCCGGAGGCAGACGCCCCGGAACCCGAACACGGCGACACGAACGCCGCGAACTCTAGCTGCCCGAACCGGACAGGCCAAGGAAGAAATCGCTATGAGCACATGCCTGCCGGACCGCCCCCATCTCAGCCGGCGTTGTGATACTGCTTCAGATAGGCGGCGAACTCCGGCCCCAGGTCCGGGTGCTTCAGGCCGTACTCCACGGTGGCCTTCAGGTAGCCCAGCTTGCTGCCGCAGTCGTAACGCACACCCCGGAACTCATGGGCCAGCACGGTTTCATAGTCCAGCAGCCGTGCTATGGCATCGGTGAGCTGGATCTCCCCGCGGGCATCCGGCGGCGTCTGCTCCAGCAACTGGAAGATCCGCGGCGTCAGGATGTAGCGCCCCACCACGGCCAGGTTCGACGGCGCAGCCTCGGGTTCCGGTTTCTCGATGATGCCGGTCACCCGGGACAGCTTGCTGTTGAATTCGCCGGTACTGACCACACCGTACTTGTTGGTTTCCTCCGGGGGCACCTGTTCCACACCCAGCAGCGAGCATTCGTGGGCCATGAATTCCCGGGCCATCTGGGACATGACCTGCTCGCCGTTGCCGTCGATCAGGTCATCGGCCAGGATCACGCCGAAGGGGTCGTTACCCACAATGGGGCGGGCACAGAGCACGGCGTGACCGAGACCCAGCGCCTCGCCCTGGCGGATGTAGATGCAGTTCACGCCGTTGGGGACGGTGTTCCGCACCAGCTCCAGCATGGCGTGCTTGCCCTTGGCCTCCAGCTCCATTTCCAGCTCGTAGGCCTTGTCGAAATGATCCTCGATGGCCCGCTTGGTGCGACCGGTGACGAATACCAGGGTATCGGCCCCGGCGGCCACGGCCTCTTCCACCGCGTACTGGATCAGCGGCTTGTCCACCACCGGCAGCATTTCCTTGGGGCTGGCCTTGGTGGCCGGCAGGAAGCGCGTGCCCAGACCGGCTACGGGGAAAACCACTTTCTTGATGCGCTGAGTCATGACTGTCCTGTCGTACTAACTGTTGGAAAACGTGTCGATCATGTAAATGTGGGGGCTTCGAACGCGCCGGAGCCGGGGGGGGGGGGGGGCGGGCGGGGGGGGGCGGCGGGGCGGGCGGGGTGGGTGTGGTGGGGGGGGGG
>JAFIFU010000046.1 GCA_020831885.1 Ectothiorhodospiraceae bacterium
AATGGCGAGCCCTTGGCAAGAGCCGCAACACCGCACCCGGACACGCTGCAAAGCCAGAGCACCATGGGAATAGATCAGCGCTTCCCTGGTGGTATCCTGATGTATTTATGAGTTTGGAGAATCCGTTGACTTATCAGCCATTCAAACGGCCCAATACGTTACAACAGGCGGTCTTGGACGAGGTGCGCAATCGCATCCTGGATGGTCGCATGCGGCCTGGATCAGCAATTCGCCAGGAAGCTTTGGCGGATTCGCTGGGATTGAGTCGGATCCCGGTGCGAGAGGCACTGAAGACCTTGGAGGGCGAGGGGCTCGTCGAGTATGTTGCGGGACGTGGCTTCTTTGTGGTGCGCCTCAGTGTGGCAGATCTCAGAGAGATCTATCACATAGCAGGCTTGCTGGAACGAGATGCGGTCAGGCACGCTGTGCCGAGACTGGATGAAGCATCCGAGGCGAGAATACTTGGCGCCATGGAAGCAATGGAGAAAGCGGATCCCGCCCATCACGAAACACTTGTTCAACGAAATAGGAATTTCCACTTTTCCATCTATGAAGTATGCGGCATGCCTAGGCTACTTCGTTTACTGGAAGGGCTTTGGAATACGTCGCAGATATACCAGTCAATGTTCTACACGGTAACCGGGGCGTTCGAACGAGCCTGTGCGGAACACCGCGAGATATACCAAGCTTGCGTGGAACGTCGAACTGAGGACGCCGTTGAACTCTTGGCAACGCATCGCGACGACGCAATGAATTTAGTTACCGAGCTAATGCTGAAACCAGAATGCGATTGATATCATTGGATAGGCGGCGACCTCCAAAACCTGAGGGAAACACTGATCTATTCCCATGATGCTCTGCGGAGCCATTCGCGTGGGCTGACTAGGCGGCGTTCGCAGGCAAATGGCCGTCGCCCTTGTCAAGAACGCCAACGCCGCTCGGCGGGCCCGCTATTGAGACGGCCGGGGGGGGTGCGCTGCCGACCGTCCTCTTTGGGTCCGTTACTTGTCGTTTACAGAACTGCGCAGATTCCTGGCTCAGCAGCCTGCGTCCGACAGGGTCTGGGTTCAGCTCCACGGCACGGATCTGTTGCCAGCGCGCCAGGCGCTCGCGCTGATGCGTGACTTGCGTGCCGAAATGGCTCTGACAATGCGGTGTCGATCGTGCCGACGCACCCGGACCTCACGACACAGGGAAGCGCCGGACATCCTCAATGTCCCCCGCCCCATCTCGTCAAGCTTCTCGAGCGGGGCGACATCCCCTTCTCGGAGGCAGGCAGTCATTGCCGGGTCCGGTACCAGGAAGTGTTGGCCTACAGCCGGAACGCGACGGAGGGCTGCCAGTGATGTTGG
Source organism: Ectothiorhodospiraceae bacterium (assembly GCA_020831885.1). GTDB lineage: Bacteria > Pseudomonadota > Gammaproteobacteria > Nitrococcales > Aquisalimonadaceae > LSCE01. The sequence goes on from JAFIFU010000046.1 coordinate 1,353, forward strand.
GAATGTTCAGACCCTGTTCCGCGCCGCCGTGATCCATTGCTGCACGCGGGCAAGTGAGACGACCACCTGTTGTGATTTCAGCTCACGTGTCAGCCAGTCGGCGTCCGCCTTCGCCAGATCCGTGTACGTGGCAATACCCAGCGCGTGCAGCTTTTCCTGAACAGCAGGGCCAATGCCCTTGAGCTCTGTCAGGTTGTCCGGCTCGGTTCGAGGTGCTGGCGCCGGTTCCCCGGACGCCGGCGATTCGGCAGCCGTTTGCGGCTCTGGTGCTGTTTCGGGCTCGGCGACCGGATCCGATGCCACCGGCGGCTCGTGGGATGCAGGAGGCGTTGTTACTGACGACGTGGTGGCATCTGCACGCTCCGACGGTTCGTCAGAAGCCGGCGGCGCCGGCTCCGCCGATTCACGTTCAGCCTCTTGCCGTTCGCGGGGCAGCCACCAGAACCACAAGTTCAGCCACCGCTTCATGAAGTCCGTCCACATAAAGCCTCCCAGCAGAAAGCATACGCACAATGGATACTGCCTCTGGAGCGGCCAGAAGGCAGCCTATCGTTCATCCCTCATCCTACGCGATCTTGCAGTCGCCTTTCTGGTCAGTTGCGCAGCACACGCTTGGCACTGGCCGAACCAAAGCATTGGTATCCGAACCGCCGGTGACCGGACGCGTGACGGTTCCACGCCGCTGGGCAGATAGCGTTGTGCGACGGGCTAGCCAAGCGCTGTGGTCACCTGCCGAAAGCGCCTGATCTGGTCCTCGGTCGGTGAATAGGGAAGCGCTCGCGCCGCTCGCAGGTATTGCCGTGCCTGTTCTCTGTCCTCCAGACGGAGTGCATCCCGAGCGGCATGCAGGTAGTTGTCGAAAGCCTTTGCCTCATCGCCGATACCCGCGTAGGCCTGACCCAGCATTCCGTAAAGCCCGGGAACAGCGATACCCCGCGCCTCGCTGTCGGCGATGCGGGCCCGGGCGCGCAGCGCATGCTGTAACTGGAAGATGGCGCCATCGGCCCTGTGTTCATCGCCCCATTGGCCTTCCTGTACGTACAACGAGGCCAGCACCACGTGGAAACGGAAGATGGCCGGCCAGTCATTCCCCAGATAGGCCTCACCCTTACCCTCGAACAGGTTGAACACGAACTGGCTGAAAAGCCGTCTTTGGGGATCCACCTTCTCGCGATGAACAGTCATGAGGTTAGCCGCATACTGCCCAGCCTGAACGTTGGTCGTGTCGAGGGACCAGGACAGCGCATAACGGGCCAGTGCAGCGTTCACGTCACCCTGCTCGGCATAAATTTCGCCCACACCGGTCAGGAATCGGGACGGGGCGCCAAGCAGGTCGGCGGCAAGTTTTCCGTCTTCCGGGTTCGGCAGCCATGGGGCGAATTCGATCCTCGCGGAGATCGGTTCGAGAACCACCGGCAATTCCGGGGAATAGGCCAGTGGAACGAAATTCAGGTACTGCCGGCCCGACTCCTCCACCCTCCCCAATGCGTCCCGTGTGAGGCCCTCCCAGTCGTTCCGATACGCGTCCTGGTCGGTCCGGCTCGCAACCAGGTAATCATAGAACGCCTCGATCACCGGCCGCGAATCATCCATCCGTGGCAGGGCGTCGGGCGCGAGCAACTGGCGCAGCGCCGATGCGGCGGTTGCCTCGTGCCCGTTGCGAAGGAGACCACCAGCGAAGTGGCCGGCCCGGTCTCCGTCACCAGCGGTTATCGCCGCCCGCACGCCCGCCTCTGCGGCAACCGTGCTCGCCGGATCTGCGTCAAAGGCCTGCACGAGCACGGGAATCGCTGCGCTGGGATCGCCATGCTGCAGGAGCGCCTCGCCAAAGTTGTGGAGGTAGCGAGCGCGCACCGCGGGGTCCGGAAATGCCTGCACCTGCGGCAGCCCCTGGGAGAAAAGCGCGACGGCCTGGGTGCTGTTGCCGAGTTTCAGGTTGGCGGTTGCGTAGTTGTTCAGGGCGGCCAGGCGCTCCCGGTCCGCGCCGTGGGCAATGGCATACTCAAAGTACTTGGTGGCAGCCTCAAGCCGCTCTTCATCGCCGTCCCGACTCGCAATCCTCGCCACGGACGTTCCGTAGGAGAGTGCGATTGTCGCACGCTCTGCGTCGGTATCCGCAGCGGCGATCTCGCGCTCGAATGCCGCCTCCGTCGATCGCATGTCGCCGGCATCCAGCAGGTGGATGAACTCGCGGGACAACCGCACGCCCTCCTCTTGTCCGGGATCAGGCTCGACGGCGAGACGTGGTTCGCGTTCAACCGTCCCAATGGCATGTCGTTCTGAACCGGCGCTCGCGGAACTCAGGACCAACAACAGGGCCCCCAAAAGGGCGGAGCCTGCGTAAACCCCGATTTGGTGACCCGGCGTAAACATGACTACCTCAGAAACTCCAGATCAATTGGGGTGCGCTCCTCCTTGAGGAATATCAGGCGCACCTGGAAACGGTCGCTGGTCTCAGGGGCCAGGTCGGGAATCTCGTTGGGGGAGAGCGGGCGAACAACGACAGCCTCGTAGGCCGTTTCATCGATTTGGTAGCGTCCGGCGTGGGGGATTCCTTCCCCATCGAGCAGGATGCGACGGTCGTTGATCACGAGCACCCGGAACAGCGAATCCTTCAGGGGACTGAACCGTTCCCAGGGCAGGGAGGTGACGACTCTGGGCTCCGCCGGTGTCGTCTGCCATTCCCAGAACCCGCCGGCCCCAAGCGGTACATCCTCTTTCAACCAGTCCGCCACCCGCTGGCGATTGCCGCCGGCGAACATCGATTGGCCCCTTTGCAGGATGGCGGGACCGGCCTGATCGGCGGGGGGACGCAGCCCAAGGTCAAGGTCCGATGGTTCCAGCCAGGTATCAGACCACAACGGAGCCTCCCTGGCTTGTGCTCTGGTGCGTCCGCGCATGCCAATGCGGATCTTCCGCAACTCGGGTTCGTCCACGAACAGGGTGATCTCAGCATAGGCGCGGGCCGGATCGGCGTGGAAGTCCCAGTGTGGGAATTCCGAGCGCAAGATCTCGCGCCAGGCGGCGGCCAGCCGCCTCTCCAACGCCTGGCCACGGTGAGGCCCCCACAACCGAAGCAGAGTCGGGGACTCGATGGCAACGGCAACCTGGATGGGGACGCCGTCCTGGGACCGCGCGTCCCCCATGTGCCACAGTGTCAGGGCGAGCCCACAACACATGAGCAGCCCGCCCCTGCACAGTCGACTAAGGCACCACATCGATCACCAACTCCTGTGGAAAGGCCCCCGGGCTGCGAACCGGCTGCACCCGGGCTTCCGCGATACCCTGTTGCACGGGGGGCGAACCCGGCAACTCCACGCGCACGACGAGACGGTCCCCACTCTGAAGACGCGGCCCCTCATCGAGAGCTGCCGGCAGCGTCCAGCGGTGCACCAGCGCGGGGTTGAAGTCGTGATGCAGAAACTCCATGCGCCATCGGTCAATACGGGCCGCCGGAATCTCGACATCGCTGCTTGCTCCCACCCACACGGTTCCGCCATGGTACGGAGAGACGCGCCAGCGCCGATCATTCACCTCGACGACGAGGTCGAAATCCCCGGGCAAGGCATCGCCGCTCATGGTGATGGTGGGGCGAATGAGCACCACAGGTGTCGCCCAGAAATCAGCCGGTGCGATGATGCGCGCACGCCGCCAGGGCCGCACGTTCACAGCGATTTCCGGCAGGCCGTCGAGCTTGACGCGATACGCCTCCGCCTGCCACCAGCGTGTTGGCAACAACATCACCGATTCACTCCGGGCAGCCAGCGCAATGCGCCGGGCATCGCCGCTCTCCCTGGTGATCGTCCCGGTGCGACTGACGTCCTCTCCGAAGGAATCAAGAATCAACGTGCCACGCAGTGGGGCGAAGATGAGCAGGAAGCTCGCGGTGAGCAAGGACATGCACACCAGGGTCAACCAGTTCTGGAGCAGCGCGCGGTCCAAGAACGCCTGAGCTTGCTTCTTCCGCTCTTCGGAGATGACGTTTGACAGAAACGCGATCCAGCTAAATGCACCGGTCAACGCCAAAAGGCCACCGAAGATCGGGAACCAGCTCGTGTAGCGCAGCATCCAGAGGGAGAATGCCACCCCCAATGCCACCGCAGCGGCCACATTCGCCATTACCAGGAACGATCGTTCGCTCCGGATACAATTCCGTGAAGGGTCGTTGGGGGGCGCTATGGCCATCTCTTCCCTCCACCCCGGACGGGAATCCCTGAACGCGGGCTCCTTTGGCCAGGCGCCAGGGAAAGCGTGCCGTGGTCAGACGAACCTCGCCGGCACCGGCCGCTTCCTTAAGTGTAGGTGGGCCAGCCGGGGGCGGCCACAGGCCTGGGCCTTCTCAGCGCCTGGGAGGGCAGCCTGGTGGCCGTGGTGATCCCCACCGTTGCGGTACTGCCGGTCAGCATCAACGTGCTTGGCGACTTCAAGCACCGACAGTTGCACCGCGGAGCGCTCGGCCTGCTCGGCAAAACAGCTGGGATGGCCGGCAGTCTGCATACCCCTGTGCGGGAGCACAATCGAGCATAATCTTAGTGTAAGTGAGTCTTTGCCTTTGATCGGCTCCGCAGTCACTTTAGTTAATGCAGTCTGCCACTTAGACGACTGCAGGTGATTGCTTCGATGTGGAGGGTAACATCATGGCAAAGAGCACCAGCAATCTCGACTTTGCAAGCTACGAGGCCACCCGTGCCGGGGTTGCCGAAGATCCTGACAAGGGCAAAGGCGCCTTTGAGGCGGTGACCGAGTGGGCCGATGGCGCCATCGCTGTGACGCGTGCGCGCAGCTTCGAGATCAAGACCGACGAGCCCGAGGCGCTGGGCGGCAAGGATTCGGCCATTGACCCCATGGAGCTGGTTCTAGGTGCTGTTGGCTCCTGCCTGACGATCGGGTGGGTCACCCATGCGAACAAGCGCGGCGTGGATTTCCGCAGCCTTCGGATTACGGTCCGGGCACCGTTCGACTTGCGCGGTTACCTGAATGTGGACGACAAGGTGCGGCCTGGTTTCTCGGCAATCGAATACGACGTGGAGGTCGATTCCGACGCCGATGCGGCGACGCTGGAGGAGATTCGAACCGCTGCCGAGGCGGGCTCACCGGTCGTGGACAACATCCTCAACGCCACGCCGATGTCGGGAACCGTTGTCCGTCAGTAAGCGTGGTGGAGCCGGCACACAGCGGGGTCGAGGGGTGTGATTGCCCCTCGACCACCTTGCTCTACGCCGCAGTACCACGCGGTGGATAGTTCTTGGCGACAACGAAGTCCACCGCCTGCAGCAGATCGTCAAAGTTCGGCCGTGCAAAAGGCATGCTCTGAATCGAGGCGGCGTACAGGGTGTTATCCGGTCTGATCAGAAACAGCCCGGGCTCGGCGAATCGCGCTGTCTCTTTCTCACTGATGCTGGTGGATATATAGAGGCCCCATTCCCGGGCGCTGTCCTCTGTGAGCCCGTAACCCACGGTGAGGGTATCGAGCCCCCAGTCATCGACCGCCTGCTGCGCCCGTTCCTCGCCGTCCATACTGATGGCGATGGGCTCAACCCCGCGCTTGCGGAACGCGTCCGCCTTGCTGTTGAGCTGGCCCAGGTAGCCCTTGCACAAGGGGCAGTGCAGCCCCCGATAGAACACCACGGCGCTGAACTGGTCCGGGCGCTGCCCGGACAAGGTCCATTGCTGCCCGCGTACCGTGGGAACGCTGAGTGTGGGGGCAGTCTGTTGGGGCATTGGCTTCGTCATGACGATCTCCCGCGCTGTCCATTGTCGCTGTCAGTGCTTTGCAGGCACCGGGGATGCCTGGCTTCGCCGGCCGCGGGGCTGATGTGATGCCCGTGGCAATGTCGCGGGCGTGATGCGGCCACCGGCGGCAATCGGCGTATCAGCATCAGGCAGTGCTCACTGTTCCCCGGTCGCCCGCCGTGCAATGGCCTCGAACGTCTCGTCCAGTTCCCGTGCGATCCGGCGCAATTCGTCCCCACCCTCATCAAAATAGGGAGCAAAAACATGGCTCGGCGTCTTCCACGACAGCGTCGCCGTGCCATCTTCCGTCTCCGTCACATAAAAGCGGATGGGCGCCTCGATCATGGCTGCGACACTGGCGCGGAGGGCACGGACCGCGAAGTCGTTGCGAAATACGCCGACGACCCGGTTACCGGGAATGCGCTCACCACGCCGGGCTGCCATCTCCGTGGGCCCCACATCGGTGACAACTCCCATGCCTTCTGCCGACACCGCCGCCCGAAGGGAGTCCAGCAACTCATCATAAGCCTGTTCCGTCCTGATCACCCGCCAGCCTTCGCGCTCCGGATCCGGCGCGCCCGCTTGCGCCGCCGTCACCAGTACCGTTATCAATACCAGGAACGCTCCGCGTCTCCAGTGCGGGATGGCCATACGTACGCCTCCTTCAGCCGCGACGACTCCCCGGCTTCACCAGCAACCGTACTCGCTCGCGAGCCGGACTCCCATTGGGGACATTACGTACTTGTACTGAAACAGAAGGTCTCCGCAGACCTGGACACCGAACCACCACACGACAACATCCACTCTCCGGGCTTAATCCCCGTTTCCGGCAGGATGTCAGCGGGACGAGGAAGATGTGGCGGACCCGTTGCCTTCAGTGGTTTCATCGGACGCGGGCGAGGCCGCGCCGTTCTCATGTGCCCGCGGATCCAGGTCGATAATGACAGCCGTGGTCCGGCTCATGGTTCGATACGGCTGGTAAACGGGGGCAGGGTCCCTGCCCTGCCCCCAGGCCGCCAGTGCGGTGACGAGACCCAGAGTTGCAATGTAGTAGAAGAGGCCGGAACCGCCGAGCCAGGCAATCGCCCAGCCGCCGGCCACCGGCCCGAGGGCGGCGCCGACCCCCCAGAGAAACAGCAGGGCCGCGGCCACTGCGACGTAGTCACTGCCCGCTCCGACAGTATCGTTGGCCTGGGAGGCCGCCAGTGGATAGTGGGTGAAGGAGAAACCGCCGAATACCACCATGGCAACCAGAAGCACCGCCATCGGCACCTGGGCACCGAATCCGGCGATGGCGGCCGCCAGTACGGCACTGGCGGCGCCGACCAGCAGAATCAGCGGACGCCTGCCGAAGCGGTCGGAGAGTTGGCCAATAGGCCATTGCAGCGCGACGCCGCCAAGGATCAGGCTCGCCATCAGCGTCGCCACGCCACCCACGTCCAGGCCCAGTCGCAGGGCGAATACCGGTGTAAGCGTGAACACGGCGCCGCTGCTCAGCCCCGATGAGAGGCAGGTCCATGCGGCCAGGGGTGTGGCGGTGAGCGTCTGACGCAGCGCCATCGGCACATGCAGTGCCGGCTCTGGCGGCGTGCTGGCCCGACTCAGGGCCACCGGCACCAGGCACAGCGCAAACAGCAGGCCGACGATCATGAACAGCTCCGCGCTGGCGGGATCACCCAGGTGCAACAGGAACTGGCCGGCACCCAGGGCGACGTAGGAGATGATCTGGTACAGCGAGAACACCCGCCCGCGGGAGGCGGGGTCGGCACGTTCATTGAGCCAGCTCTCCACCACCATGTAGATACCCGCGATGCTGAAACCGATACTCAACCGGAGCACGAACCAGCCGGCAGGCACCACGTAGAGACCCTGGAGGAGAATGGCGGCGGTACAAAGGGCGGCGAAGATGGCGAACGCTCGGATATGCCCCGCTCGCCGGATGACCCCGCCGGCCAGCTGGGAGCCCACGACCAGGCCGATGTAGTAGGCGGACAGGATCAGTCCCTTGATCTGTGGGTCAACGGCCTCGAAGCTCAGCCGGATGCTCAGCAGACTTCCCATGAGGCCGGCACCCAGCAGCAGGATGGCCGTGGATGCGAGCAGGGCGAGAATGGAAACCAGGAAGCGGCGCATGGGCCTCCGTCCGTCGAAGCCGGATGGCGAGGATGGCCTCCGTGATTTTCGGTGAGCATCGTCGTATCCGCAAGCATCATGGCGATGGCGTCGCCCGTGGTGTGATGCCTCCGGGCGGTAGGCCCGTGACGCCAGCAACTGCCCGGTTCATCGCGAGCATCACGAAGAGCGCTTTCGCCCTTCCATGGTATTTCGGACGGTGGAGCCGCGCACTGACGGGTGGAGATGTACGGGGAGTCGCGAATCCTTGCTATCAATCCTTCCCCGGCCGGGCCTCGTCTCCCCAGACCTGATCCAACCGCGCATAGCGACGGCAACTGGTCACATAGAACCTGTAACGCAGCGGATTCTTCTGGTAGTAGTTCTGGTGGTACTCCTCGGCCGGATAGAACGTGCTCCGGTGGAGTATCTCGGTGGCGATCGGTTCCTCGAAGCGCCCGGACTTCTCCAGCTCCTCCTTTGACGCCCGGGCCGCCCGGTATTCATCCTCACTGCCGGCAAAGATGGCCGCGCGGTAGTGGTCGCCCCGGTCGCAGAACTGTCCCCCGCCGTCCAGCGGGTCGACATTCCGCCAGAAGACGTAGAGCAGTTCCTCGTACGAGACCCGGGAGGGGTCGTACTCCACCAGCACGCTCTCGTAGTGGCCAGTGCCGCCGGCGACCACCTGTTCATAGGATGGGTTCTCGACGTGCCCGCCGGCAAAGCCCGAGGTGGTGGCGACGCCGCCGTCAACGGCGTCGAACGCCTCTTCGACGCACCAGAAGCAACCGCCCGCGAACAGGGCCGTGGCCCGTTCCTTCTCATCGGCGAAACCGGTTGCCGGGATGAGCATGCAGGCCAGCAGCAGGACGGGGATCCACAGCATCCCCCGCGTCGGTATCAGGTTCGGATTCATTGCTCAGCCTCGCAGTTGTGGCAGCGGCTCGTCGGCTGGCACGAAGCGCAGGGCGAGCCCGTTGTTGCACCAGCGCTGGCCCGTGGGTTCGGGGCCATCGTCAAATACATGGCCCTGGTGCCCCTGGCAACGGATGCAGTGGTATTCAGTGCGCACTATCCAGAGCATGCGGTCCACCTTGGTCCCCAGATGGCCCTGAAAGGGCTGGTAGAAGCTAGGCCAGCCGGTGCGACTGTCGTACTTGGTGTCGGAGCTGAACAGCGGCAGATGACAGGCCGCGCAGACGTAAGTGCCGTCCTCGTAGAGCTTGTCCAGCGGGCTCGAGAAGGGGCGCTCCGTCCCGTCGCGGAACAGGATGTTCCATGCGCCATCGGAGACGTAGTCCCGCCAGAACTCCGGATCGTGCTTGAGGGGACCGAGATCCCATGAGCGATCGGTCACGGGATGGAACTCCCGTACCTCGACGCTGCCCATGGCCGCGCGCGCCGGCAGCATCAGGCTTACACCCGTTCCGAGCGTGAGTATCAGAAAGTCACGACGCTGCATGCTTGCCTCCCGGCCTTCCGCGTGTCAGAAGATATCGGGCCAGTGTTCGTCGGCAGCGGAGATATACCGTTCTATGTTGCGCTCCCAGCGCCGCTGAATGGTTTGATTAAAGTTGAGGTACAGCTTGCCGTCCACAATCTTCCACGCATCCGGGACCGTCTTTGCGGCATAGCCCCGCGCGGCCGCCCATGCACACCACCCGCCGTACTGCGGCGCGTAGGCCTCCGGTTCCGCGGCGAACCGATCGCGGTGTTCCGCATTGGCGAAATGCCACAGTGTGCCGCGCCACGCATGGCTGTGATCCGCGGAGCCCTGTACGGGTTCCCCGACTTCGAAATAGGCGACCGGGTCGGTGCCCCCCAGCGCCACGCCGTCCTTCGTGTAGATCATTCCCTCGGCACCGGCGAGCGCTGGCAGCAGCAGGATAGCAGCCAGAATTCCAAGGACCGGTTTGATCCGGGTAAGCATGATACACCTCGTGTTTCGCCGTGACGTTGGTCTCAAGATGCACTCTAACGCGCTTGTGCAAAGGGCGGATAAAGCCAGTGTGAAGGGCTTGTAAAAGCAATCAGGATGGGGCGGCGAGACGCTCAGGCAACTCGATCCAGACACGCGTCCAGCCATCCTCACTGCTGGCGCCGACCTGCCCGCCGTGCGCCTCCACCAGTTCGCGGACAATCGCCAGTCCGATGCCGGCCCCTCCCGTCTCGCGGGAACGGGCACGTTCAACGCGGTAAAAACGCTCAAAAATGTGGGGCAGATCGGCTGCCGGGATCGTCGCGCCGGTATTGGCAACCTCGAGGCGCACCCGATCGCCGCTGCGCCGCCCGGAGATGATGATCCGGCCCTCCCGTGGCGTGAACCGGCACGCGTTCTCCAGCAGGTTGCGCAGGATGCGCGAGAGCTTGTCCGGATCGGCATGGATGCGGCCGGAACCGGCCGACAGGTCCCGGGACACCAGGATGCCACCGGCCTCGATCACTGGTCGTGCCAGTTCCAGTTCGCGCTGGACAAGGGCAACCAGATCGACGTCCTCCCGATCCAGGCGCAAGCTGCCCGCCTCTGCCTCGGTCAACGAGTGCAGGTCATCCACCAGCCGCACCAGCCGCATCAGCTCGCCCTGCAACAGCGCCAGGGTGCGCTGATCGGCGGCCACGACGCCATCAGCCACCCCCTCCAGGTAGCCACGCAGGTTCGTCAGCGGCGTACGCAGCTCGTGGGCGACGTCGGCCACCAGCTTGCGCCGGAGGTACTCGTTGCGCTCCAGTGCCTCGGACATCCGGTTGAAGGCACGGCCCAGGTCTGCCAGCTCGTCGCTCGTCGTGACGGGTACGCGCACGGCGTAATGCCCCGCCGAGACCTGGCGCGTTGCATCCTGCATGGCCCGCAGCGGTTTGAGTACCTGGCGGGTGAGCAGCAACGAGAACACGGTCGCGAGCAGCAGGGCAAGCAGCGCGGCCCACAGGAGATAACGATTCACCGCCTCCAGGAACATCGCATGGGTTGTGTCCGGGGCGATGTCGTACTCCTGCATGAGTGCCGTGAAGTAATCGGCGGCAAGCTGGTCGATGGCCCACCAGACAACGAACATCGCCAGCACGATGACCGGCAGGTTCACGAGTAGGAGCTTGAGCAGCAGCGTGGTACGCAAGGGGAGCGTCGCACGATCCGTCATCGCTCGTCGTCCTTCGGAGCGAAACGGTAGCCGACGCCGCGCACGGTGCGGATCAGTCGCGGCAACGAGGGATCGTGTTCCAGCTTGCGCCGCAGCTTGCCGATGTGCACGTCGATGACCCGGTCAATGACGTCCGGCGCGTCATCGTACAGACGTGCGATCAAGGCCTCGCGGGTCTGGACGCGACCCGGGGCGCTCATCAGGGCCTGCAGCAGCCTGAATTCGATCAGCGTCAGTTCGATCTCGTCCTCGCCACGGCTGACCCGGTGGCGCTCCGGATCCAGCTCGAGCCCCCCGGCGCGAAGAACCGCCGGATGCCCCTCCCTGGACCCGGCCTCGTACCGTCGGATTATGGCCCGGACCCGCTCAACCAGCTCGCGGGGCGAGAATGGTTTGACGACGTAGTCATCGGCGCCGGCGGTAAAGCCCGCCACCCGGTCGATTTCATCCTTCTGGGCCGAAAGAATCAGGAACGGAATGTCCGATTCGCGACGCAATGCATGCGCCACCGACCAGCCATCGATCTCGGGCAGGAGTAGATCGAGTATCACCAGCCGCGGGCTCTCATCGCGGATCAGGTCCAGAGCCCGCCGGCCGTCGGCTGCCCGGATTGTCGCGAATCCGGCATGCTTGAGGTACGCCTCGATCAGCCTGGCGATGTTCGGTTCGTCCTCGACAATCAGAATCGGCTGTCTATTCAAGGGCAGTCCCGCATCATTTGCCGATCCACTCGCGCACCCGCCCCACCGCTACCGGCGCTGACCGCGGTACTGGAGGCTACGGTATCCGGGCACCCGTGGTCTGCATGCGTCGGAATTCCACAGGCGCGCTGGTACTTCCTGAGAGGTTAGTAATCATAATCCGCCCTGACAATTCCATACATAAGGGAACCAAGCACAACGACAGCCTTTTCGTTGTGGCCTTACCGGCGGAACCGGAGCCTCATTGCCCCAGGGAAGCGGAAGGATACAGCGCGTGATGCGTTTTCGCATCGGCGCGGTAGCGAACACTGGTGAACCCGGCCGATCGCGTCCACTGATGGGTGCCTGAGCGCCAGTGGAGCGAGCTCTTCTCCTCGCCGACCCGCCGCACCACCACGGCTTATCGCTGGACTTCACCCACCTGCAGCACGCCTACAACTTCTCTGACAAGGGCGTGGTGGGGCACATGTGCCGGCTCCCCTGCCTCAGCCAGGACGTCGAACTTTCTTACACGTTCGAGGATTGCGGGATTCCAAATGCAACATAAAACATTAATTTTCCTGAAAATCATCTAACTGGCATTTTTCTTGCTTTTTTTGCAATACCCATCAGTCGATCTCTGGCGGGATCAAGGGGGAGATGATCATGAAACAGAAAAAGCTGTGGCCCATCGGGCTGGTGCTGGCGATGTTTATCCTATGGTCGCCGAATTCCCACGCCCACATCGTCGGTTTGGGCTATACCTTTGAAGGCAACAACATTGTGTTCGACGCGCTGCATTGGCATGGAGCGCACCCGGCAGCCGGCTTTCTGAACGTGAACGGAGTTGACTATGCCTTCGATTCCGTCACCTGGGACACCGACGAAATGACCGGGCTGGATGGCGCCCTCGTCAACTCCGACTATTCGTCGTTCGATCCGGACACCGGTGTTCTAACCGCACTTGGCACATTTCATTCTGTCGGTGGCGGGCCTGTGAACGACTGGCTCCATGTTACCGTTCCCAATCCGGGGACCGAGACGATCACGCTGAGCACGGTGTTTGGTCCTGGAGGGCTGACGGCCTGGACATTGGATGACCAGATCCAGCAGATCGACATCACGCAACCAGACCCCTCGCCGGTTCCGGAGCCTGCCGGGATGGCATTGATGGGGCTCGGCCTCCTGTTCCTGGGTATCGCGGTAATGCGCCGGCGTCTCCGGCACGGTCAGTCCTTCTGAGGGCTGTCATCATGCCCTACCATCGTCAGCCGGTTGGCTGGATAGCGAACCAGTAGAACAGTCCGACAATCGGCCCGAACAAAGAGGTCTCCTTTTCAGGGGACCTCTTTTATTTCGTGCGCCAGACATGGCGCTGTTCCCGTCCAGTCGGTGCCCCGCCATGCCGTCGACGGCTGCCAGGATGGGGAAAAGCGACACCCATCATTCTGTTTTCTGACGTCCGGTAGCAAGCCGGGTGTCCCGCCTGCCCCTCGGCAATCGCCCCCTCCTGGAAGTGTCGATGCACTGACCGTGTTGGGCATCGGGAGCGAAGGGGTATCTGTCGGGTCCACGGAGAAATGTCGATAAAGCTTACATCCAGCCAGCGGGTCACGGATGGACCGCGGGAGATCACACCCGGTGTCCGGTAACACCGGGGCGTTGTCTGTGTGAGCGGGGGAGCCGCCCCGGGGCAAGGCGGGACCGCTGGCATGGTGATGCCACGTCAAGGCACGCCAATACCGGCCAGGGCATGGACAGGACCGCACATAGGTAACGGGCTTGCGGTACGGGACACCAGGTTGTGCACGTTTCTCCTGGGGTCACAGTCGGCGGTCAGGTTGGCACCTTGGGACCCACATCACTGCGTCAGCACCGCTTAGGAGGCTTGGACTTTTCAGGATAGTCATATATAAGTTATTCTATTACAGAGTTGACATTATTGATCCGGATCCACCCGCCCCACCCGGAGCCACCTGAGAAGCAAGGCTGACGTGTATGAGCGATACCACTGGCACACTGAGAGTAAGAATTCGGCGAGGCGGCGCGACTGGGAGCCTTGTTACCTACGACGTACCCGAACGCCCCAACCAAACCGTGCTGGATGTCGTCACGGAGATTCAACGCCGGCAGGAACCATCCCTTGCATATCGATTTGCTTGTCGGGTGGGTGTTTGCGGGTCATGCGCCATGACGGTAAACGGGAAGCCACGATGGACGTGCCGGACCCACGTACGGCGGGTGGCAGACGGTGGCGAAATAACGATCGAGCCGCTTCGGAACCTACCGATCATCAAGGATCTGGTGGTGGACATGGAGGAGTTCTTCAATAAGTGGCAGCGCGCCGGAGGCGTATTTCTGGGGAAAACGGATCGCACGCACCGGCCGGCGCACATCGACACCGAGAGCGAGAAGCGTCGACGGGTTGACGAGGCGATCGAGTGCATCAACTGCGCCGTCTGTTACGCAGCGTGTGATGTCGTGCACTGGGACAAGGACTATCTGGGGCCGGCCGCATTGAACCGCGCGTGGACCCTGGTCAACGACGAGCGTCACGCGGACGTGCCAGGCGTATTTCGAAAAGCGACTGGCGCCGGCGGATGCGGTTCCTGTCACACCCACGGCAGTTGCATGTCCCACTGCCCCATCAATCTGAGCCCTACCGCCAGCATAGCGGGAATGAAACGGCGATCCCTGTTCGACCTCTTTGGTAAGGCATGAAAATGGATCGAGCTCTCTTTGCCCTGCAGCGACTAACGGCCCTCATTCTCGCCCCGCTTGTACTCATACATCTCGGCCTCATCATCTATGCGGTGCGTGGCGGACTGACAGCCGATGACATCCTTGGTCGAACCGAGGGCAACTGGTGGTGGATCGGATTCTACGGGGTCTTTGTCATGGCCGCTGCGATACACGGGCCGATAGGCGTTCGTAACGTACTGATTGAGTGGGGAAGACTGAACCGTCGGACTGCCAGTCAGCTCTCCGTCGGACTCGCGGCCTTACTCGCGGCTCTGGGACTTAGAGCGGTGGCCGGCGTGGGGGGGCTGATCTGATGATGACTTCGTTTCGGGAGCGCCGGAGTTACTGGGCATCCATTTTCCACCGCGTCTCCGGCTTGTTGCTGGTGCTTTTCCTCCCATTTCACTTTCTTGTACTGGGCCTGTCCATCGAGGGCGCGGAACGGCTGGACAGGTTCCTGCGGCTCGCGGACATGCCACTGGTGAAGTTGGCCGAAGCGGGGCTCGTCGTGCTGCTGACGGTCCACATGGTATTGGGGTTGCGGCTGCTCGTCCTGGAGCTTCTCCCCTGGCCCAACTTGACGGAGATAAAGACCCAATGGATCAACCTGGGCATCGGCGCGTCCCTGGTGACGGGCCTTATATTCCTCATTGGAGCGCTGTAAATGACCACGATTGCGCGAGGGAAGACAGATATCCTGATCATCGGTTCCGGGGGAGCCGGACTGTTCGCGGCACTGCATGCCAAACAGGCCAATCCGGACCTGGACGTGACCATTGCAGTGAAGGGGCTGATCGGGAAATGTGGCTGCACCCGCATGGTACAGGGTGGATACAACGTTGCCCTGGCGCCCGGGGACTCCGTCGAACGGCATTTCATGGACACCATCCAGGGCGGGAAATGGCTGCCACGGCAGGATCTCGCATGGCGTCTTTGTGAAAGCGCCGTGGAACGGGTTCAGGAACTCGAGAATGAGATCGGTTGCTTCTTCGATAGAAATCCGGATGGGACACTCCACCAGAAAGCCTTCGCTGGTCAGACCTTCGACCGGACGATCCACAAATCGGATCTTACCGGCATCGAGATCATCAACCGGCTGATGGAACAGGTCTGGGCGCTGGACGTCAAGCGTCTGGAAGAACACCGGGCCATTGAACTGATTCCCGCCGCAGACGGGTCGGGCATTGCCGGCGCGTTACTGATCGACATGCGCACCGGGGAATACCGCTTCATCCAGGCCAAGGCGGTTCTGCTGGCTACCGGCGCGGGCCCCACCATGTACCTGTATCACACCCCGTCTGCAGACAAGACGTGCGATGGACTTGCGATGGCTCTGCGCTACGGCCTGAGCCTGCGCGATATGGAAATGGTTCAGTTTCACCCCACGGGGCTGCTCGGCGGCAAGGATACCCGCATGACCGGAACCGTGCTGGAAGAAGGACTACGCGGTGCGGGCGGGCATCTGCTCAACGGGGACGGCGAGCGATTCATGCACCATTACGACCCCAAGGGCGAGCGTGCCACCCGGGATGTGGTCAGTCGCGGGATCTTCTCGGAGATGCGTGCCGGCCGCACCAGCCCGATGGGGGGCGTGTACATCAAGATGCACCATCTGGGTCCCGACAATGTGGCGAAAGCCTTCCCCGGCATGGTCAAACGGTGTCGGGATTGCGGCTTTGATCTGGCGAGCGGGCAGGTGGAGGTTGTACCGACCGCTCATTACCTGATGGGCGGATTGGAATTCGAGATTGACTGCTCCACCGCATCTCCCGGCCTGTTTGCTGCCGGCGAAGACTGTGGCGGAGTGCACGGTGCAAACCGGCTTGGAGGGAACGGAGTTGCGAACTCGACCGTCTTCGGCGCCATCGCCGGCGATTCCATGGCTGCCTATGTCAAGGCGGGAGGTGTCTGGCGAGACCCGGACGAGACTGTAATCGCGTCGGGTATCGCGCGGGCGGAACATCCGTTTTCTCAGCCTCCCGGCGACATCCTCGGCGTTCGGGAACGCCTGTGGAGCACCATGTGGGACGACGTTGGCATCATCCGGTCGGAGGAGCGGCTGGCAAGTGCACTGGGCCAGTTGGATGACTACACCACGGAGCTGGGCAGCACCGGGCTACAGGACGGAGAGCGGCGTTTCAATCTTACCTGGCACGACTGGCTGAACCTGAGCAGCCTGCTGGACATATCCAAGGCGATCACCATTGCTGCCAGGGCGCGCGTGGACAGTCGTGGCGCTCACTTCCGTGAGGACTACCCGGAAACGGGGGACCTTAACACCACGGCGTACACCCGCATCACCAAACGGGACAACGGCCTTCAGCTCGACATGATTCCCGTTTCCTTCGATATCGTCAAACCAGGTGAGTCCCTTATCGACGAGTCCCCAACTGAGCGCCTGGCCTCACTTTGAGTAGGAGTCAGTCATGATAGAAGTGGCCAAAATCGAATCCGCCGCCTACGAGATCATGAAACGAGCCGCTATACATATCCCCTCTGACTACAAGAACGGAATCAAGGAAATGCAACGGACAGAAACCGGTCCATTGCCCAGGTTTGTCCTGCATACCATGGTATCCAACTGGGATGCCGCCGATGAGGATCAGCGCCCTATGTGCGCCGATACGGGGCTTCCACGCTACTACGTCAAAGTCGGCAACGATGCCCGGCTAGACGAGGGCTTCATCGGTCTGGAGCGGGCACTACGGCGGGCCACCGCCCAGGCAACCCACGACGTACCGCTGAGGCCTAACCGGGTGCATCCGCTGTGGAGGACAGAGCACAACAACAATGTCGGCATCAATGCGCCGGAGATCGAGTGGAGTTTCGAACCAGACGTGGACTGGGTGGACGTGACCACGGTTCATAAAGGTGGGCTGTTCGGCACTGACTACAGGATGCTCTTCCCAGGCGACGGCATCGATGGCATCAAACGCTTCGTGCTTGACACCCTCATCGCTTTCGGCAAGCGCGGACTGGCCTGTCAGCCCGCCATCGTGGGTGTCGGCATCGGCGGATCCAAGGACACGTGCATGCAGCTCGGCAAGCAGGCCGCTTGCCTCCGAACAGTCGGTGACCGCAATCCGGATCCGAAGATCGCGGAGCTGGAAATGGAGCTCATGACCCTGGGCAACTCCATCGGCATGGGCGCCATGGGCTTTGTCGGCTCATCCATGGTGATCGACTGCCACATCGAGGTTGGATACACACACACCGGCGGCATGCCGGTCAGCGTCCATACGTTCTGCCTGTCCTCACGCCGGGCGACGGCACGGCTGCACAGCGACGGCACCGTTGAGTATCGGACCGATCCACAGTGGTTCACGCCCTACATGCGACGGGAGTCTATCGAATGGCCGGATCAGACAGCGGTTTAAAAGAGATACATTTGAATCTGCCGGCGACATCATCGGAAGTCGCCGCGCTGGAACCAGGCACCATTGTCTATCTCACCGGGCTGGTCTACACCGCCCGGGAACGCGTCTACCAGAAAGTGCTGACGGAAGGCGCCGACCTGCCCGTGGATCTGCGAGGCATCAGTAACGTGAATTTTCACTGTTCCCCGGCGGCGGCAGCCGATGGGAAAGGTGGTTACACCATTGGCGGTGTGACGGCAACAGCCAGCTTTCGCTTCTCCAAATGGATGCCGGAATGGCTGGACCTTACCGGGACGCGCATTGTCATCGGCAAGGGCGGCATGCCGCAGAAGGACTATGAACGGGTTCTGGCTCCTCGCGGGGCCATCTATCTGACCACCGTGGGCTATGGAACGGGGGCGCTTCTCGGCCGCGGCATCAAGCGGGTCCGGGACGTGTTCTGGCTGGAGGAACTCGGCCTTGCCCAAGCCATGTGGCTCTTCGAGGTGGAGAAGTTCGGTCCCTTCATTGTTGACAGCGACTTGCAGGGCCAGTCCCTGTTCGCCCGCCACGGGGAGCAGATCAATCAGGGCCTGGGGAAGCTCTATGAAGGTCTCAGTCCTCCGGCGCTGCACCGCTATGGCGAAACGGACGACCGGGAGGACGAACTCATGTAGATACAGCGCAAGGAGTCGTGGAAACGGTGGTTTCGTTCGGCAAGCGTCGATCATCGCATGGGGCGCCTTACGGCCCATGTGACGACTGCGCTCCCAGCAGAGACCGCGTTGGAACGGAATCGCATTGCTGAAATATCCTTGCGGTGCACGCCTCGCAGACTGTGCGGTCCAGCAGGGGAAACAGTGCGGATACCGCCGCCTCAGGTGAGGAGAAAATGTTCTCTTCGCCAATCGATGGCTTGTATTGCGGCCGCCGGAGCAGCTCGATTGCCGGATCCTTGAAGCCGCACAGATAGAGTCCGCCGCCCAGTGCGCGCAGGCGCTCCGCCTCGCTGACAAGCATTTCCGCGCCGGCCATGTCGATGAAATTGACGCCGGGCCCCACAATGACGATGTGCCGATAACCGGCGTCTGTGTATCCACGAAGTACAGACTGGACGTGATCGACGGCGCCGAAGAATAGAGAACCGTCCAGGCGCAGAATGCGTAGCTGCGGACATTGTGGGAGATTGCGCTTCAAGGCGTTCCTGTATGGATTGCCTGGCCGGTTCGGCGTTGGAGCCACCGGTACGAGGCGTGGCTTTCCCGCGCGCTTGAGGAACAAAAGTAACGACAGAAGGACACCGAGATAAATGGCGAATTCCAGCGCCAGGGCAAGTGTTGACGCAAATGTCACAAGCAGAATCAATGTCTCCTGGCGGCTGGCACGGAGAATGCGCCCCCACTGCTGGAAACTGACCAAACGCCAGGCAATGAGCAGAACGATAGCTGCCATGGCGGGCATGGGCAGATAACCGGTGATTCCGGGCGCCAGCAGCAGGACAGTGACCACGATGAGAGCAGAGACAATCACCGAAACGGGTGTCACTGCACCAGCGTGGAAATTGGCCGCAGTGCGCGTGAAGGATCCTGACCCCACGTAACAAGAAAAAAAACTGCCGACGATATTGGATAGCCCTTGGCCGATAAACTCCTGATTGCCGTCCACGCGTTGACGTGAGTATGCGGCAATGGCCCGGCTGATCGCCGCCGCTTCAATCAGACCGATGACGGCCAGCGCCAGTGCCCCCGGCACCAGCTTGCTCAGCACGTCCGGCGACAACACAGGTGTGGTCATGGGTGGCAGCTGGCCGGGCATGCCGCCGACCATGGTCAGTCCGCGTTCCTCGCCACCGAGTAGCCAGGCAAAAATGCTGGCAGCCAGCATAGCGATCAGCATGCCGGGCCATCTGGGTTTCGCCCAGGCCACCAGGAGCACGACTCCCAATGTGGCCATACCAATGAGCATTGACGGGAGATGGAAATCCGGCAGGCGCTGAACGACCCCGACCACTGTATTGATAAACGAGCCCCCTGCCGACATGTCCAGGCCCAGTAGATGACGAAGCTGGCTGGTGGCGATGAGGACCGCTGCCCCGGTGGTGAATCCCACCACGACGGTATGGGAAATGAAGTTCACCACACCACCCAACTTGGCCATGCCCAACCCAAGCTGGATGAGACCCGCAAGGAAGGTCACGGTGATGACATAGGGGATGAACTCCGGGCTGTCGGGTGACACGACGCCCGAGACCACACTGAACACGACGATGGACAAGGCGGCAGTCGGCCCCGAGACCAGATGCATTGATGATCCGAAGAGCCCGGCAACAAGGGCGATGACCACTGCCCCATAGAGACCGAATTCAGGAGGAAGGCCGGCGATCAGGGCATAGGCGACACCCTGCGGCAGAACGATGACCGCTCCGGTCAGGCCAGCAACGAGATCCGCGCGAAGCGTGGCCCCCCGAGCCTCGGGCAACCAGTTCAGGAACGGGAAGATACGGTTGAGCATCATGCCGTCAACCTACCCGGACGTCGATGGGCGTCTTCTCCACGACTCAACAGGTCTGCCTTCCGTAGAACAGGTTCACGGTATGCCGGGCTTCCGCGAAGAACAGCCACCGCTCCACCACCAGGCCCACGGCCATGAACAATGCAGCCGAGGGGGCAAGCATTGGATGGCCCGCATGAAGAGCGGCGGCCATTAGCACAAACGGGATAACGAAAACCGTTGCGTAGACAATCAGTCGCAACCGCACCAACAGCTTTGCGGATGCCTGGAAGCTGAACTCCCTGTTCAGGAACGTGTCGTGACTCTGACCTGCTTCCAGGAGCCGAACCTGGCCGCGGGTAAGTGCCAAAGCCGTGTGGATGCTGGGCCCACTGGGGGGCATCCCGATCCAGAAGTAGTACGTCGCCTTGGCCGCGCCCGCAATTGCAAGCAGGACGATCGAGAGCAAGGCCATGGCCCTGATCTCGTCGCTGGCCATAGCGACAATAGCCGTCAGCAGCAGCGCCCCGGAGGCCAAGGCCAGAAGGAGATAGTTGACGGGCACCAGGGCGCTGTTCCACTGAGGGATGGTGCGCAGGCTGGCATAGATCATGCCGGTGGCGAACACCGTGGCCACCGCCAGTAGCGATACCACGATACCGATGGCACCGACCCAGGTGAACCAGGCGCCGTCACCGCTGAGGACGATACCCACCAGGTATAAAACGGAAACCGGGTAGAACAGGACGGCGAACACAGCCTCCCGGGAAAGCCAGGATGTCCGGAATCGGAAGAAGGCCCGCCAGGCGTTCCGTGGATTTGCCAGATGGAGTGTGGAGGCAAGCAGCCCTGCGGCGGCCAACACCATGCCGATGATTACCGCCGCTGCGGTCCCGTTGGTGCCCAGCCCGTGGACCCCACCGAACAGGCCCAGGAATACGGTCAGGATTACCAGACCGAAGCCGGCGCCGGAGGCGACCGTAAAAAAAATGACCGACCAAGCGGGTTGCACGTGATTCCTCCTTCCGGAGCGCGTTAGCGACTGACGCTCCGGGATAGCCAGCCTTTGAGCCGATCGGCGAAGCCACCCGGTGTGGTGCCCCGCTCTTGTCCGACATGAGGTTTGTTGCGTGGTGGCAGGTAACGGTTGACAGGGTTGTAGCCCAGTTCCGGCAAGGATTGTTGTCCGCCACGCTCCCGCACCAGGCGGTTGACGTGCGAGTCCGGATCGTCAAAATCCCCGAAATGCCGGGCGTTGGACGGACATGTCAGTACACAAACGGGCTGGCGTTCCTCTTCAGGCAGTGCATCGTCGTAAATACGGTCCACGCAAAGCGTGCATTTCTTCATGGTGCCGGAGACATCGTCCAGTTCCCGCGCGCCGTAGGGACATGCCCACGCACAGAGGTTGCAACCCATGCACTTGTCCTGATCCACCAGGACGATACCGTCCTCCTGGCGTTTGTAGGACGCACCCGTGGGGCAAACGGTGACGCATTCCGCTGTCTCGCAATGCATGCAGGACATGGGCATGTTCACCGTCTTGCTGTTCGGGAATACGCCCACCTCGTAGCTGCGTACACGATTGAACGCGACGCCACTGGGCTCGTCTCCGTAAGGATCATGATCGGTGAGAGGGCCCAACGTGCCCGACGTGTTCCACTGCTTGCAGGCCACCACGCACGCTTGGCAGCCGACGCAGTTGTCGGCGTCGATAACGAGACCGAGCTTCATATCTATCTCCGCTTGATGATGTCCAACATGGAGCGGACCAACCGCACAGGTTCATGCGTGGTATAGCGAAGCAGCGACGGGGGCTGATCAGCGCCCGGCAGTGGCTGGATACTGGGGAACTGCGGTTGACTGGTTTCGGAATCCCTATCCGTTGCTGGGACGATTCGCACCCGGAGGTCGTACCAGCCTGCCTGTCCCGTGATGGGATCGCCGTTGCCTAAGCGCCCCTCGCTGTGTGCGTCCGGAAGCAACTCGGAAATCAGGTGGTTCATGAGGAAGGCCTTGCGAGCCTCCGGCGCGTCCGGGCTCAGCCCCCAAGCGCCGCTCTGCTTACCCAGCGCGTTCCAGGTCCAGACCGTATCCGGCTGACACCCCTCCATGTGTTTGACCTGTCCCCGAACACGGCCGTTGTGGGACTCCAGCCAGACCCAGCTCTCGTCGGCGATACCCAGTTCTTCCGCACGCGTGCGGTTCATGAACAGGAAATTCTGCGTGGCGATTTGCCGCAGCCAGGCGTTCTGGGAGTCCCAGGAGTGGTACATGAACATGGGGCGTTGGGTGACCGCGTGGAACGGGTAACGCTCCTGGTCGATCGCCTGTTCCTCCAAAGGGGGGTAGTAGTGAGGCAGTGGGTCGAAGTACCGCTTCAGGCGCTCCCGGTCCATCGTCTTCGGCGGTAGCGGCCCGTCATACACCCCCTGGCCAGCCAACCGGAAGCGTTGCAGCACCTCGGAGTAGAGTTCCATCACGATGGGCTTGCTGCTGGCATTGAATCCGACGTCCTTCGCCCACTTGAGGTAATCCCGGTTGGCGAAGCGGTAGAAACGCATGTGCTCGGGCAGGTGATGCTGGAAGAAACCCTGGTTCTCCTCGTAGCGCTTCCACTGGTCCAGATTGGGTGCGCCGCGCATATGCCGGTCACCCTGCTCGCCCCGCCAGCCGGCCAGGAAACCGATCCCTGGCGTTTTCTCCCAACGGGCGATGAAATCGGTATACCCCGCGTACTTGGGACGCCCGTCGCCGTCGACAAACTCTGGCAGGCCCAGCCGGCCGGCAAGATCCACCATTACCTCCTGCCAAGGGCGCACATTGCGGTCTGGCTCAAGGACGGGGATGCGCACGGAATCGCCGGCCGCGTCCGGCTCCGAGATGGGCCGGTCGAGCATCGAGATCACATCGTGGCGTTCCAGATAGGTGGTATCGGGCAGCACAAGATCGGCGAAATTCACGGTCTCGGAGTGAAAGGCGTCCACCACCACCAGGAAAGGCAGCTTGTATTCGCCATTCTCGTCTTTGGCGCGCAGCATCTCCTGGACGCTGGCGGTGTTCATGGTGGAATTCCATGCCATGTTCGCCATGAACAGGATCAGGGTATCGATGGGGTACGGGTCGCCGTTCACCGCATTGGTGATCACCATGTGCATGAGGCCGTGGTTGGCGAGAGGCGCCTCCCAGGAAAAGGCCTTGTCGATGCGCAGCGGTCGCCCCTGCTCATCAACCACCAGATCTTCCGGCGCCGTGGGGAACCCCAGGGGCGATGCATCCAGGGGTGCGTTCGGGGCGCTGCGCTGAGCCGGCTTGTTTGGCGGCGGGGTGTGCCGCGGAAACGGCGCCTTGGCCCGGTGTCCACCGGGAACATCAATGGTGCCCAACAGTAGCTGCAACAGGTGTAGCGCCCGACAGGTCTGGAAACCGTTGGAGTGAGCCGAGATGCCGCGCATAGCGTGCATGGCAACGGGGCGACCGATGAAACGGTCATGCTTGCGGCCAGCCCAGTCGGTCCATTCGCACGGGATCTCGATGGTCTCCCGGAACGCGACGTGAGCCATCTCCATAGCCAGGCGTTCAATGGTCTCCGCCGGCACGCCGCACACCGCTGCGGCGCGCTTCGGCGAGTAGGAATCGTCCAGGTATTTCTCCGCCATGAGGGTTGCGACAGTTCGCGTGGGGCGGCCGTCCGGCAGCGTGTATTCGCCGAACAGGGCGGCATCCACCCCCGCCTCCATGCCGTCGGCGACGCACTCTCCATTGATGTCCCAGACCAATGGTTGGCCGTCCGAATCCCGGGCGATCATGCCGTGGTGCGACGTACCTGGCGCATCGATGACCAGAAACGGAGCGTTGGTGTAACGGCCAAGGTACTCCCAGTCCACCAAGTCCCGGGAAAGCAGCACATGGCACATGGCCAGGGCCAGCGCGGCATCGGTGCCTGGGCGGATCGGCACCCATTCGTCGGCCACGGCCTGGTACCCCGTACGTACCGGGTTGATGGCCACGAACTTTCCGCCACGACGCTTGAATCGCTCGATACCGATCTTGATGGGGTTGGACGCATGGTCCTCCGCCACGCCCCAGAGCATAAAGTACTTGGTCCGGTCCCAGTCCGGATCGCCAAACTCCCAGAAGGATTGACCGATGCTATAGAGTCCCGCGGCCGCCATATTCACAGAGCAGAAGCCACCGTGGGACGCCCAATTCAGCGTGCCGAACTGCTGCGCCCAGAGTCCTGTCAGCGCCTGCATCTGGTCGCGGCCTGTAAAAAACGCGAGCTTGTTCGGATCGGTCCGGCGAATATCCCGCAGCCGCTGGGTGAGATAATCCAAAGCGGTGTCCCAACTGACTTCCCGGAACTCGCCCTCGCCGCGCTCTGTACCGGGCTTGCGCATCAACGGATTGCGCAGTTTGGCCGGTGAGAGTTGCTTCATGATGCCCGCGTTTCCCTTGGCGCAGAGCACGCCCTTGTTCACAGGGTGGTAAGGGTTGCCGCGGATGAAGCGTATCTGATCGTTCTCGAGGGTCACCTCGATGCCGCATCGGCAGGCACACATATAACAGGTGGTGTACCGCCGCTCTTGCCCGGAATGATCCTCAAACGCGGGGAGTGCGGGTGCTTCGGAGCGCTCGCCGGCCTCCCCTATCGAAGGCGCGAAGGATCCTCGGAGGATGCTATTCAACATAGTTGACCCCATGTCGTGCATGGTTGTGATGGACCGCAAGCGCTCATAGGGGACCAAGTGATATCGGGACCCTAGGCCGAACCGCTATATTCATAGATCCACATTGCTTAACACGTTACGCAGACCTGAGGTATTCTTCCAGTTCATATATGTTAAGTATGAATAACTAAAAATTATGAACCTTCGTCTCTTGAAAGTGTTCGTCACAGTGGTCGACGCCGGCAGCTTCTCGAAGGCCGCTCAGGAGCTGAACGTGAGTCAGCCTGCCGTCTCAAAAGCCGTTCGCGAGCTTGAATCGCAGCTGGACACCGTCTTGCTGGATAGGCGAGGCCATTCCTTTGTGCCAAGTGAGGCGGGCAGCGCATTGTTGAGCTACGGCCGCAGCATCGCTGCACTTGAGCGTGAGGCCCAGGAAGCCATGAATGCGTTTCATGGGCTTAGCCGCGGCCGTCTGAACATCGGCGCCAGCACGACCATAGCAACCTACTGGCTGGCACCCCATCTGGTGGAGTTCCAGAAGCGCTATCCCGATCTTGAACTGCGGGTGATCAGCGCCAACACGCAACGCGTCGTTGAGCTGCTCCTGGATTGTGAATTGGATATCGCCTTGGTGGAGGGTGCCGTATCGGACGAACGGGTTGAAGCGCGTCCCTGGACTGATGAAGAAATGGTCGTGATTGCTCCAAAACAACCTGCGGCAATCACCGAGGAGGCACTGAAGGAGCAGCGTTGGGTCGTGCGAGAACCCGGTTCCGGGAGTCGCGCGGCAACGGATGCCTTGTTTGACCGATTGGGAGGGATTCGGCCGCGGCTTACCCAGGTCGGAAGCAATCAAGCGGTGATTCAAATGGTTGCCGTTGGCGGAGGGGTTGGCCTGGTTCCACGCGTAGGTGCTCAGGCCCAGTTGGAACTGGGTCGTATACAGTTGGTTCCATTAGGGGACGGCCCGATTCGGCGGCAACTTTATCGCTTACGTTTACCCCATCGTCCTATCAGCAATGCGGCACTTGCGTTTGAAGCCATTGTCGCCCGGATAAATCACACCACGTAATGGCACCGTGGGTATCTTTATGGTTGGAATGCCCCCGGTGCAGTAGACACCTACGGACCGCTATTGCCGATCATCGGCTCACTCAATCACATTGGAATAATGATGATGCTCCGTATAGCAATGGGCGGTACGTAACTCAACAGGCCGCCCACTTAGATCGAAGGCGACGCGTTCGATCTGGAGCAACGGTGTGCCAACTGGAACGTCCAGATATTTGGCCTCCTCCGCACCCGCCGCGACGGCCCGCAGAGCCTCGCGCGCATTACCAACAAAGATGCGAAAACGCTGTTGATAGAGAACGTAAAGCTCATCGCTCATCTCGCTTTCCATGGGTAATTCCAACCCAGGAAAACTTTCCGCCGGCAGACATAGCCATTCCACGATCACGGGTCTACTGCTCAGATATCGCACCCGCTGGATCATGTGCACAGGCGCGCGTGGGCCAAGCTTGAGCTGCTCCGCCTGGTCATCGGTCGCCGGCTGTGTCCGCTGCCAGATCACGCGGCTCACCGGCAGTTTCCGATTCCCGCGGTCATCGACGATATGGAAAAAGTGAAACAGCGATCGCTGGGCGTTATGCTCGGATACGAATGTTCCACGGCCCTGTTGACGTACAACGAGGTGCTGGGCCTCCATCTCCTTCAATGCTTTACGGACGGTACCCTGACTCACGCCAAACTCCGACGCCAGCGCGATCTCACTAGGCAGTATCTGCCCTGGTTTCCATCGGCCCGAAACAATGCTTTTGACCATCAAGTCCTTAACCTGAGCGTATAGCGGGAGACGCCCGGGTACGGTAGCACTCCTTTCCTCTACCATCCGAACCTGGGTTGGCGTGTCACCATCAATCATCTGCATCGAATTGACCCTGGTGTTCAGTTACGCTCGGCACCTCGGCGTCGGCACTCTGACAAACAACAGATTTCCAACGCCGAAGATAAAATATAAGATACCATTGATCGGCAACGAATCATACGGCGGCTAGCCGTGCATTCGTGCGCACTTCTACGCCCTGAAGCGGGGCGGTTTTCTCCTGTCCAATTCCCAGTCCCTCAACCCGGTCTTAAGGAAGCGCTGATCTATTCCCATGGTGCTCTGCGGAGCCCTTCGAGCACGCTGAGC
>JAFIFU010000116.1 GCA_020831885.1 Ectothiorhodospiraceae bacterium
AAGGGCGGCACTTAACAGCCGGTGCAAGGCGTCAGGGCGCTCTGTCTGATGGTATTCGCCCGGTGCCTGTCGGGGGGCGGCCAGGTCGGCCGCCACACCCAGGCCGACAATGGCCGGCACATTTTCCGTACCCGGCCGCAGTCCCCGCTCGTGACCGGCGCCGAACACGATCTGGCGTAGCGGGGTGCCCTGCCGTATATAGAGCGCGCCGATCCCCTTGCTGGCCTGAAACTTGTGGCCGGCCAGCGTCAGCAGGTCCGCGCCCAGTTCATCCACATTCACGGCGATCTTGCCCACCGCCTGGGCGGCATCGGTGTGCAGCAGTACGCCGCTGCCCCGCAACCGCCCGGCAATCTCGGCAACGGGTTGCAGCGTACCCACCTCGTTGTTGGCCAGCATGACCGAAACCAGGGCTGTCTCGTGGCGGACGGCGCCGGCCACGGCATCGACGGACACGCGGCCGGTCCCATCCACCGGCACGACGGTCAGCGCCCACCCCTGGGCCTCCAGATGGCGGGCCGGCGCCATGACGGATGGGTGCTCCACGGCGCTGATCACCAGGTGCCGCTTTTCCGGCGGGCAAGCCGCGGCCACGCCCAACAGGGCCAGATTGTTGGCTTCCGTAGCGCAACCGGTAAACACCAGGTTTTCCGCACCGGCACCGACCAGGGCGGCGACGGCCTGGCGGGCGCCGGCAACGCGCTCCGCCGCCGCCCGCCCCAGCGGGTACGCCGATGAGGGGTTTCCGTAGCACTCCCGCAAAGCAGCGGCCATGGCCTCCACCACCTCCGGGGCCACGGGGGTGGTGGCGTTATGGTCCAGGTAAACGGTCTGCGGCATCGGCTGGTGTCCTGCGTCGGAATAAGCGGAACATTCAGCGGGACGCTGCCCGGGCAGCCACATGCCGCCGTTGGCCGAGCTTTAGCCACAGGGTGGCGAGAGCCACCAGCAGGATCAGCGGCAGCATCGCCAGATTCAGGGCATTCCAGCCGATGCCGTGCAGCAGGCTACCGGACAGGAACGATCCCAGAGCAACCAGGGAAAAGATCACCAGATCGTTCACCCCCTGTACCTTGCCCCGTTCCGTCTCCGAGTGGAGGCTGGCCAGCAGGGCGCTGCCGCCAATGAACAGGAAGTTCCAGCCCACACCCAGCAGAACCAGTGCCACCGCGAAATGCATGAAGCTCACTCCCAGCGGGGCGATGAGTGTCGATGCCGCCAGCAGGGCGGTGCCCACCAACAGCACTTGGGTGACCCCGAAACGGGCGATCAGGCTGCCCGTAAAGAAAGAGGGCGCGAACATGCCCAGTACATGCCATTGCATGATCAGCGCCACCTGGGACATCCCGAACCCCCCTCTGCCCGCATGGCCAGGGACGTAGCCGTCATCACCAGGATCATGATGGCATACCCCGCGGCACCGGCAAGTACCGCCACCATGAAGGC
Source organism: Ectothiorhodospiraceae bacterium (assembly GCA_020831885.1). Classification (GTDB taxonomy): domain Bacteria; phylum Pseudomonadota; class Gammaproteobacteria; order Nitrococcales; family Aquisalimonadaceae; genus LSCE01. Next base: position 1,447 of record JAFIFU010000116.1, read on the forward strand.
CGGTTGCGCGGCTATGGCCCTCATGGGACGAGACAGATCACCAGGCTGCGGCTCGCCGCTGGCCGGCACGCGGAGGAAACTCAGCAGAACCACCGCCACCAGGGCCAGAACGGCAATCACCAGGTACGGCCCACCCCAAGGCGCCGACGCAACCCAACCGGACGCGGTGCTCGCGTTCCAGGGCCCCAGAAAAGCCGCCACCACACCCCCGGCCATGACATAGGAAATCGCTCGACTGCGGAACGTCGGACTGGCCACATCCGCGGCGGCGAACCGATAGTACATGGCGAAGCCCTGGTACAGGCCGAGCAGCAGGTTCCCCGCGCAGAAGAGCCAGAACGACTCCACGGCGACGGCGGTGAAGGCCAGCAGACCACCCACAACACCGCCCAGCGTGGCGCCGGTGATGAAACCCAGCCGCCGACCCACCCGCTTCATGTAAAGCGAGGCCGGCAGGGTGAACACCACGGTGCCCAACATCATCATGGCAATGGGCAAGGTGGCCAGTCCCGGGTCGGGACTGAGCTGCTGGCCCACCACCCCGCTGAGGGTCATCACCGTGATCGAGGCGATCATGAACAGGGTCTGGCCGATGACCAGAATACCGACGTTTCGCTTTTCCAGCGCGCTGGGACGCATGCACCAGTCCTCTTCGTGTGGCGGTCTCGTTCCGGCGGAATCCGGATGACCGATCAGAACACCAGCACCTTGTCGGCCAGTTCGGTGGCCTCGGCCAGGGCGTCCATGGTGCTGCGCTCCGTGCCGTCCACCAGTTCCCCGTCCACCAGTCCGCGGGCATCCAGGCAGGTGCCGCACAACAGCACACGGCCCTTTGTGGTCACCCGACGCACCATGCGTTCGGTGTTGTAGTAGCCATCGGGCGTCTTCTGCCCCTTCTTGGCGGCCGAGACGGCGTCTCCCATGAGGAAAACCGTCACGTCATGGTCACGCTTCATCAGCGCGTGGGCCAGCCGCAACCCGTTGTAGAGCCGCTCCGTGCCGTAAGGCGGATCGTTGATGATGATCAGCATGTGCATGGTGCCTCCCATGAGGATTTCAATAGTCAAATGTTCAATTGAGTATTTGTTTTTATATCGCGGTCTGTCAAGAGGCGGGTATGATGGACGTAACCCAGCGATGAGGCGCCTATGTCCAACACATCACGTGCGGTTTACGACACGCTGGCCGGGATCGGCCGCGCACTGGGCAACGGTCACCGGCTGGAACTACTGGAACGGCTCGCTCAGACGGAGGCTCCCGTGGAGACCCTGGCGCAGGCCACCGGCCTGTCCCTGGCCAACGCTTCGCAGCACCTGCAGCATCTGCGCCGGGCCGGATTGGTCACCGCCCGGCGGGAGGGCCGGCAGATGTACTACCGGCTGACTGATGAGCGCATCGTCACGCTGATGGGACTGATGCGGGAAATCGCCGAAAGCAACCTGGCGGAGATGGAACGGCTGGTGGGACAGTTGTTCGGGGGTTCGGACGCCGACGAAGCGCTGGAACCGATGTCGCGGGAAGCGCTGGCTCAAGCCCTGGCTCAACGGGAAGTGACCCTGCTGGATGTCCGCACCCGGGAGGAATACGGCGCGGGGCATCTGCCGGGGGCGATCAATATCCCCATGGACCAACTGGAGCAGATGCTGGACCGACTGCCCCGGGATCAGGAAATCGTCGCCTACTGCCGCGGCCCCTACTGCGTGCTCTCCCACGAGGCCGTCCGGCTGTTGCAGCGTCAGGGGTTTCGCGTGCGCCGGTACGAGGAAGGCTACCCTGAGTGGAAGGCCGCTGGCCTGCCAACGGACTGAACCGCCACCGCTTGCGTTAAGGAAGCGCTGAACTATTCCCATGGCGCTCTGGCTTTGCAGCGTGTTCGGGGGCAAGGCGCGGCTCGCCGGCAATGGCAAGCGCCTGGCAAGAGCCGCAACACCGCACCCGGACACGCTACAAAGCCCTGCAGGGCGGGCCCTTCGCGCACGCTGAGCCGCGTTGGCGTTCTTGACAAGGAGCACGGTCATTGCCTGCGAACGGCGGCTGCACCCACGGCCGGCCTTCCACCACGGCTTCCACGGAGTTCCGCCCTTGAGCGAGCGGCTGGGTGACATCGACGAGTACGGCAGCACCGAGCCGGCCGGCTCCGCGTCGGCTTCGTGATACCAACGGTAGTGGAACATGCATACTGCGATAAAATGAAACGACAACCGCGAAGGAGAACGACATTAGCGCGATTCGCCTGACCCAGTACAGCCATGGCGCCGGCTGCGGCTGCAAGATCGCCCCGGATGTGCTCGACGGCATCCTGGCCAAGGCCGGGCCCGGCGCAACCCACGGGCGCCTGATCGCCGGTAACGAGGGTCGCGAGGATGCGGCGGTATAGGACCTGGGCGATGGCCGCGGCATGATTGCCACCACCGACTTTTTCATGCCGATCGTGGACGATCCCTTCGATTTCGGCCGCATCGCCGCCACCAATGCCATCAGCGACGTCTACGCGATGGGCGGCAAGCCGTTGCTGGCGCTGGGTATTCTCGGCTGGCCGCTGGACAAGCTTGGCCCCGGGATAGCCGGTGACGTGGTGGCCGGCGCCCAGAGCGTTTGCCGCGAGCTGGGCCTGGCCCTGGCCGGTGGACACTCCATCGACGCGCCGGAGCCGATCTTCGGCCTGGCGGTCAACGGCTTGGTAGACCTTGAATACCTTAAGCTCAACAAGGGCGCTCAGGTGGGCGATCTGCTGTTTTTGATCAAACCCTTGGGCGTTGGCTTCCTGACCACCGCCGAGAAACAGGGGCTGCTCGCGTCGGGGCATCAGACCCTGGCACGAGAGACCATGCTGCAGCCCAACCAGATCGGCATGGCGCTGGCCAGGGTGAAAGGGGTGCACGCCATGACCGATGTGACCGGTTTCGGCCTGGCCGGACACCTGAGCGAGATATGCCAGGCCAGCGGCGTGGCGGCGCGCATCGACTTCCGGCGCCTGCCCCGGCTTACTGAGGCCGAGGCCTATCGCCGCCGCGGAGCAGTGCCCGGCGGCACCCACCGGAATCGCAATGCCCTGGGTACGGCGTTGCGGGACATGGATGAGCCCCATTGGCAGTGGCTGTGCGACCCCCAGACCTCCGGAGGCCTACTGCTCTCCGTGCACCCGTCATGGGAGGACAGCGTTAAGGAAACACTGATCTATTCCCATGGTGCTCTGGCTTGGCAGCGTGTTCGGGGGCAAGGCGCGGCTCGCAGGCAATGGCGAGCCCTTGGCAAG
>JAFIFU010000117.1 GCA_020831885.1 Ectothiorhodospiraceae bacterium
GGTGCGGAGTCCACTTGGCTGACCTCCCTATCCGCAGACCACGAAACCAATGGCGGACCTTCCGTTCGTGCTACCGAAGGTCTGCAAAGGGTCGGAAGTCGCCCTTCGGACGTGACAAATGCCGGCCCGCCAAACATGCCCAGGGGGCGCCCGGATTTACGTTTCACCGATCTACACGCTGGTTAGAAGCCAGATCTGAAATCCCCTCACAGCGCTACAACTCATTTGGTGTCGAGTCTTTATATGCCCCCTCCTTTCTCCCCCCATCCGCGGTCTCCCTATCCGTTTCCGCCCGCTCTTCCTCTGTCTCAACGTTCTTCGCCATTGGGTCTCGGAAATGAACCCCTAAAACTGGACAGCGCCGTAAGTGGAGCTTCCCTTGTTGTCAGGCGACCAACTCGCGGTTTGCCTGTTCAAAATACACCGCATCCGGGGTGCGTCGGCCAAGCGCCGAGTGCCGGCGTCGGGCGTTGTAGAACGTGAAGTAACGGCCCAGTCCTGCCCGCATCTCATGGGCCCGCAGGTAGACGTCTTTGTACTTCACGCTGAGCCACAACCGCTCGACGAACACGTCATCCGCCCCCAAGACCAGGCGCTTCTTCCGGTCCTGGATCTGGTTGGGGTGGCCATCAAACTGATCGGCCAACTCCGCCAGGGTGTGCTCGCCCTTGAGGGCCGCCAGAATGGATTTCCCGCATGCTCCCCACGCGTTGCGCTGCTGATGGCCGGCTATCCCGCGGCGCGGAATGATTCCGCGCCGGCGTGGGCTCCCGAACCGGAGATCGGGGTCCAGCGGGCCTGACGTCATCGCCGCTGGAAGTTGGTGAGAGCGACCCGATGCTCCAGGGTCGCCTCATCCCACCGGATACGGTACGCCGCCGGGTAGTCGCCCGGGATTTCGTACCGTTCGGCCATGGCGATGGGCATGGTGACGTCCTGCTTCTGCTGGAGCATAGCTGCCGTCACCATCGGTTCCATGAAGATCAGTCGGCCGTCCCAGCTGCCGTACAGGAACGTGCTGGTGAATGCACTGCCGTTGAATTCCGGCGAGGTCGGGTCCGCCAGGTGCAGACCCATCAGGGGTACCGGCGGAAGTCCCGGATTCACGTAGCCTGTCGGCATAAACTCGGCGGACGGCAGACGCTCCCCCTTTTCGGCAAAGTCGGGCAGCATGGGATTGATGGCCAGACGTGCTTCGTTGTCGATGAGGTAGAAGTGCACGTCCAGGTGCGGAAGATCGTAGATCCCTTCGGGTTCGTGACCGGACGGGTTCCAATCCAGGGTCACGTGCCGAAAAGGAGTGGTGTTGCCCGCCGGCATCTCCAGGACGTACTCGAACGTTCGCTTTCCGTCAGGCATGACAACGCCGTGACCGGCGTGCTGGTCGGGAAGCGCAGTGATGAAGGCATCGTTCAGCGCAACGCCAAGTTCCGTCGGCGCCCCGTTATCGGTCACGAGATAGACGCGTGCGAAACCGTCGCCGAGGGTTAATTCCGGGCCGTAACGTGTTTCCGCGCTGACAGCGGACGAAACGCTGATGAGGGTAGCGCCGAGGATAGCCGGTAGCCATCTCGGTCGCGCCACGCGAGTCCTGTCCCAGGTGGTGTGCATGAAAGTTCACTCCGCAAAGGACGGCCGCGGTACCACCTGTCTGGCGTGACGCTTGGCAGGTGCCCGCCGGAGCGGCCGCCGAGGGCCGGACGGGCAGAATGATTATAGGGCGTTGCCGGCCAAGCTGACCACTTCATGCGCAATTCATCCGGGATGATCGGTGGCAGCTTCTTGGTACCGGGTGCATCACGCAGGACATGGGATACCGGCCTGAGGATATTCGCCGGGCGCGGCGCGACCTACCGTCCTTGTTCCATACTCTTGATCAGGACGCATGATTGAGGGTGGTTCCGGGCATGCACGAGGACAAGACCAGCTTCCGCCACGGGTATCTGGACCATCAGGCGCTCACCAGGCAGCTGCGGCAATGGGCGGACACCTACCCCGAATTCGTACATCTGCACAGCATCGGCACAACGCCGGAGGGGCGGGAGATCTGGATGCTGACCGTCGGCAGCGAACCGCAGCGGATTCGACCGGCGGTCTGGGTGGACGGCAACATGCACGGCGCGGAGCTCGCCGGCTCCAGCGTCGCCCTGGCGGTGGCCCAGGCGGCGCTGCGACTGCACCAAGACGCGGAACCACCGCCCTTCGGCCTGCCCGAGCATGTGCGCGAGCGTCTGCGCGAAGTCCTATTCCACATCTGCCCCCGGGTGTCCCCTGACGGCGCCGAAGCGGTGCTAACCCGGGGCGGTTTTGTGCGCTCCGCACCCCGCGACCGGCCGGCGGCAGACAACCGCCCCCGCTGGCGCCCGCAGGATCTTGACGGTGATGGCATCTGCCGCTACCTGCGCGTTCTCGACAACGCCGGGGATTTTGTCGAGTCCCAACGCCACCCTGGCCTCATGCTGCCCCGGCGCGTCGAGGACCCACCACCCTACTGGAAGCTGTACCCGGAAGGGGTGATCGAGGACTGGGACGGGGAACATATCCCGGAGCCGGAACTGCTGCGCTACACGACGGATTTCAATCGCAACTTCCCGTGGAGCTGGCAGCCCGAACCGGAGCAAATGGGCGCCGGCGATTACCCCGGCTCCGAACCGGAAACCCGGGCCGTTATCGAATTCGCCACCAGCCATCCGAATCTGTATGCCTGGCTCAACCTGCACACCTTTGGCGGCGTGTTCATCCGGCCCCTGATTGACGGTCCGGACAATCGCATGGACCAGGGGGACCTGGCGCTCTACCGGCAACTGGCCGCCTGGGCCGAGGAACTGGTGGGGTATCCCACGGTCAGCGGCTACGAAGAATTCACCTATGAGCCGGACACTCCGCTGCACGGCGATCTCACCGAGTACGCCTACCATCAGCGGGGCTGCCTGGCGCAGGTCTGCGAGCTGTGGGACCTGTTCCACCGCATAGGCCAGCCGAAGCCGAAACGCTTTGTCGATCACTACACCGGGCTCAGCAGGAACGACATGGAACGCCTTGCCCGGTGGGATGCGGAGCACAACGGGCATCGGGTCTTTGGCCGCTGGCACCCGCTGCAGCATCCGCAGCTTGGTTCGGCGGAGGTGGGGGGTGCGGATCCACGCATCGGCATCTGGAATCCACCGCCTGAGCTCCTGCCGGAGATCTGCGACGGTATCGCCGCCTACTGGCTCCGCGTGGCAGCGCTGTTGCCCCGCCTGGAAATCGAGGAGCTGCGCTGCACGGCATTGGGCGGCGGCCATTTCGAACTGCAACTGACTGTGGCCAATCACGGTTACCTGCCCAGCCATGGTGTCAACGCCGCCCGTGATCGGCCATGGAATGCGCCGATCCGGGCACGGGTGGAGACGGCGCAGTGCCAACTGCGCGAAACACAGTCAGCTCAGAGGGATCTCGGTCACCTGGACGGCTGGGGTCGCGGCCTGGGCGAGGGAGCCCACATGCCCTGGTATCAGCGCTCTCGGGGCACGACTCAGCGGATGACCACCCGCTGGCTGATCGAAGGTGAGGGAACGGCCACAGTTTCCGTGGGCAACCCCAGACTGGGCACGCTGACCCGGACCATCAACATCCGTTAAGGAAACGCTGATCATTACCCTGCGTGACGGAAAAAAGGGGGGGGCAAGGATCGTACAACGCTGCTGCCAGCCTCACGCATCGAGGGACTGCGTGACCGGGTTGCCGCCATGAGCGGTCAGTCCGTTCTCGTTCGGAAGCGACAGCAACTCGTTGGAGAGCGGTCACCCCAGAGGCGCAGCACTCGAACCCAAAACCGGGGGGTGCCTCGCTTTTTGCCGTGAAAAGACGGATATCCACGCCCTCTGCTGCTCCTGGCCAGCCGGGCTGCCTGGTCCGACCGCGTTTTCGCGACCTGACTGCTGGACAGGCCTGCCAGGGCTTGGCTATAGTTCGCGTACCCTCAGGGGAGTAGTCGCTCCGGCCACCAGGGCCGGAGGCACGCGTCAACAGACTTGGCCGCATGGCCGTGGCGTGTGCAGCCCTACCCGAAGGCGCCCCGACGCGCCTTCGGTGAACGGCCTGACGAGACCTGTGGCACCGACATCAAGCTCGCCGATAGAGCGAGCTCAGCCCTTGGGCGGGCGGCGATGGCGGTGCCACTGGTTTACGTCGTGCCGCTCGCCCCGGATTATCCTCATGGAACTCTTCCTGCTTTCGATTCTGGCCGTTGCCGTTGCTGAGCTCGGTGATCGCTCGATGTTTCTGGCGGCCCTGTTCGGAATGTGGTGCCGCAGTGCCTGGACCGTCTTCTGGGGTATGACCACCGGACTGTTCCTGAATCAACTGCTGTCTGCGGTGGCCGGCATCTGGCTTTTCGCGGTGATCTCCACCGACTGGCATTTATGGGTGGTCGGGACCGCCTTCCTGGTCATGGCCGTCTGGGTGCTGATCCCCGAAGATGAAGAATTGGAAAAAGACACCCGCGCCCGCAGCGCCTTTCTCGCGGCCGCGGTCGCCTTCTTTGTGTTCGAAATGCTGGACAAGACCCAGTTGGCGGTGATCACCCTCGCCGGTGCGTCCGGCGCTCCGGAATGTGTCAACCTTTTTCCGACAGTGAGTCATCGGTTTGCTAATCAATGTTC
>JAFIFU010000047.1 GCA_020831885.1 Ectothiorhodospiraceae bacterium
TCGGGGCTCTGACGGCTGCCGAGTACCGGCAGTTACACCAACCGGAAGACTCTAGTTTCGGGTGGGTCTAATCGCGGAAAGTCGACAGCACCTCCAGCCCGCCCTGCCACCCAACCGGGAGCAGTTACTGCGTGACCGCATCTTTCTATCCCCGTCATGTGTGTTATGGGACACAGGGGAGTCGCTGGTCCATACTGAATGGATCCGCTTTCCTGAGCTTTCGAGTGATAGAGCGATGTTTCAGTGTTCAGCAGCGCAGGCGTGACAATACACTATGAGTGCGCAGCGAACTCAGTATTCTCCTCGGAGTATTGACAGGGAGAAGCAGCATACTGCGGCTAATCATTTCTTGTCGGTACTGCTCCGGCAAGGAGAGCGTTTTGGTATTGAAAAACACAGACTGTTGCATGAGGCCGAGGTCCCGGTGGGGCTTGCGGATCTGCCTTCTGCGAGAATAGCGACCGGTAAAATTGCACGAATTATCCAAATTATGTGGAGAGAAATGCAGGATGAGAACCTTGGGTTTTGCGAAAATAAAATAGGAATCGGCGCCTTTCACATGATGGGGAAAGTCGCCGTTAATTCTCCCAATCTGGAGGCCGCCCTGAAGCAGGGTGTCCGCTTTTACGGACTGATAACTGATGATTTTACTCTTGATCTCAAGAAGAGTAACAATGAAGCAAGCTTCCGGTTAGTCATGCGCCGACCCGAGTTGGATCCTGATCATTTCTTGTGTGAGTTCTTGCTTATTACGTTTCATCGATTTTCCAGTTGGCTGGTGGGGAGAAATATAATATTGAGCAACGCCCATTTTTCGTACGCTCCTCCCTGTCACGTGGACGAATACAAGTTTCTTTTTCCTAGTGGTCATAGTTTTCTGAATTCAGAAAACGGGTTCACCTTTAGTGATCATTATTTGAAAATGCCTGTTGTTCAGAATCGGGCCAATCTAAAGGATTTTATCCTGAGGTCTCCGGTGGATCTACTCCTGAAGCCTCGGGATGACTGCACTTTTACCACCCAGGTGCGCGTTCTCATAGAGCCGCTGGTGCACGAAGGTTTTCCTGGAATTGATGAGGTTGCGGAAAGACTTAATCTGACCAGTCAGACGCTGCGAAGAAAGCTGAAAAGGGAGGGTTCTTCATACCGGAAAATAATGGACCTTGTTCGACGCGATTTGGCGATATATTACCTGACGCATAAAGCGCTCTCGATAGGGGAGATTTCCCGGCTTGTTGGTTTCGCCGAGCCGGCCGCATTCATCCGCGCCTTTAAGAAATGGACGGGAGTGACACCGGGGGCGTATAGAAACTCACCCGTAGCCGCATCATCACCGATGCTCGGGGAGCGCTGAGCGACTCGGGCCGTTGGATGTGACGGTCAGAACTGCTCGCGATGAGGGCTGTGCCGCGCCGTGTCGTGGTGATCGCATCGCCGGCGCCACACAGCGGCAAGGCGATGTGTTTGAAGCGCTCGGCCCCGCGATTGCCTCCGGGTCGCTGGGAAGCCAGGCCACCACCGGAAACGGATTAGCGCTTCCAGGGGAATAGGGGCTTGCCGCAGGTGTGAGGTTCTTCGGTTGCTGCACCGCGACTGGCGCAACGGGCGGTCGTGCCTGACCGGGGCTGGCGGGTGGCCGCCAGCCCCTTGGGAAGAGATCAGTGCTTCTCTTTTGATCTGTCTGGTCGGGGTGAGAGGATTTGAACCTCCGACCACCTGCACCCCATGCAGGTGCGCTACCAGGCTGCGCTACACCCCGAAAACGCCGCTATGGTACACAAAAGGCGATGCATGGGGAAGCGGTTCATTTCCGGTTGTCGGGAAGACTGAGTCGGCCGTCGTCCGCTGTGCAGCGCAGGGTGACAGGCCTTCCGGCACTGCGTGCCACTGGCGTCACCCGCGCCACGATGATATCCCTGCCGTTCTCCTGGGTCTCGATCCGGGAGTGTTGCTCGTCCAGGCGGAGGTCCATGTTGGCCAGCCGGCCCAGACCATGGTCCGGCGCCTGCCGGTGCAGCTCGACGCAACTGGCGTAGGGTTCCGGGATGGAATCCAGGTTGGCCCGGATGACCAGGGCGATCATCACCGCCAGGGCCAGTGCGAAGGCAATGAAGCCGGTGATTCGAATCATCGTTTGTCGTCTGTGTGGATGCCAGGGGCGCTACAGGATGGCGTTTCCCGGCGTATTCGTCCACTCCTGGCGATGACAGGGAGCAGTGCCTCCATGCATGATGGACGCGCGCTTGGTGGGGGGTCGCGGTTTTCCGATGAATGTCATCTTCCTGGTCATGGTTCTGGCGGCCTTTCTGACGGCAGCCTGGCGGCAGGTTCGCCATGTGCCCGAGGAGGGTCAGCCCAGCCCCATGGAGGCACTGTCCTCGGGGATGATCGAAGCGGCCGCCGGCGCGGTGGAGCTGGCCATCGGGCTGGTTGGCGTCATGGCCCTGTTCCTGGGTCTGATGAAAGTGGCGGAAGCGGGTGGACTGCTCACCATCCTGGCGCGGCTGATCCGCCCGCTGATGGTGCGGCTGTTCCCTTCCGTGCCAGGAGATCACCCCGCGATGGGGGCGATGATCCTGAATTTCTCGGCGAACGCACTGGGGCTGGGCAATGCCGCCACACCCTTCGGCATCCGGGCCATGCAGGAACTGGACAAGCTGAACCCGCACAAGGGGACGGCCACCAACGCCATGGCGTTGTTCCTGGCCATTAATACTTCCAGCATCACCCTGCTTCCCACCGGCGTGATCGCGCTGCGCGCGGCCGCCGGCTCGGTGGAGCCTGCCGCGATCCTGCCCACCACGCTGTTTGCCACCCTGTGCGCGACTTCCGCAGCCATCGTTGCCGCCTACACCTATCAGCGCTTTTTCCCGTCGCCCCCGCCTCAGGTCCGGGTCCAGGCGGAAGCAGAGGACTCTGTCCCCACCCATGCGGAGGAAGAGCCGCTGCCGGAGGATGCCGGCCGGGCCTATCCCCTCTGGGTATCGCTGCTGGCGCTGGGAGGAATCGTGGCGCTGATTCCCCTGACCATCCTCTACGGAACGGCTGTCGCACCCTGGATCATCCCCGGTCTGATGGTGGGTTTCCTTCTGTTTGGGGTGGTCCGGCGGGTGCGTATCTATGAGCAGTTCGTGGAAGGTGCCAAGGACGGATTCCAGGTGGCCTTGCGCATCATCCCGTACCTGGTGGCCATTCTGGTGGCCGTTGGCATGCTGCGCAGCAGTGGTGCTCTGGAGGCGCTTGTGCACTGGCTGGGCGCCTTCACCCTCCGCCTGGGCATGCCGGCGGAGGCCCTGCCCATGGCCCTGCTCCGGCCCCTGTCCGGATCCGGCGCCTACGGTGTCATGGCGTCGATCATCAATGATCCCGCCATTGGGCCGGACAGCTACACCGGGCTACTGGTGACCACTCTGCAGGGGTCGACGGAAACCACGTTCTACGTGCTGGCGGTCTACTTCGGGGCGATCCAGGTCCGGCGCGTCCGGCACACGCTGCTGGCCGCGCTGACGGCGGACCTGGTGGGTATTGCGGCGGCGGTCTGGATCTGCATGCGGCTGTTCGGCGGGGCTTGAGCGGAGAGGGCGACGCCGTTCGTACCGGCGAGGCCGGCTGGACATGCAACAAAGAGTACCGATTTGGTCCTGTTTGCGTTATACTCTGCCGCATCATGCTGAGGATCAACCGAGAGACCGATTACGCCACGGCCATTCTGAGTCTGATGGCCGAGGCGCCGGAGGAACGCTACAGCGCCGCCTGGTTGTCCACCGAGCGGGGGCTGCCGGCGCCCGTGGTGAGCAAGATCTTGAAGCAACTGGCCAAGGGCGGGCTTCTGGTTTCACATCGTGGCGCCAAAGGTGGCTACAGCCTTGCCCGGCCGGCGGAGGATATCTCCATTGCCGAGGTGATCACAGCCATCGAGGGACCGATCGCGCTGACCGACTGTATCGAGGGCGGCGGGAGCGCATGCCAGTATAGCCCGCTCTGTGCGGTGAGTCACAACTGGTCGCGCCTCAATGACGTGTTTTACGACGCCCTTCGGTCGGTCTCCCTGAAGGATATGAGCAAGCCGCTGGTCAAGGAGCACCCCGTGCTGCGGGAGGTTGGCCAGCGGGTGAAATCAGCCGTGAGCTAAGCGGAGCGGATTTATGTCGGCGAACACTGACACCATCAATGAGCTGACTCGGAAGGGTTACGAGTACGGGTTCATCACGGATATCGAGCAGGAATCGGCGCCGCCGGGCCTGAACGAGGACACCATTCGCTTCATTTCCGCCAAGAAGGATGAGCCGGATTGGATGCTGGAATGGCGGCTGGAGGCCTATCGCCAGTGGCTGGAGATGCCGACGCCGGCGTGGGCGCACGTGAAGTATCCGGCCATCGACTTTCAGGCCATCAGCTATTATGCGGCGCCCAAGAACCAGCCCAAGAGTCTGGATGAAGTGGACCCGAAGCTGCTGGAGACTTACGAGAAACTCGGTATCCCCATGCACGAGCGGGAGATGCTGGCCGGCGTGGCTCCGGAAGGGCGCAGCAATGTGGCTGTGGATGCGGTGTTCGACAGCGTGTCCGTGGGTACCACGTACAAGGACAAGTTGGCGGAGAAAGGCATCATTTTCTGCTCCATGTCCGAGGCCGTTCGCGAGCATCCGGAACTGGTGAAGAAGTACATCGGCTCCGTGGTGCCGCGGGGTGACAATTTCTTCGCCGCGCTGAACTCCGCCGTGTTCTCGGACGGCTCCTTTGTGTACATCCCCAAGGGCACCCGCTGTCCCATGGAATTGAGCACTTATTTCCGCATGAACGCCGGCCACACCGGGCAGTTCGAGCGCACCCTGATCATTGCCGAGGAAGGTGCTTACGTCTCGTATCTTGAGGGGTGCACCGCGCCCATGCGCGACGAGAACCAGCTCCATGCCGCAGTGGTGGAACTGGTGGCCCACAAGGACGCCGAGATCAAGTACTCCACGGTGCAGAACTGGTACCCGGGGGACGAGAACGGCAAGGGCGGGATCTTCAATTTCGTCACCAAGCGCGGCCTCTGTGAGGGTGCGAACTCCAAGATTTCCTGGACACAGGTGGAGACGGGCTCCGCCATCACCTGGAAATACCCCAGTTGTGTACTCCGCGGCGACAACTCCGTGGGTGAGTTCTACTCGGTGGCCGTGACCCGTGGGCATCAGCAGGCGGATACCGGCACCAAGATGATCCACATGGGTAAGAACACCCGCAGCACGATCATCTCCAAGGGGATCTCCGCCGGGCATGGCCAGCAGAGCTACCGGGGTCTGGTGCGTGTACTGCCGGCGGCCTCCGGTGCCCGGAATTATTCGCAGTGCGACTCCATGCTGATCGGTGATCAGTGCGGGGCGCATACGTTCCCCTATATTGACGCCCAGCACCCCAGCGCGCAGATCGAACACGAGGCCACAACCTCCCGCATCAGCGAGGACCAGTTGTTCTATTGCATGCAGCGGGGGATCGGGCCCGAAGAGGCGGTCTCGCTCATCGTCAACGGTTTCTGCAAGGACGTGTTCAAGACCTTGCCCATGGAGTTCGCCGTCGAGGCGCAGAAGCTGCTTGAGGTGACGCTGGAAGACAGCGTGGGCTGACGTCCGGCCATCCGGAACACCCGTCATATGCAGCGGTCGCCGGCGCGGCCGCTGCCGTAAGAATGCAAAGGTATTGGAGCGCGACATGGCTATGCTCGAAATCAGGAATCTGCACGCCGCGGTGGAAGGCGAGGAAATCCTGAAGGGAATCAACCTCACCATGAACCCCGGGGAAGTGCACGCCATCATGGGGCCGAACGGTTCCGGCAAAAGCACCCTGGCCAAGGTGCTGGCCGGGCACGAGGGCTACCAGGTCACTGCTGGACAGGTGATCTACGAAGGCCGGGATCTGCTGGAACTGGCACCGGAGGAGCGGGCCCGGGAAGGGCTCTTTCTGGGGTTCCAGTATCCGGTGGAGATTCCGGGCGTGGCGAACACCTATTTCCTGAAGGCGGCCGTGAACGCCATCCGCAAACATCGCGGCGAGAGTGAGATGGACGCCATGGCGTTCCTGAAGCTGATCCGCGAACGGATGAAACTGGTCAAGATGGACGAGGCCCTGTTCAAGCGGCCGGTGAACGAGGGGTTCTCCGGCGGCGAGAAGAAGCGCAACGAAATCTTCCAGATGGCGGTGCTGGAACCGAAGCTGGCCATCCTGGATGAAACCGATTCCGGCCTGGATATCGACGCCCTGCGGACGGTGTCCGAGGGCGTGAACGCCCTGCGCAGCCCGGCGCGTAGCTTCCTGCTGATCACCCATTATCAGCGTCTGTTGAACTACATCCAGCCGGACTTCGTGCATGTGCTGGTGAAGGGGCAGATCGTGAAGTCCGGTGGCAAGGAACTGGCCCAGGAGCTGGAGCAGTCCGGCTATGCGCTGTTCGAAGAGAACGCTGCCTGAGGGGTGCCCATGTCTGCCGTAGCCGAAGCCACAAGCGTGTATCTGCAGGAGTTCCGCGAACTCGGTCGGGACGAGCCCGCCTGGCTCTCCCAGCGCCGCGAGGCCGGTATTCAGGCCTTCGAGGCAGTCGGTTTCCCACACCGGCGCATGGAGGCCTGGCGCAACCTGAAACCCGGTGCGCTGACCCAGCAACACTTCCGTGCCGCCGATGCCGTGGGGGCCGTGCCCATGGCGCTGGCGCCCACGGCGGCCCTGGTGCCGGACGCCTGGCGCCTGGTGTTCGTGGACGGACACCTCAGTGCCGGTCATGCGGTGCTGGACGACCTCCCCGAAGGGCTCACCGTCCGCCCGCTACGGGATGCGGTGGTCCAGGACGGCGCAATGCCGGAAGCCCACCTGGGTCGGCATGCCGTGCTGGACAACCACCCCTTTGCCGGGCTGAACAGTGCCTTCTGGGCCGACGGGGCCCTGATCGATGTGGCCCCCGGCACCGTGGTGGACCGACCGGTGGTGCTGGTGTTTCTCAGCAGCGAGTCGGCCGCCCACCGGGCCAGCTATCCGCGGGTGCTGGTTCGCGCTGGCGAGCATGCCGAAATCCGGATTATCCAGATGCACGCCGGGCCTGACGCGTTGCCGTACCTGGTGTGTCCGGTGACCGAGATTATCGCCGAGGCCAACAGCAGCGTAAGGCTGAACCATATTCAGGAAGAGGGTGCGGCCGCGTTCCACCTGGGCCTGGTGCATGCCGAGCTGGCCCGGGACGCCCGGCTGCACGTTCACGGGCTCAGCGATGGCGGCAAGCTGGCCCGAACGGACATTTTCGTCAACCTGGCGGGTGAAGGCGCCGATGCGCGCCTGGACGGCCTGTACCTGGTGGGTGATGGGCAATACGCCGATTACCACACCTGGGTGCGGCACCAGGCGGGTCATTGCAGCAGTCAGCAGTTGTTCAAGGGGGTGTTGTCCGGCAAGGCGGAATCTGTCTTCGACGGCCTGATTCACGTGCACAAAGGGGCGCAGAAAACCGATTCCCGGCAGCAGAACCGCAACCTGCTGCTCAGCCCACGGGCGCTTGCGCACTCGAACCCGCGGCTGGAGATCTACGCGGACGATGTCAAATGCGCGCATGGGTCCACGGTGGGCGAGCTGGACCGGGAAGCCCTGTTCTATCTGCGCTCACGGGGCATTGGCGAAAACGATGCCCGTGGCCTGCTGACCTTCGCCTTTGCCAACGAGATGCTGCAGCTCATCGGTGTCGAGGCCCTGCGGGATCATGTCGGGCAGCGGCTGGCGGCCTTCATGCCGGGTGATGCCACCGTGAAGGAGTTGTTATGAGCTTTGCGGAACCGTTACAGACAGCGGCAGGCGGCCTGGATGTGCAGGCTGTCCGTCGGCAGTTTCCGGTGCTTGATCAGCAGGTGAACGGTCATCCGCTGGTTTATCTGGACAACGGTGCCACGGCCCAGAAGCCGGAGGCGGTGATCGAGGCCGAGGCCCGCTGTTACCGCGAGTATTACGCCAATATCCACCGTGGGGTCCATGCGCTGTCCCAGCGCAGCACCGCAGCCTTCGAGGCGGTGCGCGGCAAGGTGCAGCGCCTGCTGAACGCCCCGCAGGAAAAAGAGATCATATTCACCCGCGGCACCACCGAGGGCATTAACCTGGTGGCATACAGCTATCTTCGCCCGAAACTGCAGCCGGGTGACGAGATCCTGATCACCGCCATGGAGCACCATTCCAACATCGTGCCATGGCAGATCCTCTGCGAGCAGACCGGCGCGAAGCTGGTGGTCATACCCATCTCCGATGCGGGCGAGATCAGCCTGGACGATGTGGAGGATCGGATCGGTCCGCGCACCCGGTTCGTCGGGGTGGTGCATGTCTCCAACGCCCTGGGTACCATCAACCCGGTGAAGGAGATCGTGGAACTGGCGCACCGGCAGGACGTGCCTGTACTGGTGGACGGTGCCCAGTCCGTCCCGCACATGCCCGTGGACGTTCAGGATCTGGGCTGTGATTTCTTCGTTTTCTCCGGGCACAAGCTGTACGGTCCCACGGGCACCGGGGTCCTGTGGGGGCGTTACGAACTGCTCCGTGCCATGCCGCCCTGGCACGGCGGCGGTGACATGATCCGTTCCGTCACATTCGAGAAGACCGAGTTCGCCGATCCACCGGCACGATTCGAGGCGGGAACGCCGAATATTGCCGGCGTGATCGCTCTCGGGGAGGCCGTGGACTGGTTTCTGGGCCTGGGCCCGTCGGCCGTCGCCGCCCACGAGGCTGATTTGCTGGGTTATGCCACGGAGCGGCTGCGGGCTATTCCCGGCCTGCGTCTCATCGGCACGGCGAGGGAACGGGCCGGGTTGATCTCCTTTGTCATGGATGATGCCCACCCCCATGACATCGGCACCATTCTGGACGGCTACGGCATCGCCGTCCGGGCAGGCCACCACTGCGCTCAGCCGGTGATGCAGCGTTATGGCGTTCCCGCTACCGCCAGAGCTTCCTTCGGTGTGTACAATACCCGGGACGAAATCGATCGTCTGGCAGAGGGTATTCTGAAGGTGCGAGAGCTCTTTGGTGGTTGATGAACGAACTGGCTGACCTGTACCAGCGGGTCATTATTGAACACAACCGCAACCCGCGGCACTTCCACCGGCTTGAACCCTGCACCCACCACGCCACCGGGTATAATCCGCTCTGTGGTGACGAGGTGCGGGTGTATCTGCGTGTGGAGAACGGGCATGTGCAACAGGCGGCCTTTCAGGGAGAAAGCTGCGCCATCGCAACGGCATCGGCTTCGCTGCTGAGCGAGGTGCTGCCTGGTTTGCCCGTGCCCCGGGCACGGGCACTGGTGGCCGAGGTCATCCGGCTGGTGAATGAGGGCGACAGCGGGGACAGTTTTCCCGGTGATCTGGGTGTGCTGGGGGCGGTGAGCCGCTTTCCCGGACGGAACAAGTGTGCCGAGCTGCCCTGGAAAGCCCTGGAGGCCGCGCTGGACAACGACCACGAGGCATCGGTGTCCACGGAATAACGAGAAACGGCGTTCCTTGTTGGGGCAAGGCGGGTCTGGCGCCGGCAGGAAGGGGGGTTCCATGCACGATGGGGATGTTGTCGGCGCCGAGCCGGAAGTGGTTCAGGCGCGACTGGATAATCAATGCCAGGTGTTACAGGAGGCCTGGCAGACCCATCTGACCGACGGTCGGCCGGCGAGCCTGGACCGGTTCCGCGGGGCTGCCGCGACCCTGTCGGTGATGGCGAAGGAACAGGAACTGGCCCGTATCTCGGAGCTGGCACTGATGCTGGAAGTCATGTGCGGTGCTGTGGTGGAGGGAGAGGAACCTGTCACCGAGGAGTTCCAGGACACCATCACGCATTATCTCCGGAGTCTGGGTGCCCAATGCCGGCAGGCCATGTACCGGCCGGCGCCGCCGCCCCAGCCAGCGGCCCAGGTTCTGGCGCTGACGGATTCCCAGGCCCTGGCCGACGATGTGGAACAGCAACTCGGCCATTTCGGCTACGAGCTGATTCACGTCGCCAGCACGGCGGAGATGGAGCAGTGCCTGCGTCGCACCCCCCCGCGTGTTGTCATGCTGGATCCGGAACGTCTGGGCGGGCCGGATGTGGTCATCGACCTGGCCGACCGGCTCCGGGAGCAACTCGGCGGAGAGCTCCCGATTCTGCTGGTGACCGATTCGCCCAGTATGGAGACCCGGCTTGCTGCTGCCCGGGCGGGGCTGGCCGCCTACCTTCTGAAACCCGTTTCCTTCGATGAACTGGTGGACCTGCTGGCGCTGTTTCAGCCGGATCGCCAACCCGAGCCGTACCGCATCCTCGTGGTGGAGGACAGCCCGACGCAGGCCCGCTATATCTCCACCGTGCTGGAGCGCGCCGGCATGAGCGTGACGGTGGTGGGGAATCCCATGGAGGTGCTCGAGGTCCTGGAGGCCAGGAATGTGGACCTGATTCTCACCGACATGTACATGCCCGACTGCACCGGTTACGAACTGGCCAGTGTCATCCGGCAGATTCCCCGTCATGCGAGTATTCCCATTGTTTACCTGTCCGGGGAGACGAAGCTGGAGCGTCAGTTGCGTGCCATGAGCCGCGGTGGGGACGATTTCCTGACCAAGCCCATCGAGCCCGATCATCTGGTGCAGGCCATCTCCATCCGTGCCGAACGCGGACGGATGCTGCGGGGCATGATGGTCACGGACGGGCTGACCGGTTTGCTCAACCACACCCGGCTCAAGGAGGAACTGGAGGCGGAAGTGGCGCGCGCCCAGCGGCGTAGCAGCACCGTGAGCTTCGCCATGATCGACCTGGATTATTTCAAAGGGGTGAATGACACCTTCGGTCACGCCGCCGGGGACCGGGTACTCAAGACGCTGGCCGGTTTGTTGCGCCAGCGCCTGCGCCGTACCGACTCCATCGGACGCTATGGTGGGGAGGAGTTCGGGGTGATCCTTCCGGATGCCGATGTGGAGGAGGCGATCAAGGTGCTCGACCGCATCCGTCAGCGTTTCGCCGACATCCGGCACGCGGGCCCCGAAGGCCCCTTTCGCGTCACCTTCAGTGCCGGCGTGGCCTCTTATCCGGATTGCAGTGATGCCACGCAACTGACCATGGAGGCCGACATGGCCTTGTATGCGGCGAAACGGGCCGGGCGCAATGCCATCCGTGCCGGCCGGCCAAGCCGAGGGTGACCGGACGCATCCTGCGAACGGTGCACGGTTCGTCGCAATCGGGGATCTGATACACTGCCGCGAGTTCCCGGGTCGGATACCGCACGCTTATGAGTCTGAGTTGGGTTGATCGCCGAGGTCTGCGCGTGACCAATGCCTTCGGGTTTGTGTTGTGCGCCGGAATGATCGGCGGTGCCTATTACATGGAACTGGTCATGGGGCTGGAGCCGTGTCCCCTGTGTATTCTGCAGCGCATTGCCGTTGTGGCCATGGGGCTGGTGTTCCTGGTGGCCGCCGTCCACGGACCCCGCGGCGGTGGGCGCCATGTGTATGGTCTGATGCTCCTCGTCTCTGCCGGGACGGGAACGGCCATTGCGGGCCGTCACCTGTGGCTGCAGCGTCTGCCGGAAGATCAGGTGCCCGCCTGCGGTCCCGGTCTGGAGTACATGCTGGATGTGTTCCCCTTGATGGACGCCCTGCGGATGGTCCTCCAGGGGTCCGGGGAGTGCGCCGAGGTGGAGAAGGTGCTGGGTGTGACCCTTCCCGGTTGGACGCTGGCCGCCTTCATTCTGGTCGGGCTTTACGGCGTCTGGACGAACATGCGACCCCGGGAACGGGCCATCTGGCTGTGACGCGAGACTAGCGTCCGGTTGAACCGATTATGGCGAAGAAGTCCAGCCGTTCCGGCCGACGCAGGAAGCAATCCCGTGCTTCCGCCAGGAAGCGCCCCGGCCTGATCCGTCGGCTCTTGCTTCCGGTGCTGTTGCTGCTGATTCTGGTGGGTGTCGGCTATGCGCTCTGGCTCGACCACACCGTGCGGGATCAGTTCGAAGGCAAACGCTGGGCCGTGCCGGCGACGGTCTATGCGCGCCCGCTGGAACTCCATGTGGGACGGTCCCTGACCCCAGACCAACTGGAAACCGAGCTGGATGCGCTGGGCTATCGGGAGGCCGGGGACACCCGCCGCCCGGGCACCTGGCGACGAAGTGGGCCCGGAATCGAACTCGCCACGCGGCCGTTCACCTTCTGGGATGGGCCCGAGCCGGCGCAACGCGTGCGGCTCACCCTCTCCGGGGATCGCGTCTCGGCGTTACGCAGCGTGGACGGCAGGGATCTGGCGCTGGTGCGGCTGGACCCGGCGGTGATCGGCCACATCTACCCCGGGCATCGCGAGGACCGGCTGCTGGTGCGGCTGGATCAGGTGCCCGCGACCCTGGTGGCCGGTATGCTGGTGGTGGAGGATCGCGAATTCTTCCAGCACTTCGGACTTTCCCCGAGCGCCATTGCCCGCGCGGCCGTGGCCAATCTGCGTGCGCGGCGCGTGGTGCAGGGTGGCAGCACCGTCACTCAGCAGTTGGTGAAGAACTTCTATCTCAGCAGCGATCGCAGCTACTGGCGCAAGTTCAACGAAGCCATCATGGCGGTGCTGCTGGAGTTGCACTACGACAAGGAAGACATCCTCGAAACCTATCTGAACGAGGTGTATCTGGCCCAGGACGGGGAGCGCGCCATTCACGGCGTGGGCCTTGCCGCCCAGCACCTCTTTGGCCAGGAACTTGAGCGCCTGTCCCTGGATCAGCAGGCCCTGCTGATCGCCTTGGTGCGGGGGCCCTCCTACTACAATCCCCATCGCCATCCACAGCGCGCCATCGCCCGGCGCAACCTGGTGCTGGACATCATGGCGGAACAGGGTGTGATCAGCACGGATCAGGCGCAGGCGGCGGCGCAACGGCCCCTGGATGTACTGCCCCCACGGCGCGGGCCGAGGGAGACCTATCCGGCGTTCATGGATCTGGTGCAGAGGCATCTGCAGCGGGACTATCGCCGGGAGGACTTGCAGAGCGAGGGCCTGCGAATTTTCACAACCCTGGCGCCGTCCATCCAGCGCGCAACGGAACAGGCCATCCACCGTGGGCTGCGGGACAGGCCGGTGGAACTGGAAGCGGCCGCGGTGATGGTGGATGTGGACTCCGGAGAGGTGACCGCCCTGGTGGGCGGGCGCAACCCGCGCTACGCGGGTTTCAACCGCGCGCTGGATGCCAGGCGGCCGGTGGGCTCCCTGATCAAGCCTGCCGTCTACCTGGCGGCGTTGGACCAGCCATCACGCTGGGGTCTGGGTACCCGGCTCGAAGATCTGCCGCTGACCGTGACCGACGAGCGGGGGCGCCCCTGGGAGCCACGCAACTTCGATCGCCAGTTCCGCGGCGAGGTGCTGTTGGTGGATGCGCTTGCCCATTCCTACAATATTCCCACCATCCGCCTGGGGCAGGAGCTGGGGCTCAGTACCGTGGGGCGCGTGGTGGAGCGGTTGGGTGTTCCCACCCCGCGAACCCTGTATCCATCCTATCTGATCGGCACCGGGGAGCTGAGCCCCTTGCAGGTGGCGCAGATGTATCAGACGCTGGCCTCGGGTGGTTACCGTGCACCGCTGCGGGCGGTGCGGGCGGTCACGGAACAGGACGGCACGCCCTTGAACCGCTACCCGCTGGCGGTGGACCGGGCCTTTGAGCCGGCCAGTGTGCAGTTGGTGAACCTGGCGCTGGTGGAAGCCATGCAACGCGGTACGGGGCGTTCAGCGGTGGGCGCGCTGCCAGCGGGGCTGGTGGTGGCCGGCAAGACCGGGACCACGGATGAGACCCGGGATAGCTGGTTTGCCGGTTTCGGTGCCGACGTGCTGGGGGTGGTCTGGTTGGGGCGGGATGACAACACCCCCACGGGGTTCACCGGCTCCAGCGGGGCATTGCCGATCTGGACGCAGGCCATGGCGGAGATCCGGCCGCGCTCCTACAGTGCCGAACTCGGAACGGAGCTGGAACTGGTCTGGGTGGATGAGGGGACCGGACGCCGTTCCGCGGATGGGTGCGCCGGGGCGCGCGCGTTACCATACAAGGCCGGCGCCGCACCGGAGGAGTGGACGGCCTGCGGTGAGCGTCATGCCACCCGCCAGGAGCGCACCGGTTTAGGAAACTGGATACGAGGACTGTTCCGATGAAATCGATGGCTGGCATTGCACTGTTGTCCGGCCTGCTGGTGCTGGCGGGCTGCGCCGCACCCGGCGCGCCTGGGGGCCCGGCGGTGGGGGATGCCCGGGAGGAACAGCGGCGGGAGGCCGCGCCTCAACCGGCGCCGGCGGTTGCCGCGCTGCAGGATCAGGCGGAGCAGGCCTCCGCAGCCGGTGAGCATGAGCGGGCAGCAGCGTTGCTGGAACGGGCCCTGCGCATCGAACCGCGCAACGCCGGCCTGTGGCATAACCTGGCCATCGTCCGCTACCGGGACGGGGATTACCGGCAGGCCGAGAGCATGGCTCAGCGCTCGCTGCAGCACGCGGGTGCGAACCGGGACCTGGAACGCCGTAACTGGGAACTGATCGCCGTGTCGCGGGAACTTGCCGGTGATACCGGGGGCGCCCGGGCGGCCCGGGATCGCCTGGCCACACTGACCGCCGGAACGGAACAGTGAGGGAGGTGCGGGATCTGCTGGGCGCGGATGGCCCGCTGGCCGGCCGCATTCCGGGGTTTCAGCCGCGGGCGGAACAACAGGCCCTGGCGGAGGGCGTGGCGGAGTCACTGGACCAGGGCGGAACGCTGATCGCCGAGGCGGGGACCGGCGTCGGCAAGACCTTCGCCTACCTGATTCCGGCGCTGCTGTCCGGGCGTCGGGTCATTATCTCCACCGGGACGCGCACCCTCCAGGATCAGCTCTACCACAAGGACCTTCCCCTGGTTCTGGATATTCTGGACCTGCCGGTGCGCACGGCGTTACTGAAGGGGCGTTCCAACTATCTCTGCCTGCACCGCCTGGATCGTGCCGAGGTGGATCAGCGCCAGGAGGGGGCGGCGGTGGCCCGTGAACTCACGGCCATCCGCCAGTGGGCGGCCATGACCCGTACCGGAGACATCGCCGAACTGGCGTCTGTACCCGCCGACCGGCCCGTCTGGGCGCGCGCCACCTCCACCGTGGACAACTGTCTCGGCCAGGAATGCCCGGCCTTTGGTGAGTGCTTCCTCATGGAAGCACGCCGCCGTGCCCAGGAGGCCGATCTGGTGGTGGTCAACCATCACCTGCTCATGGCCGACATGGCGCTCAAGGACGGTGGTTTCGGCGAAGTCCTGCCCAGCGCGGAAGCCTATATTCTGGACGAAGCGCACCAACTGCCGGATGTGGCGGCCCAGTTCTTTGGTCTGAGCCTGTCCAGCCGTCAGTTGCTGGACCTTCTGCGGGACCTGCAACTGGACTATCTGCGGGAAGCGGGAGATGTTCCCGCTTGCCAACAGGCACTGGATGCGCTGCGTGCCGCCGTGCTGGATTTCCGTCTCAGCCTTGGGCAGGGAAAGCGACGCGCCGCCTGGGCCGAGGCGGCCGGCAATCCGCAGGTGCGGGACGCGCTGGACCGGCTTCAGCAGCAGCTCTCCGGCCTGCTCACGGTGCTCGAGCCAATGGTTTCCCGGGGCAAGGGTCTGGAGTCCGGTCACAGGCGCACCGGGGAGCTGCTGGCCCTGGTGGAGCGATTCAGGGCGGGGGAGGACGAGCGTTTCGTGAAATGGTTCGAAACGCATAGCCAGGCATTTCTCCTTCGCTTGACCCCGCTGGATGTGGGCAGTCAGTTTCACAGCCAGATGCAGAAACACCCGGGGACCTGGGTATTCACCTCGGCAACCCTGTCCGTGAACCGTGAGTTCGCGCATTTCCGGCAGCGGATGGGCATCGTTGAGGCCAGGGAACTGCGGGTGGACAGCCCCTTCGACTACGCCAACAATGCGCTGCTCTATGTGCCCCAAGGGCTGCCGGAGCCGAACAGCCGTGCCTACGACGAGGCCTTTCTGGAGGCTGCCTTGCCAGTCCTGGAGGCGAGCCGGGGCCGCGCGTTTGTGCTCTTTACCAGTCATCGGGCCTTGCGGAATGCGGCGGAATGGCTGCGGGAACGAACCGGTTTCACCCTGCTGGTTCAGGGCGAGGCATCCCAGCATGCGCTTCTGGAACGCTTCCGGGAATCCGAGGGTGCCGTACTTCTGGGGACAGCCAGTTTCTGGGAAGGGGTGGACGTGAAGGGGGAGGCCTTGTCCGCGGTCCTGATCGATCGTCTGCCGTTCGCTTCACCGGCGGATCCCGTCACCGAGGCACGCATCGAGTTCCTGAAGCGCAACGAGGGGAACCCGTTCCGGGACTTTCAGTTGCCTCATGCCGTGATCACACTTCGGCAGGGTGTGGGACGCCTGATCCGCGACAACCACGATACGGGTGTGCTCATGATCGGTGATCCGAGAATCGTCAGCCGCTCCTACGGCAAGCAGTTCCTCAACAGCCTGCCGCCCATGGCGCGCACCCGCAGCCTGGGCATGGTGCGCGCCTTCTTCAGTGGCGTCGACGCTTCCGCCGGAGCCTGAGGCCGGCTCCGGAATCAGTGCTCCGCCACCGTCAGCGGCGAGAAATCCGTCCGCTCCGACAGGAATTCCGGTCGGGGGCGGGGTGCGGCATAGGGTCGCCGCGGTGTGTTCTTCACGCTGTTGTACACGAAGAACACGTTGCTCCGTGGGTACGGGGACATATTGGCGTTGGAGCCGTGCAGCACGTTGCACTCGAACAGCAGCAGTGACCCCGCCGGACCCTGGGCCGCCTGAATGCCGCCGGCCTGGTGGATCAGTTGGGCCAGGCTGTCATTGTCCGGCACGCCGATTTCCTGCCTTTTCAAGGAACTGCGGAAGTTGTCCTCGGGCGTTTCCCCCACGCAGGGTACGAAATAGCGGTGGGAGCCTGGCACGATCATCAGCGGTCCGTTGAACGCGTTGTTTTCGGTCAGAATGATGGAGCAACTCACGGTGCGCATGTGCGGCAGCCCGTCTTCCGCATGCCAGGTCTCGAAATCCGAGTGCCAGTTGAAGCCTTTGCCCTTGAACCCCGGCTTGTAGTTGATACGCGACTGGTGAATGTAGACGTCACCGCCCAGCAGTTGCTGTGCCATGGGCAGGATCCGCGGATGGCGGCACAGACGCTGGAACACCGTGGAATGCTTGTGCACCTGGAAGATGGACCGCACTTCCTGGCTGTCCGGTTCGGTGATCACGTCGTCCCGGCCCGCCATGGAAGGGTCACTGCACAGCCGCCGCAACTCGTCCACGAAGGCGCCCACCTCCTCAGGGCCGAAGAAACCGGGGAAGAACAGGAATCCGTCCCGGTCGTACTGTTCAAGCTGTTCCCGGGCGAGCGGCCCTTGCGCCGCCGAGCCATACACAACCGGGTCCAGCCGTTCGAACATGGCGGTGCGTTCTCGGGTACGGGATGGATAAAGATCCTTGGCGGTATCCATATGCAATACTCCTCACGCGTGAACAATGACAAGTAGCAACACATGGTTCGCAGGGGCTATGCCGCCTGCCCATCAAAGAGCAACCACCGTCTGAGGTCGGCACAGGATCAGCCTGGGCTCGCGGCAGGCGTCTGCCGTCGGCCGTTGACAATAGTTCAATGCGAAAGCGGCTGGGTGCCTGGCTCTACGGCGGCTACCCGTGATTTCGGG
Organism: Ectothiorhodospiraceae bacterium; assembly: GCA_020831885.1. Classification (GTDB taxonomy): domain Bacteria; phylum Pseudomonadota; class Gammaproteobacteria; order Nitrococcales; family Aquisalimonadaceae; genus LSCE01. The sequence continues at coordinate 17,650 of JAFIFU010000047.1, forward strand.
CCCTTGGGCCCCGCGGAGAATGCACAGGGTTCTCCTGATATGCGCACGGTATAACGTGGGGAAGTGGGACAGGTATTTCAAGGCCTTCAGCATGCACAAGCCTGCATGAACGCCGTGCTGACAGTTCTCCGGCCCAAAAAAACCGGCCGTTCCGGAGGGAACGGCCGGTCCTTGCAGGTAGCGTGATTTGTCATCATGGGCTGGCCGGGTTTCTCCGCTCAGTCTTCCACCAGCTTGTAGGCGCCGTCCTCGTCATGGACCTCGTCGCCGGTGACCGGCGGGTTGAAGGCGCAGATCAGGCGCATGTCTTCGGTGCCACCGCGGAGGATGTGCCGGTCGTGATTGTCCAGGGCATACAGGACGCCATCCTCGATCCTGTGCACCTCACCGGTGGCCAGGTCCTCAATGGTCCCGTTACCGGACACACAGTAAACCGCCTCCAGGTGATTCTTGTACCACATGTGCAGTTCGGCGCCTGCCGGGATGATGGTCTCGTGAAACGAGAAACCCATGCCGTCCTTCTTCAGCAGCAGACGGCGGCTGACCCAGTTGGGCCCCTTCACTTCGCGTTCGGTGCCGATGATGTCCTTGACATTGACAATCTTCATGCGCGCATCCTCCGTGTAGCCGGCAGCGCCGGGCGTCGGGAAAAGAGAGCCCCGGCGGCGGGCGCCGCCGGGGGCGCCCGGGGCGGGGAGTAAAGGCCCCCCCGGGCCGTGGGGGCGCCGGGGGCCGCACTGCTCTGAAAGAAGGGTAGAGGCCTACTCGCTGGCTGCTTGCTTGCTGATCCCCAATTCCTTGATGGCCGCGGCCAGACTTGTCTCGATGATATCCAGGCCCCTCCGCAGGTCGGCGTCATCGATAATCAGCGGCGGCAACAGTTTCAGCACTTCGTCGCTGGGGCCGGCGGTTTCGATGATCAACTTCTGGCGGAATGCCACTTCGGAGATCTTCCCGGCCAGTTCCTCATTGGCGAAATGGACGGCCTGCATCATGCCGCGACCACGCTGGGTGCCCTCGGCTTCAGGATACTTGCGGGTCAGCTCCTGGAGGAAATTCTCCATTAGCTCCGATTTCCGGGCGATGTCCTTCTCCAGTCGATCATCGCTCCAGAACAGTTCGATGGCGCGGGCGGACGTGACCATGGCCGGGTTGAAGCCCCGGAACGTGCCGTTGTGCTCGCCCGGCTCCCAGAGGTCGTATTCCGGTTTCACCAGAGTCAGCGCCAGTGGCAGACCGTAGCCGCTGATGGACTTGGATACGGTGACCACGTCCGGACTGATACCGGCGTCCTCGAAGCTGAAGAACTTGCCGCAACGACCGTTGCCGGTCTGGATATCGTCCACGATCAGCAGCATGTCGTACTTGCGGCACACCGCTTCCAGCCGACGGAGCCAGTCAATGTCGGCCACGTTCACACCGCCTTCCGCCTGTACGGTCTCGACGATGGCGGCGGCGGGCAGGTCGACACCGGAGCTGGAGTCGTCCAGCATCTTGTCGATGTACTCGATGGTGTCGTATTCGGGCCCGAAATAGTTGCAGTAGGGCATGGAGTCGCTGTGGGTCAGCGGCAGGCCGGCGCCCTGGCGCTTGAAGGCGTTGCCGGTGACCGACAGCGAACCCAGCGTCATCCCGTGGAACGCGCTGGTGAAGGACATGATCTTCTCGCGGCCCTTGGCCTTGCGGGCGATTTTCAACGCGGTCTCCACCGCGTTGGTGCCGGTCGGACCGGGAAACTGCACCTTGTAGTCCATGCCGCGCGGTTCCAGGATCAGGCGATGAAACGTGTCCAGGAAGTTCGCGCGCGCCACGCTGGCCATGTCCAGGCTGTGAGTGATGTTGTCCTCACTCAGGTACTCAATGAGGACCCTTTTCAGTTCTGGATGATTGTGGCCATAGTTCAACACGCTGGCACCGGCGAAGAAGTCCAGGTAGCGGTTCCCGTCCACATCCTCGATCCAGGACCCCTGAGCCTTTTTGAAAACGGCGGGGAAGTTGCGCACGTAGCTGCGCACCTGGCTCTCATGGGTTTCAATGGAATTCATCGGGTCCATGGTCATGGCTCGATTCCTCTCAGACGTTCAGTTGATTGGCGCGGGCGGCGGTATAGGGCCCGATGAGGTAGAGTTCCTCGGCCTCGTGGCCGCCCTCGGGGAAATGTGATTCGGTGAAGCCCTCGGTGACCCGCATCTCGGTGCCCAACTCCCTGGCAATGGCCCCGAACAGCGCCTTGGATGCCTCGTTGGAGGGCGAAATAGTGGTCTCCAGCATGGTCGCTCCCTGGGCCCCGGGGCTCTGCAGGAATGCGGCCAGTAGCCGCTTGCCCAGCCCCTGGCCCCGCATGGACGCATCCACGCCGACCTGCCAGAGGAAGATGGAGTCCGGTCGCCTCGGCGGCCGGTAACCCGTGACAAAACCCGTGATCCGGTCCGCGTGTTCCGCCACCACGCAGGTGTCGCCGAAATCCTTGGCCAGCAGGAGGTACATGTACGCCGAATTCAGGTCCAGTACGCCGGAATCCCTGACGACCTGCCAGATGCCGGCGCCGTCCTCCAGGCGGGCATTGCGAAGAGCGATATCGAGCTTCTCTGTAGTGGGTGTCACGAGTCCTTGTCCTGTTCGCTGTGTGTCACTGGTGAAAGTGTAGCGCTTCACGCCGGTGGCTGAATCCGGCAGCGCCTGTCAGATCCTTGGCGGGGAGGTGGAACCGGGTGCTCCGGCCAGGGTGCGTCGGGCACCTTCGTGCCGGTTGCGGGCAGCCGGCGATAAGCGGCTGAAATGCGGAGCGATTGGCAGGATGTCGCTGTCACTTGAAAGCAAGCCGCTTCCTCGCGGTTTCCAATCGGCTGATTATTCAAACATTTATCATTGATGGAGTCAAGGAGTACGGGGTCGGCGATAGGCTGGGTGTATGCCTGAGGCCCTTGCCGGCACTGTCCGGCAAGGCAGCGGAACCCACGGAATTTGACCCCATGCCGAATGCAAACGAAGATTGCCCCGCACGGGCAGGTGGGGCCCGTTTCGGGTCAAGACGGACGGGAGTTCGACCACTGGAATGATCAGGACGCTGGCGTCCCTGGGCGCGCTTTTTTCCTCCATGGGTATCCTTCTTCTGGGCGGCGGCCTGCTGGGCACGCTGCTTGCCCTGCGGATGGGCCTGGAAGGCGTGCCGGCGCAGGTCATCGGCCTGGTCATGGCCTGCTATTCCGTGGGGTTCGTACTGGCCACCCTGGTCTCGGCACGCATCATTCAGGCCGTGGGCCACATACGCTGCTTCGCCGCCTTCGCGGCCTTGTCGGCGGTGTCCGCCCTGATGCACGGGCTGTTCTTCGATCCCTGGCTGTGGGCGCTCATGCGGATCCTGTTCGGGTTCTCGGTAGCCAGTCTTTACATGGTCACGGAAAGCTGGCTCAACGACCGGACACCGCGGGAGTACCGCGGGCAGGTGCTCAGTGTGTACGTCATCGTCACTTCACTGGCACTGGGCTCCGGCCAGTTCCTGATTGGTCTCTGGGACGTCTCCGGCTATCAGTTGTTCAGCCTGGCTGCCATGTTGCTCGCCCTGGCCCTGGTGCCGGTGGCTCTGGCCCGGATCGCGTCGCCGGAAATACGACCCACCCGGCGCGTGGGGCTTCGGCAGCTCTACGACATCTCGCCGCTGGGTACCTACACCGCCTTCGCCTCCGGCATCATCAACGGCGGTTTTTTCGCCCTGGGCCCGGTGTTTGCCGCTGCCATCGGGTTCGGCGCCAATGCCGTCGCCACCTTCATGGGTTCCGCCATTCTCGGCGGCTTGTTCCTGCAGTACCTGATCGGCCGGATGTCCGATCGCTATGACCGCCGCCGGGTCATCGTCGCCGTGACTGTGCTGGTGGCGGCACTCAGCCTGGCCATGGCAACGCTGCATGCGGTGCCGTTGTGGGTCGTGGCGGTGCTGGCGGGGCTGTGGGGTGGATTCAACTTCACCGTCTATGCGCTGGGGCTGGCACTGGCTCACGACTTCATGGATGCTGACGAACGTGTACCCGCCAGTGCCACGCTGCTGTTGGTGCACGGGGTCGGCATGATCATCGGACCGGTGGTGCTGTCGCAGGCCATGGGCCGGTTTGGTGAGCAGGGTTTGTTCCTTGGGTTCGCCGTCATGGCCGTCAGCGTGGCGCTATTCGGCTGGTACCGGGACCGGGTGGGTGTCGCCATCGCAGTGGATACCCAGGAACAGTACCACTCCCCACCCCAGACCATGGTATCCACTCCCCTGTCGGTGACACTGGATCCCCAGGCTGAGGAAGACCCGCAACTGGAGTTCGAGTTCGACGAAGACGAAGCGGAATCCCTTGACGTCAACGAGGAGTCTGTATGACAGAGGGTCCCTGCATCCTGGCACTGGATGCGTCCACGGAGGCCTGTAGCGCCGCACTGCTGATCGGGGAGGAACGCCGGGAGCGTTTCAGTGTCCTGCCGCGGGGGCACGCCAGGCATCTCATCGGGATGGCGGATGCGCTGCTGCAGGAGGCCGGTATCGCCATTTCGCGGCTGGACCTGCTGGTCTACGGCCGCGGCCCGGGGGCATTCACCGGCGTGCGCATCGGTGTGGGGGTGGCCCAGGGACTGGCTTTCGGAGCCGGTTGTCAGGTGTACGGTGTGTCGACGCTGGAGGCCCTGGCGGAAGGATGTCGGCGGCGGCGGGACGCCAACCGTGTACTGGTCGCCATGGATGCCCGAATGGGGGAGGTGTACTGGGCGGCCTGCGCCCGGGATACTGCCTCGGCGCTGATGCGGGTCCAGGGTGAGGAACGGGTTTCGGTGCCGGATCAGGTGCGCCTGCCCCCGGGCTGGGGGGACTGGATGGCGGCAGGAACCGGCTGGCGCGCCTACGGCCAACCCCTGCGCGGAGCCTGTGGCGTACCGGCTGCCACTGACGACGAGGCCCTGCCCCGGGCTCTGGACATGCTGCCGTACGGCCTCGACGCGCTCCGCCGTGGTGCCGGTGCCCTGCCGGAGACCGCGTGCCCTGTGTATCTGCGGGACAAAGTGACGGGAAACTGAGCGTTCGGGAAACACGTCACTGAAAGGCTGGTGCAGTGATGGGGTGTCGATGGCCCGGCAGGCATTACCGTTGACCTGCATCAATGTTGGTGTGTGCCGGTGCCCCTACCATGCAGCGATACAGGGTCCGCCGCCATGGCGGCGGACCGTCATGCACCGCAGGAGAGGCCCATGTCCGCCATTCCCTTCAACCGCCGGCTCTATAAGAAATATGACGTTGCCGGCCCCCGGTATACGTCTTATCCGACGGCGCCGCATTTTCACACCGGATTCGGCGAGGCGGCTTATCACCGGGTGTGCGCAGGCAGCAACGAGGATCCGATCCCGCGCCCGCTGTCCCTGTACGTGCATATCCCGTTCTGTCACAGCCTCTGTTACTACTGCGCCTGCAGCAAGATCATTACCCGGCATACCGCCAAGGCGGAAATCTATCTCCATTATCTGGAGCGGGAGCTGGCCATGCAGGGTGCGCTGTTCGACCGGGACAGACAACTCCTGCAGCTCCACCTGGGTGGAGGCACGCCCACCTACATGGATGACCGGCAGCTCTGGCGACTCATGCAGACGGTGGCGCGCAACTTCTCCATGGCAGAACCGGAGCAGCGGGAGTTCTCCATTGAGGTGGATCCGCGTGCTGTGGGGGATGAAACGGTTGCCGTACTGGCCGAACTTGGTTTCAACCGGATCAGCGTGGGTGTGCAGGATTTCGACCCGGAGGTCCAGCAGGCGGTCAACCGGCTGCAGAGTCTGGAGCAGACAGTGAAGGTGATCGAGGACGCCCGGCGGAGCCATTACCGCTCGGTGAGCCTGGATCTGATCTACGGCCTGCCAAAACAGAGCCTGGGCCGTTTCGCCGCCACGCTGGACCACGTGATCCAGATCCGGCCCGACCGACTGAGCGTGTACAACTACGCCCACCTTCCCGAACGTGTGAAGGCCCAGCGGATGATCGTGACCGAGGATCTGCCGTCGCCGGAGGAAAAACTGGAGATCCTGGCCTATACCGTGGACCGGTTGACCCGGGAGGGTTACCGCTACATCGGTATGGATCATTTCGCACTGCCGGACAGCGATCTTGCCCAGGCGCTGGACAACGGCACGCTGCAGCGCAATTTTCAGGGCTACTCCACGCATGCGGATTGTGATCTGGTGGGCATCGGCATGACGTCCATCGGCAAGGTGGGTAACAGTTACAGTCAGAACCTGCGGGATCTGAAAACCTACTATTCCGCGCTTGATGCCGGTCGGCTGCCCGTGGCCCGGGGATATCTGCTGAACGAAGACGATCTGCTGCGGCGGGACGTGATCAGCCAGATCATGTGCCGGGCATGGCTGGATTTCTCCGCCATGGAACGGGCCTACGGCATTGACTTCAAAGACTACTTCGCTGAGGAGTTGTCAGCACTGCAGGACATGGAGAGCGACGGCCTTCTCCGGCGGCATGGGGCCGGGCTGGAGATTCTTCCCGCGGGTCGACTGCTGCTGCGCAACATCGCCATGGTGTTCGATCGATACCTGTGGGCTGGCGAGCAGACGGTACGCTACTCACGCACCGTCTGATCCCGGGCGGGGTTTCAGGCGCGGCTCCTGGAGCCCCCCGGCGTGGGGCCGCTCATGACGTTGTCGCCGCTATTGCCGCTGATCTCCTTCAGGGTGTCCCGGTCCGTCAGTTCGATCTCACGGCCCGAGGCCGTGATCAACCGCTGATCCACGAAACGCTTGAACAGCCGGCTGGTGGTCTCCGGCGCCAATCCCAGATAGTTGCTGAGATCATGTCGGGACATAGGGAGCCGGAACCGCGTGGAGGACAGACCCCGGCGTCCGAAACGATCGCCCAGGCTGAGCAGCATGATGGCCAGCCGCTGTTCCGCAGTGCGCCGGGCCAGCGCCTGCAGCATCTCATGTTCGTTGAAGATCTCCTTACTCATGATGCGCAGCAACTGGCGCTGCAGCCCGGGGACTTTCTCCGATAGCTGTTCCAGCTCGATGAACGGGATCTCGCACACCGAGGTGGTCTCCAGCGCCACCGAGGTGGATGGGTGCTCGCCGAAGCTGATGGCGTCCAGGCCCAGCAACTCGCCGGGGAGGTGAAACGCCGTGATCTGCTCTTCCCCGTCCGGAGCCAGCGTGGTGCTTTTCAGCGAACCGGTGCGCACGGCATAGATGGCGGCGAAAGGCCGCCCCGCCTGGTAAAGGCTGCTGCCTTTGGTGAGCGGGCGCCGGCGCTGAACGATGTTGTCCAGTTGGTCGATGTCGTCCGGCGCCAGGGCCACCGGCAGGCACAGATCGGCGAGGCTGCAACTGGCACACGCCTTGCGAAGTTCCTGGAGGCGGGGGCGGGCAGGTTGTTCAGGGGGCTTGGTCATGCCGCGATCACAGTTTCCCAGTAGGGTTTCAGAAGAAACGCCCTGCCGCCGATCCCATGGGCCGGATGGGCATGCCGGGCGCGTGTGATCCTAGTCTACAGAATCGGGTATTTTTATCAGCCCATTTCGTGGGGGCTGCCGGCAGTATAGTACCCATGTCGCTCCGGTGCGGTATCTGCTAATGTCGGCTATGACAACCAGGGGGTGAGGCGACCGGCGTCGTCCCGAGTCAACAGAGTGGCGTGGCGAGGAGTGTGCAATGGAAACAGAACTTCCTTCCGGTGCCGGCATTGTCGCGGAGGATTATCCGGAGATCTGGGATGCCTATTCCCGCCTGGGTGCGGCCTGTGCGGAAGCGGGCCCGCTGGATGAGCGTGAGCGCCGCCTGGTCAAGCTGGCCCTTGCGCTGGCCGTGGGCAGCGAAGGAGCCACGCATTCCCATGCGCGGCGCGCCCTGGACGAAGGGGTGCTGCCGGAGGAACTGCGGCATGTGGCCATGCTGGCCATTCCCTCGCTGGGTTTCCCCCGGGCCGTGGCGGCGATGACCTGGATCGACGATATCCTGGATGAGGAGGATGTGGACGCGGAGGATGATGACACGCTGGACTGAGTGATGTCCGGTCAGTCGACCGTCCGGCCCGTTGGGTGCCTGGGCAGCAAGGCCTGGAGATCGTCGGCCAGGCGCAGGAATGCCGCCCGGCTGCCCACCGGATCCCGCTGCCCGCTGCCGGCGAGCAGGACGCGACAGCCGCCGTCAGGATGAGGCCGCAGCAGGCACCAGACCCGCCGGTGGGCCACGTAGAACATCAGTACGATACCGGTCACCAGCAGCGCGAAGCCCAGGTAGACCACCGGCCTGCCCGGGCTGCGGGCCACTTCCAGGCCTGTGGCCTGGCGCTGGTCGAAACCCACCAACTGCAGATATGCCGGAGCACCATAACGTTGCATGGCCGGAAGTGATTCCACGGCGTACTGCAGAAAACGCCCATCGGGCTCTGCCGCCGCATCCGGCGCGATTCCGGCCAGCAGCGCCGCTTCCCGGTAGGCGCCTTCCACCGTGGCCTCCAGGGCCTGTTCCGCCAGATCCTGCCAACGCTCCCTGTCCTCCCGATCCATGTCGGCCGCCTCCAGTCGCTGCTCCAGATACCGGATCGCTCCTGGAAAACCGCGTTCCAGCAGCATCTCCACCATCAACCGCGTTGTCCGTGCCAACGGCGCCTGCAGCATGGGGGCCGGCTCATCCGCCTGTCGGGGTAATATCTCAGCCACAGCGGCGTCGGCCAGGGCCGCAACGCGGTCCGGGTCACTCAGTAGCGCGAACAGATGCAGGAATGTATCCGGAGCCTCACGTATGTCGGCGGGAATGTGCAGGTAGCGGAACGGTTCCGCCCCGCTGGCACGAACACCGCTGATGAAGAAACGGTGTCCATCGATCATCACCGGCAGCATGAAGTTCTCGAACTCCCGTGCCTCACCGGTGGCGGCGCGGAGACGGAAGCGGAAGCTCGGTCCCAGGTTGCGGTTGCTCCCATCCCCGCCCGGGACGTTCTGGATGTTGTGCAGCGAGAAATCCTCCGGTTCCAGCAGGTAATCCGGACCTTTGAGAGGCAGCGGGCGGGGGGCGGCGACCCGGGCCTCCATCTCGAAGGGCTCCTCACCGTGTACCAGGGGCCAGGCCCTGAGCCGGAGTGTGGAGCCGCCGTCGCCGAAGCTGGCCTGGTAGAGGGTGTGGCCACGGAAGCGGAGCGGCCGGTTGACGCCCACGGTGGCGCGCAGCGGCTCCTCCAGATCCGGGGCATGCAGCACCACGTCGCTCTCGAACGCCCGTGGTTCACCGGTGGTATAGTGTTCGATCCGGAATGCCTCCACCTCCACCATGAAAGGTAGCTGCCGTAACAGGTAGCCGTTACCGCGGGCCATGAAAACGACGCTGGCACGGTCGCCCTCGGGAATTGTGACGATGCCGCGGAAAGGGCCACTGTCCGGGGGCAAACGGCTGGCGGACGGGATCTCGTGCACCGGCAGCATGCGGGTTTCAGGCTGTATCTGGCCAGCCCATTCCCGGACCTTGAGCGGCAGGTTGCCGTCGATCAACGCACCCAGGCAGATGACCACGACGGCGAGATGGGTGAATACGTAGCCCAACCGGTTGCCCCGGCCGCGCATCGCCGCAATCAGGCGGCTTTCACCCCGGCGCCGGATTCGGGTGCGGTAACCGTGACGGCGGAGCACCCGCTCCGCCGCCGTGGGGGGGGGGGGCGCCCGCCCCCGGGGGGGGCCCCCCCGGTGGGTGGGGCCCCCGCCCCGGGGGGGGGGGTGGGGGGGGTTGGGGG
>JAFIFU010000118.1 GCA_020831885.1 Ectothiorhodospiraceae bacterium
GCTCGCTGCGATGCAAGTGAATCAGATAGTTACGTGATTAACTGCGGAACTTGGGCTCGACGCCCTCGCGCCGCAACGCCCGGTCCACCCACACCTCGGCGTGCCCGTCATAGGCGTCCACCTCGGTTCCACGGGCCGCCCGAAGCACCGCTTCCATCTCGCTTTTGAGGCGATGCACCTGCTGGTAGCGATAAATGCCGGCCGCCTGAGCCTGGCTGCGGATCAACGGGCCGTGATGCATTCGCCAGTAACTTTGCCCCGCCTCGAAACCCAGGGCGCTGCGCAGCCGTAACGGGAAGTACAGCTTCTGCCAGCTCGACCGCGGCGTGGCGATGAGCGCCTCACCCTGCGGATTGACCTGGGGATACTCCACGCTGAGCCAGAGTGGGCTCTGGGACAGGTGAATGAACCTGGCCTCGTCCTTGAGCAGCATTGCCCCCGCGGCCTGCCCTTCGGAGCTCGTCATCGTTTCGGCGAGCGCCTCCTCGGATTCGAACCAGAGCTCGGCGACACCGTCGTAAGCGGGTTCCATGCCACCGCGCGCCTCCTGCATGGCCGCGTTCACCGGATCATCAACCGTGTGCACCTGCACGTACCGGCGGATGCCCAGCACGGTGGCGACGCCGGCCACCAGCGGCCCGTGCACATCGCGCCAGTAACGCTGAAACTCATCCAGGCTCATCTCCGGTTTGCGCCGGAGCAGGTAGACCAATCGGATCATGCGTCTCTCCCCGTCTTGCGGACGACAGAGCAAGTGGCCCGGCGCCATCCCCCGATATGAAGCACATGCACCGGCACTTCCGGCCGAGTATAGGACGAATGCCAGCCCTCACCGTCTGTGGATCGCCACGTGCCGGCATCAATTTTTCCAGTTAACCGCAGCCGGCGACCCGGCGGATGGCCTGCCGCGCCGTGTGGGTGAGCTGACGCAATGACGCCGATACAACGTCCCGGCTACACTGGAAGCAGCATCGTGGCAACGCGACTACAACAATACCCACCACCCAGGAACACGATCCATGGCCCCTGTGACCTCGCCGGAACACCAGCGCTGGCTCGACCGGACGAAAGAAGAACCGCTGGACCCCGGGCTGCCCATTTGCGACCCACACCACCATCTCTGGGATCGGGAGGGTTCCCGCTATCTGCTCGACGAACTGCTGGCGGACCTGGATTGCGGGCATAACATCGTCAGCACAGTGTACGTGGAATGCGGTTCCATGTACCGGGCTTCCGGCCCGGAGGCCCTGCGACCGGTGGGCGAGACCGAGTTCGTCAACGGCATTGCCGCCATGAGCGCCAGCGGCGGCTACGGCCCCACCCGGGTCTGCGCGGGCATCGTGGGTTTCGCCGATCTCATGTTGCAGGAAGCGGTGGATGAAGTCCTGGAAGCGCACCTGGCAGCCAGCCCGCGATTCCGCGGCATTCGCCACGCCGCCGGCTGGGACCCATCACCGGACGTTCGCAACTCCCACAGCAACCCGCCCGAGGGACTCTATGCCCGGGATGACTTCCGCCGCGGCTTCGCCCGCCTCGCCCGCCACGGACTGAGCTTCGAAGCCTGGCAATACCATCACCAGATTCCCCAGGTCACGGAACTGGCGCGCGCCTTCCCGGACGTGACCATCATTCTCAACCATTTCAGCGGGCCGCTGGGCATCGGGCCCTGGGCGGATCGCCGGGAGGAAATCTTCCACCAGTGGAAAACGGACATTGCCGAGTTGGCGCGCTGCGAGAACGTGGTGGCGAAACTGGGTGGTCTGGTCATGCCGGTTAACGGCTTCGGGTTCCACAAGACGGACGCGCCACCGGACTCCGCCACGCTGGCGAAAGCCACCCGGGACTGGTATCTGCATACCATCGATTGTTTCGGCCCCGACCGCTGCATGTTCGAAAGCAACTTCCCGGTGGATCGCGTCAGCGTTTCCTATGGCGTGCTGTACAACAGCTTCCAGCGGATCGCTGACGGTTTCTCAAGCGCGGAACGCGCTGCGCTGTTTCGGGAGACGGCGGAGCGGATCTACCGGATCGGCATCTGATCCGGGGCACCGCCAACCGCATCCACTGTCGCGGCGGAGGTCATGGTGGATATCCTCGAACACCTGCCGGACCAGTCGCTGAGCCAGCGGTACCCAATGGTGGCGGTTGAGCACCCGGATTTCAGACGATCTTATCCGATATGGTCTGCGGATACGGCACCGAGTTTCGGAACGAAGGACGTGCTTCCAGGCGGTCACTCAGGGCGGCAAGGTTGGGGTGTCGGGTCCGCCACGGCAGTTCCGGAAATCTGACCGAAATATACCCAACAACGGTTCCGGCTGCGATATCGCCCAGGCTAAAACGATCACCGACCGCCCACTCCCGGTCGCCGACAATTGTCGCGATTTCGCGAAGCCCACCATCGATCTTGCGCCGCTGCCGCGCTATCCATTCGGGACTACCACCACCGGGACGCATGCGTTCCAGGAACATCAGCACGAGGGCATCACACACCCCGTCGCACAGGACCTCAAGCTTGCGTGCAGTCAGTGCATCATCGACATCCGCAGGCAACAACGGAGGCTCGGGGTACTTCACCTCCAGGTACTGCAGGATGAAGCTCGATTCGTAGACACTGCTTCCGTCTTCGAGGAGTAGAATCGGCAGCTTCTCCAGCGGATTGAACTTCGGGGTGCTCGTCGTGTTGTCCCAGGGCACCTCGGTCAGGAGTTCGAATGGAAGTCCCTTCTCCTCGAGCGCGATGCGCACCTTGCGCGCATAGGGACTCGGGGTCGCACTTATCAGCTTAAACATCCCCTACTCCTTTCTTACCTGGTTCCGGATCAACCGGATAGCAACTTGTGTCCATGGCTGCGGATCACTCCGGTGAGAGGCGGCGAAGACGACGTTGACGAGCCATACTTGTTTACCCCGAAAACCTTCCATGCCGGAGGTTGCAATGAAGAACAAGGACTCATCACCGTTTATCGTCCGTTCCCGTTTCCGAGACTTCGTTTTGGCCTCTGGCCTGGCAATGGTACTCGCCATCGTCTGGCCAGGAACAGCGGTCTTTGCGCAGGAGGGGCCGGATGCGGACGTCCTGGCCCAGCATCTGATCATGGATCTCCCCCCCTACTGGTCGGTGCAATCAGTGAGCATCATCGCCGAAGTGAATGACGGTGACGCGGTGGATCCCAAGATCCGGCAACGGTTTGAGGCCATGGTTTCGCCCCGGGCGGATCTCTTTGTGACTGCCCCCGGGGATCTGGACCTGCCACCGCCTCATATCCGGGCAAGACCCACGCTGGCCTCGGGCGCCGAACGGGTGCTCTACGGCACCACCCGGGCCGAGATGGCCGCTGGCCGCTGGCGCCTGGCCATTGTCCTGGAAAACGACGTCAGCGACCTCGGGCAGCCGCTGGATATGTTCCGCGAACCGGCGGTGGTGCAAGGCAGCGAGGAGGAACAGGCAATCATCACCGCGGCAAGGGACGATCTGTTGGCAAACGTGATCGCGGAACTGGAGAGCCGCATGGAGCGCCTGCAACGCACCCACGAGGCGGAGATCGAGGAGGCAACTGCGCGCCATGAACAGCAACTTGCGGCCCAGCAGCGTCGATTCGAAGAAGAACTTGGACGAATCGAGCAGGAGCAGGCCGACAGCCTCGAGGCCATGCGCGCTGCGTTCGAGAGACGGCTTGCCCTCATTGTGCAAGAGTTCGAGGAAGAGGCAGCGATACTGCGCGCCGAGGCGGAGGCAGCGGCGGAGTTGACCCGACTGGAGCAGGAACGGGCGCAGCGCAGAGCCGAACTGGCCGAAGCCCGGGCCCAGGCCCGGGCCTCCGAGACGGCCCGGCTATCCGCGGACATGGACACCGTTACCCAAGGGCTTCGGGATGAAAACCCCGTTACCCGGCACGCCGCCTTGCTGGCGGTGGTCAACGGCGACGACGAAATGCTCAGAAACCATGCCATAGAGATGATGCTGTTCAGCGATGATACGGAGATGCGGAAAACCGCGATCCTGGCCGGTCTGGAGGCGCCTTCCGCCTCAGTGCGTTCCGCCGCGATCGGGGCGGCCCTCGCGAGCGACGACGCCGGCCTGCGCCTGCTTGCGGCCATCGACGTGCTGGCCAACCGCTCCAGCCTGTCGCTCCCGCAAGCGGATGAGTCCGGGCCGGTGCTGGTCGTGAGCGACATCGAGATCGACCGGGAAACCGGCGCCCTCACCGCGCAACTGAGCGGCGACGGGAACTTTTCCCGCTGCGCTCCGGGAGGAACGGCCTCCGGGGCGCTGACCCTGGGCGGGCTTGACCTGACAAACGAACGCTGCACGTTGAACCTGTCGATGGGGGTCGACGGTGCCATCACCGGCGTATTTGTTGCCCAAAACCGTTATCGCCACGAGGTGGGGGGCAGATTGCTTTAAGGAAGCACTGATCTATTCCCATGATGCTCTGCGGAGCCATTCGCGTGCGCT
>JAFIFU010000048.1 GCA_020831885.1 Ectothiorhodospiraceae bacterium
TGCTCCCGTCGGGAGCAGGTCAGCGCTTCCTGAACGGTAACGCAGGGGGGTGGGGTGGTCAATCAGGGGCATCGTCGGGGCTCGCCGCAACGGGCGGCGCACTGTAGACTCAGGCACGCATCCGCCGCCGGACATCGGCCCAGCGCCGTCGGGGCGGCTCATCGCAACGGGAGCAAGCGGAAAACGCGAAGACTATGGCGAACACCTACGATTCAGCCTCCATCGAGGTGCTTACGGGCCTGGATCCGGTCCGCAAGCGCCCGGGGATGTATACGGATACCACCCGGCCCAATCATCTGGCCCAGGAAGTCATCGACAATAGCGTGGACGAGGCCATCGCAGGCCATGCCCGCCAGATCATCGTCACCCTGTTCGTGGATGGTTCGCTGGAAGTGCAGGACAACGGGCGTGGCATGCCCGTGGACATTCACCCGGAGGAGGGTGCCCCGGGGGTGGAGGTCATCCTCAGCCGGCTGCATGCGGGGGGCAAGTTCTCCCATAAGAATTACCAGTTCTCCGGCGGGCTGCACGGAGTCGGCGTCTCGGTGGTGAATGCTCTGTCCCGGCGCCTGGAGGTGCGGGTGCGGCGCAACGGTCAGGAATACCAGATGGCCTTCGAGCATGGCGAGAAGGTGTCCGATCTGGAAGTCATCGGCTCCGTGGGGAAGAAGAACACCGGCACCACGCTGCGTTTCTGGCCCGATGCGGGGTATTTCGATTCGGTCCGCTTCTCGGTGCCGCGGCTGCGTCATGTGCTGCGCGCCAAGGCGGTCCTCTGTCCGGGGCTGGAGGTGATTCTCCGGGAGGAGGCCAGCGGCGAGGAGACCGTCTGGTATTACGAAGAGGGGCTTCGCGATTACCTGGTAAGCGCCCTGGTGGACCTGCCCCGGTTGCCCCGGGAGCCGTTCACCGGCCGTATGCAGGGGAGCACGGAGGCGGCCGAGTGGGCGGTGCTCTGGCTGCCCGAGGGCGGTGAGGCGGTTCAGGAAAGCTATGTGAACCTGATTCCCACGACCCAGGGCGGTACGCATGTGAACGGTCTTCGCACCGGGCTCACCGACGCCATCCGTGAGTTCTGTGAATTCCGGAGCCTGTTGCCGCGGGGCGTCCGCATCGCGCCGGAGGATGTGTGGGAACATGTCTGCTATGTGCTCTCGGTGAAACTGCAGGATCCCCAGTTCTCCGGTCAGACCAAGGAGCGCCTGTCGTCCCGGGAGTGCGCCACCTTTGTCTCCGGGGTGGTCAAGGATGCCTTCAGCCTGTGGCTGAACCAGCACGTGGCCGAGGCCGAGGCCATTGTGCAGCTTGTGCTGAGCGCCGCCCAGCGGCGTATGCGCAGTGCGAAAAAGGTGGCGCGCAAGCGGGTGACCAGCGGCCCGGCGCTCCCCGGCAAGCTGGCTGATTGCAGCTCCCAGGATCCGGCCCGCACCGAGTTGTTTCTGGTGGAAGGTGATTCCGCCGGCGGCTCCGCCAAACAGGCCCGGGAGCGGGAATTCCAGGCAGTGATGCCGCTCCGCGGCAAGATCCTCAATACCTGGGAAGTGGACCCGGCCGAGGTCATGGCCTCCCAGGAAGTGCACGACATCGCCGTGGCCCTGGGCATCGAACCCGGTTCCGATGATCTGTCCCGTCTTCGCTACAACAAAATCTGCATCCTGGCGGATGCCGACCCGGACGGCGCCCACATCGCCACCCTGCTGTGCGCCCTGTTCCTCAAGCATTTTCCGGCGCTGGTGCGGGCGGGGCACGTGTTCGTGGCCATGCCCCCGCTCTATCGCATCGACGTGGGCAAGCAGACCTTCTACGCCCTGGATGAGCACGAACGCCTGGGCGTGCTGGACCGGATCGAGGCGGAGAAGATCCGCGGCAAGGTCAGCACCACCCGGTTCAAGGGGCTGGGCGAGATGAATCCGCTGCAGTTGCGGGAGACCACCATGGCACCGGATACCCGTCGGCTGGTGCAGTTGACAGTGGATTCCGAGGAGGAAACCGAGCGCCTGATGAACATGCTGCTGGGCAAGCGCGCCGCCGGGGACCGCAAGGCCTGGCTGGAGAGCAAGGGTAATCTGGCCGAAGTGCTGCTCTGAGGAAAGGTTTGCACGATGACGGACGAGACCACGCAGGACCGCTATTCCGATTTCGAGACCCGCCCGCTGCGGGATTTCACCGAGAAGGCGTACCTGGATTACTCCATGTACGTGATCCTGGATCGCGCCCTGCCCAATCTGGGCGACGGCCTGAAGCCCGTGCAGCGGCGGATTGTCTACGCCATGTCCGAACTGGGGCTGAGTGCCCTGGCCAAGTACAAGAAGTCCGCCCGCACGGTCGGTGACGTGTTGGGTAAGTTTCACCCCCACGGGGATTCCGCCTGCTACGAGGCCATGGTGCTGATGGCCCAGCCGTTCTCCTATCGTTACCCCCTGGTGGACGGCCAGGGCAACTGGGGGTCTCCGGATGACCCCAAGTCCTTCGCCGCCATGCGCTACACGGAATCCCGTCTGGCGAAGTACGCGGAGGTGCTGTTATCGGAGCTGGGGCAGGGCACGGCGGACTGGGTCCCGAACTTCGATGGCACTCTGGACGAGCCGGCCATCCTCCCGGCCCGCTTGCCCAATGTGCTGCTCAACGGCGGCACCGGGATCGCCGTGGGTATGGCAACGGATATCCCGCCACACAATCTGCGGGAGGTGGCCAGCGCCTGCATCCGCCTGCTGGAGGCCCCGGAGACCACGGTTGAAGGCCTGTGCGAACACGTGCAGGGGCCGGATTTTCCCACCGAGGCCGAGATCATCACCCCGCGGGAGGAATTGCTCAGGGTCTACGAGAAGGGGCACGGCAGCGTGCGCATGCGTGCCCGCTGGGAGAGGGAGAACGGAGACATCATCGTCACGGCGCTGCCCTACCAGGTCTCCGGCAGCAAGGTCCTGGAACAGATCGCCGGACAGATGCAGGCGAAAAAGCTGCCCATGATCGAGGATCTGCGGGATGAGTCCGACCACGAAAGCCCCACCCGGTTGGTGATCACGCCGCGCTCCAACCGGGTGGACGTGAACGAGGTGATGACGCACCTGTTTGCCACCACGGATCTGGAGAAATCCTACCGGGTGAACTTCAACGTCATCGGCCTGGACGGCCGCCCCCGGGTCCGCAACCTGCGGGAGCTGTTGCTGGAATGGCTGGAGTTCCGCACCAATACCGTGCGCCGGCGACTGCAGTGGCGGCTGGACAAGGTGGAAGCGCGGCTGCACATCCTCCAGGGGCTGCTGGTTGCCTACCTCAACATCGACGAGGTGATCGCCATCATCCGCGAGGAGGACAGACCCAAGCCGGTGCTCATGGAGCGTTTCGGGCTCAGTGACACCCAGGCCGAGGCGATTCTGGAACTCAAGCTACGCCATCTGGCGAAGCTGGAGGAAATGAAGATCCGCGGCGAGCAGGACGAACTGCAGCAGGAGCGCGAACGTCTGCGTGACATCCTCGGCTCGCCGGAACGGTTGCGGGCGCTCATCGGCGAGGAACTGCAGGCCGACGCCGAAACCTATGGTGACGAGCGCCGGTCGCCGCTGGTGGAGCGCCAGGTGGCCAGGCCGCTGAATGAGTCGGCGCTGGTGCCCAGCGAGCCGGTCACCATCGTGCTGTCCCGCCAGGGCTGGGTGCGCGCCGCCAAGGGTCATGATGTGGATGCCGAAGGCCTGAACTACAAGTCCGGCGACGGCTACCTGCATCACGCCCCGGGCCGCAGCAACCGGCAGGCGATTTTCCTGGACAGCACTGGCCGCGTTTACTCGCTACCGGCCCATAGCCTGCCCTCCGCCCGCAGCCAGGGCGAGCCCCTCACCGGCCGGCTGACGCCGCCGCCGGGAGCGCGGTTCCTTTATGTGGTGACCGGTGCCGACAGCGATTCGCTGATCCTTGCCTCGGATCACGGCTACGGTTTCGTGACCGGCGTCGGGGATCTTCAGGCCAAGAACCGGGCCGGCAAGGCCGTTCTCACGCTGCCCAAAGGGGCATCCATCCTGCCGCCGGCCAGGATCCGCAGGCCGGACAGCGATTGGCTGGTGGCCGTGTCCACCGCAGGCCGCGTGCTGGCTTTTCCTGCGTCGGAACTGCCGCGCCTGGCCAAGGGCAAGGGCAACAAGATCATGGGAATTCCGTCGGACCGGGTGAAAAGCGGAGAGGAGCGTCTGCTGGGCCTGGCCACGGTGGCGGAAGGGGGCAGCGTGGTGCTCACCGCCGGTAAGCGGACCCTGACGCTCAGGTTCAGCGACCTGGCGAACTATGCCGGCGCGCGTGGCCGCCGGGGCGGAATGCTGCCCAGAGGCTTCCAGCGGGTGGATGCGATCGAGGCAGCGGAATGAGAAGCGGCTCGGGCGGGGGCGGCCCCCCCCCCTCGGCCAGGTATTGCCATGATCTGAACCGGGGCGGCGCGACGGCTCGTCTTTAAACTTTCCGTCGGAACCCTTATCTAAGACATCGGATTCAGGCGGCACTCCCCAACAGGTGCCGTGATCGGGATTCATATTGAGGGAGAGTAGGGGACATGAAGCGAGTCGGGCTGTTTCTGCTGACTAACCTGGCCATCATGGCGGTGCTGGGTGTGGTTCTGATGATTCTGTATTCGGTGTTCGGCGTCTCCACCGTGGACGAGGCCACCGGCGGTATCGACTACCTGGGCCTGCTGATCGTGGCGGCGGTGATCGGCTTCGGCGGATCGTTCATCTCCCTGGCCATGTCCAAGGGTATGGCCAAGCGGATGACGGGGGCTCAGGTCATCACCCAACCCCGCACCGAGCTTGAACAATGGCTGGTGGGCACGGTGGCCCGGTTCGCCAAGCAGGAGGGCATCGGCGTTCCGGAAGTGGCGATCTATGAGGCGCCGGAGATCAACGCCTTCGCCACGGGAGCACGGCGTGACCATGCCTTGGTGGCGGTCAGCACCGGCCTGCTGCGGAACATGACCCGGGAAGAGGCGGAAGCAGTGATCGGTCACGAGGTGGCCCATGTGGCCAACGGCGACATGGTGACCCTGACCCTGATCCAGGGGGTGGTGAACACGTTTGTCGTATTCCTGGCCCACATCATCGGTCGCTTCGTGGACAAGGCGGTGTTCAAGTCCGAGACCGGCCACGGCCCCGGTTTCTTCATCACCTACTTTCTGGCCCAGATGGTACTGGGCATTGCCGCCTCGGTGATCGTCATGTGGTTCTCCCGTCAGCGGGAGTTCCGGGCGGACGCCGGTGGAGCCAAGCTGGCGGGGCGGGAAAAAATGATTGCGGCGCTGGAGCGGTTGCGGCGACAGAGTGGCGAATCGCACCTGCCGGACGAGATGCGCGCCATGGGCATCAATGGCGGCAAGGGTGGAATGGCCCGCCTGTTCATGTCCCATCCGCCGCTGGAGGAGCGCATCGCCGCATTGAAGGGTGTGCGTCAAGGGTGAGCCGGGCGGATGGACGGAAGGCGCGGGGGCGGTCTTTGGCCGCCCCCGTGCCTTGTTTTGTGGACGTATCATCCCGGGACGCGTTTTCCGGGTGGCGCGGCACTGACCCGGACCGGTTTGCGGCTTACATCACCGTTCCGGAAAAATCGTAATCCGGGGTCTCGGACGGGCTTTGCAGAAAGGTCCCCTGAACGAAGTCCACCTGCTGCTGCCAGAGCTGGGCCAGGCACATGGGATCCTCCACGTGGCCCGCCACCACCGCTTTGCGGAGCGTGTGGGCATGATCCACGATAGCCTTTACCCGTTCTGCCCCGTCCTCGGTGTCGATCATCTCCCGGATCAGGGTCTTGTCCAGCTTCAGCAGGTCCGCAGGCAGATGCTTGAGCAACTGGAACGAGTTCAGCCCGGTGCCGAAATGGTCCAGACAGAAGCCGCAGCCCAGTTCCTTGAGACCGCGGAACAACTGGCGCGCCTCGTTCAGGCTGGTCTGGGCCATGGATTCGTTGACCTGGAACACCAGGCGTTCCCCGGGAGTACCGCTGGACTTCAGGGCACCGGCCAGGAATTCCAGGAAACCGGCGTCTGTCACGGTCTGGGGCGATAGCTTCAGGTGCAGTTGGATTTCGGCGTTGTCGCCCCGGTGCTGCAGCATTTCCAGGGCCGCGTTCACCACCCAGCGGTCGATCCGATCCATCATGCCCAGACTCTCGGCGGCCGGGATGAACTCCGAGGGGTGTTTGTCGCCATTGTCCCGGAGCCGGATCCGCGCCTCATAGCGCTCACCGCCTTCCCCCTGCAGGCTGACCACGGGCATGTACATCAGGAAGAAACGGTTGTCCGCCAGGGCATCCTCCAGCCGGTCCTTCCAGGCGGCGTTCTCCTCGGGATCACCGGCGCCGGCCCCGGCGCTGTGCAGGTGGACACGGTTGCCGCCGCCGCTTTGCGCCGTCTCGCAGGCCAGGGCCGCATCGGCCAGCGCCTGGTGCATGTCACCGGAGCGTTCCCCGAGCATCACCGCGCCGATACTGCATGTAACCGTGGTGGTGCGCTCCCCTGCCTGGACGATGTGTTCCTCCAGACTTTGACGGACGGCCTCGGCGGTGGCCACGGTCTCATGGACGCCGCAATACGGCAGGAACACCGTGACCACGTCGTCCGCGAAGCGGCCGGCGATCCCATCCGTGCCCAGTTCGCCCCGGACCAGGTTGGCGAGATCCGACATCACCTGGTCCGCCAGGGTGAGGCCCGGTTGATGGGAGCCACCCGGCGGCCGGTCCACCTGGATGTAGAGCAGTCCGTGGGGCGGGTCATCCTCTGCCGGCCGTCGCTCGGCCAGTGCGTCCGACAGAAGCTCCTGGAAATGGACGCGGTTGAAGAGCCCGGTGACCAGATCCTGTTTGCTCAGTGTCTCCAGCTGCTGCTCAAGCTCCCGGTCGGAGGACTGTTCCCGTAGCAGGATCTGGGTGCAGGGCTCGCCGTCAATGCTGGCCGGTGAAAAGCTGGCCAATACGGGCAGCGGGCCTGCATCCGTCACGATTTCCAGCTCCATCTCCGGGACATCGTAATCGCCCTTGCTGAGCTTGCGCAGGCAGTTTTTGAACTCCCCCTGGTGGTCTGGCGCAATCATGTCCAGCAGCGGCATGCCTTCGATGTCCTCGAACTCCTCCACCCCGAATTTTTCCAGATAGGCCGGATTGGCATAAAGGTGCATGCCTTCGTGGACGTAGGCGATGGCGTCCCGGGAACTGTCCAGCAGCGCGCTGCAACGCCGCTCGGTTTCCTTCAACGCGCGTTCCAACTGGCGCAGCCGCCGCCGCTCCCGCACCTGACGGAACTCGCGCTCCACAACCAGCCGCAGGTGCTGCAGATCGTTCTTGGCCACCAGATCAGCGGTGCCCTGGGTCATGAGGCTGCGGCGCAGTTCGTCTTCGTGGGCGTCGGCCAGCGCCAGTACGGGTATGTCCCGGCCGCTGCGCTGGATGGATTCCAGTGCCAGCGTCGGTGACAGGTCCTGGATTCCCGCGTGGCACAGCAGCAGATCGAAGGGCTTCTCCTCCAGCACCTCCCGGAGTTCGTCACCGTCCTCGATTCGCTGGGCGCGGACCGCATGTCCCGCGTTCCGAAGCACGCTGATGTACATTTCAGCGTCATTCAGGGATGGCTCCGCAATCAGTAGCCGTAACACGTCATCCTGGCTCATGGCGTCCTTCATGTCCCCATGCGGCGCGGCGCCGCTGTTCCATCAGATATCGGCCCATAGCGATTCGTCGTCGGCTTTCCCGGTGGATTCCTGGTACCGGAAAGCGTAACGGCCGAACAGGGCGGTGCGCTCCACCGGCTCTTCCAGTCTCACCTCGCCGGTGTCCTCATGACCGCGGATCAGGACCCGCTGCCCCTCGTGGAAGTGGAGCGTGGGCAGGATCAGCGTGGCGGGTGTCTCCTGGTCCGGGTTGCCGGGAAGCAGCAGGCAACGGGACGGCTCCGAGTAGCGACCCCGTTCCACTTCCCCCCGGGCGTAGAGTGGCGTGGGCCGCCGGCCGATGGTCTGGATTCCCAGCTGCAAACCGTCATCGGCGCCGTGCCGCAGCCAGCGAATCACGCCCACCTGCCACTCGGGGGCCGTCTGCTCCTCCGGCGCGGTGTTTATGATCACCAGATCCCCCACCTGGGCCCGTGACTCCCGCTCCAGTGACAGGAGGCAATAGCCGCCGGGGCTGCTGTTGACCAGCCGCCAGAAGGTTTCGGCCTGGCTTTGCTCCGGGCTGTAGTCGGAAACCCACTGGGCCTCCTCCCGCTCCTGGGTGATGACGTTCTTGAGCACGTCACCCGAGTAAATCTGATCCCAGACGTCCTGCTGTTCCAACGCGGTTTCCGGCGGCGACGGACTGTGTGCCTGGAAGCGGGATGGCGTCAGATGCTCCCTGTCTTCGGAATCAATCAGGCGGTGAATATGGCTGAGCCCCACCACTATCGCGGCTGGTTTCCGATCCGGTTCCCGGGATTCCCGGCGCTCAGTGGCTGCAGCCAGGGTCATGGTCAGTCGTTTCAGCCGCGTTGCGGTCTCCGTGGGCAAGGTTTTGCGCCACCACAGCATACCAGTGCCCTTCAATTGCTTCCGGACCTCATCCACCATGCCCTGGGTGCAAAGGCTCAGGAGCGTCGACGGCGCTTTTTCCTGGTGGCTGACGGCAGGCATCGGGCCGGCGTCCCGTTCCGGATCCAGGCGGAACGGGCAGCCGGCGGCCCCGGCGTCGCCTGCGGGCAGCAACTGGGCCCGGGGGGCGACGCGGGCCAGCGTCCGGAAGGCTTCCAGGGCCTCGCCCCGCCCCATCTGATAGGGGCCGGCCGCTGCTGTGAGCAGTACCTGCAGGTAAAGGTCCTCGATGCGACGGGGCGGCTTGCCTTTGTGAATCGTGCGCTGATGGAGTCGCCCTTCCAGGGCCCGGCGCCGGCTCACGTGCAACAGATGCCAGCAACCTGTTGGCGGCACCTTGTAAAGTCCCCAGCTTTCCACCAAGGTGGCCGTGCAGTGGTGCACGACCCCGTACAACGTCGCGGCCTCCACCCGTCGGCTCCGTTTACGCCAGACCTCGTTGGTGACCAGCGCCATCCGGTATCCCCGCGCCATCTCCTCGCGTAGCTGCAGTGCCAACTGCGCTGCCGCCCGGGGCCGGCTGGGAAGCGGCGGCGGCACATTCAGGTAGAGTTTGCGCAGTCCCTCGCAGACGTAGTCGACGCTGGGTTCCAACTGCTGCAGGACGCGGGTTCGCGGCGCCGGGTTCAGTCCGATCCGGGACAGTGTGTCCAGTGTGTCCAGCAGCTGCCGCCCGGCCGCGGTGAGATTCGCCAGCGGGAGCCCGTTGATCCACTTCTCCACCGCCGCCGGGCGTTCATCGAAGCGTTCGCGGTCGGCGCCGCGCTCCGGTAGCCGGTGGGTCGGACATGAGGCAAAGGGATCCACGTCCTGCCGTACGCCCGGGATGTCGTCGATTCGCGTCATTGATTACCCCCGCGTCCCAGTATATGCAGGCGGGTGCCGCCCGCACCAGTGCCGGGGCTCAGCCCGTCGACGGGGACAGGAGCGTCTTGTACGGCGCACCGGCGTCTTCCCTCACCAGACGGGGGACAAGGTAGCCGGGCAGGTTGCGCGACAGCCGCTCCAGCAGTTGCCGTGCCCGCTCCTCATCCACCAGGAAATGCGCACCCCCTTGCACGCGGTCCAGCACGTGCAGGTAGTAGGGGAGTACGCCCATGGCGAACAGCCGTTCCGAGAGGCTGAACAGGCTGTCCTCGTCATCATTGACCCCGCGCAGCAGAACAGACTGGTTGAGCAGGGTCACGCCGACCCCCGCCAGCCGTTGGCAGGCCTCCGCCACCGCCGTGTCCAGTTCGTTCGGGTGATTCGCGTGCAGCACCATCACCGTCTGCAGCGGCGTGGCCTGAATCCACCGCAGCAGAGCCGCGTCCACCCGCTGGGGTAAAACCACCGGCAACCGGCTGTGAATGCGCAGCCGCCGTACGTGGGGGATGGCGGCCAGTGCATCCACCATCGCCGCCAGTTTCCCATCGGGGAGCACCAGTGGGTCACCGCCGGACAGGATCACTTCGTTGATGCTGGTATGACGGCGCAGGTAATCCAGCGCCTCCCCCCAACGGCCGCCGCCGCCGTGGGCATCCCCGTAGGGGAACTGGCGGCGGAAACAATAACGGCAGTTCACGGCACAGGCACCGGTGACGATGACCAGGGCGCGGCCATGGTACTTGTGCAGCACCCCCGGGACCGGCATGGCCTGCAGATCCCCCACCGGATCCGCGCTGAACCCGGTGGAAACCGCGGACTCCGCATCCACAGGGAGCACCTGGCGCAGAATCGGGTCATCGGGGTCTCCACGGCGCATGCGGGCAAGCAGCGGTTCCGGCACGCGAAGCGGGAACAGGTCGCTTCCCGCCCGGGCGCCGGGCAGCAGCGACAGGGGCAGATCCAGTCGCCGGAGCAGTTCCGCCGCATCGGTGACCGCCCGGGCGTACAGGACGCGCCACGCCGCCTGGTGGGCATGGCGAGACGTGATGGCTTGTGCGGGAGGCTTGTTCATTCTAACCGGGGCGAAATTCCGTTAGGATGCTGCGGCAGAAACGGCCGCGGCAAGCCTATCACAGGCTGCCGCGGGCCTGTACATGTTCAACGCGGGCGAGTCGAGGTTCACATGGCCAGTTACAGCACCAATGAATTCAAGTCCGGACTGAAGATCATGCTGGACGGCGATCCCTATACCATCGTCGAGAACGAGTTCGTGAAACCGGGGAAGGGGCAGGCCTTCAACCGCGTGCGGGTCCGCAACCTGAAAACCGGCAAGGTGATCGATCGCACCTTCAAATCCGGGGACTCCGTGGAGGCCGCGGATGTGCTGGATACCGAGCTGCAGTATCTCTACAACGACGGCGAGTTCTGGCATTTCATGGACCCGCAGACCTTCGAACAGGTGGCCGCGGGGAAGGCCGCCATCGGGGATGCGGCCAAGTGGCTCAAGGAGCAGGACGTCTGCACGGTGACCTTGTGGAACGGTGAACCGCTGTCGGTGGAGCCCCCTAACTTCGTGGAGCTCAAGGTTGTGGAGACTGACCCGGGGTTGCGGGGTGACACCAGCAGTGGCGGTAACAAGCCGGCGACCCTGGAGACCGGAGCCGTGGTGCGCGTGCCGCTGTTCATCGAGATCGGTGAGGTGCTGAAGATCGACACCCGCTCCGGAGACTACGTCTCCCGCGTCAAGGACTGACCGTCAAGGAGCGCGACGTGGGCGCGGCGGATAACCGGGAACCGGCCTGGAAACCGGCTATCCCCATTACCAGATTGCGGGAGCGGGCGGAGCTGCTGGAGCAGGTGCGGGCATTCTTCCGCCAGCGCGGTCTGCTGGAGGTGGAGACGCCGGTGTTGTCGGCGGCGGCGGTCACCGATCCGAACCTGGAGAGCCTGGTCACCGAGTACCGGGGGCCGGGAGCCCCACCCCGGGAACGCCTGTATCTCCAGACTTCGCCCGAGTTCCCCATGAAACGCTTGCTAGCCGCCGGTTCCGGCCCCATCTGGCAGATCTGCCGTGTGTTTCGTGGTGGGGAGCGGGGGGCGCGCCACAATCCCGAATTCACCATGCTGGAATGGTACCGCCCCGGCTGGGATCATCACCGGCTGATGGACGAGGTGGCGGAGCTGGTGTGGGCCATCTGCGGTGAAAGCACCGTGCGGCGCAGAACCTATGCCGAGCTGTTCCGGCCCCTGGGGCTGGATGCTCACGGGGATCCGCAACCGGTCTGCGAGGAGGCTGCGCGGTCGCTGGGTTTGGAGCCGCCGCCTGGCCTGGACCGCGACGGCCTGCTGGATCTGATACTGTCCCACGCCGTGGTGCCGGGGCTGGGGTCGGATGGCATCGATTTTGTTCATGAATTCCCGGAGTCCCAGGCGGCGCTGGCCCGGGTCCGTCCCGGTCATCCTGCGGTGGCGGAGCGCTTCGAGTGCTTCCTGCAGGGGATGGAGATCGCCAACGGTTTCCACGAACTGGGCGACGCGGAGGAGCAGGCCCGGCGATTCCGCCGGGATCTGGACGTCCGACGGTCCCGTGGCCGGCCCGAACCCCCCATGGACCATCGGCTGTTGCAGGCGCTGCACCATGGCCTGCCGGACTGTGCCGGTGTGGCCATGGGGCTGGACCGGTTGTTCATGGTGGCGCTGGGCGCCACCCATATCGATCAGGTGCTGGCGTTTCCGCTGGAGCGGGCCTGAGGCGCTCAGCCGGTCTCCCGCCGGCGCCGGATGGCCATCAGCAGACTCATTTCCATGGCCAGGGTATCGTCACCCTCCACCACCTGGACGTCCAGTCGGGCCTGGCCGGCACCGGGTGTGGCCGTTTCCGGTAGAAGCTCCCGCCAGACGTAACGTGCCCGCAGCGGTTCATCCGGTCGGACCGGCCGCGTCCAGCGCAGGTTGTCGAAGCCCAGGTTGCTCTCCCAGGCGACGTCGTCCAGCACATGCTCCCGCAGCAGGGAGAAGGCCATGCTGGCCGTATGCCATCCCGAGGCGGCGAGCCCGCCGAACAGGCTCTGCCGGGCGGCTTCCTCGTCCAGATGAAAAGACTGGGGGTCATAGTCCCGGGCGAAACTGATGATGTCCTCGCGGCTGGGCGTCACCGCCGGTGTTTCGCCCCCTTCACCGGGGGTCAGGTCCTCCCAGAAACGCAGCGGCCGGGTCATGCTTTCTCCTCCATGGATGCGTTTGGATCGCGGAGCCGGAACATGCCGGCGGAGAACATGCGCATGACCACCGCGTCGTCCTGATTGAGCAGTTCGAAGCTGCTGTTGCAAAAGCCGACTTCCGGCCGCCGCGGATGGCGTCGCTTGCCGAGAATCTCCTGGCGCATGGTGAGCCGGTCGCCCGGATATACCGGCAGTAGCCAACGCAACTCGTCCACGCCCGGAGAACCCAGTGAGGTGGATTTTTTCAGCCGTTCATCCACCATGATGCGCATACAGAAGCCACAGACCTGAAAGCTGCTGGCCCGGATGTCCTTCAGCCCGGCGGCCAGTGCCGCTTCCTGGTCAAGGTGCAGCGGGTGCGGGTCGAAGCGCCGGGCGTAGGCAAGCATTTCATCCCGGCTGACCTCCTTGTGGCCGTACCGGTATTCCTGGCCGACCTGGAAATCTTCCCAGTAGGTGAGCGTCATGGGTTGTTACCTTCAATCAATAAGGCCGCTATCGGTTTATATGTAATGTCTAATGTTCGGATTGTGGACGGTGGGATGCAAGGGCTAGTCTTTCGTAAAGTACCGCCATCCGAGAGCCGAGTGAAACCATCCGGAACGATGAGGGGCCGATGATCCGACCCATACTGGCACACCCTGATCCACGACTGCGGCAGCCCTCGCTGCCGGTGGAACGGTTCGATGACACGCTGCGCGAACTGGTGAACGATATGTTCGATACCATGCACCATGCCGAGGGTATCGGCCTGGCGGCGGTGCAGATCGGCGTTCACCTACGTGTTGCCGTGATGGAGGTGGAGGACAACCCGCAGCGGGTCATGATCAATCCGCGTTTTGAGCCGCTGGGGGAGCCCATGGATATGGTGGAGGGCTGTCTGTCGGTTCCGGGGGTTCAGGATCGTACCAAGACGCGCTTGGATCATGTGCGGGTCCAGGCACTGGATCTTCACGGCAAGCCTTACAGCTTCGAGGCCCGGGGGCTGGAGGCGGCCTGTGTCCAGCACGAATGTGATCACCTGGATGGCAAACTGTATCTGGATTGTCTCAGCCACCTGCGTCGGCACCGCGTGCTGCAGCGGTACAACCGCCTGCGCCGGCAGGAGAACAGCCAGCAGGGCAGCTAAGCCGCCCTGCCGGAGAACCGCGGCAGCCCCGCCTCAGGCCGTGCCGGTGGCGGCGCTGGCCGCTGCACCCACGCGCGGCGCGGCGGCACGGATTTCCGCACTGGCCTGATCCGCGTACTCCCGGAAGTTCTCGTGAAACAGCCCGGCCAGCTTCTCGGCCATGGCCCGGTAGGCCGCCTTGTCCTTCCAAGTGTTTTCCGGAACGAGTACCTCGGGTGGCACCCGCGGGCAACTGGTGGGCACTTCGAAGCCGAAAACCGGATCCGTGACCGTTTCCGTCTGTTCCAGCGAACCGTCGTGAATCGCGTCGATGATCGCGCGGGTATGGGCAATGCTCATGCGCTGGCCCTCGCCGTAGGGGCCCCCGGTCCAGCCGGTGTTCACCAGCCAGATGCGCGCGCCACTGCTGCGGATCTTGTCCGCCAGCAGTTCCGCGTAGCGGGTTGGGTGCCAGACCAGAAACGGCGCACCGAAGCAGGACGAGAACGTGGCCTCCGGCTCGGTCACGCCCATTTCCGTGCCCGCCACCTTGGCGGTGTAACCGCTGATGAAATAGTACATGGCCTGGGCCGGCGTCAGCCGGCTCACCGGCGGAAGCACGCTGAACGCATCGCAGGTGAGGAAGATCACATTGCTGGGTGTGCCTCCCACGCATGGCAGCTTGGTGTTGGGGATGAACTCCACCGGATAGGAGCAGCGCGTGTTCTCGGTGATGGAGGCGTCGCTGTAGTCCACCTCCCGGGTGGACGGGTCGAACACCACGTTCTCCAGCACGGCGCCGAAGCGGATGGCGTTGTAGATGTCCGGTTCTGCCCAGGGATCCAGGTCGATGACCTTGGCGTAGCAGCCGCCCTCGATATTGAACACGCCTTCGTCTGACCAGCAGTGTTCGTCATCGCCGATCAGGTGGCGTCTCGGGTCCGCGGACAGGGTGGTTTTGCCGGTGCCGGAGAGGCCGAAGAAGATGGAGACCTCGCCTTCATCGCTGGCGTTGGCCGAGCAGTGCATGGACAGCACGCCCTGCTTGGGCATGATGTAGTTCATGATGGTGAATACGCCCTTCTTCATCTCGCCGGCGTACTCCGTGCCGAGGATCACGAACTCACCGCTGCGCAGGCACAGGCTCACACTGGTATCCGAGGTCATGCCTGGAATGCGCTGATCGGCCTTGGTCCGGCCTGCGTTATAGATCACGTAATCGGGATCGCCGAACTGTTCCAGTTCGTCCTGGGTCGGGCGGATCAGCATATTGCGCATGAACAGCGCATGGTAGGCGCGTTCGCAGATCACCCGGATTTTCACCCGGTAGCGCGGGTCCCAGCCGGCGAAGCCGTCCACGACATACAGTCGCTCGCAGCCGTTCAGGTGGTTCACGGCCTGTTCCCGCAACTGATCGAAACTCTCCGGATCCAGCGCGATATTCACGTTGCCCCACCAGACATCGTCCAGGATCTCGGCGTGTTCCACCACGCGTTTGTCCTTGGGGCTGCGCCCGGTCTTGTTTCCGGAGCGCGCGATCAGTGCACCGGTTGCCGAGATGGCCGAGCCGGATTCATGGGCGAGCGCCTGTTCGTAAAGCACGGCCGGCGCCGCATTGCGTAAAACGTTCTGAACCTGTATGCCGTGCCGTGCAAGCTTAAATGCCACGGTACTACCTCCATGAACCCGACGTGAATGGAATTCGTGTAGTGTATCCGGCGAGCGCCCGGGCCGCCATGCGGCACCTCAGCCCATAACCGTAAACCACGCGAGTTTTCCGTGCGAGCATCCAGTATCGACGAACACGATGAGGGCCGTCCCGACTGGCGTATCATCCGCAGCCTGCTGCCGTATCTGATGGAATACCGGGGGCGGGTGGCACTGGCGCTGCTGTTTCTGGTGGGCGCGAAGCTGGCGAACGTGGCCGTGCCGGTGGTGCTGAAGTTCATCGTTGATCATTTCGAGGATCGTCCGGTGGACGCGGTGGTTGCCGTGCCGCTGGCGCTGCTGGCGGGCTACGGTTTGCTCCGCTTCAGCGCCGTGTTCTTCGGAGAGCTGCGGGATGCCGTGTTCGCGCGGGTGGCGGAGCGGGCCATGCGCCGGGTCTCGCTGGAGGTGTTCCGCCACCTGCACCGGCTGGAGCTGGCCTTTCACCTCTCCCGGCGGACCGGTGCGCTCGCCCGGGACATCGAACGCGGTACCAACGGCATCAGCTTTCTGCTGCGCTTCCTCGTCTTCAACATCGTGCCCACGCTGCTGGAGATCGCCCTGGTGGCCGGCATTCTGCTGGTGGCCTTCAGTCCGGTGTTCGTGCTCACCGTGGCCGGCGCCGTGTTCTGTTACGTGTTGTTCTCCGTGGTGGTGACCGAGTGGCGCACGCGTTTCGTGCGCGAGGCCAATATGGCGGATAACCGCTCCAATACCCGGGCGGTGGACAGCCTGCTGAATTACGAAACGGTCAAGTATTTCGGCAACGAGACGTACGAGGCGGAGCGCTACGACCGGGATCTGGCCGACTGGGAGGCGGCGCGCATGAAGAACCGGCTCTCCCTGGCGGCGCTGAACTCGGGTCAGGCGCTTATCGTGGCCGGGGCGGTGACGGTGATGATGTTCCTGGCCGCCCGGGAAGTGGCCGCGGGCGCCATGACCCTGGGCGATCTGGTGATGATCAATGCCTATATGATCCAGTTGTTCATACCGCTGAATTTTCTCGGTTTCGTTTACCGGGAAATCCGCCAGGCCCTGGTGAACATCGAGCGGATGTTCGGGCTGTTGCAGCAGCCGGCCCGCGTGCTGGATGCCCCGGATGCCTGCCCGTTGCGTCCGGATGGCGGAAGTATCAGGTTTGAGAATGTCAGCTTCGGCTACCAGCCCGGGCGCCGCATTCTGGACAACGTGAGTTTCGAGGTGCCCGCCGGCGGCAAACTGGCCATCGTCGGCCCCAGCGGGGCCGGAAAATCCACTATCGCCCGGCTCCTGTTCCGTTTCTACGATGTGGATTCCGGCCGCATCCTGGTGAACGGCCAGGATATCCGACAGGTAAGCCAGGAGAGCCTGCGGGCGTCCATCGGCGTGGTGCCGCAGGATACCGTGCTGTTCAACGACAGCATCGCCTACAACATCGCCTACGGGCGCCCCGGCGCCTCAACGGAGGAACTGGCGGACGCGGTGCGGCGGGCCCATCTTGACGACTTCGTGGCGCGGCTGCCCCAGGGCCTGGAAACCCGGGTGGGCGAGCGGGGGCTGAAGGTCTCCGGCGGCGAAAAACAGCGGATCGCCATTGCCCGGCTGCTGCTCAAGGACCCGCCGATCCTGGTGCTGGATGAGGCGACGTCCTCGCTGGATTCCGCCGCCGAGCGCGCGGTGTTGGACGCACTGGACGAAGCCTCCCGGCGCCGGACCACACTGGCCATCGCCCATCGGTTGTCCACCGTGCGGGACGCGGACACGATCCTGGTGCTGGAGCACGGTTGCGTGGTGGAGCAGGGCAGACACGAGACCTTGCTGAAACGCGGCGGTGTTTATGCCAAGCTCTGGGAACATCAGCAGTATGTCCGGGAATCCGGGTCCGCGTCGGTGCACGCCTGAGGCCGGCCGAAGCCGACATGGCAGCGGGTCCGGCGGGGCGCGCCTGACGCCGGGGCGTGACTGGCGCTCAGAAATACCGGGAATGTCCGACTCAGGCCCCAGGGGTCGCTTGCAAGGGATCACGATCATGAAAAACTGCATTGTCGCTTTCCTTCTGTCCTGTCTGCTGGCCTTCTCCGGCCTGGCACAGGCACAGGCTCCGCTGACCGATGACCAGATCAGTCGCTGGATCCGGACCGTCCAGGAGCTGCAGATGTTCGAGGACGACTTCGACGACGAGGAGGACTGGGCGCTGGCCGAGGACGAGGACCTGAGCCTGGAGCAGATCTACCGGCAGTTGGCGCAATCCGAGGCGCGGGTACGTGAGATCATCCAGCGTCACGGTTTCCGGGACGGGGATGAGTGGGCCGGCATCGGCAGCCGCATCTCCCAGGCCTTCATGACGCTGGAAGCCGGGGACATGCAGGCGGAGTTCCGGCGGGAGATGGAGCAGGCCCGGCGGGAGATCCGGCAGAGCGAACACTTCACCGACGAGCAGAAGGCGATGATGCTGGAGCAGATCGAACAGAGCCAGAAGATGATGGAAGCGCATCTGGGCTCCGCCTCGGAAGAGGACGTGGCCGCGGTCCGGGCCAAGCGCCGTGAGCTGCGGGAGCTGTTCGAGTACGACGACGATGATTGAGGCTGCTACCGGCGCGTCCCCGGGGGGCGATAGCGGCGGCCCGCTCGGGTAGCGCCCTGGCCGGATGAGCGATTACCGGGATCAGGCCGCGGCCTATGATGTGGTGATCATCGGCGCCGGGGCCGCGGGGCTGATGTGCGCCATCGCTGCCGGCGCCCGGGGGCGCCGGGTGCTGGTGCTGGATCATGCCAACAAGGTGGGCAAGAAGATTCTCATGTCCGGCGGTGGGCGGTGCAATTTCACCAACCTGCACACCACGCCGGAGAACTTCATCTCCCATAACCCGCACTTTGTGAAATCGGCCCTGAGCCGGTATACCCCCTGGGATTTCATCGCGCTGGTGGAAAAGCATCGGGTGCCCTACCACGAAAAGAAGCTGGGGCAGCTCTTTTGCGACCGCTCCTCGAAGGATATCGTGGCCCTGCTCCTGGATGAATGCCGGGCGGCAGACGTGGAGGTGGTGACCCACTGCCGGGTGGAGAGCATCCGGGTGGGGGAGCCCCATGCGCTGGACACCACCCGCGGGCCACTGCGCTGCCAGTCCTTGGTCATTGCCACCGGGGGCTACTCCATTCCGAAACTGGGTGCCAGCGGTTTCGGCTACGATTTCGCCCGTAGCCTGGGCCTGCATGTACGTCCCACCCGTGCGGCACTGGTACCGGTGACCCTGGACGGACGGAAACTCCGGCAATTGCAGGGGCTGGCGGGCATCTCGCTGGACACCGTGACCCGGGCCGGCGGTCAGGGTTTCCGGGAGAACCTGCTGTTCACCCACCGCGGCCTCAGCGGGCCGGCCGTCCTGCAGGCCTCCTCCTACTGGGAGCCGGGGCGGCCCCTGGATATCGACCTGTTCCCCGGTATCGACCTGGCGGAACTGATTGCCGCCGCACGCCGGGAGCGCCCGCGCATGGAACTGAAGCGTCTACTGGCGGAGCACCTCTCCCGTCGGGTCGCCCAGCGCTGGTGTGATCTCTGGCTGGAGAACAAGCCACTGGACCAACTCGGCAACGACGATCTGCGCCGCATGGAACAGGCCTGCAAACCCTGGCGGGTCTGGCCCAGCGGCACCGAGGGTTACCGCACCGCCGAGGTGACGCTGGGCGGTGTGGACACGGAGGCTCTCTCCTCCCGGACGCTGGCCTGCCGGGACTACCCGGGCCTGTATTTCATCGGCGAAGTGGTGGACGTCACCGGCCACCTGGGCGGGCACAATTTCCAGTGGGCCTGGGCGTCCGGGCATGCCGCCGGGGAGGCGGTCTAGTGTCCATGGTGCCCGGGCCGGCTCCGGTCAGCACCGCGGCAAGCACATCAACCATGGCCCCCGTCAGGTGACGCAGATCCGTGGCGTCCATGACGTAGGGCGGCATGACGTACACCAGTCGACCGAACGGCCTGACCCACACACCGGCCTCCACGAAGCGCGGCATGATGTCTTCCATGTCCACCGGCTGATCCAGTTCCACCACGCCGATCGCACCCAGTACCCGGACATTCGCCACGCCCGGCAGTGAGGCCGCCGGAGCCAGCCCCTCTCGCAATCCGGCCTCCAGCGCGGAGACGCGGCCCTGCCAGTCATCCGCTTCCAGCAGGTCCAGGCTGGCCACGGCGGTGCGGCAGGCCAGCGGATTGCCCATGAAGGTGGGACCGTGCATGAAGCAACCGGCCCCGCCCCTGGAAATGGTATGGGCGACCTGGGACGTGGTCAGGGTGGCGCCCAGGGTCAGCATGCCGGCGGTGAGTGCCTTGCCCAGACAGAGAATGTCCGGCACCACGCCGGCGTGTTCGCAGGCGAACAGCCTGCCGCTGCGTCCGAAACCGGTTGCGATCTCGTCGGCGATGAGCAGCAGCCCGTAGTGGTCACAGAGGCGGCGGACCTCGCCCAGGTAGCGGGGGTGATAGAAGCGCATACCCCCTGCGCCCTGTACGATGGGCTCCAGAATGACCGCGGCCAGTTCCCGGTGATGCGCCTCCATCAAGGTGGCGAGGGCGTCGATATCCCCCGCGTTCCAGTCATCGTGAAAGCCGCATTCCGGTGCCGGGGCGAAAAGATGTGGCTGCAGACTGTCGCGGAACAGGTGATGCATGCCGGTCACCGGATCGCAGACAGCCATGGCGCCAAAGGTGTCACCATGGTAGCCGTTGCGCAGGGCCAGCATCCGGTGTTTCCCCGGCTGCCCCCGCGCCTGCCAGTACTGGATGGCCATTTTCAGTGCCACTTCCACGGAGACTGAACCGGAATCGCACAGGAACACTTTGTCCAGCGGTGCGGGTGTCAGTGCAACCAGGCGTTGCGCCAGCTCCACGGCCGGGGCATGGGTGAGTCCGCCGAACATCACGTGGCTCATGCGGTCGATCTGATCGTGCATGGCGGAGCGGATGTCCGGGTGGCCGTAGCCATGGATCACGCTCCACCAGGAGGCCATGCCGTCGATGAGCTCGCGGCCGTCCGCCAGACGGATCCGTACGCCGCTGGCGGATTCCACGGGCCAGACCGGTGTGGGCCTGGTCATGGAGGTGTAGGGGTGCCAGATGTGGTCGCGGTCGAAGTCTTGTGCTGTCTTCCAGTCGACGGACATGGTCAGTCCTCCGTGGCGCGCAGCCGTTCCAGCAGGGTGTCCATTGCCAGGTGCTGGGCCACCTGGGCGGGGTCCGGTGCCTGCATCCACGGCACGGTGCCGATCAGCGGCGCCGGCATGCGGGCGCGGAGCGAAGCGATCTGCGCTTCCGCGCGGTTGTCGGTCAGCACGTTGGCCACCCAGCCCAGCAGCGGCCGGCCGTCGGCGAGAATCGCTTCGGCACTGAGACGGGCGTGATTGATGCAGCCCAGGCGGATGCCCACCACCAGCAGCACCGGCAGTTTCAAGTGCGCCGCCAGGTCGCTCATGTCCAAGGCCGGGCCCAGGGGCACACGCCAACCCCCGGCGCCTTCCACCACGGTCAGGTCCGCGC
This sequence comes from Ectothiorhodospiraceae bacterium, assembly GCA_020831885.1. Taxonomy (GTDB): domain Bacteria; phylum Pseudomonadota; class Gammaproteobacteria; order Nitrococcales; family Aquisalimonadaceae; genus LSCE01. Next base: position 21,007 of record JAFIFU010000048.1, read on the forward strand.
CGGAGGCAAGCCGGCCATAGCAGGCAGCGATGTCCGCCGGATCCATCCTCACCCCGGCTTCCTCCGCCGCAAGATGGGGGGCGATGGCGGGCGCCAGCGCATAGGGGTTGACCTGGCGGTACGCGGCCTGGACCGTGGCCAGTCGGGACAGGTGCTCGGCGTCTTCGTTGCGAAGGCCGTGGGCCGTTTCCCGGCAGCCCGATGCCACGGGTTTCATGGCGGCAGTCCGAAGCCCGGCCCGCCGTAGCCCCTCCAGCAGGCCGCAGGCGATCACGGTCTTGCCGATCTCGGTATCAGTGCCGGTGATGAACAGACCCGTTGCGCCCATGATCCTGCTCCCCTGCGTTCCAGAGATGTTCCGTCTCAGCCAGGACCTGCAGTAGCCGGTCCACATGGGCCTCGCTGTGCGCGGCCGAGAACGTGATGCGTAGCCGCGACTGGCCAACGGGTACCGTGGGTGGGCGGATCGCCGTGACCAGGATGCCGTGTTCCCGCAAGGCCTGACTGACGGCCAGGGCCAGTTCCGGCGCGCCGAGCATCACGGGTTGGATCGGGGTCTCCGAGGGCATCAACGGCAGCCCGAGCCGTTCAGCACCCTGGCGGAAACGCGCGATCAGGGCGCGCAGATGTGCCCGTCGCCAGGGTTCGCTCCGGGCGATGGCCAGGGCCTGACGCGTCGCTGCAGCCAGCGGGGGCGGTGGGGCGGTGGTGAAGATATAGGTGCGGGCGCGCTGAATCAGGTAGTCGATCAACGCCTCGGAACCCGCCGCGAAAGCGCCGAAGGTTCCCAGTGCCTTGCCCAGGGTGCCCACCAGCAGCGGTACCTGTTGCTGGTCCAGTCCCTCGTGTTCGCAGGTGCCGGCGCCCGTGTCGCCCCGTACGCCGATGCCGTGGGCGTCATCCACCATCAACAAGGCCCCGTGCCGGGGCGCCAGGCGGACGAGCTCCGTCAACGGGGCCGTGTCGCCATCCATGCTGAAAACGCCGTCGGTGATGACCAGCCGTCGCCGGGGCGGATCCTCGGCCAGCATGCGGCCCAGCGCGCCGGTGTCCCCGTGGGGGTACTTCCTTAACTGCGCGCCCGCCATGTGTGCGCCGTCCAGCAGCGATGCATGATTCAACCGGTCCTCGAAGGCGCCGTCACCGGGTTCAAGCAGCGCGTCGATGACACCCATGTTGGCCATGTACCCCGTGGAGAACAGCAGGGCCCGGTCACGCCGGAGGAAATCCGCCAGCTCCTCCTCCAGTGCCTCGTGATGGCGACGCTGGCCGGTGATGAGGTGAGCGCTGCCGCTGCCCACGCCGCCTTCACGGGCGGCGCGGATCATCGCGTCGGCAATGCGCGGATCCGTCGCCAGTCCCAGGTAGTCATTGCTGCAGAAAACCAGTTGGTGCTTCCCGTTCTGCATCCCCTCCACCGGGCCCAGGGGGTCCAGGCGGCGTGGCTGGCGATACAGGCCTGCCGCCCTGCGCCCGGCCAGCCAGGCCGGGAAGTTCCAGTCCGCCCCGACGCCTGCCATGATCAGCCTGCGGCTTGTGCCGGGGTGTGCTCGCACTCGGCGGGTTCCGCCGATTGGGGGCGCAGCCCCAGGCGCCGGAACAGCCCGCGGTCATGTTCGGTGTCCGGATTACCGGTGGTGAGCAGCTTTTCCCCGAGGAAGATACTGTTGGCGCCGGCGAGGAAACAGAGGGCCTGCTGCTCATCGCTCATCTCCGAGCGGCCGGCGGACAGGCGTACGTAAGAGCGCGGCATGAGAATGCGTGCCACGGCGATGGTGCGGATGAAGTCGAACGGATCCGGCGGTTCCCGGTCCCCCAAAGGGGTGCCCGGAACGGCCACCAACTGGTTGATGGGGACGCTTTGGGGGTGTTCCGGGAGCGTGGCCAGCGTGTGCAGCATCCCGGCGCGATCGGTCTGGCCTTCGCCCATGCCCACAATGCCTCCGCAGCACACGTTGATACCGGCGGCGCGCACCCGTTCCAGCGTGTCCAGGCGGTCCTGGAAGCTGCGTGTGGTGATGATCTCGCCGTAGAATTCCGGGGAGGTGTCGATGTTGTGGTTGTAATAGTCCAGGCCCGCATCCTTGAGTGTGGTCACCTGGGTATCGTCCAGCATGCCCAGGGTGGCACAGGTTTCCAGGCCCAGCGCCTTCACCTCCGCGATCATGCGGGCCACCTGAACCAGATCCTTGCCCTTGGGACTGCGCCAGGCGGCACCCATGCAGAACCGACCGGCCCCGGCATCCCGGGCCTGCCGGGCGGCCTGGACCACGGTATCGATCTCCATCAACTGTTCTTTTTCCAGGCCGGTGTCGTAACGCACGCTCTGCGGGCAGTAGGCGCAGTCCTCCGGGCAGGCACCGGTCTTGATGCTGAGCAGCGTGCTGACCTGCACCGTGTTCGGATCGAAGAACTGGCGGTGGATGCTTTGCGCTTGCCAGATCAGGTCGTTGAAGGGGCGCTGGAACAGCGAGAGGACTTCATCACGGGTCCAGTCATGTCGAACAGGGGCTGCCGTTGGCATGGGTGATCTCCTGATTCCGGCCGGTGTGTTTGCCTGTCAGGATAAGGACTACCGATCCCATGTCAACCAAAATGATATGTAAAAAGTTTACATAAGGCAGATGTGAGCATGCCGAAGCACGGGGTGGTCGGATTCAGCCTCCCCACCTGCGGACATCGGGCACGCCCTGTGTCCCGGTGTACTCCGGCAAGCAGTCCGCCAGCGGGCCCGGGTGCCGGAGATGATAACCCTGGACGTAGTCCACGCCCATCTGCTCCAGCGCCGCCAGCGTCTCCGCGTCCTCTACGCACTCGGCGCAGGTGCGGATGGCCATGAGGCCGGCGATTTCCACGATGGCGGCCACCATGGCCTTGGCCACCGGATCCCCGGAGAGCTTTCGGACGAAATGGCCGTCGATCTTGATCAGATCCACCGGCAGCTCCTTGAGATAGTGGAGGGAGGAGAGGCCGGAACCGAAATCGTCCAGCGCGAAGCTGAAGCCGGCTGCCCTGAGTTCTTCCATGATGGCCACCGCGGTATCCAGGCTGGCCATGGCCGCCGTTTCGGTGACCTCGAAGCAGATCCGGGAGGGCTGCACGCCGTGACGCTCCACCAACTGGATGATGCGCGGCCCGATTTCCGGATCGGACAGCGTGGTTCCGGACAGATTGATGTTGAGGATCCGGTTCTGGTCCCGGAGGAGTACGGGGGCCGCCTGGATGCAGGCATGGGCGATCACCCATTGATCCAGGTCCGGCATCATGCCATGCCGCTCCGCTGCGGGAATGAACGCGCCCGGACCGATCAGACCGCCACGACGCCCCCGCATGCGGAGCAGTATCTCCGAACGCCGGGGGTGTCCGCGCTTGAGCGGATGGATCGGCTGGCAGAACAGTTCCAGGCGGTTCTCGTCGATCGCCTCCGACAGGCGCGCGGCCCAGGCCGTGTGCCCCTGGCGCTGGGCGAGGCGCTGATCATCGGCCCGGTAGACATGGATGTGATTCCGGCCCTTCTCTTTGGCCGTATAGCAGGCGGCGTCGGCATCCCGGATCAGGGCCTCGATGTTGGGAGCCAGGGAATCGATGCCCACCAGGCCGATGCTGAGACCGGTCTGAAATGTGGTGCCGTTCCATGGAAAACGCAGGTCCCGAACCGCATCCAGCAGTTTTCTGGCCACTTCCTGGGCCTGATTGGGGGTGCAGTGCCGGAGCAGCAACGCGAACTCGTCCCCCCCGAGCCGCCCGAGAACGTCCGATTCCCGCACCAGGCGCCGCATCAGGAAACTCACGTGACGCAGCATCTGATCCCCGGCGGCATGCCCCGCCGTGTCGTTGACGATCTTGAAATTGTCCAGGTCGATGAAGGCCAGTACGTGCCGGCAGCCATTCGTCCGGGCATCCTCCAGCGCCTCGCGCAATTGCTGTTCGAAAGCGCGCCGGTTGTAGAGCCCGGTCAGGGCATCGTGGCTGGCATGGTAGGACAGGATGCTGTCGGATTCCCGCAGCCGCTCCTTGCTCGCGAACACCAGCACCGCGCCGATGATGCCGCCGTCCGGTCCGCGGATGGGGGCGCAGGAGTCGTCGATGGGGATCTCCCGTCCGTCCCGTGCGATCAACACGTGTCCCTCGGTGAGCACTACGATCCGGTTCTCCTCCAGGCAGGTTGCCACCGGGTCGGTTTCGGAGCTGTGCAGGCGGTTGTACAGGGTGAAGATCTCGCCGTAGGGCCGCCCCTGGCCTTCCTCCTGGGGCCAGCCGGTCAGCTCGGCGGCAATCGGGTTGAGATAATGAATCGACCCGTCGGCATTGACCACGACCACGGCGTCACCGATGGAAGCGAGGATGGTCTCGGACATCTCCTTTTCCACGAACACCCGCTGTGCATTACGGCGTACGTGCAACAGACTGAGCATGGCCAGGATGGCCGCAATGGCGACGATGGCCAGGTAAGCGGTCAGCGTCACGGCGTAGGCGCGGGCGTTGCTGCGCAGTTGCGCGATGGCCTGCTCCGAGACCTGAGTGGTCAGCGCGTGGATGAGGTTGATGAAGCTGGTGGAAACCGTCCACCACTGGCCCACGTTCAGCGGATAATCACCAACGGCCGCGCTTTCCAGCATGCGCGTCCCTGCCCGCTCGAACTCCGTTCGGTACGCATGAATGTCGTTGATGGCGGCGGCGACCGGGGGCTGTACCCCAACCTGCGCGTCCGCGGCCAGCAGCAGCTCGGAAAGGTGGTTCATGGAGCGCCGGTAAGCGAAATGTGTGTGTTCCAGCAGGGAGGCCGGCATGGGTTGGCGCGCTTCGGCGTAGTAAGCGAGCAGTCCCCGGACCTGGCCCGCGTATTCGGCGGCGCGCGCGCCCTTGGAGTTCACCAGAAAGTTCAGCCGCGCCACCTCGGGCGGCGCCTCCGTGATGAACATCAACTCCTCCCGCAGGGCAACCGCCTGGGCGTTCAGCGCCGATGTGGTCTCTATCCATTCCTCGTGCATGGCCGGCCCGGAATCCGCCTGCCGCTCGGTGTCGATCTGGTGCCGCAGCGCTCTGACGGCGTACAGGGCTTCGGTGAGGGAATCGAACCGCCGGGCAACGGCAACGTGGTCCCCGGCGGAGCGTGCCAGCACGGCGTCCACCCGCTCCCGGGTGGAGTCCCAGGCGGTGTCCACTTCGGCGCGCAGCTCTGTCAGTGATGGCAGTGTGGCGTCGTGCCGCTCAGGGGCGGACATGAGGGCGGCGGTGAGTCCCCGCTCCCGGGCCTGGGCGTCGGTGGCGGCCAGCAGTGCGTCGATGCTGTCCTGAACCCGGGTGAATTCTTCAATTGCGCGATATGCGCGCCAGGAATCCTGCGCCAGCAATAAGCCCAGGAATGCCGCGATCACGGCGCCAACGGAGACCGAAATATTGACGATGTTTCCGGTCAGAAACGCAGTCAAGGGGTTCTTTGGCCCTGCATTTCGCATGATGTCACCGGTTATCCGTTATCAGGCCGATCCGGGGAATCGGACCAAGGATTGGCACCGCATCGACAGAAAAGCGATGCCGCATTGCGGAGTTCAGTGATCCAGGCAGGGGCCGGGCCTGGAAGCCGTATGGCCGGATCGGAGCGATGTGGGCCAGCGCCGCCGTTCCGGGAGCACCCCGCGACGGAACAGGGTCGCAGGGTGTCGGGCAGGTTACCGGTCCCGGGCGATCATAATCCCACGATCCCGGCGAATGTGTCCTGCCCCGGTTTTCCGGTAGTTATAGGGTAATTTTAAGGTTGATTGCAAATGCATATTACCGGTTGTTCAGTAAAGGAAACACTGATCTATTCCCATGATGCTCTGCGGAGCCATTCGCGTGCGCTGACAAGGCGGCGTTCGCAGGCAATGGCC
>JAFIFU010000049.1 GCA_020831885.1 Ectothiorhodospiraceae bacterium
CGGCCGACAAGCCTACAGGGATGTATTCACGGCGTGTCCGTAAGGGTGACCCCCACCCCCGGCCCGAACGAAGCCAGCCATCATTCCCTGCCGCACTTGTAGAGCAATCCTCGCACGCTGACAACCAGTGTCGGAACGGCATGGTGCGGCGCGGGGTGTCCACGGCACCGTATCAGTGCATTGCAGCATGGAAATCAGGTATGCTATGCGGCTCCGTGAAGCCGGCTATGGTGTTACTAACCTTCCAGGAAGGGTTGGTCAGTGACCAGGGGCCGGGGGCCACAACCGCATTCGTTTTCCATTCCGATCACGCCGAGGAAGCCGCATGTTCGCCAGCGATATGAACATTGCCAGTTTCGACCCCGAACTCTGGCAAGCCATCCAGGACGAGACCCGCCGCCAGGAAGAGCATATCGAGCTCATCGCCTCCGAAAACTATGCCAGCCCCCGCGTCCTGCAGGCCCAGGGTACGGTGTTGACCAACAAGTATGCGGAAGGTTACCCCGGGAAGCGCTACTACGGCGGCTGCGAGTACGTGGACGAAGCGGAGCGGTTGGCCATCGAACGTGCCTGCCAGTTGTTCGACTGCGCCTATGCCAATGTGCAGCCCCATTCCGGCTCCCAGGCCAACGCGGCCGTGTACATGGCTCTGTGCCAGCCCGGCGATACCGTGTTGGGCATGAGCCTGGATCATGGCGGCCACCTGACCCACGGGGCCAAACCCAACTTCTCCGGCAAGCTCTACAACGCCGTCCAGTACGGCCTGGATCCGGACACCGGCGAGATCGACTACGCCCAGGTGGAGCAGCTTGCCCTGGAGCACAAGCCGCGCATGATCGTGGCCGGTTTCTCCGCCTATTCCCGGGTGGTGGACTGGAAGCGCTTCCGCGAAATCGCCGACCAGATTGGTGCCTACCTGATGGTGGACATGGCCCACGTGGCGGGTCTGATCGCCGCCGGCGTCTATCCCAGCCCGGTGCCTTACGCCGACGTCTGCACCACTACCACCCACAAGACCCTGCGCGGTCCCCGCGGCGGCCTGATCGTCGCCCGGGAGAACCCGGAGCTGACCAGGAAGTTCAACTCCCTGGTGTTCCCCGGTACCCAGGGGGGGCCGCTGATGCACGTGATCGCCGCCAAGGCCGTGGCCTTCAAGGAAGCCATGGAGCCCGGCTTCCGCGCGTACCAGGAGAAGGTGGTGGAGAACGCCCGCGCCATGGCTTCCGTGATCAGCGAACGGGGCTACGATGTGGTGTCCGGTGGCACCGACAACCACCTGTTCCTGGTGAGCCTGATCAAGCAGGGCATCACCGGCAAGGACGCGGATGCCGCCCTGGGGCAGGCCAACATCACGGTGAACAAGAACACCGTCCCCAACGATCCGCAGTCGCCGTTCGTCACCTCCGGTCTGCGTATCGGTACGCCTGCCATCACCACCCGCGGTTTCGCTGCGGACGATGCCCGGCAACTGGCGAACTGGATCTGCGACGTGCTGGACGATATCGGAAACGAGGCGGTCATCGAGCGCGTCAAACAACAGGTGCTGGAAATCTGCAAACGGCTGCCCGTATACGAGGTCAACCGGCTTTAGGCGGGTAATGGCCGACGTCGCCGAGGGGGTTCAACATGCGGTGTCCGTTCTGTCAGGCGCAGGATACCCGGGTGATCGACTCCCGGCTGGGCCGCGATGGCGACCAGGTGCGCCGCCGGCGGGAATGCACCGGCTGCGGTGAACGCTTCACCACCTTCGAGACCGCGGAGCTGGTGCTGCCCCGCATGGTGAAGCAGGACGGCACCCGGGAACCCTTCGACGAACACAAGCTCCGCACCGGCATAATGCGGGCCCTGGAGAAGCGGCCGGTGGATACCGAACGGGTGGAAGCCGCCTTGCACCGCATCGTCCAGCGCCTGCGATCCCGGGGGGAGCGCGAGGTGCCCACGCGGCTGCTCGGTGAGTGGGTCATGGAGGAGTTGCGGGAGCTGGACCAGGTGGCCTATGTCCGCTTCGCCTCGGTGTATCGCAGTTTCGAGGATGTCAGCGCCTTCCGGGAGGTGATCGAGGGGCTGGAGCGCCGGCCTCCCGGATCCGGCAGCAAGGACTGAGTCGTACTGTGACCGAACCCCGTTTCAGCATCGATGACCGGCGCCACATGGCGCGCGCCCTGGAACTGGCCGAACGGGGACTGTGGACCACCCGGCCCAATCCCCGGGTGGGCTGCGTGCTGGTCCGGGACGGCCGGGTGGTGGGCCGGGGTTATCATGAACGTGCCGGTGAGCCCCATGCGGAGGTACATGCCCTGCGGGAAGCCGGCGCGCTGGCCCGGGGTGCAACCGCCTACGTGAGCCTGGAGCCCTGTTCCCACCACGGCCGCACGCCGCCCTGCGCGGAGGCGCTGGTGGCAGCCGGCGTGGCCCGGGTGGTGGCGGCCATGCAGGATCCGAATCCGCAGGTGGGCGGCCGCGGGCTGACCCGGCTGCGGGAGGCCGGGATCCTTGCCGAAAGCGGCCTGCTGGCATCCCAGGCGGAGGCGGTGAACCCCGGCTACGCCCGCCGCATGGGTGGTGGCCTGCCCTGGGTGCGGGTCAAGCTGGCGGCCAGCCTGGATGGCCGTACCGCCATGGCCAGCGGGGAGAGCAAATGGATTACGGGGCCCGCCGCCCGGGCCGACGTGCATCGGCTGCGTGCCCGCAGTTGCGCGGTGATCACCGGCATCGGCACCGTGCTGGCTGATGATCCGCGGCTCAACGTCCGAGATGTGGAGGGGGCCGATCGGGTTCCCCCGCCATTACGCGTTGTGCTGGATGGCGGCTTGCGGACGCCGCCGGATGCCGCCCTGCTTCAGGGTGGTGGGCCGGTGGTGATCTATACCGCGTCCCGGGACGCCCCCCGCGCCCGTGCCCTGCTGGAGCGCGGGGCCCGGCTGGAGACGCTGGTGCGGGAGGGGCGGTTGCCGCTGCGGCGGGTACTGGAGCTGCTGGCCGCCAGCCAGATCAACGAGGTGTTGGTGGAAGCCGGTCCCACCCTGGCCGGAGCGTTCCTGGCCCAGGGGCTGGTGGACGAGTTGTGGCTCTATCAGGCCATGCATCTGATGGGAGACGGGGCCCGACCCCTGGTTCGCCTGCCGGGCGTGGAGCGCATGGCTCAGCGGCAGACCCTGGAACTGTTGGACCTGCGGGCCATGGGGAATGACCTGCGGCTGATCCTGAAACCGACGAAGGAGGGCGGCTGATGTTCACCGGCATCGTGCAGGCGCTGGGCAGCATTCGTGCCAGCGAGTCCCGGGGCGAGGATGTCCGCCTGGTGATTGCCACCGGCAGCCTGCCCATGGCGGATGTGCAACCGGGAGACAGTATCGCCGTGAACGGCGTTTGCCTGACAGCGGTGGAGCTTGCGGCGGACAGTTTCGCCGCCGACGTCTCCCGGGAGACACTGGACCGTACCAGCCTGGGCGGGCTGTCCCAGGGCCGCCGCGTCAACCTGGAAAAGGCGCTCACACTGAGTACCCCCCTGGGGGGGCACCTGGTCAGCGGACATGTGGACGGGCTGGGTGAGGTGCTGGAACGCCGGCAGGACGGCCGCTCCTGGCGCTTCCTGTTCCGTGCGCCGGCGCGCCTGGCGCGCTATATCGCCGAAAAGGGTTCCATCTGCATCGACGGTACCAGCCTGACCGTGAACGGCGTCGATGGCGCGGAGTTCCATGTCAACATCGTGCCCCACACCATGGACGCCACCATCATGGGGGAGTATCGTCCCGGGCGGAAGGTGAATCTGGAAGTGGACCTGATCGCCCGCTACCTGGAACGGCTGGTGCTTGGCGATCAGGCCGCCGTTCCCGGGCAGGGCATCACCCGGGAATTCCTTGCCCGGCACGGTTTCCGTGCCGATTGATCCAGCAGGAAGATGAGCATGGCGTTCAACAGCATCGACGAGATCATCGAGGACATGCGCCAGGGGCGCATGGTGATCATCATGGACGATGAAGACCGGGAGAACGAAGGCGACCTGGTCATGGCGTCCAGCATGGTGCGCCCGGAAGACATCAACTTCATGGCCCGTTACGGCCGCGGGCTGATCTGCATGACCATGACCCGGGAGCGCTGCGAACAGTTGCGGCTGCCCCTCATGGTTCACGATACCGACCAGGCCCAGTCCACCAATTTCACCGTCTCCATCGAGGCCGCCACCGGGGTGACCACCGGCATCAGCGCGGCGGATCGCGCGCGCACCGTGCAGGCGGCGGTGGCGCCCAATGCGCGGCCGGAGGATCTGGTCCAGCCGGGGCATATCTTCCCACTGATGGCCCAACCGGGCGGTGTGCTCACCCGTGCCGGCCACACCGAGGCCGGCTGCGACCTGGCCCGACTTGCCGGCTTCGAACCCTCCTCGGTGATCGTGGAGATCCTCAACGAGGACGGCACCATGGCCCGCCGGGACGATCTGATGCAGTTCGCCCGGGAACATGAACTGAAGATCGGCACCGTGGCGGACCTCATCGCCTATCGTATTCGCAACGAGCGGACCGTAGAGCGGGTGGGCGACTGCGAGTTGCCCACCGAGTTCGGCGATTTCCATCTTTACGCCTATCAGGACAATGTGGACAACCGGCTGCACTTCGCCCTGGTCAAGGGGCGCCTGCAGCCGGAAGATCCCGCTCTGGTGCGCGTGCACCTGCAGAACACCCTGGGCGATCTGTTCACAAGTACCGGCCCGCTCTGTGGCTGGCCGCTGCGCGCGGCACTGAAGCAGGTGTCCGATGCGGGTACCGGGGTGGTGCTGGTGCTGCGCAACAACGAGGACGATTCCGCCATCCTCAACCGCATGCGGGACTACCAGCGGCTCACCGCCGGGGCCAATCCGGAAAGTGTGGGTGCCGGGCAGGGTTCGCCGGAACTGCGCACGTACGGCCTGGGAGCGCAGATCCTCACCGATCTGGGCGTGACCCGGATGCGCGTGATCAGCTCGCCCAAGCGCATGCACGCACTTTCCGGTTTCGGCATGGAAGTGGTGGAGTATGTGGATCCGGAGTGAGGGCGCCGGCTCCGTGCGAGGAATGACCAGCCTGTCAGCGAATCGTATTGCGATGTCTCATCTGAAAGCTTGGTATCCCTGGACTGAACAACGGAAAGAACCATGAAAACCATCGAAGGCAGCTTTACCCATACCCGCGGTCGCTATGCGATTGCCGTGGCACGCTTCAACAGTTTCGTGGTGGAAAGCCTGCTGGACGGGGCGCTGGACACCTTGCGCCGTCACGGCGTCAAGGACGATCAGATCACGCTGGTCCGGGCACCGGGGGCCTGGGAACTGCCGCTGGTGGTCAATCGCCTGGCCCGGAAGGGCATGTTCGATGCGGTGATCGCACTGGGTGCCGTGATCCGCGGTGGTACACCGCATTTCGAGTACGTGGCCGGCGAATGCACCAAGGGTCTGGCCCAGGTCACCATGGAACACGATGTGCCGGTGGCCTTCGGGGTGCTGACGGTGGATACCATTGAGCAGGCCATCGAGCGGGCCGGCACCAAGGCCGGCAACAAGGGTGCGGAGGCGGCCCTGTCCGCCCTGGAGATGGTGGACCTGCTGGCGCAGTTGGATAAATAGGCCGGATGAGCAGGCGAACCAACAGGCCCCGTCCCAGCCTCCGGCTGACGCTGGCCCGCCACCGGGCCATGCAGGCGCTGTATCAGTGGCAGGTCACGGGGCAGTCGGCGGCGGATATCGAGCAGCAGTTCCTGCCAGCGGAGCCGGAGGAACCACCGGAGCAGGAACCGGTGGTGGAGCCGGACCGGGAGCTGGAAGAGGCCACCGACATGGCGGAGGCGGACCAGGATCTGTTCCGCGAACTGCTGTACGGAGTCATGGACCGCCTGGAAGACTGGGACGAACAGATCATTCCGCACCTGGATCGTGCCATGAAGAGTCTGGATCCGGTGGAGCGGGTGATCCTGCGCATGGGAACCTATGAGCTCAGCGAGCGTCTCCAGGTGCCGTACCGGGTGGTGATCAACGAATACGTGGAGCTTGCCAAGCTGTTCGGCGCCGAAGACAGCTACAAGTACATCAACGGGGTGTTGGACAAGGTGGCCCGGGGCAATCGCTTTCGCGCCGCGGAGATGCAGATCCGGGGCCGGTAGAGCGGGCAGTGCCCGTGCCGGCGGCCGCATCGTGGCCACAGTGTCTCCGGGGATAGGGCGGGTCTCGCGGGCGACGGCGTGAATACGTCAGCGCTTCCTCAATCACCGGGAGTACAGCCGATGACAGCGTCCGAGTTTGATCTCATCCAGCGGTACTTCAGTGACCTGGGCAGCCGTCGCGATGATGTGCTGCTGGGTGTGGGCGATGACGCCGCGCTGTTGCAGCCCATGGCCGGCGAGGCCCTGGCGCTGTGTGTGGACACCCTGGTGGGAGGCGTCCATTTCCCGCAGGACGCACCGGCGGAAACCGTGGGCCACAAAGCCCTGGCGGTGAACCTGAGCGATCTGGCGGCCATGGGCGCCCGGCCCGCATGGGCCACCCTCTCCCTCACCATCCCGGCTGCGGATGAGGACTGGATCGCCGCCTTCGCCCGGGGCTTCGGGAATCTGGCCCGCTACCATGGTATGGCTCTGGTTGGGGGCGACATCACGCGGGGTTCGCTCAGTATCTCGGTCCAGGCCGCCGGCTTCGTGCCCCGGGGCAGGGCGCTCACCCGCCGGGGCGCACGTCCCGGTGACGCGATCTGCGTGAGTGGCACGCTGGGCGATGCGGCGCTGGGGCTGCAGCTCTGGCAGCATGGCCGCGGCGACCTGGATGAGGAGACCCGTTGGCTCGCCGAGCGCCTGCACCGCCCCACGCCCCGGGTCAGTCTGGGGTTGGCGCTGCGGGGCTGTGCCACGGCGGCGGTGGACGTCTCCGACGGATTGGCCCAGGACCTGGGGCATGTGCTACGGGCCAGCGGCGTGGGTGCCCAGTTGGATGTGGACCGCCTGCCGGTTTCCACCGCTGCCGCCCGTTACGCCACCGAGGATGAGCGGTCGCGCCACTCCCTGAGCGGTGGGGATGACTACGAACTCTGTTTCACCGTGGTGCGTTCCTGCCTGCACAAGCTGGATGCCATCGCCAGTCGGGTGGGCGTGCAGATCACCCGGGTGGGTACCATTCAACCAGGCGCCGGGCTGGATCTGGTGCACGCGGATCGCTCGCCGGCGCGGCTGGAGGTCCCCGGCTACACCCATTTCGGGGATCGGGGTGACCGCGGATAACCGCCCGTACCGCCGGTGTGCGCTGGCAACGCCGGCTCAAGCCGGGCAGAATGCGAGCCATGAGCGATTCGAACCCCGGCGGGCTGGGTGACCGCGTCCGCCTGTCCAACCCGGTTCATTTTCTCGCCCTGGGCTTCGGCAGCGGCCTCTCGCCCAAGGCGCCGGGGACCGTGGGAACCCTGGCCGCGATTCCGGTCTTTCTGCTGGTCTCCTGGTTGCCGTTGGCCGCCTACCTGGGCATTGTGCTGCTGGTTTCCCTGGCGGGGATCTGGATCTGCGACCGGGCCGCGCGGGATTTCGGCGTCCACGATCACCCCGCCATCGTCTGGGACGAGATCGCGGGTTTTCTGGTGACCATGATCGCCGTCCCCGCCGGCCTGGTCTGGGTCGTGCTCGGTTTTCTGCTGTTCCGCCTGTTCGACATCCTCAAGCCCTGGCCCATCCGCTGGCTGGACCGGCACGTGCACGGCGGCCTGGGGATCATGCTGGATGACCTGCTGGCGGGCGTGTTCGCGCTGATCCTGTTGCAACTGCTGCTCTGGCTCACGGGGGGGTGATGCGGCGGCGTCTCTGGGTCTGGCTGGTGTTGGCTGTGCTGGTGGTGGCCCTGGCGGGCTACCTGGGGGTGCGCACCTGGATGGAGTACCGCATGGCCGCGGTGGTGGACCGGCAACTGGCCCTGCTCCCCGGCCCGGTGGAGGTGACCTACGGCAACGTGCGGGTGAAGCTGTTCCAGCGCTCGCTCCGGCTGGATGATCTCACCATCACCCTCAGCCCCGAGGAGCCGCCGATCCGGATCGGTGCCCTGGTGCTGCACAATATCGATCGGTACAACCCCATTCCCCATTACCTGGAGCTGGAGATTCGCGGGCTGGACCAGCGCCTGGCCGGCAGCCGCGTCCCGCTGGCCGGCATGCTGCAGAATCACGGCTACGAGCGCCTCCGCGGCTCCGCGTTCCTTTACTACCGGTACCTGCCGGAACGACGGCGCCTGGAATTGCCACGGCTGCGAATCGACATTGAAGACGTCGGGGAAATCGTTCTGGAAGGGGCATGGCCCCAGGTGCAGCCGGTGGGGCTGCCGATGATGGACTGGCGGGTGCTGGATACGCTGGCCCTGGAGCGCCTGGAGTTGACCTACCGGGACAGAGGCCTGGTACCGCGGCTGCTGTACCGGGCGGCAACCCGTCAGGGCATGCTTCCCACAAGCCTGGCCGCCAATATTATCGCCGAGATGGAATGGTCGGCGGCGGATTATGACGATGAGCGGCTGGACGCCAGCGTTCGTGCCCTCCGTCTGTTCCTGGCGGATCCGGAATCCGTCAGGCTGGAACTGGAGCCGGGGGAGCCGAAGCCGCTGGGCGATCTACGGGATCTGGTGCTGGTGGATCCCCCGCGGGCTGCGCTGGAACTGCGCCTGTTGCTGCGTATTCCCGTGGCGTACTGATGCGGTGCTGTGCGCCCGCCCGCTTCCGGGTACACTGGAACCCATGATGATTCAGGCCATGCCCTTTGTGCCCGGCCAGGTGCAGGGCACGCTGAGCCGCCACGGTCCCGTCAGCGGGCCGGAACCGGTAATCCTGCTGCTGCATCACGACGAGGTGCTGGCGCTTGAGCAGATGCCCGCTGGGCTGGTGGTGGTTGGCGGCGCACCCTTGTCCCACCCGATGACGCAATTGCAGAGTCTGGGGCTGCCCACGGTGATCATCAGTAGGCGCCAGGCCGCCGAACTCAAGCCCGGCATGCAGGTGCTGCTGGACGGAGAGGCGGGCAGCATCCGTCTTGCCACCGGTGAGGGCTTCAGCGCCGCGCTTCCGGATGCGGGATTGCAACCGGCGACGCCCACGCGAACGGCCGATGGGGCCCTGGTGGAGCTGCGGGCCAGTATCACCGGCGAAGCCGGTGCCGCGGATGCGCGCCGGGTCGGTGCCGCCGCCGTGGGCATGGTGCGTACGGAATATCTCACGCCACCCCACGGGCGGATGCCCGATGTGGGCTTCTATCGCAAGGCCTTTGCCGCCATCTGCCAGGCGGCCGCACCCCTGCCGGTGACCTTCCGCCTGCTGGACATCTCTGTGGACAAGAAACCACCCTGGCTGGGTGAGATGCAGGGCATGACCGGCCTGTTGGGACTGCAGGGGTCGCGACTGTTCGGCGTGCGGCCGGTATCCACCGTACTGCAGGCCCAGCTCGCGGCGCTGGAGACCGTGTCCCGGGATTATCCCCTGCGTGTGCTGATGCCCTATGTGGCCAGCCCGGAGGAGTTCCGGTATTGGCGGATCCGGGTGCGGGCCTGGCTGCCGGATCGGGTGGAGATCGCCGCCATGGCGGAGACGCCGGCCGCTGCACTGGCCATGCCGGAGTGGCGGCGCAGCGGCACCCGTGTTTCGCTGGGCTGTAATGATCTGATGCAATGCCTGTTCGGCGCCGACCGGGATATTCCCGAAGTGGCCGGCTACCTGGATCCCTATTCACCGACCCTGTTCCGCTTTCTCGCCCTGGTGGCGGAGGGCGCTGGCGAGCATCTGGACAAGGTCCAGCTTTGTGGGCTGCTGCAGCAGATGCCCGGGGTGCTGAGCGTCCTGCTGGGGCTGGGCTTCCGGAACTTCTCCACATCCACCCGGCTGATCCCGTCGCTGGCCCGGGTGGTCCACGCAACCCGGCTCGCCGAGGCGGAACAACTCGCCAGCGCGGTGCTGGAGGCCGGGGACAGTGTCAGCGTGCGTGAGCTGCTGGGTCTGCCCTCGGAGAGCCGGCCGGTGACGCCCTGGCAGGGGAGTCTCTGACTCCCCACAGTCACTGGCGGCCGGCGTCACTCAGCCCTCCTTCGGTGCCCGGCCCAGCAGATAGAACTCCTCGTTGGGCATCATGCTGGTGAAGTTGGCAATGCGGTTGCTCATGGCGAAGAACGCGGTGATGGCACCGATATCATAGATGGCTTCGTCATCGAAGCCGTGCTGGCGCAGGGTCTCGAAGTCCGACGCCTCCACCTCGTGGGAACGCAGGGCGACCTTCATGGCGAAGTCCAGCATGGCGCGCTGGCGGGGGGTGATGTCCGCCTTGCGGTAGTTGATGGCCAACTGGTCCGCCAGCAGGGGGTTCCTGGCCCGGATCCGGACGATGGCGCCGTGGGCCACCACGCAATAGAGGCAGCCGTTGGCGCCAGAGGTGGCCACCACGATCATCTCCCGCTCCGCCTTGCTGAGGCCTTCGTCCTTGTCCATCAGTGTGTCGTGCAAGGCGAAGAACGCGCGGAACTCGGCCGGCCGGCGGGCCAGCCCCAGGAACACGTTGGGGACGAAGCCGGATTTCTCCTGTACCTCCAGGATGCGCTCACGGATATCCTCGGGTAGATCGTGGAGCTCGGCGACGGGGAAGCGGCTGATGGGGCTTGTCATGAAGTGGTCTCCTCGCTGTGGTTGCCGGTAGCGGCACCGCCGGTGCCGCAGAAGTGCTCAAGCTGTTCCTGCCGGGCGCTGTCCAGGCCGGAGGGCAGCTTGCCGTGGCGGTCCAGCAGCCAGGCAGCGATGTCGTCGATCACGCGTTGCCCTTGCAGGTCGCGGGTCAGCATATGATACCCGTCCGGATAAAGCACGAATTCCCATAATCCGTTGGCGGGCAACCGGTCCAGCATGCGACAGGTGGGCCGGCGGGGCACGATCTCGTCGTGGGCACCGTAGAGGATCAGCGTGGGCACACGGAGCTGCGTGCTGGCGTCCAGTGCCTCGTCCATCAGGTTGGCCAGGCCGTACACCGCATCGATACGTGTTTCCCGGATCACCAGCGGGTCCCGGCCCCATTCCCGCAGCATGGGTATGTTGTCGGTGGGCCGCAGGTCCAGGCTGCGTCCGGTGACCTTGCGTCCCGGCGCCACCCGGGCGGCGAGCCAGAGCGCCGTGCGCTGATACCAGGGCATGGTGCGGCGCGCCCAGACCGCCGGCGCGATCAGCACCGCGCCGTCCACCCCGGGCAGCGGATCCCGGGCCAGGCCTGCCAGCGTGACGCCGCCGCCCATGCTCTTGCCGATAATGTACAGCGGCAGATCGGGGTGTTCCTCCCGCAGCAGATCCAGCATGATCCGGGCGTCCTGGATCAGGTGCTCTGCGCCGGGCCAGATACCGCGGCCGTCGGTGGCGCCGAATCCCCGCTGATCGTAGGACACGGCCAGAATGCCGTGTTCCGCCAGGGTGGCGCCCAGCGGCTGGAACGCGGCGCTGTAGTCATTGAAGCCGTGCAGCGTCAGGGCGACGGCCACCGGGGATCCCTCCGGCTCCCAACGGCGGACCGGGAGACGGAACCCGTCCGGCATGAAGGCCGCGTCCGACTCCAGCCGGGGAGGATGGGTCGGCCCCGCGTTTACCTGCACGGTGGGCCGGCTGCAGGAGAGCACGACCACGGCCGTGAGCAGGGATAGGGCGAGCAGACACAGTGCCTTCAAGGGGGGGCTCCTATTGATCCGGAGATCCAATGCCGTCATCTTCCAGTGAGCATGCGGGGTGATCAAGCCGGAAGACGGGAGTGATGATGCAATACGGGTGGCCCCGGACGGGATGGCATGGACGCTGAACGGGAAACCGCACTGGAGGCCAGCCAGCGCACCACGCTGCGGCGTCACCAGCGCTTCGCCGGTGCCTGTCTGGTGGGCGCGGCGGGCATCTACCTGGGCACGCAGTTCGTCCAGGCGCCGGGGTACGGGGTGTTACTGTTGCGGGCCGGGGCGGAGGCGGGGTTGATCGGCGGCATCGCCGACTGGTTCGCGGTCACCGCCCTGTTCCGGCGCCCCTGGGGGCTGCCCATCCCCCATACGGCCATTCTGCCCCGAAACAAGGATCGGCTCGGCCAGGGGCTGGGGCGCTTCGTCGCCCGGCATTTCCTGGCGCCGGAGGTGGTGCGGCGCCGTCTGCGCAGCGCCGAGCCGGCCCGGCAGTTGGGCCGCTGGCTGGGGAACCGGGAGCACAGTGCGCTGGTGGCGGACCGGATCCTGGCGCTGGCCCCGGATATCATCATGGCTTTCAACGACCGGGAAGTGCGGGCCTTCTACCGGGAGACGTTCAGTGATCAGTTGGGCCGGGTGGACCCGGTGCCGCTGGTGGAGCGGGTGCTGCGCACCCTGCTGGAGAGCGATCAGCACCAGCGCCTGTTCGACCGCAGCCTGCTCCTCGCCCGGGAGCTGCTGATGCGTAACCGACACCTGATCTACCAGCGGGTGGAGGAACGCAGCAGTTGGTGGATTCCGCGTCGCTTCGACCGCCGCCTGGCCGAGGCCATTATCAGCGGTGTGGAGGAGTGGCTGCAGGATCTCACGGAGCCGGGGCATCCGGCCCGGCAGGAGTTTCATCGCACGGCCTGGAATCTGGTGATCCATCTCCGGGAGTCACCGGTGATCCGCGAGCGCCTGGAGCGCATGCGTGACGGTCTGCTGGCCAGCCCGGAGCTGCAGGATCTCCTGGAAACCGCCTGGGAGGATCTGCGTCGGGGCGCGTTGGCGGGGCTGGCCGAGCCGGACTCCCGCTTCCGTCATTCCCTGATCAACAGTCTGCAGCGTTTCGGGCGGACGCTGGAGGATGATCCGGAGGCCCGGGAGCGTCTGGACGAGCGCCTGGAATTGCTGCTGCGGGAACTGATTCTGCCGTTCCGGGACAGCATCGGCGACTTCATCGCCGATGTGGTCCGGGACTGGGACACGGACAGCCTCAGCGACCGGCTGGAGCTCGCCGTGGGCCGGGACCTGCAGTTCATCCGGATCAATGGCACCCTGGTCGGCGCCCTGGTGGGCATGGTGCTGTTCATCACCACCGGCCTGGTCTTCGGCCACGTATAGTAAGCTGTCAACTCAGGCAAAGTGCGCATGGAATACATCGGTCAGTCGGATTTGCGACAGCGTATCGGGGAGTGGGTGGAGCGTCCCCGGATTCAGGCGTGGATCGTCGCCATCATCATGATCAATGCGGTGACCCTGGGGCTGGAGACCTCACCGCTGGTCATGCAGCACGCCGGCTTGCTGGTGCTCACCGTGGAGCGGGTGATTCTGGCCATTTTCGTGGTGGAACTCGGCCTGAAGCTCTACGCCTTCGGGCCCCGGTTTTTCCGTGAGCCCTGGAACGTGTTCGATTTCATCATCGTCTCCATCGCGCTGATTCCCGCGTCCGGCCCCTTCGCCATCCTGCGCGCGCTGCGTATTCTCCGTGTGCTCCGCTTGCTGACCAAGATCCGCCGCCTCCGGGAGATCACCGAGTCCCTGCTCAAGGCTATCCCCAGCATCGGCTGGATTGCGGCGCTGCTGCTGCTGGTGTTCTACGTGTTCGCGGTGATGGGCACCAAGCTGTTCGGAGCGAGCTTCGATGAGGATTTCGGTCATCTTGGGCGGGCCATGTACTCCCTGTTCCAGGTCATGACCCTGGAGAGTTGGTCCCAGGAGATCGCCCGGCCGATCATGGCGGAGTACCCGTTTGCCTGGATCTATTTCATCACGTTCATCCTCGTGACCGCTTTCACCGTGCTGAACCTGTTCATCGGGATCATCGTCAGCACCATGCAGGAGCGGCACTACGAGCTGGAGGATGCCAAACGGGCGGAGACCGAGGCCCGGGCCCACGCGGAACGCGAAGAGATGCTGTTGCTGTTGCGCGAGCTGCGGGACCGGGTGGAACGCATCGAGCGGGTTCACTACGGTAGGCGGGAGGGCGGCTGAGGCCAGGCAACCCTTGCACCGGGTCAGTTGCCGCTGATGGCGATCAGCAGGGCGACCAGACTGGCCACCACCACAAGGGTAAGCGCCGCCCGGAGGGTGCGGAACCAGCCAGGAACGGACAGGCGGAAATCCAGAAGCAGGCAGGCCGGAAAGCAGACGATGAGCACGCCCAGGGTGAAGCGGTCCGGCAGCAGCAGGGCCAGCCAGGCCAGCAGTGCGGGCAGCACACTCAGGAACAACAGACTGCGCTGCTCATCCGGCTTCTGCAGGATCACACCCCACTGGATACCTCCGAGAAAGGAAAGGATCACCGCCCCGTAAAGTGTGGCCGCCTCCACACTCCAATGCCCAAGCGGGCTGTCGCCAACGGTCCACGCGGCCAGCGCGCCGAACACGAAGGGCAGCACGCCGGCCGAACCCAGCAGGATGGCGGTCTTTCGGGTATCGCGGGGAAGTTCCATGTCGGCCTCCGGTCGCAGGTTTGCTCACCGCGGCACCGAGTGTCATCGGGACCGGGCGGCACGCCTCAGCGGGGATCGCGCTGGGCGCACATGGTCAGCGAGACCGAATCCGAGAAGCGCAGGGCGTGGGGTTTGTCCACTTCCACTTCGGCGCGGATCACGGCCTTGTGTTCCAGCACCAGGGCGAGAACGTCATGCACCAGCTTCTCCAGCAGCAGGAACCGGTTGCCTTCCACCAGATCGATGACCTGTTTGGTGATGGTGCGGTAGTTGAGGGCATCCTCCGGCCGGTCCGACCGGGCCGCCTCCAGGGCGTCGTAATCCACGGTGATGTTGATAATGACGTCCTGGCGTTCTTCCCGCTCGTCCTTATTGAAGCCCGCGAAGGTGCGCAGCCGCAGCTGTTTGATGCGGATGCGGGAGGGCTCCATTCGGGCAATGGTGGGCTCGAACAGTGGCTCGGCACGACGCATCGCGGCTCCTCCTCGGCTCAGGTACGGATCAGTTGCAGGAATTCCATGCGCGTGGACTGGGATCTGCGGAAGGAGCCCAGCATCACTGAGGTGCTCATCTCCGAATTCTGTTTGGAGACGCCGCGCATCATCATGCACATGTGCTTGGCCTTGACCTGGACCGCCACCCCCTTGGCCTGGGTGACGCTCTGGACCGCTTCGGCGATTTCCCGGGTCAGACTTTCCTGGATCTGCAGACGCCGGGCGTACATGTCCACGATGCGGGCGATCTTGGACAGGCCGATCACCTTGCCGTCCGGGATATAGGCGACGTTGGCCTGGCCGATGAACGGCAGCAGGTGATGTTCGCACAGCGAATACAGCTCGATATCCCGCACGATCACCATCTCGTCATTGTCGGCGGAGAAGATCGCGTCGTTGACGATATCCTCCAGATCCTGCTGATATCCCTGGGTCAGGTACTGAAAGGCCTTGGCGGCACGCGCCGGTGTCTTGGCCAGGCCTTCACGGGTGACGTCCTCGCCGACTCCGGTGATAATGTCGGCAAAGCAGCGTTCCATATCGATTTCCATTGACTGGCACCTTTCTGGGCTGGGCACGCCGGCGGTGTCGTGGGCGCGAGACGCCGGTCCGTTGGCCCGATCTGTTGCACCGCAAACGGTTGCGGCCCGATAACTTTAAGCGCAGACGGCAATTTGTACAAATTTTGTACTGAATTTATCCGACCTGCATCCACCGGCAAGCCTGAGACCGCACCGGGCGGCGGATGTTCAGCCGCCCGGTCTGCGTACCCCATCAGTTGACCACGCCCAGGGCTTCCAGCGGCACGGGTCTGTGCACGGAAAAGCCCTGGACATAGTCCACGCCGATGGCTGCCAGCCGCTCGCGCACCCGGTCCGTTTCCACGAACTCCGCCACCGTCAGCTTGCCCAGATGGTGGGCCAGCTCGTGGATGGACTTCACCATGGCATCGTCCGCGTCCGGCCGGTCCAGCTCCCGGATGAACTCGCCATCGATCTTGAGGTAGTCCGCCGGCAGGTTCTTCAGGTACGCGTACGAGGACAGTCCGCTGCCGAAGTCGTCCAGCGCAAAGCGGCAGCCCATGTGCTTGAACTCGCGGATCATATCCGCCGCCAGGGAGAGGTTGGCCACGGCGGCGGTTTCCGTGACCTCGAAACAGACCCGCTGCGGGGAGACCCGGTAATTGCGGAACTCCTGCCGCAGGAAATCCATGAAGCCCACGTCGTTCAGGGTCTGTCCGGACAGGTTGATGCTCAGCGCATCCAGGGTGTCCAGGCGGTCCGGATGTTCCTTCATCCAGCGCAGCGTCTGGCTGACCACCCAGCGGTCCAGGGCCGGCATGCGGCCGAAGCGTTCCGCCGCCGGGATGACCTGGTCCGGCCGCATGCTCCCCTGGGCGTCGTTGGCGATGACGATCAGCATCTCGTACATGGGCGGCCAGTCGCCGTGCTGCAGCGGTTGGATCCGCTGGCAGCGGAGACTGAGCAGGCCGCCTTCCAGTGCCTGGTCCACCCGGGAAGCCTGCTCCATGCTGTGGCGCAGCTCCTCCAGCTCCGCATCGCCGGGCCGGTACACATGCACCCGGTTGCCGCCGCTCTCCTTGGCGGCAAAGCAGGCATTGTCCACATCTCGGAGCAATTCGGCCAGGCGGTGGGTCTCCCGGGAGAAGGACACCACCCCGATGCTGGCAGTCAGCCGTATCGGTTGTTCGTCCACCGTGAACCGCTGGTGCTGCAAGGCGGTCAGGAGTTCCCGGGCCAGTTGTTCACCGGCGTCGTCGTCGGTGTTGCGCACCAGCAGGATGGCAAATTCGTCGCCGCCCAGCCGGCTCACCAGGCCGCGTTTGCCGGCCTGCTCGCGCAACAGGCTGCCCAGCATCCGCAGCACCTTGTCGCCGCCGCTGTGCCCCAGCTTGTGGTTGACCACCTTGAAATCGTCCAGGGCGATCTGCAGCACACTGTGGCGGTAGCGGGCACCGGCCGGATGCTGGAGCAGATGCTCCACGCGCCGCTCCAGCGCGCGCCGGTTCAGCAGCCCGGTAAGCGGGTCGTGGGTGGCACGGTGGGACAGTTCCCGGTTCATCCGCACCAGCATCTCCTGCCAGCGTCGTTGGGTGGCCGGGGCATTGAGATCCTGCCCGGTGTCCGCCTGTCTGGCACCCAGGCGCCGGGCCAGCTCCGCCAGCGACAGTTCCGCGGACTTCTGGCCGGCGCGATTGACGAACACGAACCGGTCCCGTTGCCGGCTGGTCCATGCCAGCCGTAATGGCTCCGGTCTCCCGGTGTCGCCGTGGAAGAAGACCCAGTCGCCGGGTTCCAGCAGCTTGGCCTGCCCCAGCCACTCCTGGGGCAGATCGTCCGGTTCGGCGGATGCAGGTCGGGCCTGCGTACGCAGGTAGCGTCGGCAGACCGGGAGTTCCCGGCTTCCGGCAGGAAGCTTCAGCCAGTAGGCGACGCCTTCCACCAGGGTGTTGACCCGGTCCGGGGGCACGTTGGCCTTGAGCAGGGACTGTTCGATGTAGTGGAGGAGCGTGTCGGCGCCGTTGACCGGGCGCCGCGGCACATCGGGCGAGCCTATTCCGTATAGCAGCAGCTCCACCGCGCGGAGGCTGCGCCGCCAGTTCTCCGGCTCCCGGTCGCGCCGCAGCTCCAGCAGTACCAGCCGGTTCCGCCAGGCCTGATCCAGCAGGTCCAGTAGCGGCTCGGGAACCTGTTTGCCGCCCAGAATGCCGTCCAGGGCTTCGTCCACAGCCTCCCGGGCCTGCTCCAGACGCTCGGAGCCGTCACAGGCCTGGCGCACCCGCTCCATGGCGGCCTCTTGTACACGGCGGCCCCCGCCCGCCTGCGCCTCCTGGTGGCGGGCGGCCGGCCCCAGGCCCGCCGGAGCGGCGACCCCCTGCCCCCGGGCGCCGCGCAGGGTGGCCTCCATATCCTGGCGGGCACGCTCCCGTTCCCGGTCCCGCATGCCCGCCAGTGACTGCGCTGCCTGGTCCAGGGCATCGATCACCTGGTGCAGCGGCAGATTCTCCCCTTCCAGGAATTGCCCCCGTTGCAGTTCCTCCCGCAGCGCCAGCGGCATCAGCCGTGCGCTCCAGTCCCGGAAAAAACCCCGGTCACCGCCTTCGGCCTCACGCAGCCCGCTGAACCACTGATCCAGCAGTTCCACGGTCTCCCGTTGTTCGCCGCCCAGCCGGACCGGGCGATCCGGGTGGCGGCGCTGCAGGGCCTGCTGCAACGCATCGGCCAGGGTGTGTCCGCTGCCCGTGGGAGCGGCGTCCAGACTTTCCAGGGCCTGCAGAACCTCTGCCGGCTCCGCGGCAGGCACCGGGTTCGCGTTCTCGGTTCCCTCCGTCCTTTCCTCCACGCGGTTGCGGCTGGCCCGGAACAGCTCCCTGACCGTCCGGTAGAGACCGCCGATACCCGGCTGTGCGGACGGTGTGCCCGGTGGGGCATGGGACGCGGTGCCCTCCCGGGGAGCGGGTTCCGCCCCTTCCCGGGAACTGGCCTGGGCCTCGTCCATCGGGTTGCTACGGGGGCCCAGGCTGCGCACATTGGTGATCTTCGGCCGTTCCTGCTCCAGTTCCGGCAGTATGCCCTGCCGGCGCAGTTCGGCATTCAGGCTGTCGTAGAGGACGGACAGTTGGTACAGCACGGTCTTGCCGAACACCGGGTAGAGCACTTCCCGCACCTTCATGTCCGGCTGGAAGTCATCCAGCCGGTCGGCCAGCAGTTGCACCAGGGCAGTGGGCGAGATGGGGTTGCTGCGTTCGTCCACCGGGCTCCCGGCCAGTACCGACAGGCGCCGTTGCAGATTCCGCAAGGGGCGGATGGCCCGGCTCTCCGCCCGGGTGATGGCTTCGGAGCGGATGAGCCAGTCGTTGAGCTCGGTCTCGTCCACCAGTGACAGCTCGGATTGATCGGTGGCCGCCTGCTCCGTCTCGATACTGTATTTGCCCAGCCTGTCCCAGTTGGCCAGCACCGCATCGGCCAGTCCCCGGCCAAGCACCCGGCGCTGTTCCCGCAGCATGCGCGTCCCGCCCAGATAGGCGGTCTGTTCCGCATTCCCGGCAGTCTGTTCGGCGGCGGCGAACAGGGCGCCCTCCGCCTGGGAAAGAAAGGTGTCCATGCGCCCGGCCAAGTAATCGGCGAGCAGGCTTCGGCAATGGGCGAGCTCCGTTCGGGGCCGCCGGGCAGCGGCAGAGCCCCGGGAGCCCGATGGCGTCAGCGTTCCCCGGTGGGCACTGCGATCGCTCTCGGAGACGGTGAGCAGGGCGGAGACCAGTTGCGGCTGAGGGCGGTGGAAGGCGATGCCGAAGCCGCTGTCACAGGACCGCACCACGCGGGCGCTCACACTGTAGCGCTGGCTGTTCACGGGATCCCGCAGCCGGAGCTCGATATGGGGATCGGTGTCCTGACGCTTGCGCAGGCGCTCGTCGGCGGCGCGGGTCGCCGGCGCGATGAAGACGCCGCCTTCGCAGAAGTTCCGGATCTCGAAGGCCAGGGGGCCGTAGCCATGTCCGATCACCTCCGTGTCCCAGATGATCGGGTGTCGGTAATAGGTTCGGCGCTCCGCCGTCATGGCATCCCCCACGCGTCCAGTCGTTCTTGTGCGGGCAGTATACGGTAAAGCGGGCACGGCATGGAAAACTGCCCGGGCGAATGCGTATGATGCCCGGGGCGGGTCCAGCAGGCACCGCCGGTATCTCCCCAAGACACGCTGCCAGAGGTTCCCATGACAACACCCGTCGTCATTATCGGAACCGGCCTCGCCGGTTACACCACGGCCCGTGAGTTGCGGAAACACGACCGGGAGACCCCCTTGGTGCTGATCACGTCCGACGACGGGCGAAGCTATTCCAAGCCACAGCTTTCAACCGGCTACCGCAAGGGCAAGACCGCGGATGCACTGGCAATGGCCGATGCAGCGGCCATGGAGACGGCATTGGATGCCCGCATCCTCACCGGCAGCACCGTGGAGACGATCGATGTGGAGCGTCGCACCCTGGGTGTGTCCGGCGAGAGCCTGACCTATGGTCGACTGGTGCTGGCGCTGGGGGCGGCCCCGGTACCACTGCCGCTGGACGGCGATGGGGCCGACCGCGCGTACCGGGTCAACGATCTGCAGCAGTACGCGGACTTTCGCCGGGCCGCGGATCCTGCTCAACGCGTCCTGATCGTGGGCGGCGGCCTGGTGGGCTGTGAGTTCGCCAACGATCTGGCCGATGCCGGCAAGGCGGTGGTGCAGGTGTTCCCGGAGGCCCAACCCCTGGCGCGCCTGGCGCCGGAGCGGGCCGGTGCCGCGCTGAAGCAGGCGCTGGGAGAGATCGGCGTGGAGGTCCGTACCGGACTCACGGTGGAGCGGGTGGACACGGACGGTGACGGATACCGCG
This sequence comes from Ectothiorhodospiraceae bacterium, assembly GCA_020831885.1. GTDB lineage: Bacteria > Pseudomonadota > Gammaproteobacteria > Nitrococcales > Aquisalimonadaceae > LSCE01. The sequence continues at coordinate 20,275 of JAFIFU010000049.1, forward strand.
CCCGGCTCTCCGACGGTACCCGGGTTCAGGCCGACGTGGTGCTGGTGGCGGCGGGCCTGGCGCCGCGCACCCGGCTCGCCACAGCCGCCGGGCTGGAGGTGGATCGGGGCATCGTGGTGGATCGCTACCTGCGCACCTCGGCGGAGGGGGTGTACGCCCTGGGCGACTGTGCGCAGGTGGAGGGGCACGTGTTCCAGTATGTCCCGCCGCTGACCGCGGCGGCCCGTGCGCTGGGCCCCACCCTGGCCGGGGAGGAGACCGCGGTGGTTTATCCGGCCATGCCGGTGATGGTGAAAACCAGTTGCTGCCAGGTGGTGTGCTGGCCCCCGGCGCCGGGCACCTCGGGGGAATGGCATTATGACGGGGAGGCTTCCGCGCTGCGTGGGGAATTCCGGGATGCGGACGGGCGCCTCCGCGGCTTCGTGTTGACCGGAAAGCGTATGCGGGAGCGTATGGAACTCACCGAGCGGCTGCCGCCGGTGATCGCCGGTTGACCACGCCCGCACCCGGTCTGGGCGTAGGTCGGTAGCCGCCCGAAGGGCGGATCACCGACGTCAACCAAACCCACCGCCGCATCGTCGGAGATCCCTGCTGCGCAGGGCTTCCGACCTACAGAACACAGCCCCGCCCCCCGGCGTAGGTCGGTAGCCGCCCGAAGGGCGGATCACCGACGTCAACCAACCCCACCATCGCCCGTCGGAGATCCCTGCTGCGCAGGGCTTCCGACCTACAAGCGCCGCCCCACCCGTGGGTCGGTAGCCGCGCGCAAGCGCGGATCACCGACGTCCGGAAGATCCGGTCTCTACCGGAAACGTCCCAGGGACAAGGGTTCCATCGGTAGCGGCGGGGACTCGCCGCTGATCCGGTCGGCCAGCAGGCGGGCCAGACCGCAGGCGAACGTCCAGCCCAGATGGCCTGCACCGCAGTTCAGGTAAAGGTTTTCCACCGGGGTATCCCCCAGGATGGGCATCCCATCCGCGCAGATGGGACGCAGGCCGCACCAGGGCGTTAGATCGCCGCGGTCCACATGGCGTTCCAGGGACGGGAAGGTTTTCAGCACCTGATTCAGCACGCTTTCCGCCCGCACCCGGTTGAGCTCCAGATCGAATCCGGCGAACTCCGCTGTTCCCGCCATGCGCACCCGGTCACCCAGCATGGACAGGACCACCTTGTTGGCATCGTCGATCAGCGGAATGCGCGGGCGGCCGTGCCAGTTCTTTCCGTCAACCGTCACCGAGTAGCCCTTGACCGGATAAATGGGTAGTTTCAGACCCAGCGGACGCGCCAGGGGTGTGCTGTCGCTGCCGGCGGCGAGAACGTAGGCGTCGGCCTGAATCAGGCCGACGTCGGTTTCCAGGCCGTGGACACGCCCTCCGCGACGAACCAGCCGCTGCACCCGGGTGTTCATCCGGAAATCCACGCCCCGTTCCCGGCACAGCTCCGCCAGGCGGAGGGTGAACAGGCGTGCATCACCGCTCTCGTCATCGGGGTAGAAAATGCCCCCGCACAGGGCGTGTTCCACGTCGGCCAGCGCCGGTTCCAGCGCCACCGTGCGCCGGGCGTCAAGGACCGAGTAACGCACGCCCATGGCGTCCATCTGGCGGGAGGCGTGCAGCGCTTTGTCCAGGCTGGCCTGGTCGCGGAAGATCTTGATGATCCCGTTTTGGTCATCGTCGTACCGGATGCCGGTGTCCCGACGCAGCTCCCGCATCATCTCCAGGCTGAGTACGGCAAGCCGGGCGTTGACGCGGGTGGCGTGGTCGAAGTGGTGCCGTTGGCTGTAGCGCAGGAAACGCAGGCCCCAGCCTGTCATCCCGGGCAGGCGGCTGGGGCGAAGCAACAGCGGCGAATCCTCCCGGCCTATCCAGCGCAACAGGTCCCGGAGCACGCCGGGCGCGTTCCAGGGTTCCGCGTGGCTGGCGTGCAGCAAGCCGCCGTTGGCGTAACTGGTCTCGTCGGCCGGCTCCTGGGCACGGTCCACCACGGTGACCGCGTGGCCTTTGTGGCTCAGATACCAGGCGGTGGTGGTTCCGATGACGCCGGCCCCGATCACTGCAATGCGCATCTGTCGCTCGTCCCTGTCCTGGTGCTACCAGTTGAAAGATTAGTCAAACCGCCCGTCTGATCCCGCGGCTTCCGATGCCGCCAGGGTCTGCCGCCCCGACGAGGAGAACACGACGAAGGGCTTGGATCAATGGCTTGCCGGTGGCGATGGAGCGCCGGCGCCTGTGGATAACTTTGTGGACGAAATGGCGGAAACCATCGCTCCGGGCTTGTCACTCAAGCACTTAGCCGGATCGGTCAATGATCTGGCAACTAATTTCATCTCACTGGAAACAATAACTTGCGGATTATCCAGTGCTCGGGCTCCGGCGGTTCCGACTGCAGAAGCCTGCTTTCACCACGTGGACGGCCATCGGTGGATGACCGGTCCTTGCTGTTGGCGCAACGCAGCATCGGGGCGGCGTGAACCCGATCCGGAACGCGGAAATCACTGATTCCCGTAGGCTTGGGGGCGTTATCCACACTTCCTGTGGATAACGTTGTGGACAGTGACTGGAAACATGCCCAGAGAGCATTGTGTTCTCAGGCTTCGTGACAAATTGATGAACTTTTCATCAATTTTGCAACGCTCTTTTAAATCAATGGGTTGCAGCGCTTTTCATAGTGTTCTGGCAGCACGGCATCGCCGCGCCCTCCCGGCGCCGCTTTGCTGTAGACTATGCTGCCCGCTAGGGAAGCACTGATCGATTCTCTGGGTTACCTGGTACGGCGGGTGTTCCGAACAGAGGGCAAGTTTGCGATGAATCACGATCCATCCGTCTATGACGAAGCGGCCAGCAGGCTGGTGGAACTCGGCAACCGTCTTGCCGAGGCCGATGAGGAGGCCGATCTGAACGAGATCGCCGATGGGCTCCTGGCCGGTGCTGTCCATTTCTGGCTCTACTCGCGGCAGCCCTGTGATGACCCGCGCTGCGAGGACTGCGCCCCGTTGCGCACACCGGAATGGCGACTGTCCGAACTGCAACGGGCAGTGGACGAAATGGCCCGCACCAGCGACTATTTTCATTCGCCGGACGATATGACAGCCGGCTCCGCATAGCAGCCAGAGGGCGGATTGGCCGATGACAGGGCCGAGGCAGGGCCAGGGCAATGAGGGGTCTTACGCGCACCTGATCCGTATCACGGAATCCGTCAAGGCGGGCAAGCTGGGGATGCCCGGGGTGCCGGAAGCGGCGCTGCGGGTCCGGCAGTTGATCGCCACCGAGGCCGGGGCTGCTGAAGTGGCCGCGGGCATGGCCGCCGACCCGTCACTGGCCGCTTATATCCTCAAGGTCGCCAACGGCGTCAGCCAGCGGTCCCATCAGCAGGTGACCAGTCTGAGCACCGCCGTGACCCGCCTTGGCCTGCGGCTGGTGGGGGTGATGGTCACACACTACATGCTGATGCAACTGGCGGACGCCGCCGGCAAGCGTATGCGATCCCAGGTGGAGGAACTCTATAACCGTTCCCGTCTGCTGGCCGCGTATTGCCATGCCCTGGCCAGACGTCATTCCGCCGTCCCCCCGGAAGACGCCATGCTGGCCGGACTGCTGCACGATCTGGGGGCGTTTCCGGTGTTGGCCTACGTGGCCGGGCATGCGGAACTGCGAAGCGATCCGGCCGCGGTGGAGGCGCTGATGGCCCGGGTTCGCGAGCCGGTGGGGGGCGTGATGCTGCGGACGTGGCATTGCCCGCCGGGCATCGTCGAGGCCATCGTGCACCGACGCCAGTTGGTGCGCAGCCGGCCGGCAAACGCCGGGCCGGATCTGGCGGATGTGCTCACCGCCGCCCAGGTTGAGCTCTACCGCGATGATGAAGGAGCGCCATGCTGGGAGTGGCCGGCGTCGGCGCCGGCGCTGAAGCGGCTCGGGCTAAACGCCGACTCACCGTTCGTCGACGGTGATCCGACCCGGGTGGCGCTCGAGGAGGCCGGGGATCTCCTGGCCCACTGAGCTGACGCATTGAAGAAGCGTCAATCCACTCAGAGTCGATCAGCGCTTCCTTCAGGTTATCGGAGTAGATATGACCGGGCCCATCAATCAACCGCCACGGGCACCGAAACGGCCCGTTCGCCTTCGCTTTCACGGCCACACCCGCCAGGATGACTATGCCTGGCTGCGCGATCCCCAATGGCGTGAGGCCATGCAGAACCCGGAACGTCTGCAGCCGGACATACGCGCCTGGCTTGAGGCGGAGAACGCCTATACCGATGCGGTGATGGCGGATACGGCCCAATTGCGGGAGCAACTGTTCGCCGAACTCAAGGGGCGGATCCGGGAAGATGACAGCAGCGTCCCCCTGCCGGACGGCCCCTGGGCCTATTACGTGCGTTACCGGGAGGGGGGGCAGCATCCACTGTTCTGTCGCAGGCCCACTGCTGGCGGCGAGGAGCAGTTGCTGCTGGACGGGGACGCGCTGGCGGAAGGGCAGACCTACTACCGCATCGGCGATGCCGAGCACAGCCCGGATCACTGTTATCTGGCCTATTGCGAGGACTGCACCGGGGCGGAAGTCTACCGCATCCGCATCCTCGATCTGGAGCGTGGTGAGCTTCTGCCGGAGGTGATCGAGCAGGCGCGGGGGGATTTCGACTGGGCGGCGGACAGCCGTACGCTGTTCTACACCCTCCAGGACGAGGAGCATCGCCCACGCTGGGTGCGCCGGCACCGGCTGGGGACGCCGGTGGCTGATGATCCGCTGGTCTACGACGAAGCCGACCCCGGATTTTTCGTTGGCATCGGGCGCAGCGAAAGTGGCCGTTTCCTGCTTATCGACAGCCACGACCACACCACCAGCGAGGTGCGCTACATCCCGGCGGGCGAACCGGAGGCGGAGCCGCGCCTGTTCCGCCCCCGGCAGCGGGATGTGGAATACGATATCGCCGATCACGGCCAGCACTGGGTGATCCTGACCAATGCCGGGGCAGAGGATTTCCGGATCGCCCTGGCGCCGCTGGATCGCCCCGATGAGGCGCACTGGCAGGATCTGGTGCCCCATCGCCCGGGCACGCTGATCCGCTCTCTGGTGGTGTACCGGGACTGGCTGGTGCGGCTGGAGCTGGAGGACAGCCTGCCGCGGATCGTCATCCGCCGCTGGGATACCGGCGAGGAACACGTGGTGGATATGGATGAAGCCTGCTACGAGTTGGGGGTCGTGCCCGGATTCGAGTACGCCACGGATACCCTGCGCTTCGTCTACAGCTCCTTCACCACCCCGGCGCGTGTTTACGATTACCGCATGGACACGCGGCAGCGGACCCTGCGCAAGGAGCAGGAGATCCCCAGTGGCCACCGCCCGGAGGACTATGTGGCGCATCGGCTGATGGCCACGGCGCCGGACGGGGAACAGGTGCCGGTGTCGCTCTTCCACCGCCGGGATCTGCACTGCGGCCCCGGGACCCCGTTACTGCTCTCCGGTTACGGCGCCTACGGCATGGTGGACCTGCCCGGTTTCTCGCCTAACCGTCTCAGCCTGGTGGACCGCGGCTTCGTCTATGCCGTGGCCCATGTGCGGGGCGGCAAGGAGCGCGGTTATCGCTGGTACCGGGAAGGCAAGCTGGAGCGGAAGCAGAACACCTTCAGCGACTTCATCGCGGCGGCCGAGGCGCTGATCGCCGCCGGCTACACCGGTGCCGGACGTATTGCCGCCCACGGCGGCAGCGCCGGCGGCCTGCTGGTGGGGGCGGTACTCAACCAGCGACCGGAACTGTTCCATGCCGCCGTGGCCGACGTGCCCTTTGTGGATACCTTGAGCACCATGCTGGACCCCAGTCTGCCGCTGACGCCGCCGGAGTGGCCGGAGTGGGGCAATCCCATCGAGGATGAGCAGGCCTATCACATCATCCTGGCCTATTCGCCCTATGACAATGTGCGTGCCCAGGCATATCCCCACCTGCTGGTCACGGCCGGTGTGTCCGATCCGCGGGTCACTTACTGGGAGCCGGCCAAGTGGGTGGCGAAGCTGCGGGAGCTGAAGACGGACGACAACCTCCTGCTGCTGCGGACCAACATGAACGCCGGCCATGGCGGCGCCAGTGGCCGTTTCGACTATCTGGAGGAGGTGGCCTTCCGTTACGCCTTTTTACTGAAGGTGTTCGGAATGACGGACTGACACCGCTGTACTGTCGGAGATCCCCGCTCCGCGGGGCTTCCGACCTACGCGAGCTACGTGAGCCAG
>JAFIFU010000001.1 GCA_020831885.1 Ectothiorhodospiraceae bacterium
GAAGGGTATCGTACAGCTCTGCGTAGAAGGCGCCTCGCAGCTCTTCAGGACGCTTAACAACAACGATCTGATCGTGGGCGCGGTGGGCGTGATGCAGTTCGACGTGGTGGCCTACCGGTTGAAGGCGGAATACGGCGTGGACGCGATTTTCGAGCCGGTGAACGTGAAGACCGCACGCTGGGTGAGCTGCGATGACCCGAAAATGCTTGCCGACTTCCAGCGAAAGGCGTCTGACAACCTGGCGGTGGATATCGGCGGCAACCTCACCTACCTGGCGCCCAACCGGGTCAACCTGGACCTCACCCGGGAACGCTGGCCGGACGTGGCATTCCACGCGACGCGGGAGCACTGAACCGGGATAGGTGGTTCGATCCGAGTCAGCATCGGTCTGGGGGCTTCGTGGCGGACGTACCGAAGCCACCCGAACGTGGCCGGCCTAAGGTGGATACCGCCCCGGCGCCAGGATGCCATCCGGGTCCAGCGCCTGGCGGATGCGGGCCAGTGTGTGGTTCCAGCCCTCGTGGCTGCGAGCGCGGATGGTGTCCATGGACTGGATGCCAAGACGGTACGGGTAGTAGCCGGCGTCCATCAATCGCTCCAGCAGTTCCTCGTAGCAGGCCATGGCGCGTGCATCCTCGCCCGGAATGTCGCGGTCATAATGGAGCGCGATCACGTTGTCCAGCGCCCGCTCCGAGATCACCGTCATGGACAGCATGGGCTCGTAGCCGTGCCGGGCGAACACCTCGTTGGTGATGGAAGCCATGGTGCGGGCATCGGCGCCCTTCAGCGGCGCCACCGGTGCGCACCAGAACAACCCGCAGCCATCCCGATCCGGATCCGGGTCGGGTGGTGGCGGCTGACGCTTGCGCCAGTAGGTGCTGGGCAGCATGGCATCGGTGGGTATACCCTGTTTGATGCCCAGCAGGGCACCCATGAAGTTCAGCATGCGATCCAGGGGAAGACCGGTGAGGCGGCCCAGCGGCCCCTTGAAGCGCTCCAGTGTCGCCAGCCGCTCCGGGTCCATGAACCGCATCTGGCAGATATCCAGTGAAGCCCGCAGCCGCTTGCGGATTGCCCGCTTCGCCACACGGATCTGTTCCCGGGAACCGTACAGTGCGCCGGAGAAGCTCCAGGCGCCGAGACCCAGCCTGTCCAGGTGTTTCTTCACGATTGCCGGATCCAACGGCGTTTTGCCCTCCATCGCTTTCCAGGGGTAGGACTCCATGGCGCTGTAAACCTTGTAAGGATTCGCCACGTGGACCGCGCTGCGGATATGGCCCTGCATGCGAAGCGCCCGCAGCGCCTCGATCAGGGGTTCCAGCTCCGCATCACTGCGGACGCTGACCTGGAAGTACACAAAGGCCTCCGGCTTGGGCATCAGCCACAGGTTGGCCGCAGTGACCACGCCGAGCCCGGACTGGGAGAACAGGCCGTCCAGATAAGGCCCGACCCCCCATTTGTACGCCATGGCGGCGCGGGCTTTTTCTAAACGCCCGAAGCCGGTGCGCAGCAGCGTGCCGTCTGCGGTGACCACCTCCAGGCCACTGACATGGGCGAAGTGGTCCGCATAAGGGGAGTGTCCGAATCCCCGCTCGATGCTGTTGCCCAGCACGCTGCAGTGGGGGCTGGATCCGGTCACATCGACCCAATGGTGGTCACCCTTTTCCCGCAGGAACCGGTGCAGTTGCTGTTGGGTGACGCCGGGTTCCACCGTGACCGTGCCCAGCTCCGGGTCGTAGTCCAGGATGCGGTTCATGCGGTCCAGCAGCAGGACGACGCCACCGTCTCCCGGCAATGCCATGGATCCGTAACCCCAGTTGCGGCCGGTGCTGACCGGATAGACGGCGATACCGTGGCGGCGGGCGATGGCGAGACAGTCCCGGATCTGTCGAGAGTTTTCCGGTCGCAGGATGGCGCAGGTGCGCCTTGGCGCGGCGAACGTGGCGCGGCTCCGGGCGGCCAGGGTCTCCGGATCGCGGATCACGGCGTCCCGGCCCAGGGTGTCCTCCCACTCACGCATGGCCGTGTCAAGCCTGAGAACGGACAGCGGCGCGGCCATCAGCGACGGCCTCCGCCGGCAGCGGCGGGCAGCCCGACCGGTGTCGCCAGATCCTGGCGGATTCCCAGGTAAAGGCGGCGCAGCGGCGGGATCATATTGCGCTCGGCGTCGCGGTGGTTGATGTAATAGGCCGCTCTTTTGCCGTGGTAGTCGATGAGCTCGCCGACCCGGGTGAAGCGCAGGCCGGAGCGGGCCAGCAAGCGCGCCAGCTTCGGTTCCATCATGGCGAACACGTGCTGCCTCCCGGTGAACCCGACCAGTGCGGTGGCGGCCAGAAACATGGCCATGCCGATCATCGGGTAGCAGCGGGGTTCCTCCTCGGAGCGGACCAGCCCTTCCTGCTTGCCGAAAGGGCTGAGCTGCTCGCCGGCACGCCGGCGGAATATCGCCGGTACGGCCAGTCGTGAGACCTCACAGACCATGTGTGAGGGGAGTCGTGACGGATGAAGCAGAGGGTGGGTCAGACTGTGGCCGCAGAATTCCTCCAGCGGTAACAGGCCTTCCGTCTCATGGCCCCGCTCGATGACCCGGACGCAACCCGCCGCCTCACCGGTGCGGCGGTGTTGCAACAGGCAATGGTGGGCGGATGGGTCGTGCCGGTCCTGTTCCAGCCCGCCGGGGCAATCCTCCTCGCGCTCGAAGCCGAACTCCCGGCAATACACCCGATAGCGCAGATGCTGGATCTGACGTAAGCGATCAGGTTCATGGCCGGGAAGAAAGCGGAAATAGGAACGTAGGGCTTCGGGTTGGGGCTGAGACGTCATCGTCGGTGTTCTCCTTCTTCTTTCAGCCCCGAAGTGGTCTGGTGTCAGTCCTCCGGAGCCGGTTGGGCATGATAGGTTGTGGCAGGGCGCGCTCCCTGTTGGGGGAAATAGCGCGCCAGGAACGCTTCCTCGGTCATCGGCCGGCCGTACAGGAACCCTTGACCATAGCGACATCCCTCCTGCAGCAGCAGCGCGCGCTGCTGCTCGGTTTCGATGCCTTCCGCCACCAGTTCCACGTTCATTGACCTGGCGAGCGTGATCACCGCCTTGACGATGGCGTGGTCTGTGGAACCGGGCTTCAGACCGCTGATAAAGGCCCGATCGATCTTCATCATCGTGATCGGGAAGTGTTTCAGGTATAGCAGGGAAGAATAACCGGTGCCGAAGTCATCAACCACCAGACCGACGCCCAGGTCCTTGATCTGCCGGAACGTCTGGCGGATTTCGTCATCGTCGGCGCGGGTGAAGACCCGCTCGGTGAGTTCCAGTTCCAGGCGTCCGGGAGCCAGACCACTGGCGTGGAGCGCCGAGCGGACGGAAGCCAGCAGATTGCTGCGTTCCAGTTGAACCGGTGAGATGTTGACCTCCACCTTCACGTGATCTGTTGGCCAGGAAGCCGCTGCGCGGCAGGCCTCGCGCAACGCCCAGTCGCCGATCTCCGTGATGATGCCGGATTCCTCCGCCACCGGGATGAACTCGGACGGGTTCCGCAGGCCGTGCAGCGGATCGTCCCAGCGGATCAGCGCCTCGGCACCCACGAGCTCGCCGGTGGCCATGTCCAACTGGGGTTGGTAGTGCAGCACGAACTCCCGGTAGGCGAGCGCGCGGCGGAGACTGGTTCTCAGCTCCAGACGACGGTCGGCAGCCTCCAGCATCGCCGGCTGGAAGAGGCGCTGGGTATTGCCCCCGGCCTCCTTGGCGGCAAGCATGGCCAGGTCGGCCTGGCTCAGCAGATCGGCCACAGCCTGGGCCGGATCCTGGCGACGGCGCCCCAGTGGTGCCCGCCAGATGGCGGTGCCGATACTGGCGTTCAGGCGGAACTCCGCGCCGGTGGTATGCATGGGTTCGGCCACGATTTCCAGGATCCGGCGCCCCATCTCGGCGGCGGATCGCTCCACGTCGCGGCTTTGTTGGATGATGACGAACTCATCCGCGTTGGTCCGGGCGATATCATCCTGCTCGGATACCAGACGTCGCAGGCGTTCCCCCAGAACACGGAGCACGAAATCTCCCGCCCCGTGTCCATGGGAATCGTTAATGTCCTTGAAGCCGTCCAGGTCCACGTGATGCACCGCCAGGCCCGTGGTCTGATCCGCCCGGGTCAGGTGCCGGCGCATCTGGCTTTCCAGCAGGAGGCGGTTGGCCAGGCCGGTGAGGCTGTCGTGGTAGGCCAGGTGCTCGAGCTGCTCGTTATGCTCCTCCAGCAGGCGCGCGCGGGCCTGGGAGGCGGCGAAATGTTCCCGGAACGCGGCCACCGCGTAAAGCAGGGTGATGAATGTGGGCAACGCAATCAGGCTGATCACCACCGCGGCGGTCCAGCCGTCCGCCATGGACAGGCCGGATTCCACATAGGCGGAACGCAACAGGATGACGGCGACACCGGCGTAGATCACCCAACACAGATGGATACCCAGGCGTCCGCGGAAGAGTGCCACGATGAAGGCGAACAGGACGGGAAACCAGGGCAGATAGATGAAGGCGGAATTCAGCTCCCTGCTCACGTACAGTGTGTTGGTCAGATTGCTGAGCAGGTGGAAGGAAAGGAAGGCGACGATGAAAACGGACGTGGGCGTCAGATACCGGTCACCGGTCTGCCAGAGCAACGCGGCGATGGCCAGGGAGACCACGCCCATCAGCGGGATCGTCAGCCATTCCCAGGTGCTGAACCCCACGTAGACACCGACGGCCACGCCATAGGCACTGCCCACGGCGCCAAGCAGACAGGCGATCATGACGGCGGTGTAGCCCAACCGATCGCTGAACTCCGCACGCGGACGGGGCATGCCGCCCCCGAGGCGCAGTCTGTCCAGGCCTCTTACCTGTGCCATTCGCCACCTGATTTCAATGTCCACGCCCCGTTGCTGCTGATATCGCGCACAGAGGACGCTTCCATGTGCCCGATGCTGCGTGTACCGGCTACTTTAACCTTTCAACTGGACCGTATACCAGAGAAAACCTTCCCAACTGCCTTGTTTGTCGCGAAATTTTCCCTCAAACATTGCAAAAAAGTGCGACGTTGTTCACAGGAATCTCGAGCCGCCATTGGTGGCGGTGGGCGATCCAGGTCAGGGTTTTTCGGGAGTAGAGGCAGACATGGGTGGGGTCCCGCAGGTAGTGCCAGCCGGGAAAACGGTCCCGGGAAGGGCGGAAGCCGGTCATGACAGCGAGCCAGCCCCCGGGGCGCAGCAGGCGCTTGAGACGGGCGAACTCCCGATCCGGTGTATGGAAGTGCTCCGCAGTCTCGGAGCAGGTGACAAAATCGTAGCGCCGGGGTCCAGTGTTGTGATGTCCGGTGCGAAGAACGGGTCGTAAACGGCGGTGGAGAAACCGCGTTCCTCCAGCATGACTGACAGGGTCGGTCCGGGGCCGCAGCCATAGTCCAGGCCGCGGGCTCCAGCCGGGAGCCGGACACAGAGTGGATCCGCCAGTCGGCTGAGGAACTTCCGGTAGCCGGGATCGGACGGGTCGTTCTCATGGGTTCCGTAGTGCTTCAGTTCGGTGTCCCGATCGGGCCACAGGGATGGCAGCAACCAGACCAGATCACAGGTCCCGCACCGGAGATACGGGCGGCCGTTTACCTCGGCATGGCTGCGGGCGGCGCCGGAGCCGCAGAGGGGGCAGCGGTCCTCTGTGGTCACGCATTCACCTTGTCGGCGGGATCGCTTCCGGTCAACCAGGTTTTCAGCCGTTCGGCATAGCGACTGACCACCAGGTACAAGCAGGGCACGATGAACAGCGTCAGCAGCATGGCCGCCGCCAGCCCGCCGACCACCGAGAGCGCCAGCGGGCGCATGATTTCCCCGCCCGCGCCGATACCGATGGCCAGAGGCAGCATACCCAGTATGGTGGTGGAGGTGGTCATCAGAATCGGGCGCAGGCGGACCGTACCGGCGGCGACAACCGCCCGCGCCAGGGACAGTCGCTGTCTGCGCCGGCCGATTTCGATGTACTCCACCAGCAGAATCGCATTGTTGACCACAACGCCGATCAGCAGAATGACGCCGATCAGTACCGGGGCGGAGACTGGCGTGGCGGTAGCCCAGAGCACGCCCACCACGCCCAGCAGGGCCATGGGGGCCGCCGAAATGATCACCAGCGGGTTGCTAAGTCGTTCGTACTGCACCGCCAGGACCACGAACACCAGGAAACCGGCCAGCAGGATCACCATACCCAGTTCCCGGTTGGTCTCCTGAATCGTTTCCCACTGACCGCCGAAGACCAGGCTGACTTCGTCGGGCAGATCCATCGCTGCCAGCCGCTGTTCCACCTGGTTCATGATGGTGCCCACATCCGAGATCGCCGTATTGATGTCTCCGGTCACGCGCACCAGACGGCTCTGGTTCTCCCGCTCGATATGTGCCGGGCCCTCGCCCAGTTGGAAGCGGACCACGTCCCGCAACTGCACCGGGGTGCCGTTGTCGCGGAACAGGGTCAACCCCCCCAGGGCATCCGGATTCTGGACCGCGTCCCGGGGCAGGCGTACACGGATGTCGTACTCCCGGTTCGCCGTCATGTACTGGGTGGGTACGGCCCCATCCACCGCATCCCGGATCGCCCGCCCGATATCCGACACCCGAAGGCCCAGGTCAGCCGCCCGTTCCCGGTCCACGCGGATGCGCATCAACGGGCTTTGTGCTTCACGACTGATTTCCACGCCTTCCAGACCGGGGATGTTCTCCAGCGCGGGGGTGACCCGCCCGGCGATTTCGTGCAACCGGCGCAGGTCATCGCCGACAATCCCGATGGACAGATCGTCGCCGGTGGTGGTGAAGCGCAGGCCCTCGATGCGAGGGGGGCGTACCCGGATGCGCGCGCCCGGCAGGTCCAGGGCCCGGAGGCGTTCCTGCACTTCGGCAACCCACTGGCCGATGGTGAGCTCGCCGCTGCGCTCCCGCTGGGGCAGCAGTTGCACCGAGGTGCGGACCGTGCCCGGGCGCTCGTTGATGACGCCACCCTGCAGGTGTCCGCCGACCAGCATGAACTGGTTTTCCACATCCGGCATGCCGGCGATCACGTCCTCCACCTGTCGACCCACCGCATCGGTTTCCCCTGGTGGGGTGCCCGGGGGCAGCCAGACATTGATCGCTATGTTGCCGTCGTCCACCACGGGCAGGAACTCGGTGCCCAGACGCTCAAAGGCCTGCAGCGCCCCGAACAGGGCCAGAAGCGCCAGGCCGAGTACGACCCAGCGCAGCCGCAGCACCCTGGGCAGCATGCGACGGTACCGGTTGCGCAACCAGCGGATCAGACGATTGAACAGGCGCAGTGGAGCTGTGTTCTGCAACCCGCTCTGGAAGCGGATCCCGGTCAACAGGGCCGCCAGCATCGGGACCAGGGTCACGGCCGCCGCCAGCGTGGCGATGATGGCGAAGGAGATGGTCAGGATCAGGTCGCGGAACACCAGGGACGCGATTCCCGTGATCAGCAGGAAGGGCAGCACCGCCGCCAGGTTGGTGGCCGTGCCGGCCACGATCGCCGACGTCACCTCGCGCGCGCCCTCCCGGGCCGCCGCATCCGGGGATTTCCCCAATTGCGCCCGGTGCCGGTCGATGTTCTCCAGCATGACGATGGCGTTGTCCAGCAGCAGGCCAACGCCCAGCGCCAGGCCGCCCAGGCTGATGATGTTCAGGGTCAGGCCGCTCATGCCCATCATGGCGAAGGTGGCCAGGACAGCGATGGGGATCGACAGCCCGATGATCAGGCTTTTGCGCAGGCTGCCGAGGAACAGGAACACCATCAGCATGGCCAGCACGCCACCCAGCAACGCGGCGCCGGCCACGGCGTTGATGGAGCCGCGAATGAAGAAGGCCGGATCGCTGACCGCCTGATACTGGATGTCCTCGGGTATGAAACCGGAGCGGCGCAGGCGTTGCATGGTGTGGTTCACGCTATCCACCACGTCCACCGTGTTGGCCTGGGGCAGCTTGAATACCGACACCTGCGAGGCCGGATGCCGGTTGAGGCGGGCGAACAGGCGTTGTTCCCGATACCCGTCGCGCACCTGGGCCACCTCGCCGAGCCGGATGCTGTGCCGCTCATTTCCCGGCGGGCCCAGCAGAACCTGCTCCACGTCCTCCACCGCCGTGAACAGCCCATCGGTCTTGGCCATCACGTCGAAGGTGCTGGATGTCATCCAGCCGCCGGCGATGTCCACGTTCTCATCGGCCAGGGCCTGAATCACATGGGAAACCGCCAGACCGTAGGAGCGCAGCCGCTCCTGGTCGATCACCACCTGAATCTCCCGGACCTGGCCACCGGCGGCTTCCACGCCGGAGACACCGTGGATGGCGATGAGTTGGGGTGTGAGCTGGTTCTCCACCCAGTCCCGCACTTCCGTTTCAGAGCGAATGGTTGAACTGAAGCCGGCCTGCCAGATCGGATCCTGGGACGGATCGAACTTGTACAGCCGGGGTGGCTCGATATCCGGCGGCAACTGTGTCCGGGCCAACTCCAGGTAGCGCGCCGCATCCTGCAGGGCCAGATCCAGATTGGTGCCGTAGGCGAAGTGCAGGTTCACATTGGTGCGCCCTTCCGAGGCGCGGCTGTCAATGCTCACCAGGTTTTCCACTGCCGCCAGGTTGCGTTCCAGCACCCGGGTGATCTGTTGCTCCATCACTTCCGGTGCCGTGCCCGGATAGTTGACCGTGACGCGGATCTGCGGGTACTCGATCTGCGGCAGCAGATCCACCGGCAGGCGGTTGAAGAAGAACAGCCCGAGCACCACCACCACCGAGGCCAGCGCAAGGGTCCCGGTGGGGCGGCGGATGGCGAGGTTGGTTATGCCCCGGCCTTGCGGGTGATCGGACACGGCGCTAACCCCTCCAGCCGACGATGCGTACCCGTTGCCCGTCCCGCATGTCGATCGGGTTGGTGGCCAGGATCACGGCCCCCCGCTCCAGGCCCGAGAGTACCTCGGTCCAGTCTCCGCGGGTGACCCCCGGAACGATCATCCGTCGTTCCAGATGATCGAGCCGGACCACGTATACGTAGTGGCCTTCCGGGTGTTCTCCGATGGCCGCCGCGGGGACGGCAAGGGTGTCAGGGCGCCGGTCGACGGCCATCGCCACGCGGCCCAGGTAACCCGGTCGAACGCCGAGTTCGGCGGCATCCCCGGGCAGGGCGATCTCCACGGTCACCAGACGGCTGGCGCTGTCAGCCGCCGGGTGGATGCGCCGGATGCGGCCTTCCAGCGGATGCCCCGGCAGCGCGTCCAGGCTTACCGGCACGGGTTGTCCGGTCTCCAGATGGACCACGTCCAGCTCCGAAACCCCCAGGCGGATCATCAGGGTGTCCATGGCGGACAGCTCGAACACGGTCTCCTGGGCATGCACCGCTTCGCCAGGTTCGATGTGTCGGGCGGTGACCGTGGCGTCGCGGGGCGCAAGCACCCGGCCGAAGTTCACCCGGGTCTGCCACAAAGCCTGTTCGCTGTCCGCCACCTGTAGCTGGGCCAGCGCACGCTGGTAATCGGCCGGACTGGTCACGCCGCGTTCCCGCAGTTCGGTTGCGCGCCGGTAGCTGATGCGTGCTTCCGTGGCCTGGGCACGGGCACGCTGCAGCTCCGCCTGTTCCTCGGAGACGTCCAGTTCGGCCAGGATGTCGCCGCGGTTGACCTGATCCCCCACGTCCACGTGGACCTGATCCACGGTGCCGCTGGTCCGGCTGGCCAGACGGATGCGTACACCCGCCTCCACCGTGCCGGAGGTGTTCAGGCTCCGGGACAGGTCCCGGGGCTGGACCTCCAGCGCCGCAATGGGCGTGGCGCCCGGCCCGTTCGTCGGGCCCGCCGCGTTGGCACCCTCCTGGTCCGCGCAGGCGGACAGGGACAGGGCGACACCCAGCGACAGGCTGCCGAGGGTGGAACGCCATATGGGAAGGGAACAGCGCATGCCACAAGCATATCAAGGGCGGCAGGCGGCGGATATCGCCAGCCCCGGCCAGGGGTTCGCCGCGCCTGCGGCGGTCCGGGGTTCAGGAGCCGATGAGGCGTTCGAAGATGCGGAACCCGGCGGCGTAGGTGCCGATGGCGGAGCCGATGGTGGCCAGCAGGAACACCAGCAGGGTCCGTGACACCCGGTTGCGCCACCAGCCGCGCAGCGTGGTGACGTCGGAGCGCAGATTCGCGAAGTGGCCCACGTTCGGACGGCGCATGGTCATTTCCACCCCCGCGGCAACGAATCCGGCTCCGATGGTGGGGTTAAGCGAGGTGAACGGCGCGGCGATGAAGGTGGCGATGATGGTCACCGGATGGGCCAGCGCAATGGCGGCTCCAAGGGCGGAGAGGGCACCGTTGATCAGGAACCACTCGCCCACCAGTTGCATGCCCAGACCGGGGTTACGGCTGAAGCCGATGGCGAAACCGGTGAGTACCAGCGCGACGATCAGCCATGGAAAGTAGCGCAGCCACCGGCTTCTCGGTGGCAGATGCTCCAGGGCTTCCCGCTGCGGGCGCGGATCCCCGGGCTCTGCCCGCTGCAAATAATTGCTCAGACCCTTGAGATGGCCCGCACCGATCACCACCAGGACGTTGCGGTAGCCTTTGCCGGCGGTTTCCTCCCGCAGGCGCAGTGCCATGTACCGGTCCCGTTCGTCGATCAGCGGCCCGTACAATCTCTCCGAACGCTCGGCGAATTCGGTGAAGGTGGATTCAAGGACGTCGCCTTCCTTGAGGCGCTCGATCTCCTCCTGGCTCACCGTCTGGCGCGACAGCAGGCTGGCCAGCAGGCCGGAGACCAGGCCCATGCGTTGCCACCAGGGCACGTTGCGGTAGATGCGGCGCAGGGTGATGCCCACCTCCCGGTCCACCAGCATCACCGGCAGGTCCGCTTCTCTCGCCTCGCGAATGGCCGCCCGCATTTCCGCCCCCGGCTCGATGCCGGACTGCTCCGCCAGGCGTTGCTGGAACGCCCCCAGGGCCAGGCTGGCCGCCACCATGCCGGCCTTGCCACTGCGTACGACCTCGAACAGGTCCATGCGGGCCATGGCATCCGGGTTGGTCATGGTCTGGTAACGGGTGGGGCAGAGCTCAATGGCGACCGCATCGAATTCACCGGAACGGATCAGCGCGCTGACCTCTTCCGCGCTCGCCCTGGAGACATGGGCGGTACCGAGCAGCGTGTAGCGGGTGCCGTCGATTTCGACGACCTGACGAGGGCCCTGGTTTGCCGGTTCGCTCATGTGCCTCCGGGGGCTGGGTTCGGAAAAGGCCCGATTATCCACGAATGGGCAGGGCGGACCAAGGGAAGCGCATCGGGCTTGTGATGCGCTCAGTGGCAGAAGACACTTGTGATTCCCGATTGTTCGGTTTCAAGGGTGGGAACACATGCTCCGACGATTGCGGCAGTGGCGCCGGCGGCGTCTGCTGGAACGCCATGCCCTACCCGCGGCGGTGGTCGCCGAGATCTACGGGCAGTTGCCGGTGCTGGCCTCGCTGAACCCGTCGGAGCGGGAGCGCCTGGTGGAGCTTGCGACCCTGTTCCTGGCCGAGAAACGGGTGATCGGGGCCGGCGGCCTGGAGCCGGACCTGGGGATGGCGGTGACGGTGGCCCTGCAGGCCTGCCTGCCGGTGCTCAATCTGGGTCTGGACTGGTACCGGGGCTTCACCACCATCATCCTGTACCCGGGGGACTTCGTCGCCCGGCATCACTATCAGGATGAACTGGGACTGGAGCACCTGGATGAGTTGCCCATGGTCGGCGAGGCCTGGGAAGGTGGTCCCGTGGTGCTGTCCTGGGCGGATGTGGCCGGGTCCGGCGAGTTGGACGGCTTTAACGTGGTGATCCACGAATTCGCCCATAAACTGGACATGTGCAACGGTGAGGCGAACGGTCATCCGCCCCTGCATGAGGGGATGAACCGGCAGGCCTGGACCCTGGCGTTGTCCGGGGCTTACGAGGCACTGTGCGAGACGCTGGATGCCGGCGAGGAGCCCGCCCTGGACCCGTACGCCGCCGAATCCCCCGCGGAGTTCTTTTCCGTGGTCAGTGAAGCCTTCTTCGAGCTCCCGGGGGGGCTGGCCGAGGTCTGCCCCGAGGTGTACCGCCAGTTGGTCCTGTTTTACCGCCAGGATCCGTGGCGGCGTCTGTCAGGCCGGCCCGTGTAGCAGGTTTCAGGTGGGTACGGCCCGGTTTCAGTCGCCGTTGTCCGGAGAGCCGCTTCCATTGCCACCGTTCCCCTGCTCCCCTTCGTCATCGTAGTCATCGGTCTCGTCCGGGCGGTCCGCGTCGTCCGCGATCGCCTCGGAACAGTCCGGGTCCACGGTGAACTCCGCGCCGGAGTCCACCAGGATGCGGTCCTTCATATAACTGCGGCCGATCAGCATCTGGTATTGCAGGTTGCTGCGGTCGGCCAGGTTCACATCCACGCGGCGCAGGACGTTGCCGACGCAGAGCTCCATTTTGACCACCGGTCGACGGCTGGTGCCCGATGCGCTGCGAATGCGCACATTGCGTTCCACGGGCTTTTCAAAGGTATGCTTGTCACCGTCCCGGTTTTCCACAGTGAACCGGATCCATTCCTCGCCGTCGCGGTCGAAGCGCTCGTGGTCGGGTGCGTTCAGCGAGGAATTGTCGGCCCCGGTATCCAGTTTCGCCTGAATCGCCATTTCGGCGGAGGCCAGCTTGGCTTCCTCCAGCCAGCCCAGGATCTGGAGTTCCCGGTGGTCCGCCTTGAGAGCCGTTGCCAGGGGCAGCAGCAGGAACAGGATGGCGAGACGAGAGCACAGGTGCCGCATGCGGGGATTACTCCAGATGACCTATGACGTTGGGTATGGATGCGTAGCCAAGTCTAAGGGGACGTGGACGACGGTCAACAGTCGCCGCCTGGCGACGGTGATCGTGGCGATGGCACTTGCCGGTTGCGCCGCCGGTGAATCCGCACCGGTGGAGGTGGAACTACTGGAGCGGGGTGCGCACTGTGGTGCGGCGGAGCCCGGGTTGGCCTGGGAACGGGCTGATGGCGGCTGGCAGGTCCGACTGTCCATGGGCGAGCAACCCACCGGCGGTTTCGGGTTGGAGCTGGCCGACGCCCGGGCCGTCCAGCAGGACGGGGTCTGGGAGCTGCAGGTTCACTGGCGCGAGCCCGGGCCGGACGAGTTGGTCACGCAGGCGCTGACAAGGCCCTGCATGCTTCTGGCCGTTCCCTGGAGTGCTCCGGTGGCGCTGCGCGTGCTGGATCAGCGTGGTACGCAGCGATTGCCCCCGGCGGGGGGGCAATGAGCCTGTTCGCGGGTTCGCGGCCGGCGGGTCAGGCATGTTCGCCCTGGGCGCCCGGACCCGCTGCGTGGTGACTGCCGCCCGTGATCTTCGCCCGATACATGGCGGCGTCTGCTGCGGCGATGAGGGTTTCCGGTTCTCTGCCGTGATCCGGAAACAGACTGATCCCGATACTGGCCGTGACCTTGCATTCGTGCCCGCTTACGCGGACCGGCTGGGCTATCTGTTCCAGAATGGCGGTTGCCATGGTTTCCGCCGCCCGGGTGTCCACCGGCGATGTGAGCACAACCACGAACTCGTCGCCACCAAGACGGGCTACGGTGTCGGTTTCCCGGAGTCGGGCCGACAGGCGTTGGGCCAGTCGCCGCAGCACCCTATCGCCCACATGGTGGCCCAGGGAGTCGTTCACCGGCTTGAAATCGTCCAGGTCGATGAACAGGACAGCCAATTGGTGTGAGTCACGACGCGCCTGAGCGATGGCGACCGCCAGCCGGTCCATGAGCAGTGCCCGATTGGGAAGCCCCGTTAGCGGGTCGTGGGTGGCGTCGTGGCGCAGACGCGCTTCCTGTTGCTTACGACTGGAGATGTCGGCCAGCGTCAGCAGATAATGGCTCACCGCCCCGGCCTCGTCCCGAATGGTTGTCACCGTCACCCAGGCCGGAAACCGGATGCCGTCGCGGCCGCGTGCCTGAAGTTCCCCCTGCCACCGGCCCCGACGGCCCAGGTGCTGCCAGGCCTCGTCATCCAGGTGTTCCCAGGATTGTGTGCTGGTGAGCAGCGGGGCGGGGCGGCCGATCAGGTCTGAGGGTTGAAAGCCGGTCAGTTCGTAGTAAGCGGGATTGCAGCGGACCACGCGGCGGTAGGCATCGCTCACCAGCATGGCTTCCGAGGTGTGCTGGAATACGCTGGCGGCGAGGCGTTGCTGTTGTTCCGAGTGCTTTCGGTCGGTGATCTCCCGCTCCAGTACCAGGATGGTGGTCGTCCGGCCGGCTTCGCCGGGCTCCGGTATGGCCCGGCACTCGAAGAACAGCAGCCGGCCGTCCGGGGCCCGTTGACGGAAGTCGAACATGTGCATGCGTCCTTCCTGGAAAACCCGCCCGAGGCGCTGTTCCAGTTCCGCCGTCAGTGCCGGATCCTGGGTGATGTCCGGTCGACGTCGGCCAAGCAGATCCGCCGCCCGCATGCCCGTGTACCGCTCCGCCACCGAGTTGGTGTACAGGATGCGCAGGTCCTGATCCAGCCGGGAGATCACGTCGGGCGAGTTCTCCACCAACGCTTCGTAGGCTGCTTCCCGTTCCCGCAGCGAGGCTTCGGTCTCCTTGCGTGCGGTAATGTTGAAAGCCAGCCACAGCACCGCCGGCCGCTCGCTGCCGAAGGCGTGCAATGGCACCACCCGGGCTTCGAACCATTGGGCATCCAGGGGTGGGGTGTCCGGCGTACCGCGGACCTCGTCCACGCGTAGCCGGTATTCGAACAGTTCCATGCTCCCGGACGTGAGGGTCGCATGGACCACCTGCATGAACTGATCCGCCAGGGGCGCGGGCAGGGTATCCCTCAGGTAACGCCCCACCAGGCCGTCGCTGTTGCTGTAGTGCTGGCTGTTACCGCCGATGACGTCCAGATAACGACCCTGATCATCAATGATGAAGCCGATGTCCGGCATTGCCCGGATCAGCGCCTGGAGCCGGTCGCGGCTACGGCGAAGGGCTTGCTGCAAGGCCTTCTGCTCGGTCATGTCCGTGACCGTGACCAGGGCTGCGGGACGGCCCTGCCAGTCCACCAGGTTCGCATTGATGCGGGCATGCAGTGGTGGTCCGCTGGGGCGGAGGATCTGAAGCTCGTAGGTGGCGCCGAAATTTTCCCCGCGCATCCTGGCCGCATGCCGCCTTTCCAGTTCCTCCCGGTATTCCGGTGCAATCAGTCCGCCAAAGGGTCGGCCGATCAGCCACGCCTCACTACGTTCGGTCATCTCGCATAAACGCGGGTTCACGTAGCGGAGCACGCCGTCCTGGGCGATGCAGACGCCGTCGTTGAGCTGCTCCACCAGGGTCCGGTATTTTTCCTCGGAACGCCGTAGCGCCAGACCTTGCCCGGTGAGTCGCCATGCGCCCAGGCTGCCGGCAAGGGACAGGACCAGACCGAAACCAAGCCAGTAGGGATGGCTGCTGGTGGATTGCCGGGGTCGGGCCGCCAGCTCCCAGGTGGCACCATGCAGGCGCACGTCCTGGCGCAGGGTGTCCTCCCGGAACAGCGCGCCATCGCCCAACAACACGGCATTGTCGTCAAGATTCCGCAGCGCCAGCTCCAGTCCGGAAGGGTTGTCCATCAACCCGGCGGCGGTGAACAGGCTGTCCATGCGTACAATGGCCGTGACCAGTCCCCAATAGTGTTGTTCGCCGTTCCGTGTGATGAACACCGGTTCCCGGGTTGCGATTGCCGTGCCGCCCTGTACCAGTTCCACCGGTCCGGTGATGATCAGCCGGCGTTGCGCCATGGCGCGTTCCACCGCCGCCCGCTGACCCGGTTCACGGTTCAGATCCAGGCCGAGGGCCGCCTCGTTCCCCTCCAACGGATAGACGAAACGCACCACGTTGTCCGGCGCCACGGCGAAGTGGCGGGTGTGGGGGTTGTTCCGCAGCAGCGCCCGCGCCATGCGCAGCAAGCGCTCCTCCGGCAGTTCCGGATCACTGGCCACCAAGGCCGCAAGCCCGTGGGTGGCGTACATGGTGGTGTTCAGTTCGCTTTCCAGCTGGGCGCGGATCGTGGCCAGTTGCTGGATGTTCCGTGACTGCTGCTGATTGCGTTCCCAGGCGGTGACGACGTCGGTGACCGCCCAACTGGCAGCAATGCCCGCAAGCAGCGTAAAGCCTCCGGCCATCAGCGGCAGGTAGCGGGCGAGCGGGCTTGCCATGGGGGTTGAGCCTCCTGCTTCTATTCGGTGCTCCAGGTTCCGGAGCGCGGATATCAACCCTTCCGAGGGCTTGCTAAGCCTGGATGCGGTTACGCCCAGTCTACCCTCCAGATCATGGAGCTTTCTATCAGCGTGGGCGCGGGCCAGCGGCTGCGGCGGGAAGGAGAATGGCAATGCCGGCCGAAACCCGAGTACTCTGTGGAGTCCATTCGAGAACAGGGTTTCGTTCAATCATGCACCCGAGCACGCAACCCCCGTTGGCGGGTTTCCGCTTTGCAGAACTGTTCGATGCCGAGGGGCTCGCGCGCCTCGATCAGGCGTTCCTGGACTGGTTGCAGCGACAGGATGCCGAACTGACACAGCGCCTGCTGGACTACCGCCGCGCCTCAGTCCCGCCACCTCCCGGCGACACCAGCGCCCTGCTCCTGGCCCTGGCCCCGCAGTTGGAGGCGTGGACCGCCCGGCTGTTCGGCATCGAGGACGCGCTGCGTGTCGTTCACGAGGAAACCCTGGCGGACCAGGTTGTCTGGCAGTTCAAGCGTGAATGGGTGCAGAAGGCGGCCAAGAAACGACGCGATCCCGTGGGGGAGGACTGGGCGGCTCTGGATGACTGGTTACGTGAACAGCTTCAGGCCGAGGAACTGGATGCCCATGATCCCGAACGGGCGGTGGCGCTGTATGCATACCGCTTATCCCGCAGTGCGGAGGCCGGCGAAGCGGGGGATCGACTGATGGATTGGTGCCGCCTGGCCTTGTCCCGGGAGGCCGGGCGAGCAGCGGTTGCGGGCTGGAGCAGTTTCCGCCTGCCGGAACGGATCGATCACGCCAATCTGGTCCCCATGGTGAAAGAGCCCGACGGAGCGGGCCGCCTGGTGGCGGAGCCGGGACTCCGGCGTCGGCGGGACGGTTTCGCGCTCACGGATGCCCGCATGAGCCGGCGTGAGGTTCAGGCCGAGGTGGATTACTGCGTTTACTGCCACGATCACGAAGGCGATTTCTGCTCCCGCGGGTTTCCGGAGAAGAAAAGGCAGCCGGAACTGGGGTTCAAGGTGGATCCACTGGGGGTGACGCTCACAGGCTGTCCGCTGGAGGAAAAGGTCTCCGAGATGCACCTGCTGAAGCGGGAGGGGCGCATTATCGCCGCCCTGGCCATGATCATGGTGGACAACCCCATGGTGCCGGCCACCGGTCACCGCATCTGCAACGACTGCATGAAGGCCTGTATCTACCAGAAGCAGGATCCGGTCAACATCCCCCAGGTGGAGACCGCGGTGTTGTCCGAGGTGCTGGACCTGCCGTGGGGCGTGGAGATCTACGATCTGCTGACACGCTGGAACCCGCTGCGCCGGGAGCGCTACGTGATGCAGCCGTACAACGGCCGCAAAGTCCTGATCGCCGGCATGGGGCCGGCGGGTTTCACCATGGCCCACTATCTGACGCTGGCCGGCTGTGCGGTGCTGGGCGTCGAAGGGCTCAAGGTGGAACCGCTGCCTGCGGGGCTTTTACGGGAGCCGATACGGGACTGGAGCAGCCTGGAAGAACCCCTGGACGAGCGGATTCTTCTGGGCTTCGGCGGGGTGGCGGAATACGGCATCACCGTCCGTTGGGACAAGAATTTCCTGAAACTGATCTACCTGAGCCTTTTGCGCCGGCCCACGTTCCAGGTCAAGGGCGGCGTGCGCCTCGGCGGAACGGTGACCCTGGAGGATGCCTGGGAGCTGGGCTTCGACCATGTCTGCATGGCCACCGGTGCCGGCTATCCGCGGGTTATTCCCATGGGCAACAGCCTGGCCCGGGGCATGCGGCAGGCCAACGATTTCCTGATGGCACTGCAGTTGACCGGCGCCGGCAAGGACACCTCCATCGCCAACCTTCAGGTCAGGCTGCCGGCGGTGGTCATCGGCGGCGGCCTGACCGGGGTGGATACCGCCACCGAGGTGCAGGCCTATTACATTAAGCAGGTGGAGAAGACACTCCGGCGCTACGAGGTGCTCGCCGAGGGGCAGGGGGAGTCCGCCCTGCGCGCGGCGCTCTCGCCGGAGGATCTGGAAGTGCTGGACGAGTTCCTGGAGCACGGCCGCGCCGTCCGGGCGGAGCGTGAACGGGCGGAAGCCCGGGATGAGGCGCCCGACTTCATACCTCTGTTACACCGCTGGGGCGGGGTCACCATCGCCTACCGCAAGGGGATGAACGCGTCCCCGGCCTACACACGCAACCACGAGGAGTTGATCAAGGCCAGCGAGGAGGGGTTGTTCTACGCGGAGGGGCTGGATCCCATCCACGCGGTGCTGGATGCCGGCGGGCACGTGCGGGAACTCATATTCCGGCGCATGGAATGCCGGGAGGGGCGCTGGTTCGCCACCAGCCGGGAGGTGCGTCTGCCGGCGCGGGCGGTGTTCGTGGCTGCGGGCACGGTGCCGAACACCATCTACCAGCAGGAGCATCCCCAGGGGTTTGTCATGGATGGCAACCATTACCATCCCCACGTGGAGCACGATTACGGGCTGCAGCCGGTACGGGTGGCCGAGCATGTGAAGGCGCCGGAGTTCGGGCCGTTCACGTCTTACCAGCAGGCGGGCCGCCGGGTCACCTTCCTGGGTGATACCCATCCGGTGTTCAACGGCAGCGTGGTGAAGGCCATCGCGTCCAGCCGTCGCAGCTACCGGGAGATTCTCAAGGCCCTGCGTCATCTGCCCGAGCCGGATACGGATCCAGGCAGCTATCAGGCCTTCCGGGAGCGGATGGATTATCTGTTCGATGCGGTGGTGGAGGAGGTGAACCGGGATAACCCCGCCGTGGTGGAACTCTGGGTGCGGGCCCCGATGGCGGCCCGGAAATTCCGGCCGGGGCAGTTCTTCCGTTTCCAGACCTATGAAACCCTGTCGCCGGTGGTTGAGGGCACCCGGTTGCAGGTGCCGCTGATGACTGTCAGTGGCACCGGCCTGCGGGGAGACAGTATCCGCCTTATGGTGCTGCAGTGGGGGGCGGCCCCGCGGGTCGCGGGGCGGCTCCAGCCCGGTGATCCGCTGGTCCTGATGGGCCCAACCGGCGAACCCACACGGATTCCCGAAGGGGAGACGGTGCTCGTGGTGGCCGGCCGCTGGGGCGCGGCGGTCATGCACGACATCGGTACGGCGCTGCGGGCCAAGGGCAATCGGGTGCTGTATCTGGCGGCCTTTGGGCGTGCCGCCGACGTGGATCACCAGGATGAGCTGGAGGCGGGTGCCGACCAGATCATCTGGGCCACAGCGGACCGGGAATTGATCCCGGCCCGTCGACCGCAGGATGTCAGCGTGCAGGCCACCGATATGGTGGAGCTGCTTGCCCGTTATCATCGGGGGGAGGTCGGCCCTGGGCAAGGGGGCATTCCGTTGGGGCAGGTGAAACGTATCATGGTCATGGGCGGCACCGGCCTGTTGCAGGGCTTCCAGCAGGCATTGGCCGGCGAACTGGGGCCGTGTTTCCCGCCGGACGTGCTGGCGCTGGGGACCGTGGGCAGTCCCATGCAGTGCATGCTCAAGGGTGTGTGTTCCCAGTGCCTGCAATGGCAGAAGGATCCGGAGACCGGTGAGCGCACACGGGCGGTGTTTTCCTGCGCGGAGCAGGATCAGCCCCTGGCCTGGATCGATCTCGATAACCTGGCGGCCCGGCAGCAGCAGAACCGGTTGGCCGACGCGCTGACCGGTCGCTGGGTCGATCACGTGCTGAACAAGGCGGCACAGGCCGGTATCTGAGCCGTTCCCGCCTCCGAAGTGAACCCGGGGGCGGCGTGCCGGTCTGATTCATCGGCGCCGCTTCGGCAGGGCGCAGCCGGGTGATGTGGTCGCCCGGCCCCGGACCTCGTGGAGGAGAATCACCATGAAGAAGCAGATCCTTGTTGCGTTCATCGCACTGTTCTTTGCCGGATCCGCCTGGGCGCACAGTTGTCCCCGGTTGATGGCCGAGATCGATGCGGTACTGGAGGGCGAGCACGTGGAGTCGCATGTTGAGGCGGACGTGCTTGCGGAGGCCAAGACCTTGCGCGCGGACGGTGAGCGCTATCACCAGGAAGGGGATCATGACCGTTCCATGGCGGCCCTGGAGCGGGCCATGGAACTGCTGGCGATCGGCGACTGACTTGTTCCGGCAGCGGCCGGCGGGAACGCGGGCCGCTGCCCCTGAATGGCTGCATTGACATCGGCAAACGTCAACGCCGTCAGTCATGGGACATGCGGCGTTGCGCGCGTGTTTCCGCATGCTTGCCGGAAGCCGTTGGGCTGTTCCTCTCATGCCGCTCATTCTGAGCCGGGTGCAATTCGATCCCGCCAGATCCAGTGTACCGTTGATCCCCTGTATCGCCCGCATCGCCGGTATTCTGATCTATTTTTCCGTGGCGACCGCACGACTGACCTTGCCGCCGGCGTGAACCTGGCCGGGGTTGTCCGGTCACAATGGCCATGCATTGCCCGGAGGAGGCCCACCGCATGCAAAGACTGCCGTTGCTATTGTCTGCCCTGACCCTGGCGCTGCCCGGTGCCGTGGTCTCCGCTGCGACCCCCCAGGCTGTGGACCAGCGCCCGGAGGTCCGGGCCGTCGCTGGGGAACGGGCCGGCGCTCAGGCCTCCTCCGACGCGGAGGACCGGGAAAGCCTGACCGTCACCGTGTACCAGCAGGGTCAGGCCTTGATTCGCGATCAACGTCACGTGGGGCTCACGGAGGGAAGGAGCGCCCTGTCGTTGCTGGATGTCAGCCCCGGGCTCCGGCCGGAGACCCTTATGCTGCGGGGCGAAACCGATCTCCGATTGCACGCCCAGCGGTGGGAGCAGGCGTTGTTGAACCGGCAGGCGTTGCTGGAGGCGCACCTGGGACGCGTGGTGGAGCTGCGGCGGGACGATGGGGCTGGTGGTGAGGCTGTGGCCCGGGGCGTGTTGCGCAGCGCCCTGAACGGCGAGGCCGTGGTCGAGCTGGAGGACGGTGTGGAAGTGGTGGCGCCCGGTTCCGCCTGGCGCATCCGTTTCCCGGCCTTGCCAACGGGGCTGCGGGCCGAGCCCGGCCTGGTGCTGGATCTGGAAAGCGCGTCTCCAGGACGCCAGCTCGTGGAACTGCTCTATCTGACAGACGGCTTGGGTTGGCGGGCGGATTACGTGCTGGATCTGCGGGACGCGTATCTGGAACTCACCGCCTGGGCCACCCTGGAGAACAGCACCGGCATGGACTTCGGACAGGCAACGGTGAGGCTGGTAGCCGGGGAGCCATCCCGGCGGGGCGATGTGCCCATGGCCCGCGCACTCATGACCGAGGCCGATGGCCTGCGCGCCCGTCCGGAGGCGGATTACCGGCTCTATACCCTCCCGGAACCGGTGGAGATCAGTGCCGCCCAACGCAGCCAGTTTCCCCTGTTCCGGGCAAGCCGGGTACCGATAGAGCGGGAATACCGGGTGCACGGAGTTGCCTGGGGCCCGGCCCCAGGGGTTCAGAACCCGCCCGTGACTGTTCACCTACGCTTCCGCAACCAGGGAGAGGCGCTGGATCGGCCGCTGCCTGCGGGCACCGCGCGGGTGTACCAGCGGGATGCCGGAGGGGAGCCCCTGTTTCTTGGCGAGGACGGGCTGCCGGCAAGTGCCCCGGGGAGCGAGGTGGAACTCACCGTGGGCACGGCCTTCGACGTCACAGCTCAACGGGCCCAGACCGCATACCGGCGCCTTGGCGAACGGGCAGAGGAACAGGCCTGGCAGGTCGTCCTGCGCAATACCCTGGAGCGTCCGGCGGTGGTCCGGGTCACGGAGCAGGTGCCCGGGGATTGGAGCCTTCTGAAAAGCAGCCATGATCCCCAGCAGCCGTCCGGGGCGCAAGGTTTGGAATGGCAACTGGAAGTGCCGGCGGGGGAGTCTGTGGAACTGACCTACCGTGTGGAGATCCGGCGTTGACGCCTGGAGGGATCAGATGATCAGGATCGTGTCCCGGTGCATGCTCGCCGCCCTGCTGCTGGTGTCGGCATCTGCCGGAGGTGCTGACCGCTCCGCCGGCAACACCGTGGGGGTTCCGGCCCACGGGACGCTGCCGGAGTTCTCCGCCGAATACGAGCTGCGGCGCGACGGTCTGCGTGCGGCGCAACTGACCCGCAGTCTGAGTTGCGAGGATGGCGACTGTCGCTTCCTGTCCGAGGGTCGCACTGTGGGCCTGGCCGATCTGCTGCTGCGGGGCCGTATCGAGGAGTGGACCCGCTTCCGACTGGAGGAGGGTCGGATCGTCCCGGCCGAATACTACTACCGGCAGCGGGCCCGGGGTGGGAACGACGCGTACGCGCGGCTGTTCTTCCGGCCGGACACCGGACGGGTGAGCAGTCGGGGCGACGCGCGCTGGGAGACCCACGTGGACGGTGAAACCATGGACGAACTGCTCTCCCAGCTTCGCCTGATGCTGGCCGTCCGGGCGGGGGAGACCGAGATGGAGTTCTCGGTGGTGGAATCCGATGGCGACCTGGACAGTTACAGCTTCCAGGTGGTGGGACAGGAACTGGTGGAGACTCCGGCTGGTCGCTTCGAGGCGATCAAGGTGGAGCGGGTGGGCGGCTCATCCCGGCGCAGCACGCGTATGTGGTTCGCCGTGGAGTACGATTACATCCCCCTGGTGGTGGAACACGAACGTGTCGGCCGGGAGACGTATCGCGCGGCCCTGGTGGACCTGCACGAGGCGCCGTAGGGAAGCGCTGACGGCGGTTCGGTCACGACCGATACCCGAGTCAGCGCTCGCCGATGACATCCGTGATCCGGCGCAACGGTGAGAAGCGACCGTCCTGCTGCGCTCCCTGCTGTCTCCGGTGAACAACGCGCCAGACCGTCCCTTGCCGGGCATCGCTCAGGTAAAGGCTGCCGTCCTGGCCCAGGGCAAGCCCGAGAGGCCGGTGTCCGGCGTGCGTGGATGAGGTGGAACTGTGGTCTCCGGGGATTCCGGTGGCGAAGGTTTCCCAGGCGCCGTCGGCATTTGCCCGGCCGTCTCCATCGAATGGAACGAACACCACCGCGTGCTCGCTTCGGCTGTCTGAAGCGTCGTATCCGGGGCGATGCAAGGCGATGAAAGCGCCGTGGCGGTAGTCTTCCGGAAACTGCTCGCCGGTGTAGAACAGCAGATCGCTCGGGATGAAGTCGCCCGGGAAGGCCAGCTCCGGTGATGGGTAGCGCTCGTTGCACTGGCCGGTGCTTCGACCGTCGCCGCCGAATCCGGGGCTCAGTACGCGCTTGTTCCGGTCCAGATCGTGATAACAGTAGGGCGATCCGAAATCCACGCCTTCCGTGACCCTTAACAGTTCCGTCGATGGCGATCCGGCGGCCGGGCCGGTTTCCGGCGGCTCGCTCCGGGTTGCGCGACTGTCCGGCCCGGAACGCAGGGCGTACAACTGCCCGTCCACGGGGTTCCAGGCCATGGCTGCCACGTGGCCGGTACCGGCCGCGTAACGCAGCGCCTCGTGCTGCTGCTGCCCCGTGGTCTCGCCCTCGAACTGCCGGATTTCTCCACCGGATGCCGGCGGCATGCAGAGGGCCTGATCCGGTGGGGTTGACGCGTCCTTCCCGCAGTGGTTGGCGGATGCCCCGCTGCTCACGTGCAGGCGGTCTTCCGGATCGAAGGCGAAGGGGATCACCCGGTAGGGTGGCGTCTCCGGAAAGCCGGCGGCAATCACCTCCACCTCACCGTTCGGGCCCAGGTGCTTCCCGTGCAGTGGAATGCGCAGGATGCGCCGGTCCTCGCCGAAGTAGAGGTGTCCGTCGCGGATCGCGATCCCGGTTCCCCCGCGCTCACCGAAGCGCATGATTTCATCCATGCGGCCGTCGCCGCTGGTGTCGCGCATGGCCACGACACCACCCGGCTCTCCGTCCTGATCCCGGATCGCCACGTAGACGTCGCCGCTGTCCGCCACCGCCAGGTGATGGCTGGGGCCGATCCCGTCGGCAATCTTCAGGGCGCAGAAACCGTCCGGCAATGACAGTCCGGCGTTGTTCTCATCACAATCCGGAAGCGTCCCGGCCAGGCCGGGTATCGCTGCACCCAGGGCAAGCATGCCGATGGTGGCAGCCAGCAGATTCCCTGCTTTCATGCATCCTCCAGGCTGGTGCCACGGGCCGTCGGGTGCCAGGCAGCCGTCCGTCAGGCAAGGTGTCGGCGCCCCGGGTACCGGCAGGCCCGTTCATCCCCTGGGATCGGGGTGCTGCGAAAAGGTTCCGTGGCGGCCCGGAAAACCGCGCATTCGGAAACGACTGGTGTCATCATGGAATCACGATTCCTGCGCAGGATGCAGGGGTTCCGATGCAGCGAAGCCGGAGGTGCCATGGTCAGGATCGAGAAAAAGGCCCGTTGCGCGTATGTGCTTGATACCAACGTACTGATTCACGACCCCTCCTGTCTGTTCAAGTTCAAGGAACACAACGTGGTCATCCCCATGACCGTGCTGGAGGAACTGGATCAGCTTAAAAGGGGAACCCACGATACGGCCCGGAGCGCCCGTCAGGCGAGCCGTAATCTGGGGGGCTTGCTTGATCAGGTGGACATGGCCGATGTGGCTGCCGGTGTCACGCTGACGGGGCCCGACGGCAGTCAGCCCGGCGGACGTCTGTTCTTTCCCCTGCCACAGTCCGGCCGACCGGCACCCGGGCTGGATGCCAGCATCGCGGACAACCGGATCATCGCTGAAACCCGGATGGTGCAGCAGTCCCGACCGGAAGAGAGCGTCATTCTGGTCAGCAAGGATGTGAATCTGCGGGTGAAATGCGCCGCGCTCGGCATCCCGGTAGAGGATTACCGCAACGACCGGGTGCTGGACGATATTCAGGCCATGAGCAGCGGCATGATCGTGGCCGGGGAGGATTTCTGGTCCCGGAACGCGGGTGAAATCGAATCCTGGCAGGAGGCCGGGCGTGCCTACTACCGGCTGCGGGGCGACCTGGTACGGGACTGGTATCCGGGTTTGCTGATCTGCGAGGATGAGGATCCCCGGGGCGGTGCGTTCGAGGGGATAGTCCGGGAGTGCGATGGCCAGACCGCCGTCCTGGAGCTGTGCCGCGATTTCCGGGAGGAGCGGCATGCCGTCTGGGGGGTGCGGGCGCACAATCTGCTGCAGAATTTCGCCTTCAACCTGTTGCTGGACGACGATATCGACCTGGTCACCCTGGCCGGGGCTGCCGGGACCGGGAAGACCTACATGGCGCTGGCGGCCGGGTTGCATCAGCTCTATGAGGAGCGGCGCTACGAGCGCATCGTGATCACCCGGGAAACCATCGCCATGGGCGAGGAGATCGGTTTCCTGCCCGGCACCGAGGAAGAGAAGATGGCGCCGTGGATGGGCGGTATACAGGACAACCTGGAGGCCCTGCTCCGCACCGATGATGGCTGGGCCGGCGCCGCCACCCGGGACATGCTCACCGGTCGGGTGCTGTTCCGCTCGCTGGGTTTCATGCGCGGGCGCACGTTCAATGACACCTTTCTGATCATCGACGAGGCGCAGAACCTCTCCCCGAAGCAGATCAAGAACCTGGTTACCCGGGCGGGGCGCAATACCAAGATCGTCTGTCTGGGGAACGTCAATCAGATTGACAGTCCCTACCTGACCGAGACCACGTCCGGCATGACCTATCTGGTCCAGCGTTTCCGGAGCTGGGCCCATGCCGGGCACGTCACCCTTCGCGAGGTGGAGCGTTCCCGTCTGGCACTAGCGGCAGAGGATCTGCTGTAGCCGGCCGGCCATCGATGGGCCCGCCCATCCGGTGACGGGCGTGTCCGCCTGTCGCCCCGTGTTGCCGTCCGGCTGTCACCGATCCGCCCCGGAAAGTTCATCGCCATAACACGTACCTGCAATGTGCAGGGGCAATCATCTCCAGCGTTCCAATCACATTGCCTGGAGAGCACGCGCGATGACCCTGAAAGTGACGTCCGACCTGCGTTTGATCGAGCGGGGTGATGAGCCCCTGTCCAATCCCTCCGACAACACGACGTTCGCAAGGGTTCTGGAGGCCCGTTTCGGGCGCCGTGATCTACTGAAAGGTGGCTTGGGTGCAGCCGTGGTGGGTCTGTTCGGCGGCGTTGGCCTGGCCGGCTGTAATTCGTCCGGCTCCGGTTCCGGCAAGGGCGCCGGCGATGGCAGCGCGGCCCCTGGCCAGCTACTCGGTTTCGAGCCGGTGCCCGTCAGTGAACTGGATGAAATTGTGGTGCCTGAGGGCTACAGCTTTCAGGTGATCGGTCGTTGGGGCGATCCCATCATCGGCGGCGCGCCGGCCTTCGCGCTGGATAATACCGGCGCCGATCAGGCGGGCCAGATCGGCTCCCACCACGACGGTATGCACTTCTTCCCCATCGAGGGGGAAGATCCTGACGAAGGCAGTTCCGAGGACGGTCTGCTGGTGCTGAACCACGAGTACGTGGAATCGCGCTACATGCATGCCGCCGCCGTCGGGCAGGAGCTGAACGCCTGGGCCGTGACCTTCAAGGAGGATTTGAGCCGGGATGCGGATGAGGTGCTGAAGGAGATGAACGCCCACGGCGTCAGCATCTATCGCATCAACAAGAGCGGCGACAACACCTGGTCGATTCAGTACGACAGCCGTAACCGTCGTATCACCGGGCTGACCCACATGGAGATCCAGGGCCCGGTGCGCGGCTCGGATCTGGTCAGGACCAGGTACAGCCCCCAGGGGCATGCCACACGGGGCACGCTGAACAACTGTGCCCACGGTGTGACGCCCTGGAACACCTATCTGGCGGCCGAGGAGAACTGGGCCGGCTACTTCTGCAACGCGGACGAAGTCTTGCCCAGAGAACACAGCCGTTACGGTGTGATTGGCGGGAGCTTTTCCCGGTACAACTGGCACCGGGCGGACAGCGGCGCCGATGCCTACGTGCGCTTCGACGCCAGCAGCACCGGTGCCGACGCCACCGAGGACTACCGTAACGAACCCAACTGCTTCGGCTGGATGGTGGAGATCGACCCGTTCGATCCGGACAGTACCCCTCAGAAACGTACCGCCATGGGCCGTTTCGCCCACGAGGGTGTCGTGTTCCAGCCGGCCGAGGACGGCCGGCCGGTGGTTTGTTATTCCGGTGATGATGCACGCTTCGAGTACATCTACAAGTTCGTCAGCGCCCAGGCCTTCTTCCGCAACACCGCCGGCGGACATCTGCTGGATACGGGCACGCTGTACGTGGCGAGCTTCAACGAAGACGGAACCGGTGACTGGCTGCCGTTGGTCTACGGCCAGAACGGCCTGACTGAGGCCAACGGTTTCAGCAGCCAGGCGGATGTTCTGGTGAACACCCGGTTGGCAGCGGATTTCGTGGGAGCCACGAAAATGGATCGCCCCGAATGGGGCGCCGTGGACCCCAACACCCGGCAGGTCTATTTCACGCTGACCAACAACACCCGCCGCGACGAGGACGACACGGATGCCGTGAACCCCCGCGGTCCCAATTACCATGGGCACATCATACGTTGGCGCGAGCAGGGTGACGATCCGGCAGCTCTGGCCTTTACGTGGGATCTGTTTGCCATTGCCGGGGACAGCAGCGGTCCGGACACCCTGACCGGAGGACGTGATGGAGCCGGCAATGCCCTGACGGAGGACAACAAGTTCAGTTCACCGGACGGTCTGTGGATCGACAGGGACAGCCGCATCTGGATCCAGATGGACATGAGCGAAAGCGTGATGAACGTCAACCCCGACTACGCCATGATGGGGAACAACAGCATGCTGGCTGCCGACCCGATCAGCGGCGAGATCCGCCGTTTCCTTACCGGCCCGCTGGGTCAGGAGATCACGGGCGTGATCACCACGCCGGACCAGCGCACCATGTTCATCAACGTCCAGCATCCCGGTGCCACCACCTCGGCGGAGGACTTCGCCGCAGGGCAACTCACCGGCACCTGGCCGGACCACAATGGCGGCTATGCACGCTCCGCCACGGTGGTGATCTGGAAGGATGACGGGGGCAAGGTGGGTACCTGATACCCGCCCGGTACGCGGCGGCCACGGCGGATTCCGGGGCCGCCGCCTGATCCATGGAAGAAGCTCAGGCGCCTTTTTCCACCAGAAAGTAATAGACACCGTCCTCTTCCCAGTGGCGCACCATCCGGTGCGCGGTCTTCTCGGTGAAGGCAAGGAAGTCGATGACGGAATGGGGGTCGGTGGCGGCCACGCGCAGCACCTGGCCCACCTCCAGCCGCACCAGTTCCCGCTTTGTGCGCAGAATCGGCATGGGGCAGTTCAGTCCCGTCACATCAAGTTCCTGATCGAAATGGTCACTCATGCGCTGTCCGCAATGCCTTGGGCGTTGATACACTGGGACCCGGATAACGGGATTGCTCGGAGCACACTGCCATGAACCGGGACAGACCGCAGGATACCAGTTTCGACCCCCGTGCCGTCAGTGACAAGCGTGTGCTGGAGGAGCATACGCGGGAGGAGGTGGAGCGCTGGCGTGCGGAGGCGCATGAACAGCATCGGCGCTGGATGGAGGTCATGCGCAACCCCTACGGCAGAGACTGAATCAGGCCAGGAACGGTTCCAGCGCCTCTGCCACGGCCTGCGGCTGGTCATGCTGCAGCATGTGCCCGGCGTTCTCGATGGCCACGCCGCGCCAGTCCCGGAAACAGCGCACCCGCGCCTCCCAGCTTTCCTTGTCCTCGAACATCCGCAGCACCCGGGATTCCGTCCCCCAGATCCACAGGCTCGGCGCGGTGATGTTGCGCCAGCAGGCCTGGGCCTCTTCCAGCCGGTACAGTACCGGGTTCTTCTGCTTGTGCCGGGGGTCTCCCCGCAGGGTCAGGCTGCCGTCGGGATTCTCCCGGGCCCAGCAGCGGGCGACAAAGGCCGCGTGCTCTGGTGGCATATGCGGATGTTGCCGCATCAGCCGTTCCGCCAACCCGTCCCAGGAGGCAGGGGTGTGCATCTCCGGTGTGTCCTTCTGTTCTTCCAGCCATTGCCGATAGCGGTCCGGTGCCTCGGTGGCCGCCGGTGGCCGCATGCCGAAGCCTTCCAGCAGCCCTAGCCGCCGGATGCGCTCCGGGCGCACGCCGGCGTAAAGCCCGGCCACGTTTCCTCCCATGCTGTGCCCCACCAGGTCCACGGCCTGATCCGCGGCCTCGGCATCCAGCAAGGCGTCCAGATCGGCCAGGTAGTCAGGGAACCAGTAGCCGTTCGGACACCAGTCGCTGTCCCCGAAGCCGCGCCAGTCCGGGGCCAGGATGCGGCGTTCCCGATGCAGCGCGTCCACCAGGAACTGCCAACTGGCACCGCAATCCATCCAGCCGTGCAACAGGATCAGCGGTGTTCCCTCGGTTGGTCCCCATTCGGTGAGCTGGTAACGCAGCCCACGCAGGGTCACCTGCCGTCGGCGGGGCGGGCGTCCGGGCCGGTAAGGTTCGATGGCTATTGCTGCTTCCACTGTTTTCGGTGCTCCTCGTCGGTGAAGGACCATTCCCGGGCGCTGTACCGGTCGGCGGGGACGTCCAGCATCAGCCAGGCGGTGAAGGCCGCGACCTCGTCCGGATCTTCCAGCTGACCGCTATCGTGAAGCTGAATGAAGCGCTCCACCGCGGGGAAGCGGTCCGGTGTCTGTTCACGGATCAGCCCCTGCATCGGGGTGTCCACCACGCCCGGGCGCAGACTGCCCACGGCGATGTTTCTGTCCCGCAGTTCTTCCCGCAGCACCTGGTAGAGCATATGCAGTGCTGCCTTGCTGACGCAGTAAGCGCCCCAGCCGGGATAGCCGTTATGGGCCGCGCCGGAGGACATGTGCAATACGCGGCCACCCGGCAGCCGTGAGAGCAGGGCCTGGGTCAGGAACAACGGGCCGTGCACATTGACCGATAAGGCGTAGCTCCAATCCTGCTCGGTCACCCCGGCCAGCGGCCCGATGGGGGTGAGCACCCCGGCGTTATGGATCAGGCAGTGTACCGGGCGCTCGCCCACCGCGGCGACCACGGCGTCCCGGCCCTGAGGGCTGGAGACATCCGCCGCCACCGCCGTGATCTGCTGCGGCGCGGCCTCGCAGGTTTCCTGCAGCGGTGCCGCGCGGCGGCCCACCACCAGGACCTCCATACCGCGCGACGCCAGTTGCTGCGCCAGGGAGCGGCCAAGACCGGTTCCGCCTCCAGTTACTACAGCCAGATTCGTCATTGTTTTCTCCTCGAAGATGCACCCCTCGGGAGCCCGGTCCGGCCTCCCGGCGGTCACGTGGCCGGCGTCATCCCGGTGCGGCACGATAGTGCAAACGGGACACATCGGCTCCTAACATGCATACAATGAAGATTGCATCATGGACGCCGGCCGGCGTTCGAGCATACCAGAAGTCGCCGTGCGCCCTTCAAACCCGAAGAGGCAGGCGAACGTTCAATACAAGGAGGAGAGATGAGCAGCTACCGGGAGATCTACCAGCGTTCCGTGGAACAGCCGGAAGCATTCTGGCGTGAACAGGCCGAGGCGCTGGACTGGTTCGAGCCACCGAAGCAGATCCTGACCCAGGACACCCAGGGTCTGTACCGGTGGTTCCACGGCGGCCGGCTGAACCTGTCCCATCTGGCGCTGGATGTTCATGCGGATGGAGACCGCGGACAACAGACTGCGCTGATCTACGATTCGCCGGTGACCGACACCAAGCGCAGTTACACGTATCGGGAGTTGCGCGATGGGGTTGCCCGGACTGCCGGCATGCTGCGGGAGTTGGGCGTGGCCAAGGGCGACCGGGTGGTCATCTACATGCCGATGATCCCCGAGGCCGTCATGGCCATGCTGGCCTGCGCCCGGCTGGGGGCGGTGCACTCCGTGGTCTTCGGCGGCTTTGCTCCCCACGAACTGGCAGTGCGCATCGACGACGCGCAGCCCAAGGTGGTTCTCACCGCCAGCTGCGGAATCGAGTTCACCAAGGTGATT
The DNA here is from genome assembly GCA_020831885.1 of Ectothiorhodospiraceae bacterium. Lineage (GTDB taxonomy): Bacteria > Pseudomonadota > Gammaproteobacteria > Nitrococcales > Aquisalimonadaceae > LSCE01. The sequence goes on from JAFIFU010000001.1 coordinate 31,059, forward strand.
CCCTACAAGCCGCTGGTGGATGAGGCCATCCGGCAGGCCAGCCACAAGCCCGACCACACGGTGGTGTTCGCCCGCCCCCAGGCGGCTGCAGAGCTGCACCCCGGCCGTGATCATGATTGGGCCGGCCTGCTGGACAAGGCTTCAGCGGTGGATCCGGTGCCGGTGGACGCCACCGATCCGCTGTATGTGCTGTACACCTCGGGTACCACCGGCAAGCCCAAGGGCGTGGTCCGGGATAACGGCGGCTACGCGGTGGCGCTGAACTTCAGCATGGGCGCCCTGTACGATCTGCACCCCGGCGACGTGTTCTGGACCGCCTCCGACGTGGGATGGGTGGTGGGGCACTCCTACATCGTCTACGGGCCGCTGATCCGCGGCTGCACCACTGTGGTGTACGAGGGTAAGCCGGTGCGCACGCCGGACGCGGGCGCCTTCTGGCGGGTGATCAGCGAACACCGGGTGAAGACCTTTTTCACCGCGCCCACGGCCTTCCGGGCCGTGAAAAAGGAAGACCCGGAGGCGAAGCTGAAGCAGCGGTACGACCTGGGTTGCCTGAAAAGCCTGTTCCTGGCCGGTGAACGGCTGGACCCACCCACCTACCAATGGCTCAAGCAGATCACGGATCTTCCGGTGATCGACCACTGGTGGCAGACGGAGACCGGCTGGCCTATCGCGGGCAATCCGATGGGCATCGAGCCCCATCCGGAGAAGGCCGGGTCCGCCACATTTCCGCTGCCGGGCTACCAGGTGGAAGTGCTGGACAGCGATGGAAAGCCGGTGGCCGCGGGTACGCAGGGCAATATCGCGATCCGGCTGCCGTTGCCCCCGGGTTGCCTGCCCACACTCTGGAATGACGATCAGCGGTATCGGGATTCCTATCTCAGTAGCTTCCAGGGCTACTACGACACCTCCGATGGCGGTTATATCGACGAGGATGGGTACCTGTTCGTCATGGGCCGCATGGATGATGTGATCAATGTGGCGGGTCATCGGCTGTCCACCGGCGAGATGGAGGAGTTGATCGGCGCCCATCCGGCGGTGGCGGAATGTGCCGTGGTGGGCGTGGACGATGAGCTCAAGGGACAGATGCCGGTGGGCTTCGTGGTGCTCAAGGATGGTCAGGACATCGGCCATGATCAACTGGAGCAGGAACTGGTGCAGCGCATCCGCGGCGGGATCGGGGCCTTTGCGTGCCTGCAGACGGCGATGATCGTCGGCAAGCTGCCCAAGACGCGCTCCGGGAAGATTCTACGCAAGAGCATCCGCCAGCTGGCGGTTCAGGACGATGTGAAGATCCCGTCCACCATCGACGATCCCGCAAGCCTTGAGGAGATCCGGGAGGCCATGCAGCATGAAGGGGTGGGACGCTTCCGAGGCGCGGATGACCAACAGGGTTCCGGCTAGTCCCGCGAACATCACGGCGACGGTGGATTGCCTGGCGGGCAAGGCGATGTAAAGCGCGGAACGTCCGGTATTTCGCGGGATGACACACTGGGGTCCGACAGGGTATGGGCAGCCATTATCTGGAGCGCTTTTTCAATCCCGACAGTGTGGCGCTGATCGGCGCCAGCGAACGCTCGGGCGGCGTCGGCCAGCAGGTGATGGACAACCTGCTGGAAGGCGGCTACACGGGGCGTATCCTCCCGGTGAATCCGCGTCACCGGGAGGTCCGGGGCCTGCCCTGCGTCGCCAGTGTCAGGGACCTGGAGGAAACGCCTGATCTTGCCGTCCTTGCAGTTCCCCCCAGGGCGATTGTCAGTGTGCTGGAGGACTGCGGCCGCCGGGGTGTCCGGGCAGCCCTGGTGCTGGCCGCCGGTCTCGGCGAGCCGCGCTCGGTGACCAAGCGCCTGGAGCGGACCGCCATGCGCACGGCGCGCCGCTACGGGATCCGTGTCATCGGCCCCGACTGGGTCGGCCTCATGCGTCCACCGCTGGGGCTGAACGCGACCTACAGCCGGAGTACGGCAAAGACGGGCCATCTGGCCCTGGTGTCCCAGTCCGGTGCGCTGACCACGGCGGTGCTGGACTGGGCGCTGGCGCGCCAGATCGGTTTCTCGGCCGTGGTTTCACTGGGGGACACCACGGACGTGGATTTCGGCGATGTCCTGGATTTCCTCGCGCTGGACCACCACACCCGCAGCATCCTGTTGTACGTGGAGACCATCGGCGATGCCCGCCGGTTCCTCAGCGGACTGCGGGCGGCGGCCCGGATCAAGCCGGTGATCGTCATGAAGGTCGGGCGTCATCGGGAAAGCTACCGGGCGGCCAGCACCCACACGGGTTCCCTGGTTGGGCAGGACGACGCCTTCGGCGCGGCGCTGGATCGGGCCGGGGCGGTGCGCGTGCCCACCATCGGGCAGTTGTTCGCGGCGGCGGAGTTGCTGGCCGCCGGACACCGCCTGAACGGGGATCGCATCGCTGTGGTCACCAACGGCGGTGGTCCCGGCATCATCGCCACCGACCTCCTGGTGGATCGGGGCCTGGAGATGGCCGCCCTGTCCGAGGACACGCGCCGTCATCTGGCGGAGGGGTTGCCCCGGCGCTGGTCCCGGGGCAACCCGGTGGACATCCTGGGGGATGCCGATGCGGAACGGTACCGCCTGGCACTGCAGGCCTGCCTGGACGATCCCGGCGTGGATGGCGCCGTGGTGGTGCTTACGCCACAGGGGCGCACCGACCCCACCGGAACTGCCGATGCCGTGCTGGAGGTCGGTGCGGGACGGCGTCGCAAGCCCGTGGTGGCCTGCTGGATGGGGGGGCGCCGCATACGTGCCGGCCGTGACCGGTTCACGCGCAAGGGCTTTCCCAACTACGCCACGCCCGAGAATGCGGTGGAAGCCTTGTCGGCCCTGTCCCGCTACCGGCATAGCCAGGAACTGCTGATGCAGGTGCCGGACGCCCGCGACCAGTGGGTGGAGCCGGATCTGGCCCGCGCCCGGGAGGTAATCCACGCGGCCCTGGAGGCGGGGCAGAATCGTCTGACACCCTACCAGTCCAAGCAGGTGCTGGACGCCTTCCGCATCCCGGTGATCCCCACCCGGGTGGCCCGCAGCGCAAGCGAGGCCCGCCAGGCCGCGGAGGCGCTGGGCCTTCCGGTGGCCGTCAAGATCAACAGTCCGGAGATCGTTCACAAGGCCGCCGCCGGCGGTGTCCGTCTGAACCTGGTGGCTCTGGATGCGGTGGAGCGGGCGTACCACTCCGTCATGGAATCGGTGAGCCGGAACCACCCGGACATCACCCCGGACGGCGTCTCCGTGGAACCCATGCACTCCCCCCTGCACGGCCGGGAGGTGATGCTGGGCGTCGTGCGGGACCCGGTGTTCGGACCGGTGATCTCCTTCGGCGCCGGGGGATCCATGGTGGAGATGATCCACGATCGGGCGGTCACCCTGCCGCCACTGAATGATTTTCTCGCGCGGGATGTGATGTCGCGAACCCGGGTGGGCCGGCATCTGGGGCTGGATCGGGATACCCCGCTGCGGCGGGCCCTGGAGCATGCCTTGCTGCGGCTTTCCGATCTGGTGACACTGCTGCCGGAAGTGCGGGATCTGGACATCAACCCGGTCATTGTGGATGCGGACAGCGCCCTGGCTGTGGACGCACGCCTGAATATCGCCACCGCTGCCGGTGTTGGGCGCGCCCACGAGCACATGGCCATCATGCCCTATCCCGGGCATCTCCGCTGGCAGGAGCGGCTTGGCGACGGCACTCCCGTTCTCATACGCCCCATCCGTCCGGAGGACGCGGCCATGGAACAGGCGTTCGTCCGCTCCCTGTCCGAGCGCTCCCGGTACTTTCGTTTCATGGAGCATATCCGCGAGCTCAGCACGTCGATGCTGATCCGCTTCACCCAGATCGATTACGACCGGGAGCTCGCCCTGGTGGCGTTGCGCGAGGATCAGGAAACCAGGGAGATGCTGGCCGTCGCCCGGTTTGTCACCAACCCGGATCGGCAGAGCTGCGAGTTCGCCATTGCCGTGGCGGACAACTGGCAGGGGCGGGGGGTCGGCAGCCGGCTGATGGAACGCTTGCTGGAAGCGGCCCGGGAGCACGGTCTGCAACGCATGGAGGGGCAGGTGCTGGCGCAGAACCGCGGCATGCTCGCACTGATGGAGCGCCTGGGGTTCAGTCGCCGCCGCGATCCGGATGACCCCGCTCTGGTCCGGGTGGAACGGCCCCTGTAGCCGACCGACGTCGGGGCTTGAATCCCCGGTCTGCACGCCGCAGGCTATGCGCCTGACCGCTCAGAGGGTTTTCCCGATGGAACCTGCTTATCTCATCGCTGGAGCCGTGGTGCTGGGGCTGCTCGCGTTGTTCCTGCTGGTGCGTCGTCGTCGCGGCGCCGGGGGGAGGCGCGGGCGGCTCCGTGTTCGTCTGCGTCCAGTGCTCGATCAGTCCGGGCTCTCCTGGTACCGCCTGCTGCAGCGGGCGTTGCCCGCATACCTGGTCTTGCCCGGGGTGAGCTTCTCCGCCTTTCTCCAGCCCCCGGAAACGGCCTCCGGGCGGGACGCTGCGGGGGAAGAGGGTCTGCGTGCCCATACCGCGGACTTCCTGATCTGCGACCCGCAGGCGCGGCCGGTGGCCGTTGTCATGCTGGGGGACGACAGCAGTGCCGCGGTTGCGGACCTGTTGCGGGAGGCCGCCATCCCCCTGTTGCGTTATCGACGTGAAACGCTGGCCGGAGAACAGGAGATTCGGGATACCCTGCACGATCTGGAATCCCTCGGCCGACTGGCCAGCCATCTCACCGGTGACGAGGTTGCGGTGGATCCGCCGGAAAGGCCCGGGCCGGTATCCGGTGGTCGGGAACGGAAGGAACCCAGGCTCTGACCGGAACGGCATCCGTTCACACGAAGGAAGCGCTGATCGATTCCCTAACGAACCACGCGCACCGGTTGCCCGGCCCGCCAGGCGCGAATGTTCTCCGCCAGTTGCTGCAGGATGCGTTGCCGTGCCTCGCGACTGCCCCAGGCAGAGTGCGGGGTCACGATCAGATTGGGAATATCCGGCTCCAGCAGCGGGTTTCCGTCTCTCGGCGGTTCCTCCGTGAGCACATCGAAGCCGGCGCCCCCCAGGTGCCCGGCGCGGAGCGAATCCGCGAGCGCGGATTCGTCCACCAGACCGCCACGGGCGGTGTTGATCAGCAGGGTGCCCGGTCGCATGCGCGCCAGTTCCTCGGTACCGATCAGGTTCCGGGTGTGCTCGGTGAGGGGGCAATGCAGGCTCAGCACGTCCACCCGGGGAAGCAGATCCGCCAGCGGGACCCGCTCCTGCTGGGGCTGTCCGCCGGGGCGCTGTGCCACCAGCACACGCATGCCGAAGGCCTTGCCCAGTTCCGCGGTCCGTTTGCCCAGGGTGCCGTAGCCGACGATTCCCAGCGTCTTTCCGTGCAGTTCCCGGATGGGGTAGTCCAGCAGGCAGAACTGCTGGCTGCGCCCCCAGTCGCCGGCCTGCACGGCCCTGTGATAGTCCAGAAGCCGGGTGCTGAGTGCGAGCATCAGCATAATGGCGTGCTGGGCCACGGAATTGGTGCCGTAGGCGCGACTGTTGACCACGGTGATGCCCAACTCCCGGCAGGCCGCCAGGTCAATGTTATTGACCCCCGTCGCCACCACGCAGATGAGCGTGGGACGGGTCGACTCCAGCGTGTTCCGGTCCAGGTGTACCTTGTTGACGATCACGATGGGAAAGCCGGCCATCCGCGCCGCCGCCTGCTCCGGGGTGGTGCGCTGATGGCAGACCAGGGTTTCCACCACCTGCTCCACTTCACCCAGGTCCAGGCCATCACCCATGGAGGCCAGATCCAGAAACACCGCCTTCGCCATGGTTGCTTGTCCTCGCTTTGTCGTGGTGCCGTGTGAAGTCACCGGGCCTTACGCAGTCCGACCGGATACCGGTAAGATGCCGGTTTCTCGGAGCCGGCGGGCCAGCGGTGTGGCGCGCACCTGCCGTGGAATAACCATAGCCGCCGCCGGGGCTTGCTGGTGAACCGCCCGACAGCGCCGGGCCATGGCAACACTGTCTGAAAGGTTAGTCGTCACGGGTTCTGCCGTCATGCGTATCGCGAACCATGAACTCCCCAACAACCTGGCGCTGGCTCCCATGGCGGGCGTGACCGACCGGCCGTTCCGCATGCTGTGCAAAGCGCTGGGGGCGGGTATGGCCGCATCCGAGATGGTGACGTCCAATCCGGCGCTACGCAACAGCCGCAAGTCGCAGCTCAAGGCCGATCACCGTGGCGAACCGGAGCCCCGTATCATCCAGATCGCCGGTGCGGATCCGGGCTGGATGGCTGATGCGGCCCGCCATAACGTCGGTCATGGTGCCCAGATCATCGATATCAATATGGGCTGTCCGGCGAAAAAGGTCTGTAACCGGGCCGCCGGCTCAGCCCTGCTGTCCGATGAGGGTCTGGTGCGGGAAATCCTTCAGGCGACGGTGGAGGCGGTGCCGGTGCCCGTCACGCTGAAGATCCGCACCGGGCCCTCGCCCGAGTGCCGCAATGGCGTCCGCATTGCCGAAATCGCGCAGGCCCAGGGTATCCAGGCGCTGGCTGTGCACGGCCGCACCCGGGCCGATGCCTACCGGGGCCGGGCCGAGTACGACACCATCCGGGATATCTGCAGGGCCGTTACCATTCCGGTGCTGGCGAACGGGGATATCGGCTCGCCGGAACAGGCCGCCCGGGTGCTGGAGTACACCCGGGCCGACGGTGTGATGATCGGCCGGGCGGCCCAGGGCCGGCCCTGGCTGTTCCGCGAGATCGGCCATTACCTGGAGACCGGCTGCCGGCTGCCGTCTCCACCGCTGGCGGAGATCCGACGGATCATGCTGGGCCATCTGCGGGAATTGCACGCGTTCTACGGCGAGCATCAGGGTGTGCGGGTGGCGCGCAAGCACATCGGCTGGTACCTGTCGGCGCAGCCCGGGGGCGAGTCCATGCGGCGGAGGCTGGTCCGGGTTGACTCCGCCACGGAACAGCTTGCTCTTGTGGAAGCCTGTTTCACTACGCTGGAACGTGACGGCGCTGTAGCGACAGCCAGGCGTGCACTGTCAGCGTAAGCAGGATCAGTCCGCCGCCCAGGAGCGTGGCCGGTGGTGGTTCCTCCCCCAGGAGCAACCAGACCCACCAGGTGCCCAGCACCGTCTCCACCAGCAGGAACAGTGACACCTCGGCCGACGGCAGATAGCGGGTGGCCTCGCCCATCAGCGCCAGGGCCAGGGGCATCTGCACCAGCCCCATCACGGCCAGCCAGAACAGGCTCATGCCGGGCACCTGCAGCGGAGCGGAAAACCCGGCCGCCACAAGGCAGGCGATGAGACCACCGCCGGCAACCACCGCGAGCCGGTCCACCCCCGCCGACCGGCGTAGCAGCGTCAGGTTGGCGCCCACGGTGAAAGCGGCCAGCAGGGCATAAAGATCCCCGAGCCAGCCACCGAAGCCCAAGGAGCCGGCAAAGACAATGAGAATGCCGCCGATGCAGACGGCCATGGCCAGCCAGGTGCGCACCGGAACCCATTCCCGTAGGAAAACGCCGGACAGCAGAGCGGCGAACAGGGGTGCGGCGGCCAGGATGACCACCACGTTGGCCACACGGGTATTGAGTACCGCAAGCACGAACAGCATCAGGGTCAGGGCAAAGCCTACGGCGCTGATGCCGGCGGGCCAGCCACCGCTTGTCAGTTCCTGCCAGGTCCAGCGGCGGCGGAGCAGGCGCAGCGCCAGGGTCAGCGACAGGGCCATGAACAGGCCGCGCCAGAAGATCACGTCCCAGGGGCCGGCCACGGCCAGCCTCACCAGGAGTGCGTCGAAGCTGAGCACGGTGGTGCCCAGGGCGGCCAGCATGATACCGCGGCGGTGATCCGTGATCCTGTTCAGCGTGCTGGACAAGAGGGGGCTCCCTGCAAGCCGGTCCGGACCCCAGTTTAGGGGAGAGGCCGTTTCCCGTCAGGGCCTCCGTGCAGCGACGGCTTCGCCTTTCACCCGGCAGCGGATTGCCGGACAATAGGCTCCCCTGGTGGGCGGTCTGGTTGTTGGATTCGTGATTCAGCTTGTTGTCGCACTGGCCCTGGTCGGGCTGATCATCTACCTCCTGGGTGGGCACCGCCTCCCGTGGGTGCGCCGGCGCGGGCGCACCCTGCTGATCTGGTTGGCGGTGATCTTCCTGGTGATGATGCTGGTCACCGGCCGGCTGCACTGGATCAGCGGGCTGATCATGGGGGCCGTGCTGGGCATCGCCAAACTGATACCCCTGCTTTCCTACGTTCCGCTCCTGCGTCGTCTGATGGGCAAGGAGCCGCCGGGCGATGGCCGTGGGGATCAGCGTATGCCGGAACGCCCGGGGCAGATGTCCCGGGAAGAGGCCTGCTCCGTACTGGGCGTTCCGCCGGACGCCGACCGGGAAACCATCATCGCCGCCCATCGCCGCTTGATCCAGAAGCTGCATCCGGACCGGGGTGGCTCGGACTTTCTGGCCAGTCGGGTTAACGAGGCCAAGCGACGCCTGCTGGAGCGGTAGGGAAGCGCTGATAATTTACTCGGAGGCGGTGCTCCGTCACACTGTCATTCCCCGGAACGAGGACGGTCACACATGCGCCGATTGCAGGATATTCCGGTTGTCGTGGAAAGCGGCACCAAGTTCAAGACCGAGCAGGGCTTCCGCGCCATCAAGAACGGGGTCAAGCGCAACCCGGATGCGCCGCCGGTGCCCCGGGGCGACAAGCCGCGTTGGCTGCGGGCGAAGATGCCAAGCGGGCCCGGTTACAACGCGGTGAAGCGCAATGTGAAGGAGCACCGTCTTTCCACGGTGTGCGAGGAATCCATGTGCCCCAATATCGGCGAGTGCTGGAATGCGGGCACGGCCACGATCATGCTGATGGGTTCGGTATGCACGCGTGCCTGTCGCTTCTGCGCCGTGGATACGGGCAATCCAAGAGGCTGGCTCGATCCGGAGGAGCCCAGGAACACGGCGGACGCGGTCCGGATCATGGGCCTGGGCTATGTGGTTCTGACTTCGGTGGACCGGGATGATCTGCCCGACGGCGGAGCCGGTCATTACGCGGACTGCATCCGCGCGGTGAAAGCGATGAACCCGGAGACCGCCGTGGAAGCCCTGACGCCGGATTTCCAGGGGCGGCTTGGCGACGTGGAGACGGTGGTGGACGCCGGGCTGGACGTGTTCGCGCAGAATGTGGAAACCGTCCGTCGCCTGACCCATGTGGTGCGGGATCCCCGCGCCACCTACGAGCAAACCCTGGCGGTGCTGGCCCACGCCAAGCGCCACCGCCCGGAGGTGCTGACCAAGACCAGCCTGATGCTGGGTCTGGGCGAGACCGATGCGGAGATCCGGGAGGTTTTGCAGGATCTGAAGGAGGCCCGGGTGGATATCGTCACCTTCGGCCAGTACTTGCGGCCGACGGTGAACCATCTGCCGGTGGAGCGTTTCGTCACGCCGGAACAGTTTGCGGAATACCGCCGCTGGGGGCTGGACATGGGCTTTGTGGAGGTGGTGTCCGGCCCGTTGGTGCGTTCCAGCTACCGGGCGGACCAGGTGCTGCAGAAGAACAACGTCGGTTTGGGCAGCACAGGGTAGCGGCTTTCCCGGATTCCCGTTCTGTTCGTGGCTGTGGTACGGGGCCATGCCCGGGGCTCCGGAGCCGTTTGTTACCCTCAGTCTCCGTCAGAAACGGCTCAGCAGCCGTTCCAGACTGTTCTCCACCGCCAGCGTCAGCCGCTTGCTCATGGGCTGTTTGCGCCGGTAGGTGATCTGGTAGAGGTCCGCCTCCTCCGCCAGCTCCATCAGTAAATCGTCGCTGGTTCGCAGGCTGTCCACCAGGTTCAGTTCCAGCGCCCGCTCTCCGAACCAGTGTTCCCCGGTCGCCACCCGGTCCAGGTCCAACTGAGGGCGGTAACGCTGCACATAGCCCTTGAACAGGGCGTGGGTGTCTTCCAGTTCCTGGCGGAACTTCTGTCGTCCCTCCTCGGTGTTTTCCCCGAACACGGTCAGTGTGCGTTTGTACTGCCCGGCCGTGTGCAGTTCCATGTCCACGTCGTGCCTTTTCAGCAGTCGGTGCAGATTGGGAATCTGGGCCACCACACCGATGGAGCCCACCACGGCGAAGGGCGCCGCTTGGATGTGCTGGGCAACGGCTGCCATCAGGTAGCCCCCGCTGGCAGCCACTTTGTCCACCGCCACGGTCAACGGGATCTCGCGATCCCGGATGCGGGCCAGTTGCGAAGCCGCCAGGCCGTAGCCGTGGACCAGGCCACCGGCGCTCTCCAGCCGGACCACCACCCGGTCCCGTTTCGGGTCGGCGAGGGTGAGCAGGGCGGTGATCTCCTCCCGCAGATTGTCCACCCGCGTGGCACGGATATCGCCATGGAACTCCAGCACGAACACCCGGGGGCGTCCGTCGCGCCGCTGCTTCTCGGCCTTCTTCCGTTGCCGGTGCATACCGCGGAACTGTTTGCGCCCCATCAGGGAACGGCGCAGTGTCAGCTCCATGTCGCGGAAGCGCTGGTTGAGCTTCCGCACGATCAGCTGTTCCCGCTCCCGTTCGCGCCCGCGCCCGGCCAGCCCCATCAGAATGGCCGCGACCACAAGGATGGCCAACGCAATGGTCAGGGTCTTGGCCAGAAACAGGCCATAGTCCAACATCAGTTCCATGAAGCCTCCGGCACTATCGGACAGGGGTGACAGGGTGGAGTTTATCCAGTTCCAGGGCAAGAACACACTGAGCCTGCGTCAGCTCGACAGGCTGAACGGCGTGGTCAAGGGCACCACATTTCGCCGCTTTCGCGCCCTGGAAGCGGCACTGGTGGAAGGTCGTGACTATTTCCTGCTGGAGGCTCAGGAGCACGCCGACTTTCTGGACGACCTGCGCCAGCGTGGCCTGATCTACCCGTCCACGGTCAACTGCCTGCTCTTTACGGAAGCAGGGTACCGGAAGCTGTTGGTGGGTTCTGACCGACCCTGAGCACGCTATGCCATAATAGCGGCCCATCGATGAGCCGTTGACTGATGGAGACGAATGACACCCAGGGAACGCTATCAGGCCGATCTGGCCAGGCCCGACTTCGTTCATGACCCGGCCCAGGCGCAGGCGATCGAGGCGCTGCAGGCGTTGCACGACCGACTCTGTGCGCAGGTGTTTCAGGCACCGCGCCAGGCGGCGGGGATGGCGCGCCTGCTGAGCGTGTTCCGTCCGGCACCACAACCGGAGCCGTTGACCGGGCTTTACATGTGGGGCGGTGTGGGCCGTGGCAAGACGTACCTCATGGATACGTTCTATGACTGCCTGCCGTTTCCGGAAAAGCGACGCATGCATTTCCACCGGTTCATGCATCTGGTGCACGGGCAGTTGAAAGGTATCCGCGACCAGCAGGATCCGCTGAAGCTGGTTGCCCGTGATTTCGCGGCGGACACCCGGGTGCTGTGCTTCGACGAGTTCTTTGTCTCCGATATCACCGACGCCATGATACTGGCCGGTCTGCTGGAGGCCCTTTTTGACCTGGGCGTGACCCTGGTGGCCACCTCCAACATTCCGCCGGAGGAGCTTTACAAGAACGGGTTGCAGCGGGAGCGGTTCCTGCCGGCCATCCGCCTCCTGCAGCAGCATACCCGGGTGCTGAACGTGGATGGCGGCACCGATTACCGCCTGCGTTACCTGGAGCAGGCCGAAATCTACCATGCGCCCCTGGACGCGGAGGCCGAGCGGGTGCTGGAGGAGGAATTCCGGCAGCTTGCACCGGAGGTGGGCAAGCGGGATTGCAGCATCACCATCGAGGGCCGCCGCATTCCGGTGCGGGCGCTGGCCGACGACCTGGTCTGGTTCGAGTTCCGGGACATCTGCGACGGCCCACGAAGCCAGACCGATTACATCGAGATCTCCCGGGAGTTCCACACGGTCTTCGTCGCGAATGTGCCGGTGCTGGATCAGACCATGGAAAATCAGGCACGCCGCTTCATCAGCCTGGTGGACGAATTCTACGATCGCAACGTGAAACTGATCATCACAGCGGCCGCGGAGCCGGAGGAACTGTACCAGGGCTCGCGTTTGCGTTTCGAGTTCCAGCGCACCGTGAGCCGGCTCCGGGAAATGCAGTCCCGCGACTACCTGGCGCGTCCGCACCGCGCCTGAAGGCGTGCTGGCCCATCAGGCGGCCCGGCGGCTAAAGTTGCATCAAGGACCGGCGGTCCGGCCATGTGACCGCGAGGAGGGATGCTGTGACTGAACTCAGGAAACGGATCATCGAAGCCCACGGCGGCGAGGCCCGCTGGCGTGCCGTTCAGCAGGTGATGGCCTGCGTGTCCATGGGGGGAATGGAGTTCACCTCCCGGTTTCAGGTTAACCCCCTCCGCAGCGTGGAACTGAGCATCCGGACGGCCAGCCCCGACGTGGCCTTCGCCGATTACCCCGCCTCCAGACAGGTTGCCCGCTTCCAGCCCAGCCGGGTCTGGGTCGAGGATGCGGGAGGCGGCGTTCTCATGGAGCGCACCGCCCCCGGAGCCGTGTTCCGCTCCCTGCGCCACTGGTTCCTCTGGGATACGCTGGATGTGGTCTACTATTGCGGAATGACGCTGTGGCAGGCGCTCTGTCTGCCGTTCAGCCTGTTGCGGTCCGGCTGTGAGCTGGAGGAGCTGGAGCCGGTGGACCTGGGGGATGAGCACCTGCAGCGGCTGCGTGTCGTATTGCCGGCCGACATCCCCAGCTTCGCCCCGGAACAGATCTTTCATGTTGACGGGACGGGGCTTGTGCGGCGGGTGGATTATGCGCCGAACCTGTATGGTTCGTGGATGCGGGTGGCCCAACTCATGGATGGTTTCGAAACCGTGGATGGTCTCGTGCTGGCCACCCGAAGACGCATTCATGTGGCGTTACCCAATGGTGGGATCATGCCCGGAATCCCTTTGGGATGGATGGATCTCGACGATGTTGGGTTCGTGCAACAGCCGCCAGTGGATTCTTGATTTCGCCTCTAAATGCTTGCCCTGTCTCCCGAACCCGGGTTTTTCCACATAAGCTGTGGATAACTTTGTGGATGAACCGTAGAAACCGCGCTCAACCCCCCACCGACAGTCCTTTTTGTTGGATCGGGCAATTTTTCGCCATATTATAAAAAGCCTTGTAAAACAGAGTTATGGAGGCTTTCTGGCGATTGGTTCCGTGGGCCCGGGACCCATCGGGTGCCACCGGCCACCGGATGTGCATAACTGGGTTCATGGAACGTCTGCCGGCGATTCTGTCAAGCCCTTAAGCGGCCTGTTCCGAGGGGGCTCAGGCCAGGTTGTCGGACAGGGTGCGGATGTGCGCCGCTCCCGCTTCGGCCACCGCATGGAGGTCATAGCCGCCCTCAAGAAACGAGATGATGCCGCCGTTGCAGAAACGGTTGGCCACATAGGTCAGTTGCTCCGTCGCCCAGGCGTAGTCGTTGGTGGTCAGGGACAGGTTGGCCAGGGGATCCAGCTCGTGGGCGTCGAAACCTGCTGAGATCAGCAGCAACTGCGGCCCGAATTGCTCCAGTTGCGGAATGATGAATTCCCGGAAGGCTTCGCGGAAATCCGACGAACCGCTGAACCGGTTCAGCGGCACGTTGACCACGTTGTCCACTCCGGGGACGGGTCCATGGCCGGTGCCCGGGAACAGTGGATGCTCGTGGGTGGACAGGTACATGAATCCGCGTTTTCCGGCCAACATGCTCTGCGTGCCGTTGCCGTGGTGTACGTCGAAGTCCACCACCGCGACCCGGTCCACATGATACTCGGCGCGGGCATGGGCGGCCGCCACGGCCACATTGTTGAACAGGCAGAAACCCATGGCCGTCTCCGGCTCCGCATGATGCCCCGGCGGGCGTATCGCGCAGAAGGCGCGCTGGGTCTGACCGGACATGACCGCGTCCACCGCCGCCACGCCGGCTCCGGCGGCACGCAAGGCCGCGGCCCCGGAAGCGGGGGAAATGAAGGTATCGCCATCGATGGCGCTCAGACCCTCCTTTGGAATGCGTGCCAGCATGTCGTTCACGTAGCCGGCATCGTGGACCCGGGCAAGCTGCTCCTTCGTTGCCTCCGGCGCCTCGTGCCAGTCCAGGTCCGCAAAATCCGGTTTCCTGAGCCGTGTGAGCAGGGCCCGCAGGCGGTCGGACGATTCCGGGTGGCCCGGGCCTGTGTCGTGCTGCAGGCAGAGATCGTGGGTATAAATCCAGGTGGTCATGGTGGCGGCTCAGTCCTTGGTTTGGCGCGTTGGCGACCCAATATCGACAGCAGTCACACGGAGCGGATCGCGGTTGGGTGATCCGCCTCTTCTGTCAGTTTCTCAGGAGTGGAGGCGAATGCAAATGATGACAGCCAGGTTCCACCCCGGGCAGCTGGTTTATCACCGTCTGTTCGGGTATCGCGGCGTGGTGGTTGACGTGGACCCCAGCTTCTCCGGGACCGATGCCTGGTATGAACTCATGGCGGGGTCGCGACCGGACCGGAATCAGCCCTGGTACCAGCTACTGGTGGATGGCTCGGAGCTGGCCACCTACGTTCCCGAGGAGCATCTGCTGGGGGATGTCAGCAAGCAGCCGGTCCATCATCCGCTGCTGGCGAACCTGTTCTCCGCCTTCCGTCCGGATCAGGGTACCTACGTCAGCCGGCAACCGCGGAACTAGTGCTGTCCCCGGGGTAGCGCGCTATCGCATGAAAAACGTCTCCCGGAACCGGACCGGGTAGCCCCGCTGTCCGGTTTCCGGAATCACCTCCAGCTGGAAGTGCAGGCTTTCCAGGTGGTCCACCGAAAACGTTCCCATCTGGTTGACGGTGCCGGCAACCTCCACCCGGCGGAAGCGGATGTCCCGCTGTTCACCCGCGTCGGTGAAGGCCGCGCCGTGGACCCGGGCAGCCACCGGCTCCCCGTCCCTCCGTACGCTGACGATGATCATGGCCAGTGTGCGGCTGCGGGTGATGCCGTAGTTCTGCGCCAGCTCCGGTTGCAGCTCGGCCGTCGGCCGCGTCGCGTAATGGATGCTGTACTCCCCATAGCTCGCGGTGCCGGTGGCCTGGGCTGCCAGGGGCGCCAGCGCAAGCAGGGCGGCGGCGGACCCCAGGATGTGTCGGAGCCTCATGCGGCCTGTCTCCCCCGTTCATGACGGCGTTCAAAGCGGTAGATCGCGATGGCGCCAAGCAGATTCGGCCATAAGCGCGCGGCCCAGCGGTTGCGGTGGCGGTCATCCGCCAGGTTGCGCTCCAGGATGCGGATGCCGCGATCCCGGCACAGTTGCTCGAAGTCGTTGATGGTGCACAGGTGGATATTCGGGGTGTCGTACCAGCTATGGGGAAGCGCCCGGCTCATGGGCATGCGTCCGCGCAGGGCCAGATGGTAGCGCAGGCGCCAATGCCCGAAGTTGGGGAAGGTGACGATGCCCTGTCGGCCAACCCGGAGCATCTCCTCAAGCAGTCGATCCGGGAAGTGCATGGCTTGCAGCGTCTGGGTCATCACCACGTAATCGAAGGAATCCCCGTCAAAATCCTGCAAACCCTGGTCCAGGTCGGTCTGGATCACGTTGATGCGGTTCTTCACACACTGGAGGATATTGGCCGGGTCGATCTCCAGACCGTAGCCCGTCACGCCCCGGGTTTCCCGCAGGTGGCGCAGCAGGGTGCCATCGCCGCAGCCCAGGTCCAGAACGCGGCTCCCGGGGGCGATCCAGTCACTGATGACGCTGAATTCGGGGCGGAGTGTGTGGTTCATGCTCCCACCTCCCGGGCGACGCCGTCCATGTAGGCGGCAAAGAGCTGCAGATACTCCGGTATCGGCATCAGGAACGCGTCGTGGCCATGATGCGCCTCGATCTCCGAGTAGACCACGTCCTTGTCGCCGTCCAGCAGCGCCCGGACGATCTCCCGCGAGCGGCTGGACGGAAACCGCCAGTCACTGGTGAAGGACAGCACCAGGAACGAGGCCTGCACCTCCGCCAGGGCCGCCGACAGGTCGTTATCGTGTTCCGCCGCCGGATCGAAATAGTCCAGCGCCTTGGTCATCAGCAGGTAGGTGTTCGCATCGAACCGGTCGACAAAGGACTGACCCTGGTGGCGCAGATAGCTCTCCACCTGGAACTCCACCTCATAGTTGAAACTGAAGCGCCCCTCCCGCAACTCGCGGCCGAATTTGGCGCCCATGGCGTCGTCGGACAGATAGGTGATGTGTCCGAGCATGCGTGCCAGCGCCAGACCGCGCCGCGGGATCACGCCATGATCCATGTAGCGGCCGTCGTGGAACTCCGGATCGGTGATGATCGCCTGTCGCGCCACTTCGTTAAAGGCGATGTTCTGGGCGGAAAGCTTGGGGGCAGCGGCGATGACCACGGCATGGCGCAGCCGTTCCGGATACATCAGCGACCACTGCAGCGCCTGCATCCCCCCCAGGCTGCCGCCCACCACCGCCGCCCAGGTGCGGATACCCAGTGCGTCGGCCAGCCGCGCCTGGCTACGCACCCAGTCGCGGACGGTGACGATGGGGAACCCGGAGCCATAGATTCGACCGGTGTCCGGGTTGGTGCTTTGCGGACCGGTGGAACCGTGGCAACCACCCAGGTTGTTGCTGCAGACAACGAAGAAGCGGTCCGTGTCGATGGGTTTGCCCGGTCCGATACACGCTTCCCACCAGCCCGGCTTGCTGTCGCCTTCGTGGTAGCCTGCCGCATGATGGTGGCCGGACAGGGCATGCTCGATCAGCACCGCATTGGATCGGTCGGCGTTCAGTGTGCCGTAGGTCTCGTAGGCCAGCTCGAAACAGGGCAGTACCTGGCCACTGTCCAGTTCCAGGGGTTGTTCCAGCCGCAGGCTGCGGGGACTGACCAGGCCAACGGAATCGGCCGGGAATTCCTTTGACATCAGTGGTTTCGGCTCCGTTATGACGGAAGGGGTGCAAGTCTACTGGGGTCGCGTCCGGCGGGCAACGGCGGCCAGGGTTTCTCCGGTGCCGTTCCCCTATCCGACCATGCGTGCCAGATCCATGAACATGGGGCGTAACAGCATCTTCAGGAACCAGATGCCGATCAGGACGATCATCGGCGAGAAGTCCAGACCGCCGGCGCTGGGCAGCAGCCGCTGCACAGGTGCCATGACCGGCCGCGTGATGCCGTCGATAAGTTCCAGGGCCGGATGGTAGCTGGCGGGATTGATCCAGCTGATGATGACGCGGATGATGATGGCGAACAGGTAGACGTTCAGCAGCAGATTCACCAGCTCCCAGATGGATACCACGATCAGCGGCCCCGCCGGTACGCCCTGACCCTGGATCCGGAAGGCCAGCCACAGGGCGAAGAACTGCAGTACCAGCATGACCACCACGGATGCCGTGTCGTACCGGCCCATGCTGGGAACCACCCGGCGGACCGGCTTCAGCACCGGATGGGTGATCTTCACCAGCACCTGGGACAGAGGGTTGTAGAAGTTGGCCCGGGCTGCCTGCAGCAGGAAGCGCAGCATGATGGCCAGGATGTACAGCCCGATCAGGGTATTGACCAGAAAGGCCATGGGGTCGCTGAAGTAGTTTCCGGACATGCGCTACTGTGCTCCCAGTTGGTCGCCCAGCTCCTGGGCGCGTTTTGCTGCGGCCTGAATGGCGCGCTCCATCAGGTCGCGGATGTCGCCATCCTCCAGCGTCCGGATGGCCTGTTCCGTGGTGCCGCCGGGGGAGGTGACCTTGCGCCGCAGGGTCTGGGGGTCGTCGTCGCTCTCCAGCGCCATGCGGGCGGCGCCGAGCGCGGTTTCCAGGGTCAGCAGGCGCGCCGTGTCCCGGGGGAGGCCGAGTTTCGCGCCGGCATCCTCGATCAACTCCATCAGCAGGAAAAAGTAAGCGGGTCCGCTGCCGGACACCGCGGTCACCGCGTCCATGAGGCGCTCATCGTCCAGCCATTGTACCAGGCCCACCGCGCGCATCAGCGCCTCCGCCAGCTCCCGTTGCTCCGGGCTGGTGTGCGCGTTTGCGTACAGGGCGGTTGCGCCGCTGCCCACCAACGCGGGGGTATTGGGCATGGTCCGGACCACGGCCACGCCTCCTCCCAACCAGCGGCTCAGGTCCGACTCCCGGATGCCGGCGGCGATGGAGATGGTCACCGCGTGGTTGTCCCGGACAGTGGCGCCCAGGTTCTCGGCGACCTGTCGCACCACCTGGGGTTTGACCGCCAGTACGACGCCGCTGGCGCCATGCGCTGCCTCGCGATTGTCGCCGGTGACCTGTATACCGAAGTGCTGCCGGAGCGCCTCGCGCTGTTCCGGGCTGGGGTCGGCCACCCGGATACGGTCCATCGGATAACCATCGGCGATGAGGCCACCGATCAGGCTGCTGGCCATATTGCCACCGCCGATGAAGGCGATCATTGGCTGTGTCATCCCGTTGTCTCCCTGATGCTGGTTAGGGCGCCTCGTGCGATGCACCTTTGACGGCCTGGAAACCTGCGCGGCGGTCGGCGTCAGCCCCGGGGGCCGAAAATGTCGGTACCGACCCGGACCAGGGTGCTGCCTTCGGCCACCGCCGCCTCCAGATCCGCGGACATGCCCATGGACAGGGTATCCACTGACACGCCGTTGGCAAGCAGCGCTTCGTGCAGCTCGCGCAGGCGGCGGAACGGACGCCGCTGTTCCTCCGGATCCCGGGTCGGTGCCGGAATGCACATCAGGCCCCGCAGCCGCAGTCTGGGGAAGCCCAGCACCGCCGCCGCCAGGCGTTCCACCGCCTCGGGTGCCACGCCCGCCTTGCTGGTCTCGCCGCTGAGGTTCACTTGCAGGCAGACGTTGAGGGGAGGCAACTCCCCGGGGCGCTGCTCGTGCAGCCGGCGGGCGATCTTCTCACGGTCCAGACTGTGAACCCAGTCAAAGCGGGCGGCGATGGCTTTTGTTTTATTGGACTGTATCGGACCGATGAAATGCCACTCGATGGGGTGGCCCGCCAGCGCGTCCTGCTTGGCCAGCGCGTCCTGCACATAGTTCTCGCCGAAGGCGTGCTGGCCGGCCGCCAGGGCTTCGAGTATGGCGGACACCGGCTTGGTCTTGCTGACCGCAAGCAGCGCGACACTGCCCGCGGGGCGCCCGCAGGCGTGTTCCGCCCGGGCGATGCGTTCGCGAACGCGGGAGAGCCGTTCAGCAAGGGTGCTCATATTGCCTGGGTACCTTGAATCACTTACCGTAGCCGGGGCCGTTTCCGCCCGGTGCGGAGCGGGCGTCATGGCGGTGCGTCGGGCCCGGAGCCAACGAACAGGATAACGCAGGGACTCACATGGATATCGCTGATCTGCTCGCTTTCTCGGTGAAGAACAATGCCTCGGATCTTCACCTCTCGGCGGGGCTGCCCCCGATGATACGTGTGGACGGTGACGTCCGTCGAATCAACCTGCCGGCGATGGAGCATAAACAGGTTCACAGCCTGATTTATGACATCATGAACGACAAGCAACGCAGGGATTTCGAGGAGTTCTTCGAGACGGATTTTTCCTTCGAGATTCCCAATCTGGCCCGATTCCGGGTCAACGCCTTCAATCAGAATCGTGGGGCCGGTGCGGTGTTCCGGACGATTCCGTCCAACGTCCTGACCCTGGAGGAACTGGGTGCCCCGGAGGTGTTCAAGGAGATCTCCGACAATCCGCGCGGGCTGGTGCTGGTCACCGGGCCCACCGGCTCCGGCAAGTCCACCACCCTGGCGGGGATGGTGAATTACAAGAACGAGAAGTACCACGAGCACATCCTCACCATCGAGGACCCCATCGAGTTCGTGCATGAATCCAAGAAGTGCCTGGTGAACCAGCGGGAAGTGCACCGGGACACCCTGGGGTTTGCCGAGGCCCTGCGCTCCGCCCTGCGCGAGGATCCGGATGTGATCCTGGTGGGGGAGATGCGGGATCTGGAAACCATTCGGCTGGCACTGACCGCCGCCGAGACCGGTCACCTGGTTTTCGGCACCCTGCACACCAGCTCCGCCGCCAAGACCATCGACCGGATCATCGACGTGTTCCCGGCGGCGGAGAAGTCCATGGTCCGTTCCATGCTTTCCGAATCGCTGCGCGCGGTCATCTCCCAGACCCTGCTCAAGAAGATCGGCGGTGGGCGGGTGGCGGCCCACGAGATCATGATCGGCACGCCGGCGATCCGTAACCTGATCCGCGAGGACAAGGTGGCGCAGATGTATTCCGCGATCCAGACTGGTCAGAACATGGGTATGCAGACCCTGGATCAGTGTCTGCAGGGGTTGGTTCGGAAGGGGCTGGTGAGCAAGCAGGACGCGCGCATGAAGGCGCTGAACAAGGATCTGTTTACCTGAGGCGGCCTGCCGCCCCGCGAATGTCGGTGGAGGGACCACAATGGACTTCAATGCCCTGCTGGAATTCATGGTGACCCGCAAAGGGTCCGATCTGTTCATCACGGCGGGTATGCCGCCCAGCATGAAGATCGCCGGCCGGGTCACGCCGGTGACCAAGACCAAGCTCACGCCGGAGCAGGCGAAGCAGGTTGTGCTCTCCATCATGACCCCGGCCCAGCGGGAGGAGTTCGAGCGCACACACGAATGCAACTTCGCCATCAGCGCCAGCGGTCTGGGGCGGTTCCGGGTCAGTGCCTTCTACCAGCGCAACCACTGCGGCATGGTCCTGCGCCGTATCGAGACCGTGATCCCGGAGATCGAGGATCTGGGGCTGCCCCCGGTGCTGAAGGATCTGGCGATGGTCAAGCGCGGTCTGGTGATCTTCGTGGGCGCCACCGGCACCGGTAAGTCCACCTCGCTGGCCTCAATCATCGGTTATCGCAATCAGAACAGCACCGGCCACATCATCACGATCGAGGATCCCATCGAGTTCATCCACCAGCACCGGGGTTGCATCATCACCCAGCGGGAGGTGGGCATCGACACGGAGTCCTTCGAGACGGCGTTGAAGAACACCTTGCGGCAGGCGCCGGACGTGATCCTGATCGGGGAGATCCGGACGCGCGAGACCATGGATTACGCCGTCGCCTTCGCCGAAACCGGGCACCTGTGCCTGGCGACGCTGCACGCCAATAACGCCAACCAGGCCATGGACCGGATCATCAACTTCTTCCCGCCGGAACGGCATAACCAGTTGTTCATGGACCTGTCCCTCAACCTCAAGGGGGTGGTGGCCCAGCAGCTTGTTCCAACCCCGGATGGCAAGGGGCGCGTGGCCGCGGTGGAGATCCTGCTGGGCACCCCCCTGGTCCAGGACAAGATCCGCGCCGGGGAGGTTCATGAACTCAAGGAGATCATGAAGCGTTCCCGCGAGCAGGGGATGCAGACCTTTGATCAGCATCTGTTCGAGCTGTACCGGGGCGGGATGATCACCTACGACGACGCGATCCGCTATGCGGATTCCGCCAACGAGGTGCGCCTGCAGGCGAAACTGGGCGCCGAGGACCAGGAAGACCGCTTCCAGACCGTGACCGAGGAGATCTCCCTGCAGGTGGAGGATGACGGCCGCCGCTGACGGACGGGGCCGCTCCGGATGCTTACCCGGCGCGCCGTATGCCGTGGGCGGCGCAGAACGCGTGCAGGGCTTCCGGCCCGGTGTCGGGGGCGAGCAGCCGCAGGCGGGGACCTGTTCCCCGTCGTCCACTTCGAGCAGGAGAGCACGGTGATCCCGGTTTCGTGCTCCTTGGCGGGTACCCGCATCCGGTTCGTCCCCTGTCACCCGTCCTCGGTCATCCCCTGTCTGCGGGCCGGGTCACACCCTTGTTCCCGGGCAATGTGCGGCTGCCAGCCCAAGGCCCGGAACAACTCCTTCCAGCGCTCCGGCAGCGGGGCGTGGATGCACACATCCGCTTCCCGAAAAGGATGGGGAAACGCCAGTCTGTCCGCCCGCAAGAGCAGGTGATGGCACTGGAAATACTGCCGGAACAGCCGGTTGTGGCGACCCTCGCCATGCGTGGTGTCGCCGATGAGCGGGTGACGGATGTGGGCGAAATGGCGCCGGATCTGATGCATGCGACCGGTCTCCGGCCAGACGTCCACCAGTGAGTAGCGGGCGGCGGGGTAGGGGCCCACCGGAATCGGAAGCTCCACCGTATCCCGCCGTCGATACCGGGTGCGGGCTGCTTGCCGGTGATCACCGGTGCCGATGGGATGGTCGATCAGCCCGGTTTCCTCTGTCCAGCCGCGGCAGACCGCCAGGTAATGTTTCTCCACCCTGCGTGATTCGAACAACTGCGCCAGGGCGCGGGCGGCATCCGGGTTCAGGGCGAAAACCAGCACACCGGACGTGGGCCGGTCCAGGCGGTGAATCGGGTACACCCGCCGGCCGAGCTGATTGCGCAGACGTTGCAGCGCCGCATCCCGGCTGCCGGAGAGGTGCGTGCGATGGACCAGCAGGCCGTGGGGCTTGTCCACGGCCACGTAGTCCGTGTCCTGATACACTATCGGCAGCGCCAGTTCGGAATCCATGGCGTGAGTCTACTGATCTTTCGGAGAGGTTAGTATCGCAGGCGGTGGCAGCCGCGCATGTCGGCGGTGAATGGAGGGGTAGTCGGTGGCCCATGCGGGGGAGGTTCTGTGGCGGCTGTGCCGGCCGGTGGTGGGTCTCGCGATTCTGGCGGCGGTGAGTCTGACGCTGGCCATGGTTCTCATGGGGCAGGCGTCGGGCCTCGGTCAGCTCATGCTGACGGTGGCCAGTCTGCTGGCCGGGCTTGCGCTGCTGGCGGCAGTGATGGCAGGGGCGGAGTTCCTGTTCGCCCTGTTGGCATGGAACAAATGGCTCCGCGGCGAGGGCAAACGATGCCCCCACTGTGACTGGCCTTGGTCGCCGTCGATCCTGTTGCCGGACCGCTGCATCAGCGGCCGGCACGCAGACCACCCGGATGCCGATACGGACTGAGAGCCGGGAACGCCCGCTCAGTCCTCCACGGCCTCGCAGACGATCCGGACCTTGGGCAGGGCGGTATTGCTGGCGGCAGCTTCCAGTTCCAGCTCCCGGATGGCGGCATTCACCGCATCGTCTTCAGTCTCCGCCTGAACGACGATTTCCTCTGCATCCTCTTCGCGCTCGGGGCCGTTCCCGTTGCCGTTCCCGTGCACGAAGCAACGCCAGGTGGGCATTTCCCGTGTCCTCCAGCACTGTTTGCCTGGTTGGTGCCGGCCCGGCGGTGTCTCGCCATGACCGACACTGCAAGCATACTAAATCTTTTCGCAGGTTTCGCCAGGGTTTGATGCCATTTGGCGACATCGTGCCTGCGGTCCTGCCCGTCATCGCCGCTTTCCTCCGGGGCGTCAGGGCCCGGGGAGGCGCTCTGGGGCGTGGGTCATCAGCCCCGTGTGGGCGGCAGGGTATGCAGGGTATACGCGCCCAGCTGGCCACGCAGAACGGGCGCCAGGCGCTGGATGAAGTCCGGGAGCCCGATAGCGGCCATGGCGGTCCGCCATCGTTGTTCGGCGCTGTGTGCGGTCAACCAGGCTTGCAGCAGCGTTTCCATCCGCCCCTCTGCGCAGCCTGGCAGCATCATGGGGTGACAGATGCGGCTGGGGATGCCGGCTTCTTCCAGCGGTTTCAGGCCGGCGATGGCGCCGGGGGGTGCGTAGGGCTCGAGAAAGCGGGAAGGGCAATGGCGGATCGGCGGTACCGGCGCGTGGAGTTCAACAAGCACGAGCGCGGGGGACGGTTTCCGGCAGGCGGCACAGAACAGCGCCGCAGACACGCCGCTTTCGTCGGCAATCAGGATCAGCCGGCGGCCTTCCGGAGCGGAGCGCAGGGCATCTCCGTGGGGGCCGTCCAACGTGCAGTGGGTGCCGTAGGGAAGGGGGGGGAGAGATTCCGCTTCGGCAGGAGGGGCCTGGAAGGCGATCCAGCCTTCCCTGGGTGAGGCATCCAGTGCCGGCAGCCGGAGACGGACGTCCTGCACGCTCAGCGTGAACCAGTGGCCTGGCCGTGCCTCCGCGGCCGCGTCGGTGTCGCCGACCTGGAGTAATCGGAATCCGCCGGGCAACGCCCGACTGCTGATCAGCCGGGTCACGGAACGGTCTCCAGGGCCTCCCGGGGTTGGTGGATCAAACGTCCTTGCAGGAGGGTCATGCGCACGCGGCCAGTGAACTCCCAGCCCAGAAAGGGTGTGTTCTTGCCGCGACTTCGCATGCTGCTCTCGTCCAGCCGCCATACCCGGTCGGGTTCGATCAGGCACAGATCCGCCGATGCGCCGACCTGCAGCCGGCCGCAGGGCAGGCCGAGAATTTCCGCCGGACGGGTGCTCAGGCTTCGAAGCAGGCCGGGGAGATCCAGCAGACCCTCCTCCACCAGCCGCAGGCCCAGGGGCAGCAGGGTGTCCAGGCCGGAGATGCCCGCCGCGGCGCTGATGAAGGGCACTTCCTTGGCATCGGGTTCGTGGGGTTGATGGTCGGAGCAGATGGCCTGCAGACTGCCGTCGGCAACCGCCGCCCGCAGCGCCTCACGATCGGCATGGCTGCGCAGCGGGGGGAACACCTTGCACAGGCTGTTGTAGCCGCTGACGTCCATTTCCGTGAGGAAGAGCTGATGCATGGCCACATCGGCAGTCACCGGAAGACCGCGCTGGCGGGCCTCCCGTACCATGGCGGCGCCCCGGCCGGAGGAAATGCGGTTGAAATGGATCCGGGCCCCAGTCTCCTCCGCCAGCGCCAGATATCGGGCCAGGGCTGCCGTCTCCGCGGCCACCGGTATCCCGGGGATGCCGAGCCGGGTCGCCACCCAGCCCTCGTGCATGTGAAATTCATCGGTCAGGTACGGATCCGCGGGGGTGAGCATGATGGTCAGATCCTGAGTGGCCGCGTATTCCATGGCCCGTCGCAGAACCAGGGTGTTGACCACCGGCCGACCGCCGTCGCTGACCGCCCGGCATCCGGCGGCCTTCATGGCCGCCATCTCAGTGAGCTGTTCGCCCCCCAGGCCCCGGGTCAGCGCTGCCAACGGCATCACATGGGCCCGTTGGGTCTGACGCGCCCGTCGCGTGACCAGTTCCACCACGGCGGTGGTGTCCATGGTCGGTGTGGTGGCCGGAGATGCACACAGACTGGTGATTCCGCCGGCGGCTGCCGCGGCCGCTTCGCTGGCGATGGTGGCCTTGTGCTCCTCGCCCGGCTCGCGCAGGCTGGCCGCCAGGTCCACCAGTCCCGGCGTCACGATCAGGCCGGTGGCGTCGATATGCTGGCTGGCGGCGAACCCGTCAGGCGCCGCACCGATGGCCACAATACGACCTTCCGCGATGTGCAGGTCGTCCACCCCGTCCCGGGCCCCTTCCGGGCAGACAAGGCGTCCGCCGGCGATGGTGAGCTGGGTCATGTGAGTTCCTCCGCCGCTGTGCCGCGCCCCTCGAGGCACATGGACATCACCGCCATGCGCACGGCAATGCCGTTGGTCACCTGGTTCAGGATCACGGACTGGGGGCCGTCGGCCACGGCCGACTCGATTTCCACGCCCCGGTTGATGGGGCCGGGATGCATGACGATGGCGTCGGGGCGGGCCAGAGCCAGACGCTCCTGGCTGATGCCGTAGAGCTGGTAGTACTCGTGTTCGCTGGGTAGCAGTGCCCCCTGCATGCGTTCCTTCTGGAGACGGAGGGTGATGACCACGTCCACGTCCCTCAGCCCTTGGCGGATATCGTGGTAGACGTGCGCCCCCAGGCTGCCCACGTCACGCGGAAGCAGGGTGCGTGGCGCCACCACGCGCACCTCCCCGGCGCCCAGCGTATTCAGCGCATGGATCTGCGAGCGCGCGACCCGGGAGTGGAGAATGTCGCCGACAATGGCGATCCGCAGGGGCTCGAAATCCCCCTTGTGCCGACGGATGGTGTACATGTCCAGCATGGCCTGGGTCGGGTGAGCGTGGCGGCCGTCTCCGGCGTTGACCACGCCGACATGGGGTGCCACGTGCTGGGCGATGAAATGGGCCGCGCCGCTGTCCCCGTGGCGCACCACGAACATGTCACACTGCATTGCCTGCAGGTTCCGGAGCATGTCCAGGAGGCTTTCCCCTTTTGTGGTGGCGGAGGTGGCGACGTTGATGTTGAGCACGTCCGCGGACAGACGTTTGGCTGCCAGCTCGAAGGTGGTGCGCGTCCGGGTGCTGGGCTCGAAGAACAGGTTGATGATCGTGCGGCCCCGCAGCAGGGGGACTTTTTTCACCGATTTCTCGATAACCCCGGAAAAGGACTCCGCCGTGTCCAGGATCCGTTCCAGCAGCTCCCGGGGCAGTCCCTCCACGGTGAGGAAATGTCGGAGGCGGCCGGCATCGTCCAGTTGGATGTTCTTCATGCGCTGTCCCTGATGATCAGTTCAAGCGGGTCCGGGCCCTGGAGCTTGATCTGACGGCCCGGACCCGGATCGGCGCTGATGCCGGTGACGTCCGGGCCGATGGGCAGCTCGCGCCCACCGCGGTCCACCAGCACCGCAAGCAGGACGGCGTCGGGCCGCCCGTAATCGAAGATTTCGTTCAGGGCGGCCCGTACGGTACGACCGCTGTGGATCACGTCGTCCACCAGGATGACGGTGCGTGCATCCACGGTGAACGGCAGCCGGGAGGGGCGTACCTGGGGCTGGACCCCGCGGGTGCTCACATCATCCCGGTAGAAGGAGATATCCAGCGTGCCAAGGGGTTCCCGGAGTTCCAGGGCCTGGTGTAGCCGTTCCGCCACCCAGGCGCCTCCGGTGTGAACGCCAACCATGACCGGGTCCCGGGTGCCGCGGGCATGAAGCAAACGCTTCATGGATCCGGCCATTTGGGCCAGCAGTGTTTCGACAGGGGCGAGCTCCGTCATCGGCCGTTTTCCCGTAGCCAGGTTTCGAGGATGATGCTGGCGGCGATCATATCAATCGCCCCCTTGTCCCGGCGAGCCCTGGCCGGCAGGGTGTCCAGGCGCTCCCGTGCCTCGCGGGAACTGAGCCGCTCCTCCACCAGGTGGACCGGCAGGCCGTGGCGACCCCGCAGTCGACGGGCAAATCGCTGCGCGGCGCGTGCCATGTCACCCTCGCCGCCATCGTCCAACAGGGGCAGGCCCACGATCAGGGCCTGTGGTTGCCATCGGGCCACCAGGCTCCCGATGGCCTCCCAGTCCGGTTGCCCGGGGTGGGGGCAGTCCAGGGTGACAAGGGCCCGCGCCGTGCCCGTGACCGTCTCGCCGACGGCAACGCCGATGCGCCTCAGGCCGTAGTCGAAACCCAGTACACGCTGTACCCCGGGGGTCATGCGTGGCCGGTGTCCGAGGACAGCAGGTTGATATCCACCCCCAGCAGGGCGGCGGCGGCGTGCCAGCGTTGCTCGTTACCATGATGGAAGATGATATCCGGGTCAGCCGGACCGTTCAGCCAGGCGTTGGCGGCCATCTCCTGTTCCAGTTGGCCGGCGCCCCAGCCGGCATAGCCCAGCGCGACGAGAAACCGTTCCGGCCCCTCACCCCGTGCGATGGCGGCGAGTATGTCCCGGGACGTGGTCACGGCAATGCGTTCCGAAATCACCAGGGAAGAGTCCCAGGCGCCGCCGGGGGGGTGCAGCACAAAGCCGCGTTCCCGCTGCACCGGCCCGCCCATGTAGACAGTCCGGGCCGCGATATCGGGGTGCTCCGCCGGGGTATCCAGATGATCCAGCAGTTCCCCCAGGGTGATGTCCGTGGGGCGGTTGATCACGATACCCAGGGCACCCTCGCTGTTGTGTTCGCATAAAAAGGTGACCGTGCGCTGGAAATTCGGATCGTCCAGTGACGGCATGGCGATCAGGAAATGGTTGCTGAGGCTGCTGCTCTCGGACATGGCATGCTTCCCGGCACCACGAACAGATGCCCTTGTTGTCATCGGCTCTATTGTGACCGGTTTTGGCCGATGATTCATGGGGGGATGGTCTATTGGGCGCGAAGCCGCTCACCGCGCACGAACTCCCAGGTGCGGGTGATCACCAGGCGGTCCTTGCCCTGTAGTACCTCGTCCGGCACCGGTGGGAAGGGGGAGGCGATTTCCACGATACGCATGGCCGACTGATCCAGCACGGCATGGCGGGACGGCTCGAGGACGCGGATGTCCTCCACGTTGCCGTCCGGAAACAGGGTGACTTCCACGATCAGGGTGCCGGAGAGCCCGCGACGGCGCGCCTCCTCGGGGTAGTTCAGATTGCCGATCTGCTCGACGCGCTGGATCCAGGCGTGCATGTAGGCCGCCGCCGCATGGGAACGGGTGCGGGCGTTGATGCGCTGCTTGGTGGGCCAGCGGGCGTTCCAGTCGATGGTGCGCGTGGTGTCGGCGATGTCGCGGGCCACCTGTTGTCGGGTCTCGGCCAGGGACAGGGGTCGCTCTTCCACCGGTTCGGGAGTCTCTTCCGCGAGCCGGTCCGGCTCCGGCGTCAGGTCTTCCGAGCGCTCCGCCGTCACCGCCGGCGGCGTCTCCGGCGTGCTCTCGGGTTCCGGGGCGATTTCCGGTTCCGCCTGGGTCAGGTCTTCCATATCCCGCGGGTCGGGCACCACGGCGCTGGGCTCGCTGGGCCGGACGATCTCTTCCTGGGTACCGCCGCCGTCCTGGTCCTCCGGCGCCAGGAAGTCGTAGTCCTCCGGTGTCTCGTCCGTGGGGGACTGGGTCAGCGTGATCTCGATCAGCGGGGGCAGTGCCCGGTCGGGCAGCACGGTGCTGAAACCCACGCCAAGAATGATCAGGGCATGTACCACCGCCGCCATGAACAGCGTCATGCCCAACCGGTCGTTCGGGGTGATCTTCGCGCTCATCGTATTCCGTGTCGGTCACGCCGGTCCGTGGGGCGACAATCCCGTCGCCGCTGGGGGTCAGCCCCCGCGTTGCTGCTCGAGAAAGCTCATGAGTCGGGAGGCGATGTCGATCCCGTAAATCTTGTCCAGTTCGCGGACGCAGGTAGGACTGGTCACGTTGATTTCCGTGAGGTAATCGCCAATGACATCCAGACCGACAAACCATAACCCGCGTTCCCGCAATGTGGGTGCGACCTGGTCCACAATCCAGCGATCACGCCCGCTGAGCGGGACGCCCTCGCCGCGCCCTCCGGCGGCAAGGTTGCCGCGTGTCTCGCCCGCCTGGGGGATGCGGGCCAGGGCATACTCAACCGGCTCGCCGTCAATCAGCAGAATGCGCTTGTCGCCGCTGCTGATCTCCGGGAGGTAGCGTTGTGCCATGATGTAACGGCCACCGTCGCCGGTCAGCGTATCGATCACCACCGAGGTGTTCGGGTCGCCATGTTCCAGCACGAAGATGGATCGCCCGCCCATGCCGTCCAGGGGTTTGAGCACGGCTTTGCCCTGCTCCCGGATAAAGGCTCTGAGCCGGTCCCGGTCGGCATCGACCACGGTTGGCGCGCAGCACTGGGCGAAATGGGCGGTATAGAGCTTTTCGTTGGCGTCGCGCAGCGCCCGGGGGCGGTTCACCACCAGCGCACCGTCGGCTTCCGCCCGCTCCAGCAGGTAGGTGGCATACAGGAACTGGCTGTCCACCGGTGGATCCTTGCGCATCAGGATGATATCCAGGTCCGCCAGGGGGGTCAGGTGCTCCTCCCCCAGGCTGAACCAGTCGCTGTTGTCGTCCCGCACCGTCAGCGAGCGCTGGTGGCCCCAGGCCTGGCCCCCGCGAAGGTGGAGATCGCCCAGCTCCATGTAGCGGAGTTCCCAGTTCCGCTTCTGCGCGGCCAGGAGCATCGCAAGGGTTGTGTCCTTGTACGGGGTGATACCGGAAATGGGGTCCATGACGACCCCGACACGTAACGACATGAAACGGACTCCCGTTTGTGTGGACCATGCCACAGACCGCTGGGTGTTCGGTGGATTATGGTGGACGTCTATGTTACATAGGTGCGAGCCATTGCGGAAACGGACGGCTTCGCCATTGGTGTGCACTGTTCACGCCAGTTTCGCAGCGGCTGCGACGGTGCGTCAGCGCAAGGACCTCGGGGGAGTTCGGTGGATAAGGAAAGCGATCGGAACGGACTGGCGGGCTTGAAGGTGATGGTCATCGATGACAGCAAGACCATCCGGCGCACCGCTGAAACGCTGCTCAGAAAAGAAGGCTGCGACGTCATCACTGCGACCGACGGCTTCGAGGCCTTGTCGAAAATCGCCGATCTCAAGCCGGAAATCATTTTCATCGATATCATGATGCCGCGGCTCGACGGCTACCAGACCTGCGCTCTGATCAAACATAACCAGATGTTCAAAAAAACGCCGGTGATCATGCTCTCCAGCAAGGACGGGCTGTTCGACCGGGCGCGGGGGCGGATCGTGGGTTCCGAGCAGTACCTCACCAAACCGTTCACGCGGGAAGAGCTGCTGGGCGCCATCAAACGGCATCTGAACCAGGCAGCGTGACGCATTACACGGTTTCCCGGAGCCGGTGGTAGCAAGATGGGATCTCTGCGCCGGCCGGGCGTATGGCAGGAGACCCATGCGACGCCTGCCTGCAGTCTCACTATCTCGAACGCTTCATCGATCTAGAGGAATTTGGAATGGCTCGGGTACTCATCGTTGACGATTCCCCAACGGAAACCCATGTGCTTCGGGGGATGCTGGAAAAGCACGGCTACGACGTGACCGTGGCCGAAACCGGCGAGGACGGGATCAAGCTGGCGCATTCCCTGACGCCGGATCTGATTCTCATGGACATCGTCATGCCGGGGGTCAACGGCTTCCAGGCAACCCGCAAACTGAGCAAGGACCCGGCGACCGCCAGCATCCCCATCGTGATCATCAGCACCAAGGATCAGGATACCGACCGCATCTGGGGGATGCGGCAGGGGGCGCGGGACTACATCACCAAGCCGGTGACCGAGCCCGAATTGATCGCCAAGGTCAAGGACGCGCTGGGCGGCTGAGGATCCAGGAGGGCCGATGGATGCGAGGCTAGAACAGCATTCTCCGTTTCGCATACTCCTGGAGCTGGAGCGACTGGGCCGTGCCCATGCCGCCGAGTTGCCTGCGCAGGAGGAGCATCGGGCCCTGTGGGAGGGCGTTGCCTTCCGGCTTGGCACCCGGCATTTCGTCGCACCCATGCGCCAGGTGGCCGAGATGCTCAAGTACCCTGAACTTTCACCGGTGCCGCGCACGCGCTCGTGGGTGCGCGGCCTCGCCAACGTGCGCGGCAACCTGCTGCCGGTGATGGACCTCAGTGCCTACCTGGGGGATCTGCCCGCCGGCGTCACCCGCAGCAGTCGTGTGCTGGTTATCGATATTGACGGGGTGTTTGCCGGTCTGCTCGTCGATGAGGTCTTCGGCATGCGGCATTTCCAGGATGATCAGCAGAGCGGGGTTCCCGCTGATCTGCCTTCCACCCTGGAGCCCTATGTCACGGACAGCTTCCGCGACGAGCGGGGGACGACCTGGCTGCTGTTCAGCATGGAGGCGCTGGCCCATCACCCGCAATTTCTGAAGGTGGCCGGATGAACACCCGGGATGGCCGGGTGGGTCAGGACCGAACGCTCCCGCGGCGGGGCGGACATTCTCTGGAGGAACGACAACCATGAAGGGTGCGGATTTCAAGGGGCAGCTCGACCGCCTGCGTCTGGCCACCAACGTGGTCGGCGGCCTGGCGTTGCTGGCCGTTCTGCTCACGGTAGGCAGCTTCGCCTACGTGGTGTACTACGGGAACTTCGACGAAGAGTACATCGCGCGCACCGAAGCCGTGCGTGTGGCAACACAGTCCGTGGCCAGGAACACGCTGGAGGCGGCCGCCGGTGACAGTAATGCTTTCGGGCGGCTGGCCAGCGCGCGCCGTGAACTGGAGAACAATATCTCCATACTCCAGGAAGGGAATCCCGAGACCGGGTTGCCGCCGGCCGCCGAGTACAGTGACAGCACGGCGGCCAACCTGCAGCGTGCCAGCGGGCTTTGGGATGTGTCCCGTCACTACGTTGACGTGCTCCTGCAACGCCAGGACGAGATAGTCGGGGTGACCCGCCTTACGGAACAGCTCATCCGGTTCGAGGTGCCGCAGCTGGAGCGGGAGATGGAAGCCGCTGCCACGCGCCTTGCGGCAATCGGTGCGGACCCCCGGCAGCTTCTTCTGGTGAGCCAGGGGCTGCTGGCCATTCAGGGGATCGGACGGGATATGGACGCCATGTCCCGCGGGATTCTGGGGCGGACGACGGTTAACAGGAACCTGCGGGAGAACCTGGAGAAGCTGAGCGACTCCATCGACTCGCTGCTGGGCATCGGTCCCCTCAACGTTCCGGCGGTCACCGACACGGAAGCCCAGGCCGCGTTGACCCAGGCCCAGCGGACGGCGGAGACGGTGCGGGCCGAAGTGGTCCCGGTCATCGATGCATCCGTTGAGATATACCAGGTGCACGATGCAGCCGTGTGGATCTCCATGCTGTCCGGGAACCTGGAGGCGGACACCCAGGCCCTGTTATCCGTGCTGCGCGGTCTGCCGGCGGAACGGCCCATCAAATGGTGGTTCGGGTTCGTGCTGGGCGGATTGTTTGCGGTTCTGCTGGTGCTGCGTATCGTGCTGGACCGTATCATCGCCGGGCGGGAACTGGCGGCGCAGAAGGCCGAGAAGCAGAAGGCCGACGAAGCCGCCAAGAAGAACCAGCAGGCCATCCTGGACCTGTTGGACGAAATCCAGGGGCTCTCCGAAGGGGATCTGACTGTGCAGGCCTCTGTGGGTGAGGAGTTCACCGGGGCCATCGGTGATGCCTTCAACGACGCCATCGAAGCCCTGCGCAGCCTGGTGACCACCATCAACGAGACCTCGGTGCAGGTCTCCTCCGCGGCGCAGCAGACCCAGGCCACCGCCATGCACCTGGCGGAAGCCTCGGACCACCAGGCGCACCAGATAACCGCCGCGTCGGCCGCCATCAACGAGATGGCGGTGTCCATCGACGAGGTGTCCCGGAACTCGGAGGAATCCGCCGACGTGGCGCGCCGTTCAGTGGATCTCGCGCACAAGGGCGCCGACACGGTGCGTCGCACCATCGAGGGCATGGATGCCATCCGCGAACAGATTCAGGAAACCTCCAAGCGGATCAAGCGTCTCGGGGAGTCCTCCCAGGAGATCGGCAACATCGTGGAACTGATCAACGACATTGCCGACCAGACCAACATCCTGGCGCTGAACGCGTCCATCCAGGCAGCCATGGCCGGCGAGGCCGGACGTGGTTTTGCCGTGGTTGCCGACGAAGTGCAGCGGCTGGCCGAGCGTTCCGGTAATGCCACCAAGCAGATCGAGGCTCTGGTGAAGACCATCCAGACGGATACCAATGAGGCGGTCATCTCCATGGAACAGTCCACAGCCGGTGTGGTCAGCGGGGCGCGGTTGGCGGAGGATGCCGGCGAGGCGCTGCGCGAGATCGAGACCACCTCCCAGCATCTGGCCGGACTGATCCAGAACATCTCCGAGGCGGCCAGACAGCAGGCGAAGGCGGCCGGCAATATCTCCGACACCATGAATGTGATCCAGGAGATCACCTCGCAGACGTCCGCCGGCACCAACGAAACCGCCACCTCCATCGGGAACCTGGCGGATCTGGCCAATGATCTGCGGAATTCCGTGGCGGGCTTCACGCTGCCGGACTGAGGTAGGTACCGAACTTGACCATGACAGCGGCCATCCCTTTCCGGCAGAACTGGCAGCCGGCTGATTCACTGCCCGATATGGACGAGCAGGAATTCGGCCGCTGGGCCGCCTTGCTGGAAGACCGCACGGGCATGTTCATGCCTCCGGAGCGGCGCTCGTTCCTGGTGACGGGCGTCGGGCTGCGCATGCGGGAAGCCGGTTTCACCAACCATGAGGACTACTACCGGCACCTGAATTCGGGTGTTAGTGGAAACCTGGAGTGGGCCGCGCTGGTGGACCGGTTGACCGTGCATGAGACGCACTTCTTCCGGGATCGGCGGGCCCTGGATTTTCTGCGTGAGCAGGCCATTCCGGAACTGCTGGCTGCCCGGCGCCAGCAGGACGCGCTTCATCTCTGGAGCGCCGGCTGCGCCACCGGCGAGGAAGTGTATACCCTGGCTATGCTCGTGGACCGGTATCTGGACGCGAGCGGCGACCCGCGGCCCTGGGGCATCACCGGGACTGATATCAGTTTCGCTTCCCTGGCGGCCGCCCGGGCCGGAATCTACAGCCAGCGTCGCTGCGGCGAGCTGTCGGCGGATCACCTGGAGCGCTATTTCCAGGAGCTTGACCAGGGCCGGTTTCAGGTCCTCCCTTTCCTGCGTCGGCATGCCTGTTTTGCGCACCTGAACATGATCGAGGTGGGCCGTCTGGCATCCCAGCAGGCGGACGTCATCTACTGCCAGAACCTGTTGATCTATTTCAGCCGCGCCCGTCGTCTGGATATTGTCAATGGACTGGTGCACCACCTGCGCCCGGGTGGCCTGCTGGTGCTTGGTGCCGGGGAGTTGGTCCACTGGCGGCATTCCGAGATGCAGCGCCTGCACAACCGCTGGGATGTGCTCGCCTACCGGCGTCGGGATAACTAGGTGATGGTTGCTCGCCATGATTAGAACGGATTTCGATCGCGCCACCCTGGGCTGGGTCAGAAAGGAGCTTGACGAAACCCTGCGCCAGGCTGCCCAGTCGCTGGACGATTACAGCCAGGACCGGAGCGATCGTACCCGTCTGCGCTTCTGCGCCAGTTATCTCCATCAGGTCTACGGCACGCTTCAGATGCTGGAGTTGTACGGTGCGTCCTCGCTGGCCGAGGAGATGGAACGTTTGGTTGAAGCGCTCATGGGTGGTGAGCTGGAGCAGGCGGGTGACGCCGAGGAAGCGCTGATGACGGCAATCCTCCGCCTGTCCGAACTCCTGGAACGCATTCATGCCGGGGAGCGGGACGGCAGCCGGGAGCTGTTGCCTCTGCTGAATGACCTCCGGGCGGCCCGGGGGGCAGAGCCGCTGTCGCCCGGTGCGCTGTTCACGCCGGACCTGAGCGTGGTGGAGCGCGAGGAACGGGCCCGGGATGCCGCCGCTCCCCCGCTTTCGGATGTGGCCCGTGCCCACCGGCATCGGTACCAGCGGGCCTTGCTGGGCGTGATCCGGGGGCAGCAGCCTGACCGCTGCCTGGAAACCATGGTCCAGGTGCTGGAGGCCTTGGACGGTGCCGCGCAACAAGGCAGCCAGGCAGATCTGTGGTGGGTCGCTGCCGGCGTGGTGGACGGACTGCGGGTCGGCTCCCTGCGCCCGGACGGCGGCGTCAAAGGACTGTTGGGACAGGTGGATCGGCAGATCCGCCGGGTGATCGAGGAAGGGGACGATGCGTTACGCAAGGATCCGCCGAACGATCTGCTGAAGGATCTGCTCTACCACGTGAGTCGGATTGAGGACGCTGCCGGACGTCCTGCGGCCATTCAGCGCCGGTTCGGGCTTCAGCCGGCAGAGGAGGACGCCGACCGGCGGCCCGCGACCTTCGGGCCGGGGTCGGAAATCCTGGCCAGCGTGTCCGCGGCCATCCGGGAGGATATCGGTGGTATCAAGGACGCGCTGGACCTCCATGTCCGGGGGGCAGGGAAAGAGCCTGGCCGGTTGGAGGCGGCGGCAGCGGATCTGGTGCGTGTGGCCGACACCCTGGGCATGCTCGGCCTGAGCGGGCCCCGGAGTGTGGCCAGGGAGCAGGCGCGAATCCTGGAGCGTCTGGCGGAAGGGGTCCAGGGTACCGAACAGCAGTACATGGACCTGGCCCGGTCACTGCTTTACATCGAGGCATCGCTGGATGGCCTGCTGCGCGGCGAACCCGGCGATCAACCGGAGGATGGCGACGCTGCCGGCCCCGCCTGTCCGGAGGACCAGGACGTCTTTGACCTGGAGTACCGCTCGGTTTACCAGAATGCCGTGCAGGAAGCGGTGGCTGATATCGGCGCGGTCAAGGAAGCCATCATCCAGTTCATCGACCGCAGCGACCACGCCGCCCTGCAGGATCTACCGGTACTGACCCGCCGCCTTCAGGGCGCACTCAACATGCTGGACCTGGACCGGGCTGCCGGCCAGTTCCGGGCGGTGGGTGATTTCATCGAGGAGTACGTGCTGCAGCCCCGGTCGATGCCGGACGCCGATGTGCTGGATCCGCTGGCGGACGCCATCACCAGCCTGGAGTACTACCTGGAGGCGGTGCTGGAGCGGCGTAGCGGCCGCGACGAGATTCTGGATGTGGCGGAGCGCAGTATTGCCGAACTGCAGACATTGGGGGGGCAGCAGCCAGCCGTGGCGGAAGCGCCCCCGGAAACGGCCGACCCCGATGCCCCGGGAGATGATTACCGGGCCCAGGGGCAGCCCGGGGCTGAGGCCGACGGGGTACCGGTAGGACCATCGGTGGCAGCCGCGCCAGCCTCTGGAGTTGGGGGCTCCGGAGACCGGACCGGCGATCAGCCCCCGGAACCGAAACCCCGTGCGGGGGCGCCCGGTGGTGTCAATCTGGATGTGGCTGTGGCCTCCGACGAGTTGGACGACGAGATACTCGAGATCTTTCTCGAGGAAGTCGAAGAGCTCATGGGCACCCTACGGGAGGAGTATCCCCGCTGGAAAGCGGACCCCGATCACGGTGACGCTCTGGCCACCACGCGGCGCATGTTCCACACCTTGAAGGGAAGTGGTCGTCTGGCGGGCGCGCTGCTGTTGGGCGAACTGGCCTGGGGCAACGAGCGCCTGTTGAACCGCATCATCGATGGCCAGCTACAGCCGACTCCGGCGATCCACGCGCTCATGGAGCGCAGTATTGCCGCCATTCCTCAACTGGTACGACAACTGCAGGACGGAGTGGAGCCGGCGGTTGATGCCCGGGAGTTGCTGCTGGAGGCCGACCGCCTGGCCGATCCCCTGCACCACGCGGAGCAGGATGCCGCCCGGGAGGCCGCCGGTGAGTCGGTGGCGTTGGAGCAGGAGAAGCAGGAGAAGCAGGAGAAGCAGGAGAAGCAGGAGGAGCAGGAGGAGCAGGAGGAGCAGCCGGTCCAGCAGACCACCGAGCCGGAGCAGGACGTCCACTGGGCCTCGGAATCGGCGGAAACGGTCTCCGGTGAAGCGCTGCCCGGGGGCTCCGGCGAGGTGACGGACGAAGCCGCGGCGATGACCCCGGATCCGGAATGGCGAGAGCAGGATGTGCTACCCGCCCAGGCGGATGTGCTTCCGGACGCGTCGCCTTCGGTGGCTGGTCCGGAAGTGGATGCCGAGGACATGGCGCGACATCCGGAAGTAACCGATGCCGGGGCCGATGACCCGGCGCCGGAGCCGACGTCGGACTGGGAAGTCGAGCAGGACGCCGAGCAGGACGCCGAGCAGGACGCCGAGCGGGATATCGAGCAAGGGGTGCCCGGCTGGGAGGCCGTGACGTCCGAGGCCGATACCGGGCCGCAGCCGGCGTTTTCCGGGCTCGAGGCGCCGGTGCCAAGGACCGCGGAGCAGGCAGCGGCCGCCTCACCGGAGGCGAGCGCCCCGGTTCCGGTGCTGGATCCAACCCTGTACGAGATATTCCGCAACGAGACAGCGGACCATTTGGCTGTGGTTCGTCATTTCCTGGCCCGGGCCCGCAACGACGAAGACGCCAGGGGCGTGGATGCCACGTTGACCCGTGCGCTTCATACGCTGGCCGGCAGTGCCCGGATGGCCGATGTGGACAGTATTGCCGTGCTGAGCCGGCATCTGGAGCTGCTGGCGGACGAGCGCCTGGATGGCGGGCGCCGTCTGGATGATGAAGACATCCGGGTTCTGACCGCCGGTGCGGAGCGTATCGAGGCACTGGTGGATGCCCTGGGCGACGTCCAGCAGCCGCCACCGGAAACGGCAGACCTGCTGGAGAGGATCGAGCAGTGCCGGAATCGGTCTCCCGTCCCGGAAGAAGACCTGCCCCGTTCCGGTGAGGCTGTGCCGGCAGAGCCGGAGGTGGACCAGGACCTGGTGGAGCTGTTTCTGGAGGAGGCGGAGGATATCCTCCGGTTCCTGGATGGCACATTGGCCCGCTGGGAGGACGACACCACGCAGGAAGGCGCGATTGCCGAATTGCAGCGTTCCCTGCACACACTCAAGGGCGGTGCCCGCCTGGCCCGTTTCGACGCCATTGGCGGTTTGTGCCATGCCCTGGAAGGGCTTGCTGTCGACGTGGAGGAGCACCGGGTCCCTGCGGACGATGCGTTTTTCGGTGTCTTGCAGAACAGTCTGGCCCGCGTGGCTGCGATGGTGGACGAGGCCAGGGCCGGCAGGCCGCCGCACACGGCGGATGATCTTGTCGATGCGATAGCGGCGCTGCGCGGGCAGGCGGATGTCTCCGTGCCACCGCGTACCGCTGCTGATGACGCTGGGCGGGATGCGGAGCTGGTGGAGGTTTTCCTCGAGGAGTCCAGCGAGATCCTGCACAGCATCGAGCAGGCACAACAGGCGTGGATGGAGGATCCGGAGGATCAGCGGCTGCTCCGGGAGATCCAACGGGCGCTGCACACGCTGAAAGGTGGCGCCCGCATGGCGGGGTTCTCACCGATGGCTGATCTTGCGCATACGGTGGAGACCCTGCTGAACGGTGTGGAGGAAAGGCAGATCCACCCCGGCGCCCGGCTGTTCGATCTCCTGGAGCAGTGCCACGACCGCCTGCATCAGATGCGTGAGCATGCGGCGTCCGGGGTTGCCATGGTGGCTCCGGCGGATCTGCTTCAGCAGATCCGGGCTGCGGAGCAGAACCGCACCGCGGACGGGGATGACGCCGATGGGTCCCCGGTTTCGCGCCCACGGGAGGGGCGTTCCACGGCTGCAGATGGCCCTGCGGCTCCGGTGCCGGCTGCAGCGGATGGCACGACTGCTCAGACCGGTGGCGTGGTCCGGGTGCGGGCGGAGCTGTTGGACAACCTGGTCAACTATGCCGGCGAGGTGAGCATCTATCGGGCACGTCTGGACCAGCAGGTGGGCTCCATGGGGTTCAACCTCACCGAGCTTGAGCAGACCGTCTCCCGGCTGCGAACGCAGTTGCGGACGATGGAGATCGAGACCGAGGCCCAGATCCTCTACCGGTACGAGCGGGAGCACGAGAGTGCTTCCCTGGACGGGGATTTCGATCCGCTGGAACTCGACCGGTTTTCCCGTCTGCAGGAGCTCTCCCGGGCGTTGTTCGAGTCCATGAACGACCTGAACAGCATCCAGTCCACGCTGGAGAACCTGACCCGGGAATCGGAAACGCTCCTGCTTCAGCAGTCGCGGGTGAATACGGAGCTCCAGGACGGCCTGATGCGGACCCGCATGGTGCCCTTTGCGAACCTGGCGCCGCGCCTGCGCCGTATCGTGCGGCAGACCGCCCAGGAGCTGGGCAAGCAGGCCCAGATCAAGCTGCAGGGCGCCCAAGGGGAAATGGATCGTACCGTGCTCGAGCGGGTCACCGCACCGCTGGAGCATATGCTGCGCAATGCGGTGGACCATGGGATCGAGGCGCCGGAGGCACGGCGGGCGGCGGACAAGAGCGAGACCGGACAGATCGTCATCGCGCTGGATCGTGAAGGCGCCGATGTGGTGATCCGGGTCAGCGATGACGGGGCCGGCATGGACCTGGAGGCCATTCGTCGCAAGGCCGTCAACCAGGGCATGATGCGTGAGGATGCCCAGCTCAGCGACCGTGAGATCATGCAGTTCGTTCTGGAACAGGGGTTCAGCACTGCCGAGTCCGTGACCCAGATCTCCGGTCGTGGCGTCGGTCTGGATGTGGTCAACGCGGAGATCAAGCAGCTCGGCGGCACGCTGGAGATCGATTCCGTGCCCGGCGGAGGCACCCGGTTCACGATACGCCTGCCGTTCACCCTGGCCATGAACCAGGCCCTGCTCTGTTCCGCCGGAGAGCAGACCTATGCCATTCCGCTTTCCAGTATCGACGGTGTGGTGCGTTTGACCCGCGACCAGCTGGAGACCTATTTCGATCAGGGGATGCGCGCCCGGTACCACTATGCGGGCGAGGAGTACCGGGTCACGAGCCTGGCCCGGTTGCTCGGTTCCGGAGA
The DNA here is from genome assembly GCA_020831885.1 of Ectothiorhodospiraceae bacterium. Lineage (GTDB taxonomy): Bacteria > Pseudomonadota > Gammaproteobacteria > Nitrococcales > Aquisalimonadaceae > LSCE01. The sequence continues at coordinate 70,958 of JAFIFU010000001.1, forward strand.
GACCAATCTGGCCGGGCTGGGGCGGCGGGTTCCCGTGGTGCTCGTGCAGACCGGTGACCAACGCCTGGCTGTGCAGGTGGATGAGCTGATCGGTAATCGGGAGATCGTCGTCAAGTCGGTGGGGCCGCAGATCAGCAGCGTGCCCGGTGTCTTCGGCGCCACGATTCTTGCTGATGGGCGTGTGGTTCTCATACTGGATATCAGTGCGCTGGCCCGGGTGGAGACCACGGTGGAGGAGCCGACGGCGGCCGTGGACGACCGGGCGGAGGAAAACCGGGAGCCCCTGGTCATGGTTGTGGACGACTCCATCACCATGCGTAAGGTGGCCACCAGGCTGCTGGAACGGAACCACATGCAGGTGGTCACCGCCAAGGATGGGGTGGATGCAGTGGCCCGGCTGCAGGAACAGGTGCCGGATGCCATGCTGCTGGACATCGAGATGCCGCGCATGGACGGTTATGAACTGGCCACGCACATGCGCAACGACGACCGGCTGCGGAACGTTCCGATTATCATGATCACGTCACGCACCGGCGAAAAGCACCGTCAACGGGCGATGGATATCGGGGTCAACCGTTATATCGGCAAACCTTACCAGGAGCAGGATCTCCTGGATAATCTGCGGGAACTGCTGGACGAGCGCAATGGACACAGGGGGTAACAGTCCCTCGTCGGATGCCGTGGGGACCGTGACGGTTGCCATACTGTCACCCGGAGGGCAGGGAGAGGCGCTGGCAGCGGCCCTGGAGGGCTGCGGTCTCGCCACCTGCAGACTGGGGTTGGAGGATGTGCGGTCCGGACGCACCCCGGACCGGGGCCAGGCACTGCTGGTGGATCTTCACCGGGCGCCCGATGGTATGCTGGATGTGCTGGATGAACTCATCGACCAGGCCGGCGTTCCGGTGCTGTTCAACGAGGCGGGCCTGGCAGAGCAGCCCCGGGCATGGGTCCGCCGCCTGGCGCGAAAGCTGCGGTCCATCGCTGTGCCGCGAACCATCCGGCCTGCGGCCACCGTCACCCCGCAGGTGCCCCCGACAGGGCCGATGGTCTGGGTGCTCGGTGCATCCTTCGGTGGACCCGAGGCGGTTAAGCGGTTTCTGGACGCGATGCCGGAGGTGCCGCCGGTCTGCTTTCTGCTCGCCCAGCACATCGGCGAGGGATTCGTGGATCTTCTGGCCTCGCAGTTGACCCGTTCCACCCGCTTTCGTGTCCGTCCGGCAGCAGATGGCCAGCGTCCGGAACCGGGAATCATTCATGTGGCACCCGTGGAGTCCCGTATCCGTTTCGAGCCATCGGAGACATTCCGGCTGGAGCCGGATACGGTGCGGCGCCCCCATCGGCCGTCCATCGACTGCCTGCTGGAAGAGGTGGCCGCATTCTATGGCCCGCGGGCCGGTGTCATCGTGTTCAGCGGCATGGGCGATGACGGTGTGCGGGGAGCCCGGGCCGTGGCGGACGCCGGAGGCCAGGTGTGGGCCCAGGACAGCGATAGCTGCACCATCAGCAGCATGCCGGACTGCGCCGCCGCCACCGGTGTGGTGAGCCGGCGCGGCCCGCCCGAGGCGTTGGCGAAGGCCCTGGTCGAGTACCTCCAGGCCCGGGAAACCACCCGGGCTGCGCAGTGACGGAAGGAGTTCGAACGCATGGCAGCCGAGCAAACCGCCATCCGCAGCCTGCTCGTCCCGATGCAGGACGGTTATCTGCTGATGCCCGGGGCCCTGGTGGCCGAGGTGGTTTCCTACGCCGCCCCGGAGGCGGTCCCGGGTCAGTATCCCCAATGGTTCCTGGGGAAATTCAACTGGCGCGGGCAGCGCTTGCCCTGCGTGTCGTTCGAGGGCATGAACGGTGGTCCGCCCGTGACGCCTGCCACCCGCGCCCGGATCATTGTCATGAAAGGCGTGAATAACCGGCCCGGATTGCCCTATTTCGCCTTGGTGTCCCAAGGGATTCCGCGGTTGCTCAGCGTGGAGGACGATGTGGTGGAGGCGCTGGATGAATCCATGGATGACGCGCCCGCTGTCCGCATGCCGGTCCTGGTCCATGGTGAGCCTGCATTCATCCCGGATGTTGAGTACATGGAAGACCAGGTTTACCGCGCGCTGTTCGGCTAGATATGAAGTGTCCCCGGGTCTATGTTCCGGAGCCCATTGCCGGGCCGGGCGAACTTGCCCTGAGTGGCGATGCGGCAAACCACCTGCGCGTGCTCCGTCTGCGTGCCGGTGATCCCCTGGTCCTGTTCGACGGGTGTGGTGGCGAGTTCACGGCCGAACTGCTTGCCGTGGACCGGAGGGCGATGCGTGTGCGCGTCCTGGAGCACCGGGCCGCGGAGCGTGAATCGCCCTTGCGGTTGACCCTGGTCCAGGCGATCAGCAAAGGGGATCGCATGGACTGGACCATCCAGAAGGCGGTGGAGCTCGGGGTCAGTCGTATCCAGCCCGTGTTCGCGGAACGCACCGTGGTGCGGCTGCAGGGTGAACGGCTGCGAAGGAAACTGCAGCACTGGCTTGGCGTGATCTCCAGCGCCTGTGAACAGTGCGGCCGCAATCATCTGCCGGATCTGCTGGATCCCGCGCCGCTCACCGCCATCGGATCCCTGCTGGGTCAGCAGCGCCTGGCCCTGCTGCTGGATCCCGCAGACGGCTACACGCTGAACCACTTCAGTGTCCCCCCGGACGCCAGTCTGGCGCTGCTTGTGGGCCCGGAGGGCGGGTTCAGCCAGGCGGAGCTGCGCTGGGCGCGGGATCAGGGTTGTCACCCACTGCGCCTGGGGCCACGGGTGCTGCGAACGGAAACGGCGGGCATTGCCGCTATGGCCGGGATTCAGTTGCTCTGGGGGGATCTGCGTCAACCATTGTCGGTGCCCGTTCGGGCCGTACCTGTGGTGCGGGCGGGGGGTTACCCGCCCCGCTGGTGGTTTCCGGACAGTCCGAGATTGTGCCAGATGGCTTCGCTGGGCCCGGCCTGGTTGAGCGTATAGAAATGCAGGCCGGGTGCCCCGCCCTCCAGCAGATCGAAACAGAGCTCGGTCACCACGTCGATGCCGAAGGCCTGGAGGGATTCCCGATCGTCGCCGAAGGCGGCCAGACGCTTGCGCAGCCAGCGGGGTATCTCCGCGCCGCAGGCATCGGAGAAACGTGCCAGTTGTTTGAAATTGGTGATGGGCATGATGCCGGGTACGATGGGCAGGTGGATTCCTTCCAGCTCGCAGCGCTCAACGAAGCGGAAATAGGCGTCCGGATTGAAGAAGTACTGCGTGATAGCGCAATCGGCCCCGGCCTCCACCTTGCGTTTGAAGTTCATCAGATCCGCATCCGCGTCCTCCGCCTGTGGGTGCACCTCCGGGTAGCAGGCCACTTCTATCCGGAAGTGCTCGCCGTGTTCCCGGCGGATGAACTCCACAAGCTCATTGGCATAGCGGAAATGGCCGGGTCCGCTCATGCCTGACGGCATGTCGCCGCGCAGCGCGACCACGTGGCGGATGCCATGATCCCGGTACTGTTGAAGGATTTCCGCAATGCTTTCCGGAGTGGAGCCGATGCAGGACAGGTGAGGCGCCGCCGGTATGCCGGACTGTTGCTGAATTTCGATCACTGTCTCGAAGGTGCGGTCCCGGGTGGAGCCACCGGCGCCAAAGGTCACCGAGAAGAAGCGGGGCTCAAGCAGGGCCAGGCGTTCCCGGGTGGCGCGTAGCCGTTGGACGCCCTCCGGGGTTTTCGGCGGGAAGAACTCGAAGCTGTATTCCGGCTGGTACTTGGCTTGGGATTCCATGGGTTTTCTCACGACGGCACCCCCGGCCGTGGGGCCGGGGGTGGTTTGAACGGAGGGCCGGCCCGGTTTCAGTAACGGTACGTGTCGGGCTTGAACGGGCCTTCCGCCGGCACGCCGATATACTCCGCCTGCTCGGGACGCAGTTCGGTGAGTCGGGCGCCGAGTTTCTGCAGGTGCAGCCGGGCGACTTTTTCGTCCAGATGCTTGGGCAGCACGAAGACGCCGTTGTCGTAGCGATCGCGATGGTTGAACAACTCGATCTGGGCCAGTACTTGGTTGGTGAACGAGTTGGACATCACGAAGCTCGGATGCCCTGTGGCGCAGCCCAGGTTTACCAGACGGCCTTCCGCCAGCAGGATCAGCTTGTTGCCGCTGGGGAGGGTGATGTGATCGACCTGGGGCTTGATGTTATCCCACGGGTACTGCTTGAGGCTGGCCACGTCAATCTCGTTGTCGAAATGGCCGATGTTGCAGACGATGGCGTTATGCTTCATCCGCAGCAGGTGGTCATGGGTGATGACATGGAAGTTGCCCGTGGCGGTGACGAAAATGTCCGCCTTATCGGCGGCGTCTTCCATGGTGACTACACGATAGCCTTCCATGGCCGCCTGGAGGGCGCAGATGGGGTCGATCTCGGTAATCCACACGGTCGCACCCTGTCCGCGCAGGCTCTGGGCGCAGCCCTTGCCCACATCACCGTATCCGCAGACAACGGCGATCTTGCCGGCGATCATCACATCGGTCGCCCGCTTGATGCCGTCCAGCAGGGACTCGCGGCAGCCGTACAGATTGTCGAACTTGGATTTGGTCACCGAGTCGTTGACGTTGATGGCGGGGAAGGGCAGTCGGCCTTCCTTCTCCATACGCAGCAGGCGGTTGACGCCGGTGGTGGTCTCCTCCGTCACGCCTCCGATGGCGGCCAGCGCCTTGCCGTACCAGCCGTGCCGGCTTTCCAGGCGCTTGCGGATGCTGGCGAACAGCGCCTCCTCCTCCTCGCTGCCCGGCTTGTCCAGCACCGAGGGGTCCTGCTCCGCCTGGGCGCCGAGCATGAGCAGCAGCGTGGCGTCGCCGCCGTCATCCAGGATCATGTTGGCGGTCTGGCCGTCACCGAAGTCGAAAATGCGGTGGCAGTACTCCCAGTAGTCGTCCAGGGTTTCGCCCTTGTAGGCGAACACCGGTACGCCGGTGGCCGCAATGGCCGCCGCCGCGTGGTCCTGGGTGGAGTAGATGTTGCAGGAAGCCCAGCGCACTTCGGCACCCAGTTCCACCAGGGCCTCGATCAGCACCGCGGTCTGGATGGTCATGTGCAGGGATCCGGCGATCCGTGCGCCCTTCAGCGGCTGCTGGTCCCGGTACTCCTCGCGCACGGCCATCAGACCGGGCATTTCGGTCTCGGCGATGGCGATTTCCTTGCGGCCCCAGTCAGCGAGGCCGATGTCGCGCACGATGTAGTCGTTGGTCTTGGATTCCACGACAGCATTCATGATGCAGACTCCGTTTCGCTGAGCGCCGTTGGTTAAGGAAAGGGTCCAGTGTCCGAGCCTGGCAGGGACGTGCCCTGTTGCAACGCTCCTCGCACACCGGCCGGAAAATTCGGTTCACCGTTCCAGGTGAGCGGGGCGGCAGCGGTTCCGGCTCCCCTGCCGCCCGGCAGATTACAGGCCCGCCGCCTCCCGCAGTGCCGCGGCCTTGTCGGTTTGCTCCCAGGTGTACTGTGGCTCTTCGCGGCCGAAATGGCCGTATGTGGCCGTCCCCTGGTAGATGGGGCGCACCAGATCCAGCATCTTCAGAATTCCGTACGGGCGCAGGTCGAAGAATTCCCGGACCAGGTCACTCAGGCGGGATTCCTCGATCCTGGACGTGCCGAAGGTCTCCACCATGATGGAGGTGGGCTCCGCCACGCCGATGGCATAGGAGACCTGGACCTCGCACCGCTCCGCCAGGCCGGCGGCAACGATATTCTTGGCCACATAGCGGCAGGCGTAGGCGGCGGAACGGTCCACCTTGGACGGGTCCTTGCCGGAGAACGCACCGCCGCCATGGCGGGCCATGCCCCCGTAGGTATCGACGATGATCTTGCGCCCGGTAAGCCCGCAGTCGCCCATGGGGCCGCCCACCACGAATCGGCCCGTCGGGTTGATCAGATAACGGGTGTCGGCGGTTATCCAGTCTTTGGGCAGCACCGGCCTGATGATCTGTTCGATCACCGCCTCCTTCAGCTCGCTCTGGGTGATTTCCGGCGCGTGCTGGGTGGACAGGACCACCGCGTCCACGGCGGCCGGGCGGCCGTTGTCATAGCGCAGCGTCACCTGGCTCTTGGCGTCGGGCCGCAGCCAGGGCAGTTCGCCGGAGCGACGGACTTCGGCCTGGCGCCGTACCAGGCGGTGGGCGTAGGTGATCGCCGCGGGCATCAGCACATCGGTCTCATCGCAGGCGTAGCCGAACATGATGCCCTGGTCGCCGGCGCCCTGCGCCTCGGGCGTCTCCCGGTCCACTCCCTGGTTGATATCCATGGACTGCTTGCCCAGTGCATTGATGAATGCGCAGGTCTCCGCGTCGAACCCCATGTCCGAGTCGGTATAGCCGATGCGCCGTACCACCGCCCGGGTGATGTCCTCGTAGTCGACGTTCGCTGATGTCTTCAGCTCACCGGCGAGTATGATCAGGCCGGTCTTGGTCAGCGTCTCACAGGCCACGCGGGCCCGTGGATCCTGTTCAATAATGGCGTCCAGGATGGCATCCGAGATCTGGTCGGCCATCTTGTCCGGATGGCCTTCGGAGACGGATTCCGACGTAAACAGGAAACTCTTCACCCTCATCCTCCTCACAGTCGCCGGCCGGGCCGGGGCGTTGTTCCAGCGGGGGTCCGGGGTGCTCCCGGGTGCGCGAACCTGCAAGTGTACCGTGCAACAAACCGCTTGACGACAGGCAGTGCGCGTTTCCGCAGGAAAGCGAGGGTTCCGAAGGCGCGGCTTGCTCCGGAAGGCGAATTCCTTGAAAATTGCGGCCCTTACACTATGGGCGAAATGCGCCGGGCAACGGTCCCGCCGCCGGGTGACGACCTGCACCCTGCCCACCGCCCGCCACGCCTGAAGCCGTCGCAACCGGGAGATCCGCATCAATGCCGTCGCGCCGCGAACTCGCCAACGCTATTCGAGCCCTGAGCATGGACGCTGTCCAGCGGGCGAAATCCGGTCACCCGGGTGCCCCCATGGGCATGGCCGATATCGCCGAGGTGCTGTGGAACGATTTTCTCCGGCACAATCCCGCCAACCCGCATTGGGTGAACCGGGACCGTTTCGTGCTCTCCAACGGACACGGTTCGATGCTGATCTACAGCCTGCTGCACCTCAGCGGCTACGATCTCCCCCTGGACGAGTTGCGCAACTTCCGCCAGTTGCACTCCAAAACCCCCGGACATCCCGAATTCGGCTATACCCCCGGTGTCGAAACCACCACCGGGCCGTTGGGGCAGGGGCTGGCAAACGCGGTGGGCATGGCGCTGGCGGAAAAGGTGCTGGCGGCCCAGTTCAACCGGCCGGGCCACCCGCTGGTGGACCACTACACGTATTGTTTCGCCGGCGACGGGTGCCTGATGGAGGGCGTTTCCCACGAGGCCTGCTCGCTGGCGGGCACCCTGGGGCTGGGCAAGCTGGTTGTGTTCTATGACGACAACGGCATCTCCATCGACGGCAAGGTGGAGGGCTGGTTCACGGATGACACCCCGCGCCGGTTCCGTGCTTACGGCTGGCACGTGATCGAGGACGTGGATGGCCATGATGCCGAAGCGGTGAAACGTGCCACGGAAGAGGCCCGACGCGTCACGGATCGCCCCACCCTGATCTGCTGCAAGACGGTGATCGGTTTCGGTGCGCCCAATGCCTGCGGCACCCACGGCGTCCATGGAGCGCCTCTGGGTGACGACGAGATCCAGGCCACCCGCGAATTCCTCAACTGGGAGCATGCGCCGTTCGAGATACCGCCGGCCATCTATGACGGCTACGATGCGAGGGAGGCCGGCGCCAGGGCGGAAGCCTCCTGGAACGAGACCCTGGCCGCCTATCGCAAGGCGCATCCGGAACTGGCTGCCGAATTCGAGCGGCGGATGGCCGGTGCCCTGCCGAAGCACCTCGCCGGGCATGCGGACGACCTTCTTGCGCGGGTCGCGGATCAGGCCGAGAAGGTGGCAACCCGGAAGGCCTCCCAGAATGCCCTGGAGGGCTTCGGTCCCTATCTGCCAGAGCTGATCGGCGGTTCCGCCGATCTGACCGGGTCCAATAACACCAAGTGGTCCGGCTGCGCGGCGGTCACCGCCGAGGACGGTGACGGCAACTACGTGTATTACGGTGTGCGCGAGTTCGCCATGACGGCCATCCAGAACGGCCTGGCGCTGCACGGCGGCTTTCTGCCCTACGGTGGCACCTTCCTGGTGTTCTCCGACTATGCTCGCAATGCGGTCCGCATGGCGGCGCTCATGAAACTGCGCAGTATCATGGTCTACACCCATGATTCCATCGGCCTGGGCGAGGACGGTCCCACCCATCAACCGGTGGAGCATCTGGCCAGCCTGCGCTTGATTCCGGGGCTGCATGTCTGGCGCCCCTGCGACTCGGTGGAAACCGTGGCCGCCTGGCGCAGCGCCATTGAGCGCGGGGACGGACCCACCTGCCTGGTGCTGACCCGCCAGGGGCTCCCCTGTCAGGAACGCAGCCCGGCGCAGCTCGACGCGATACGGCGCGGTGGCTATGTGCTGCGTGATTGCGACGGCGAGCCGGAACTGCTGCTGCTGGCCACCGGTTCCGAGGTGGCGCTTGCGGCCGGGGCCTGGGAGCGGCTCATGGAACAGGGGGTGCGCGTCCGCCTGGTGTCCCTGCCCTGTGTCGAGGTGTTCCTGGCCCAGGATCAGGCTTACCGGGACAGTGTGATCCCACCCGGCCTCCGGCGCCGGCTTGCGGTGGAAGCGGGGCACGTGGATTACTGGTACAGGTTCGTCGGGCTGGACGGGGCCGTGATCGGCATGGACCGCTTCGGCGAATCGGCGCCGGCCGATGCCCTGTTCGCATACTTCGGCTTTACCGTGGACAACGTGGTCAACACTGCCCTCGGGCTGCTGGGGGAGTAGCCGCTTGTTGAAACTGGCCATCAATGGCTACGGCCGGATCGGCCGTTGCGTGCTGCGCGCCCTGTACGAGTCGGGGCGACGCTCGCGTGTGCAGGTGGTCGCCATCAACGAGCCCTCGGATCTGGAGAGCATGGTCCACCTGACCCGCTTCGACTCCAACCACGGACGTTTTCCGGGAACGGTGGAGCGGGTGAAGCAGGGCATGCGGGTCGATGGCGATGTGATCCGCGTGAGTCACGCCACTGAGCCCGAGGGGGCGGACTGGTCTGGGGTGGATCTGCTGCTGGACTGTTCCGGCAGCTTCGGTGATCGGGCCACCGCCGAGCGTTTCATTGCCGTCGGCGTGCCCCGGCTGCTGGTATCCAACCCCATGTTCAGTGAGCACGAGGCGGATTTCACCGCGGTCATGGGGGTGAATCATGACCGGATCGGCGCTGACGCCCGTATCGTCTCCAACGCCTCCTGTACCACGAACTGCATTGTGCCGGTGCTGAGCCTGCTGGACGAGGCCTTTGGCGTGGCCGCCGCCAGTATCACGACGGTGCACTCGGCGATGAACGATCAGCCGGTGCTGGACGGATACCACCGTACGGACCTGCGGCGTACCCGTTCGGCGATGCACTCCATCGTGCCGGTGTCAACCGGGCTGGCTCGCGGGATTGAACGTTTCATGCCGCACCTGGCCGGCCGGGTACAGGCCCACCATCTCCGGGTGCCCACGCCCAACGTCTCGGCGCTGGATACCTGTGTGCTGCTGGACCAAAGTGCGACGGCAGACGCGGTGAACGCGCTTTTCCGCGGGGCCGCCAAGGGTCCGCTGAAGGATATTCTGGCATACACGGAACTCCCACATGCGTCCTGCGACTTCAACCATGACGGGCACTCGGCCGTCATCGACGGGACGCAGACGCAGATCAGCGGTGATCGTCTGCTGCACCTGATGGCCTGGTTCGATAACGAATGGGCGTTCGCCAGCCGGATGCTGGACGTGGCCGAGGCGTGGAGCCGACGGTTCGCGACTAGACTTGATTAAGCTTGGGCTTCGTTCCGGAGGGAGGCGGTGCCTCTCGACCGGACACGCCGTGAATACATCCCTGTAGGTTTGTCGGCGAGGTCCCTCTCGTCGACAGTCCACCCACGGCCGGAACGAAGCCTCCGAATATCCACGAATTGCCAGGCACGAGAAAGGAACACACCCATGTCCGTACTTCGCATGACTGATCTGGAGCTGGGCGGCAAGCGCGTACTGATTCGTCAGGATCTCAATGTGCCCCTGAAGGACGGAAAGGTGGCTGACGATACCCGTATCCGCGCCAGCCTTCCCACCATACGCCATGCCCTTGACGCCGGCGCCCGCGTCATTGTGATGAGTCACCTCGGGCGACCGAAGGAAGGCGTGTTCGATCCTGAAGCCTCGCTGGCGCCCGTGGCCGAGCGCCTGCAAAGCCTGCTGGGGCAGCCGGTGAAGCTGGTGCGGGACTGGTTGGACGGCGTGGACGTGGATCCCGGGCAGGTGGTGCTGTGCGAGAACGTGCGCTTCAACACCGGCGAGAAGAAGGATGATGAAGCGCTCAGCCGCCGCATGGCCGCCCTGTGCGACATCTATGTGATGGACGCCTTCGGTACCGCCCACCGCGCCCAGGCATCCACCCACGGCGTGGCGCGGTTCGCCCCGGTGGCCTGCGCGGGTCCGCTGCTGGCCGCCGAACTGGATGCCCTGGGCAAGGCCCTGGAACAGCCAAAGCGGCCCATGGTGGCCATTGTGGGCGGCGCCAAGGTGTCCACGAAACTCACCGTGCTGGAGTCGCTGGTCGAGACGGTTGATCAGCTCATCGTGGGTGGCGGTATCGCCAATACTTTCATTGCGGCCGCTGGTCACCCGGTGGGGCAGTCGCTGCATGAGGCGGACCTGGTTCCCCAGGCCCAGGCCCTGATGAAGCAGGCACGGGACCGGCGCGGGGAGATCCCGGTCCCCGTCGACGTCGTCACGGCCAAGGCATTTGCCGAGGATGCGGCCGCGGAGACCAAGGATGTGGCGCAGGTGGCCGGGGACGACCTCATTCTGGATATCGGCCCGGAAACCGCCGCCCGCTACGCGGCCCTGGTGAAGCAGGCGGGCACCATCGTCTGGAACGGTCCGGTGGGGGTGTTCGAATTCGACCAGTTCGGCCAGGGAACCCGGGTGCTGGCCCAGGCCATTGCCGACAGCCCCGCGTTCTCTATTGCCGGCGGCGGGGACACGCTGGCCGCCGTGGCCAAGTACGGTATCGGGGACCGAGTTTCTTATATCTCCACCGGCGGCGGCGCCTTTCTGGAGTTTCTGGAAGGCAAGACCCTGCCCGCGGTGGCGGTGTTGGAGGAGCGGGCCCGCGGCTGACGACCTGCGGCCGAGGCCTGTTCAGTCGCCCAGCAGGCGACGTTGCGCCTCCCGGTATTTCTCCGCGGTTTTCTGCAGGATTTCCTCCGGCAGGTGCGGGCCCGGCGGCGTCTTGTCCCAGTCCAGGGTTTCCAGATAGTCCCGCACGAACTGCTTGTCAAAGCTGGGCGGAGATATACCCGGCAGGTACTGGTCCGCCGGCCAGAAGCGGGAGGAGTCGGGAGTCAGGGCCTCGTCAATCAGAACCAGCCGGTCGTCGGCGTCCAGGCCGAATTCGAACTTGGTATCGGCGATGATGATGCCCCGCTCCAGCGCATAGGCCGCTGCCTCCCGGTAGAGGGCCAACGTGGTATCCCGCACCTGCTCGGCCCGCTGAGCACCAAGCAGTTCCACGGTCTGCTCGAAGCGCACATTCTCGTCGTGATCACCCACCGCCGCCTTGGTGGATGGTGTGTAGAGCGGTTCCGGTAGCCGGTCCGCCTGGCGCAGGCCCGGTGGCAGGGCAATGCCGCAGACGCCGCCGGTGTTCTGGTAGTCCTTCCATCCCGAGCCGATCAGATAACCGCGGGCAATGGCCTCCACAGGCAGGGGACGCAGGCGTTTCACCACCACCGCCCGCCCGGCCACCTGGGCACGGTCGTCGGAGTCCGGCACCGCCTGTTCCAGGGGTATGTCCGCCAGGTGGTTCGGGATGATGTGCGCCAAGCGTTGGAACCAGAAGCAGGAGACCGCAGTCAGCACGACACCCTTGCCGGGAATCGGATCAGGCAGGATCACATCGAAGGCGGAGAGCCGGTCGGTGGTAACGATGAGCAGGTGTTCATCGCCCACCTGGTAGATGTCCCGGACCTTGCCGCGCTGGATCAGCGGCAGGGATCTCAGATTGGTCTGGTACAGGGCGCTGGGGGTCTGACTCATGACGTGGCTCAGTTGGTGTGGGGTGTTGAAAACATACCCTGTGGAGTATGATTCCACGACGCGGTGCAAGAACAACTCCGGAAACAGCACCGCAAGGCGCCGATTATAAGCACTTATCGAGAGAATCCCATGGCTACCGCAAGTGAAGCGAACCCGGTGTTGGAGCTGGACCCCCGGCGTCGAGCATTGGTCGCCCGGTTGGCCCGCGTGGAGGGGCAGCTCCGGGCGATCCGCCGTATGGTTGAAGCCCAACGGCCCTGCGAGGATGTGGCGCAGCAGCTATCCGCCTCGCGCAAGGCGCTGGACAAGGCATTCTACGAGATGCTCGCCTGCGCCATGGAGCGGGACCTCCCGGGTGGCGAGCTGCCGGAACCCGCCCGGGACAGGCTGGAACAACTGACACGGCTGCTCACCAAGTACGGCTGAGTCAACCCTGGCCCGTGGGCGACTCCGCTTCCGGTGGCACGCGCGTGCCCAGGTACTCCACCGCCTCTTCCGTGCTCAGGAAAACGCGGCCGCCGCCCATGGCCTCCAGCAGCCCGGAGCCGCGCAGACGGTCCATCACCGGGCCCTTGACCTCCGCCAGGTGGAGGGTGATGCCGCTGCGTGCCAGGTTGTCCGCCAACTGCTCCAGTGTTTCCAGTGCACTGAAATCGATCCGGTTGACCGCGCTGCAGACAAGCACCACGTGCCGGAGCTGCGGCTGCTCCGCAACCCGCGCCGCCACCGCCTGCTCCAGAATGGCTGTATTGGCAAAGTACAGGCTCTCGTCCACACGCAGCAGCAGCAGATGGGGCCAGGTCTCCACGTTGTGCCGGTCCACATTGCGGAAATGCTCGGTCCCGGGAACCCGCCCGACCGCCGCCGCGTGAGGATGTCCGGTCCGCCATAGGAAGACCCCCAGCGAGACCGCGAGACCGAAGACCAGCCCCAGTTCGATATCCACCAGGATCACGCCAAGAAAGGTCACGACCAAGGCCAGGCCATCAGCCCGGTCGAACTTCCAGGCCGCCTTCAGCGCGTGAAGGTCGATCAGCGGAATCACGGCCACGATGATCACCGCCGCGAGCACTGCCAGCGGCAGGTACCGGAAGACCGGCGTGAACAGCACTGCCGCCAGGGCCACCAGCAGGGCGGTGATCACGCCGGCCATCTGACTGCGGGCGCCCGCCTCGAAATTCACCATGGAGCGGGCGAACCCGCCGGCAACCGGCATGGTGCCGGTCAGCGCGGCCCCGGCGTTGGCGGCCCCGAGGGCGATCAGTTCCTGGTTCGGGTCGACCCGTTCCCGGCGGCGCCATGCGAGCACCCGGGCCACGGAAACGCTTTCCACGTACCCCACCAGGCTGATCACCAGCGCGGCCGGCAGCAGCTCGCGCCAGGTCTCGCCGCCCAGGAAACCGAGCGAGGGCATGGGTAGCCCCCGGGGGATGTCCCCCACCAAGGTGAGTCCCGGGAGTGCATGCCCACCCAGTGCCGAGGCGCCGGTGGCGCCGAGCACGATCACCAGCGGGGCGGCCCGGCTGGCCACCAGCGCCACCCGGGGTGAGACGCCCAGGCGCGCCAGCCAGCGCACCAGGGAGCGTCGTGCAAGCCACAACAGGATCAGGGAAACCCCGCCGAACACCAGCGGTCCGACGCGCAGCCCCGATAGACCGATAGCCAGCGCGTAAAGCTGGGTCAGCAGGCCGTCCTCCCGCGGCAGGGGGATACCGGTGAGCTGGGGTACCTGGCTCGCGATGATCACCACGGCGGCCCCGCTGGTGAAGCCGGAAAGGACCGGATGGCTGAGAAAATTGGCCAATTCCCCCAGACGCAGGAAGCCCATCACCAACAGCATGCCCGCGGACAGCGCCGCCAGCATCACCGCCCCCTGGAGCCATTCCGTGCTACCGGGTTCGGCCCCGATACCTGCCAGTGCATTGGCCACCAGGAGCGAAGCCACTGAAACAGGGCCGACGGCGAGGGTGCGGCTGGTTCCGAATACGGCGTAGACCAGGGGCGGCAGAATCCCGGCGTAAAGCCCGACCACCGGGGGCAGGCCGGCGAGCAGTGCCAGCGCCATACCCTGGGGAACCAGCAGCAGCGCTGTGATGACCCCCGCCAGCAGGTCGTCCTGGAGCCGGCGCCCTCGGGCGTCCGGCAGCCACTCCAGGATGGTGAACCATTGCTTGAGGCGTGGTGAGGCCATGCGTGCTCCTGCAAACGGCCCTCGCGGAGCCGGAAGCGCAAATCGGTGCCTGCAATATACCCCGGAGGGTATTTTGTTGTCAGCCGCCGCGAATGCTCTGGTATGCGGTCAGTGCGGCCCTGCGCGACTCGGCGAGATCCACCAGCGGATGCGGATACGTGCTCCCCAGTGTAATACCGGCCTGCCGCAATGTGGACGCGGATGCCCGCCAGGGGGCGTGAATCGCGGGGGCGGACAGTTGCCGAAGCTCCGGAACCCAGCGTCTGATGTAGTCCCCTCGGGGGTCGAAGCGTTCTGCCTGGCGCACCGGATTGAAGATGCGGAAGTAGGGCGCGGCGTCCGCTCCACTGCCCTGGACCCACTGCCAGCCCATGCTGTTGTTGGCCAGATCGGCATCCACCAGTGTGTCCCAGAACCAGGACGCACCCCGCTGCCAGGGTATGCGCAGGTTCTTGACCAGCAGCGAGCCGACGATCATGCGCACCCGGTTGTGCATCCAGCCGGTCTTCCAGAGCTGGCGCATGCCGGCGTCGACCATGGGGATTCCGGTTTGGCCGGATTGCCAGGCCGCCAGGGCCGCATCCTGCTCAGCCGCCCAGGGGAAGTCCCGGAAACGGCGATCCAGCGGTTCGTCCGGCATGTGGGGATGGTGGTACAGCAGGTGATGCGCGAACTCCCGCCAACCCAGCTGGGCGAGAAAGGACGCGGACGCGTCGGCGGACGCTGTCCGGTCCACGGATTCCCGGATCTGCCGCGGGCTGACCTCACCGAAGTGCAGATGCGGCGAAAGCCGGGAGGTGGCCGGTTCCGCCGGGAGATCACGGGCCCGTGGGTAAGCGTCCAGCGCCTGGTCCGTGAATGCGGCCAGCGCCTCCTGTGCCCCCGGTTCGCCGGGCCTCCAGCAGGCCTCCAGGCCCCGGAACCAGGGGGTCCGGGGTAGCAATCCCAGCGCCTTCGGGGGCAGGCTTTCCGGCCAGCGTTCGGGCGCCGCCATCGGGGGCGCCGGCAGCGAGGCGGGCAGGGGGAGCCGGTTGCAGGCGCGCCAGAAGGGCGTGAAGGAGCGGAAGGGTCCGCCATCACGGCGCCGGACCTCCCAGGGTTCCCAGAGCAGGTTGCCGGGGAGGCTTTCCACGCGAAGGCCATCCTCCCGTAATGCGCGCTTGACCCGCCGGTCAACGGCCATCCCAAGGGGTTCGTAGCGGCGGTTCCAGAGCACGGTCCTGGCCCCGGTTTCCCGGACCAGACGGCGCAGTAGCTGCAGGCTGTCCTGGCCCCGCAGGATGATCAGGCGCGAACCGCGTCGGGCCAGCGAAACCGCCAGCGCATCCAGGCTGTGATGCAGCCACCAGCGTGCGGCGGCGCCGGTGGTCCAGCCGCCTTCTTCTTCCGGCGCATGGATGTAGACGGGGATGACCGGGCCGACGGCCGAGGCCCGGTGCAGCGCCGGGTTGTCCGCGAGTCGCAGATCCCGCCGCATCCAGACGAGAGCGACAGACGTCATGTGCTTACGGGCAGGGCGGGACGCGCTGCCGCAGCGCGGCCAGCACATCATCCCGGTGGTGGATCGGCAGAATCCGTTCCGTCGTGACACCGTCTGCCCAATGGGCGGCATCCGGCAGCAGAAACACCGGCGTCCGGCTGTTCTGCAGCAGCCGCATCAGACCGTCGGGGGGCTCCGGGCCGGTGCCGGTGATTGCCAGTGCGGCGCATCGGGCGATATCCAGCGCATGGGCGAGTTGGGGCAGTGGTACATCGGTTCCCAGGGAGATGCAGCGGTACCCGTTGGACTGGGCCATGGCCGCAAGCAGGAGGAGCGGGAGTTCGTCGCAGCTCCCGGCGGGTGCCGCCAGCAGCAGGCGCGGTCCACTGGCGAAGGCACCCTGGTGATGAACCCTGGCGGCGAGCTTGACGCGCAGAAAGGTCCGCAGGAACTGCCTGCGCAGAGCGGCTGCGGTGTCATCGTCGTTGTCCGCGGTGGTTTGCAGCTCCTCCAGTAGCGGCAAGGCGAGTTCATGCAGCACCTCGTCCATGGAAAACAGCCCCAGGGCGGAGGCGTAGGCCTGCTCCAGGCGTCGTTCGTCCAGTGCGGACAGGGCTTCCAGCCATTCCCGGCGCAGCGCGTCCCGGTTACGGTGTCCGTGGTGTTCCGGAGGGTGGGCAGGAGCAGGTGTTTGCCCGTCCAGGGCGGCCTTGGCCTGACTGATGGGGATTCCGCGTTCCAGCAGCATCAGGACCTGCTGGATGCGTTCCAGATCCTGCTCGGTGTAGAGCCGGTGGCCCTTTGGCGTCCGCTGCGGCCGGATCAGGCCGTAGCGGCGCTCCCAGGCGCGCAGCGTGACCGGATTGACGCCCGTCATCGCGGATATGGTGCGGATTGGATAGAGACCCCTGGCCAACCTGGCAGCTCCGATGGTCATTGCGGTGTACAGTTATTGTATCAGTTTTCCGGGGCTGCCACCCATCCCTTTCCCCTTCCCCTTCCGGCGCCGCTCCAGAGTCTGGTACACCAGCGGATAGGGGCTGTCATCCCCGGGCGGTTGCGTCGCCTCGTCCGTGACGACCCACTCCTGCCGGTCGAAGCAGGGAAAGCGGGTGTCACCCGGGATCGGGGCCTGGACCCAGGTCAGGTACATGCGATCGGCCATGGGGAGAAAATGCCGGTAGATCTCCGCGCCGCCGATGATCATGATCTCCTCCGCGTCCCCGGCCAGTTCCACGGCTTCCTCCGGAGACCGGGCCACCTGACAGCCTTCGACCCGGAAGGCGGGGTTGCCGCTGATGATAATGTTGGTCCGCTCCGGCAACGGGCGCCCGATGGACTGGTAGTTCCGTCGGCCCATGATCACGGGCTTGCCCAGGGTCAGACGGCGAAAGTGCCGGAGGTCGGCGCGGATGCGCCAGGGGAGGTCATTGTCCCGGCCAATGACGTGATCGGGAGTCAGTGCCGCAATAAGGCTGATACGGGCCATCAGACCGCCACCGGCGCCTTGATATGCGGGTGGTGGCGATACCCTTCCAGACGGAAGTCCTCGTACCGGAAACCGAACAGGTCCTCCACGTCCGGGTTCAGTCGCATGCGGGGCAATGGGTACGGCTCACGGCGTAGCTGCTCGTCCGCCTGCTCCAGGTGATTCAGGTACAGATGGGCGTCGCCCAGCGTGTGGATGAACGTCCCCGGGGCCAGGCCGGTGACCTGGGCCACCATCATGGTGAGCAGGGCGTAGGACGCGATATTGAACGGCACGCCCAGAAAGATGTCGGCGCTGCGCTGGTACAGTTGGCAGGACAGCCGGCCTTCCGCCACGTAGAACTGGAACAGTGTGTGACAGGGCGGCAGGGCCATGTGGTCCACTTCCGCCGGATTCCAGGCGGTGACGATCAGACGGCGGGAATCCGGATTGGTGCGGATCTGTTCCACCACCCGGGCGATCTGGTCCAGCGAGCCGCCATCCGGCAACGGCCAGGACCGCCATTGCACGCCGTAGACGGGGCCCAGGTCGCCGTTCTCGTCGGCCCATTCATCCCAGATGCTGACGCCGTGCTGCTTGAGATAGGCGATATTGCTGTCGCCACGGAGAAACCACAGCAGTTCATGGATGATCGATTTCAGGTGGATTTTCTTCGTGGTGACCAGGGGAAAACCGTCCTGAAGATCGAAGCGCATCTGGTGGCCGAACACCGACAGCGTGCCGGTGCCGGTCCGGTCGTGCTTCCGGGTCCCTTCGTCCCGCACCCGTCGCATCAGGTCCAGGTATTGCTGCATAGTCTTCTACCTCGCACCAGGCACGTCGTTGCGCCGGTATGCCAGCACCAGCAGGAGGCCGCCGCCGAGGATCATGGGCAGGGACAGGACCTGCCCCATGGTCACCCAGCCGAAGGCCAGGTAACCGATATGGGCATCCGGCATGCGGGCGAATTCGACGACGAAACGGAACACGCCGTACAGCACAAGGAACAGTCCGGAGACCGACATGGTGGGACGCGGTTTCCGCGAAAACAGCCACAGCGCGATGAACAGGACCACGCCTTCCAGCAGGAACTGGTAGAGCTGCGAGGGATGGCGCGGATCCGCTCCCAAGGGGGCGTAGACCATGCCCCAGGGCAGGTCCGTGGGCTTGCCCCAGAGTTCGCCGTTGATGAAATTGCCGATCCGCCCCGCCCCCAGGCCAATGGGGACAAGCGGCGCGACGAAATCCATCAGGCGGAAAAAACCGGTGCCCGCCTTGCGGGCGAACAGCAGGCAGGCGAGGAGTACGCCGATCAACCCGCCATGGAAGCTCATGCCGCCCTGCCAGATGCGGATCAGCCGCAGCGGGTCGTCCAGCACCTGCCCCATGTCATAGAACAGGATGTAGCCGATGCGCCCGCCGAGAATCACGCCCAGGGCAACGTATAGCACCAGGTCACTCATCTGCGGCGGTGTGACCGGTCGCCAGGGTTCCCTGGCGCGCATCCGGCCCAGCCACCATCCGGCGAGGAAACCGAGGCCGTACATGAGCCCGTACCAGTGAATGGCCAGTGGGCCCAGTTGCAGGGCGACGGGGTCGATATCGGGATAGGTCAGCATGGGTGAGGATAGTAAAGCATCATGGCCGACCGGGCCATCGGTGCGGAGTGGGGTGAGCAGCTTGATACCTCGACAGCTATGTCGGGGCTTCGAGCCGGCACCAACCTCGAGTTTGGCAGAGTCGGCCCCATCGAAGCCGCACAGGTTCGGCGTTAAGGAAGCGCTGATCTCTTCCCATGGTGCTCTGGCTTTGCAGCGTGTCCGGTTGCCGCGTTGCGGTTCTTGCCAAGGGCGACGGCCATTGCCTCCGAACGCCGCCTTGTCAGTGCACGCGAATGGCTCCGCAGAGCATCATGGGAATAGATCAGTGCTTCCTTAAGCCCGTTCAGCCCTTGCTCGAACGGTGCGTCGCCTGACCGTCATCCAGGGTGTTGGCCTGATCGCGCAGGACGAATTTCTGGATTTTCCCGGTGGAGGTCTTCGGCAGTTCCCCGAAAACAATGTGTCGAGGCACCTTGAAGCCGGCCAGGTTGTCCTTGCACCAGGCGATGATCTCGTCCGCCGTGGTGTTTTCCTTTCCGGGCTTCAGGGTGACGAAGGCGCAGGGCGTTTCGCCCCAGCGTTCGCTGGGCGCTGCCACCACCGCCGCCTCCATCACCGCCGGATGGCGGTAGAGCACGCTTTCCACTTCGATGGTGGAAATGTTCTCGCCGCCGGAGATGATGATGTCCTTGGCCCGATCCTTGATCTCCAGGTAGCCGTTCGGGTGCCAGACCGCCAGATCGCCGGTGTGGTACCAGCCGCCGCGGAAGGCTTCTCCGGTGGCGTCCGGGTTCTTCAGATAGCCGGTCATCACACTGTTGCCGCGAACCATGATCTCGCCCAGGGTCCGGCCGTCCATGGGAACCGGCTCCATGGTGTCCGGGTCCGCCACCATGCTCTCCTCGATGGTGAGATAACGCACGCCCTGGCGAGCGGTCTGCTCGGCCCGGGCATCGGCGTCCAGGGCGTCCCATGCATCCTGCCAGGCGCAGTAGTGGGAGGGGCCGTAGGTCTCCGTCAGGCCGTAGAGATGCACGACATGAATGCCGATGCGTTCCAGCGCGCTGATCACGGACGCGGGAGGTGCCGCCCCGCCCACATACGCGGTGACCGGTTGTTCCAGGTTCAGGGTTCCGGCTTCCGGCGCATTACAGAGCATGTTCAGCACCAGCGGTGCCCCGCAGAAATGGGTGACCTTCTCCGCCTGCAGCAGCCGGAAGATCTCGGCGGGGTCCACCGCCCGCAGGCAGACGCTGGTTCCGGCCACCGCCGGCAGGGTCCACGGGAAGCGCCAGCCGTTGCAGTGGAACATGGGCAAGGTCCACAGGTAGGTGGGCTGTTGTCCCATCTGGCAGGCGATGATGTTGCTGAATGCGCCCTGGTGGGCGCCGCGGTGGTGGTAAAGCACCCCCTTGGGGTTGCCCGTCGTGCCGGAGGTGTAGTTCAGACTGATTGTGTCCATCTCGCTGGCCGGCCATTGCCAGCGGAAATCCGCGTCCCCCTCGGCCAGCAGGCTTTCATAGTCCAGCTCACCCAGGGTGTCGCCCCCCGGTCCCAGGGGATCGTGGATGTCCACCACCAGGGGTTTGTGCCGGAGTCCGGCCAGCGCCTCCCGAATGACCGGAGCGAAGGCGGTGTCGGTCAGCAGAACCTTCGCCTCGCCATGCTCCAGGATGAAGGCGACGGTGCGCGCATCCAGGCGGATGTTGATGGTGTTCAGCACCCCGCCGGCCATGGGGACACCGAAGTGCGCTTCCAGCATGGGCGGGATGTTCGGCAGCATTGCGGCAACCGTTTCGCCGGGTTTGAGCCCGCGGCGGCGCAGTGCCGATGCCAGTCTGCGGCAGCGCGCATCATACTGGGCGTAGCTGGTTCGTTGGTCGCCGTAGATCACGGCGGTCTGCTGCGGATAGACACTGACCGCCCAGTCCAGCAATGAGAGCGGGGTGAGCGGCACCTGGTTCGGAGCCGGCATGCCGGTGTCCTGCATGGTTTCTCCTCCTGGTACTTGTATCGTTCTGTCGCCGTGGGGCGTGCGCGCCGACGGTTGCTCCCGGTTGGCCCTGACGTCCCGGCAGCCTGGACCGTTGACACGCGGATCGGTGCGCGTCCCTAGGCTTCGTAGGTCTGGAGGCCTTCCAGATCGCGTATGGTGATGCGTCCGTACTCTACGTGCAGCAGACCAGCATCTTCCAGTTCCCGCAACGCCTGATTGACCCGCTGACGGGACATGCCGGCCAGTTGGGCCACCTCCTCCTGGGGGAGCTGCAGACTGAGGGAACTGTTCGGATACAGGTAGGGGTTGAACAGGGTCGCCAGGCAGCGGGCCACGCGGGCCTCCGGCCGCAGCATCCGGTCGTAACCCACCATGGAGATGAACAGCCCCAGACGTTCGTTGAGTTGGTGCAGCAGGAAGCGGTTGAAGGAAATGCTGTTGTCCAGCAGCCAGTTGAAGGTACTGCGCGGCATCAGTGCCACCCGGGTGTGACCCACGGCACAGCCGTCATAGCGACGGGGTTCATCCTTCAGCAACGAACCCTCACCGAACCAGCCGCCCGCATTGACCCCGGTGAAGGTCACGGTCTTGCCCTCCGGCGAGACGCCGGTTAGTTTTACCAGTCCCTCGATGACGCCGATCCAGTGCACGGCGGAGCGGCCCTGGTGGCACACGTGTTCGCCCGGGCCCACGCTACGCTCGGTGATCCGGGCGCGGACGTTGTCGAAGGCGACCGGATCCAGGTCCCGTGCCCAGATCGAGCTGCGTAGCATCTCGTCCAGGCTCTGGCCGGGAGCTGGGGCGGCCGGATCCGGGGTGTGGGTCGTCCCCTGTGGGGTCTGTCCGCTGCGCGACATGGCGGATTGACCTCGTGTTGCGACGAATCTGCTATTCATGTCCAGATTGTCGCGGAAACGACAGCTTGTTGCAGCACCTTTGTGTATAGCTGTTACGCGTTCTCGCCGGGACGGGCTTGCAGTCCTCCCGGAAACGCCGGTGACGGGCCGCTTGTGGAAATGTCCGGGAAGCGGTTAGCCTGAAACGGCGATCTGCGAAATATAAGCACGGTTAATAATAAACAGGCCGTGACATAGTGACTGGAGGAGAGGTCCTTGAGGTGTGTCCGTCTTTCTGCGGACGATCCGCGGCGAGCGTTTTTCGCCGTGGGCTCCGCACACTGTCCTGAACTGTTGCGCCGTCCGCCACCCCGCAGAACCCTGGCGGCCGGGCAGGCGTATTGCAAACTCCATCCGTCTACCGACTTAAACCATGCAGGGGGTTGGCACCATGGCTGCCAGTGAGCTGGATACCTTCCCGAAGCTGTTGATGAACAACGCCAAGGTTCGTCCAAACAAGGACGCCATGCGCGAAAAGGATCTGGGCATCTGGCAGACCTGGACCTGGAGCCAGGTGCTGGATGAGGTTGAGGCGCTGGCCGGCGGCTTGAAAGCCCTGGGCCTGGAGCGTGGCGACAAGGTCGCCATCATCGGTGATAACCGCCCGCAGCTCTACTGGGCCGTCTGTGCCGCCCAGGCTCTGGGCGCGGTGCCGGTGCCGCTGTACCAGGACTCCGTGGGCGAGGAGATGCAGTACGTGCTGCATCATGCCGAGGTCCGCTTCGCCGTCGTGGAGAACCAGGAGCAGGTGGATAAGGTGCTGGACATCAAGGATCAGGTGCCCAGCCTGGAGGTGATGGTCTACGATGATCCCCGGGGGCTTCGGGGCTACCAGGAGCCGTTCCTGCATGCGCTGACCGATGTTCAGGAGAAGGGTCGGGAGTACGGGCGTCAGCACAGCGGGTTCTTCGAGCAGGAGGCCGCCAAGGGCAAGGGCGGGGATCTGTCCATTATCGTGTACACCTCCGGCACCACCGGCCGGCCCAAGGGTGTGATGCTCAGCTACGACAACCTCATCGAGACCGGTCGTCTGGCAATCAAGTTCGACAACATCACCGAGACGGACGAGACGCTGGCCTACCTGCCCATGGCCTGGGTGGGCGACCACTTCATCACCTACGGCGAGAGCCTGATCGCCGGCTTCTGCATCAACTGCCCGGAATCGCCGGAGACCGTGCTCACCGACCTGCGGGAAATCGGACCCACCTATTTCTTCGCGCCGCCGCGGATCTGGGAAAACCTGATCACCAGCGTGATGGTGCGCATGGAGAATGCGGGCCGTCTCAAGCGGGCCATGTTCAACCATTTCATGAAGGTCTCCCGGAAGGTGGGGGTGCGCCTGCTGGAGGGCAAGCCGGTGTCCCTGGGTGAGCGGCTCCATTACGCGCTGGGTAATCTCCTGGTGTACGGGCCGTTGCGCAACGTGCTCGGTTTCAGCCGCATCCGGCTTGCCTACACCGCCGGGGAGGCGCTGGGGCCCGATATTTTTGATTTCTTCCGTGCGCTGGGTGTGAACCTCAAGCAGCTCTATGGCCAGACGGAATGCTCCGTTTACCTGTGCCTGCAGCGTGATGACGACGTCCGGCCGGACACCGTGGGCCCCCCGGGCGAAGGCGTGGAGATCAAGCTGGACGAGCGCGGGGAAGTCCTGTTCCGCAGCCCGGGCGTCTTCATGGGCTACTACAAGAACGAGGAAGCCACCCGCGAGACCAAGACCGAAGACGGCTGGGTGCATAGTGGTGACGCCGGTATGTTCACCGAGGACGGCCATCTTCGCATTATCGACCGGGCCAAGGATGTGGGTCGCCTGAACGATGGCACCTTGTTCAGTCCGAAATTCGTCGAGAACAAGCTCAAGTTCCACCCGCACATCAAGGAAGCGGTGGCCTTCGGGCATGAGAAGGATTTTGTCACCGCCTTCATCAACATCGACTTCGAAGCGCTCAGCAACTGGGCCGAGCGGCAGAACATCTCGTTCACCGGCTACGTTGATCTGGCCAGTCGCAAGGAGGTGTACGACTTGATCCGGGAGGAAGTGGAAGAGGTCAACCGCGACCTGTCCCAGGATCCCGAGATGGCGGCAATCCAGATCCACCGGTTCCTGATCCTGCACAAGGAGCTGGATCCGGATGATGGCGAGATCACCCGTACCCGCAAGGTGCGCCGCCGTATCGTGGCCGAGCGTTACGCGCCCCTGATCAATGCCCTGTACGACGGCTCCGATCAGGTGGATGTGGAGGTGCAGGTCACCTATGAGGATGGCAGTACCGGCAAGCTCCGGGCGAACCTGGCCATCAGCGACGCCAAAACCTATCAGCCCCTTAGCAAGGCAGGATGACGATCATGGCAGCAAATGCAGCAGACGTGACGTCCCGGGCCGGATCTTCCGAGGTGCTCCTGAAGGTGGAGGACGTGGAGCTCCGCTTCGGGGGGGTGCGTGCCCTGCGCGGCGTGAGCTTCGAGATTCGCCGCGGTGAGATTTTCTCCATCATCGGCCCCAACGGCGCAGGCAAGTCGTCGATGCTGAACTGCATCAACGGCTTTTACCATCCGACCTCCGGGACCATTACCTACAAGGGGCAGCCCCGCAAGGCGATGCGGCCTTACGTGACGGCCAGTCAGGGGGTGGCGCGGACGTTCCAGAACATCGCGCTGTTCAAGGGCATGTCCACCCTGGACAACATCATGACCGGGCGCCACCTGAAGACGAAGGCCACCCTGCTGGAGAACGCCTTCTGGTTCGGGCGCGCCAAGCGCGAGGAAATGGAACACCGCAAGTTCTGCGAGGAGATCATTGATTTCCTCAATCTGCAGCATGTGCGCAAGACGCCCGTGGGCACGCTGCCCTACGGGCTGCAGAAGCGGGTGGAACTGGGGCGCGCCCTGGCCGCCGAGCCGGAACTGCTCCTGCTGGACGAGCCCATGGCCGGGATGAACCTGGAGGAAAAACAGGACATGGCCCGGTTCGTCCTGGACGTGAACGACGAGTTCGGCATGACCATCTGTCTGATCGAGCACGACATGGGCGTGGTGATGGACCTGTCCGACCGCATCGTCGTGCTGGACCACGGTGAGATGATTGGCCAAGGCACCCCGGCGGAGGTGAGCAACGATCCCAAGGTGATCGAGGCCTACCTGGGTGTGCAGGAAGAGGGGGAAGCCTGACCATGATGTTCTTCTTCGAAGTCCTGATCGGCGGTCTGATGTCCGGGATCATGTACGCCCTGGTGGCCCTGGGGTTCGTGCTGATCTTCAAGGCATCCGGGGTGTTCAACTTCGCCCAGGCCGCCATGGTGCTGTTTGCCGCCATGTTCATCGCCGGGATGCATGGCGACTGGGGGGTGCCGTACTGGATGGCGATTCCCATCACCATCCTGTTGATGCTCGGCCTGGCCTGGATTATCGAGCGCGTGGTGCTGCGGCAACTGGTGAACCAGGAGCCCATCATCATGTTCATGGCCACCATCGGCATCTTTTTCGCCATCATCGGCTTTGCCGAGATCATCTGGGGTAGCCGCTCCCGCACCCTGGATATCGGTATTCCCGATCAGCCGCTGTTCATCGGGGACATGCTGTTCCAGCAGTACGACATCGTCACGGCAATCGCCGTTGCCGTTCTGGTGGTCCTGTTGCTGATCTTCTCCCAGAGGACCCGCATGGGACGGGTGTTGCGGGCGGTGGCCGACGACCATCAGGCCGCTCAGTCCGTGGGCATCAAGCTGAACACCGTCTGGGTGGTGGTCTGGTTCGTGGCCGGCATCGTGGCAGTGGTCGCCGGCATCGTCTGGGGCGGGGCCCTGGGGGTGCAACCGGTAATGGTGGACGTGGCCTTCAAGGCGCTGCCCGTGCTGCTGCTGGGCGGGCTGACCTCGATCCCCGGCGCGATTATCGCGGGCTTGATCATCGGCTCCGGCGAGGCACTGGCCGAGGTCTACCTGGGGCCGATCATCGGCGGCGGCATCGACAACTGGTTCGCCTACATCATTGCCATGGCATTCATGGTCTGGCGGCCGGAAGGCCTGTTTGGCGAGAAAATCATCGAAAGGATCTGACGGCATGATCTACAGAGAATCCGGACAGTTCAAGAAGAGCTACGCAGCCGACCAGGCCATACTCCCGCTGCGCCAGGATCAGGTCTTTCTGATCGGGGCGCTGCTGGTGGCCTTCCTGGTCATCCCCATGGTGGCGTCCAACTACGTCATGAACGCGCTGCTGCTGCCGTTCCTGATCTATGCGCTGGCCGCCATCGGCCTGAACCTGCTGGTGGGTTACTGTGGGCAGATTTCCCTGGGTACCGGGGGCTTCATGGCGGTGGGGGCCTTCGCCGCCTGGAACCTGGCCACGCGAACCGAGCTACCCATGCCGGTGGTGTTTCTGCTGGCGGGCCTGATCACGGCCGGCACCGGTGTGCTATTCGGTCTTCCGGCGCTGCGGATCAAGGGCTTCTACCTGGCGGTGACCACGCTGGCGGCGCAGTTCTTCCTGATCTGGCTGCTCCAGCGTCCCTGGTTCAACAACTACAGCCCCACCGGCGTGATTTCCGCGCCGGAGGTGAACATGTTCGGGTGGGTGGTGGACTCGGTGACGGACCGCTACTACCTGGCCCTGATCATCCTCGTGGTCATGGCCCTGCTGGCGAAGAACATCGTCCGCAGCAGTACCGGGCGAAAGTGGATGGCCATCCGGGACATGGACGTGGCGGCCGAGATCATCGGCATCCGCCCCATGGCCACCAAGCTCAAGGCCTTTGCCGTGAGTTCGTTCTTCGTGGGTATTGCCGGGGTGCTGTGGGGTTTCCTGTACCTGGGGCAGTTGGAGGCCGAAGCGTTCAATATCTATGTCTCCTTTGATGTGCTGTTCATGATCATCATCGGCGGCCTGGGTTCGATACTTGGAAGCATTCTGGGGGCGGCCTTCGTGGTGCTTGTGCCGATCTTCCTGAATGTGGTGCCCAGTGCCATCGGCCTGCCCCTGAGCACCGCGATGATCAGTTACGTGGAGATCTTCATCTTCGGCTCCCTGATCATCTTCTTCCTGATCGTGGAGCCCCACGGAATGGCCCGGCTGTGGAGCATCATCAAGCAGAAGCTGCGGCTGTGGCCGTTCCCGTACTGAGGGGATGCCGCATGTCGTCGGGTCGGCACGGCATGCGGCATCAAACACTGTTTAGGCAGACCGCATTCGCGGTAGTCTGAAGGCCGGTTGCTCAACTTTCTGGGCGAAACCGACCAACGCTAGAAGCGGGGCTGAGCCCCAATGGAGGAGAGAAGCATGACGACACCCTTTCTGAAGAAAGCGGCGATGATCGGCCTCGGTGCCGCCATCGGCCTTGGCAGCGTGTTTGCCGCCCAGGCCCAGGCCAGCGAGCAGTACCTGCCCAGTCTGGTGTACCGGACCGGACCCTTTGCTCCCAGTGGCATCGGCTTTGCCGACGGCTTCGCCGACTACGTGACCCTGATCAACGAACGGGACGGCGGTATCAACGGCGTGCGGATCCGGCTGGAGGAGTGCGAGACCGCGTACGCCAACGACCGGGGCGTGGAATGCTATGAGCGGCTCAAGGACCGCGGCAACGGCGCCACTGTGGTTGCGCCCCTGTCCACCGGCATCACCTACGCCGTGATCCCCCGCTCCCGCCGGGACGGGATCGTGCTCAGCACCATGGGCTACGGGCGCGCGGACGCCGCCTACGGCCGGGTGCTGGACAACGTGTTCATGGTGCCCACCACCTACTGGTCCAGCATGACTGCGACCCTGTCATATATCGCCGAGCAGGAGGGCGGCTGGGACAACCTGCGGGGCAAGGATATCGTCCATGCCTTCCACGACTCCGCCTACGGACGCGAGCCCCTGGCGGTGCTCCGCCACTATGCGGAGGAGTATGGCTTCACCCTGCACGAAATGGCCATTTCCCCTCCCGGGGTGGAGCAGCGCTCCGTGTGGCAGCAGATCCGTCGCATTAACCCCGACTGGGTCTCGCTGTACGGCTGGGGTGTGATGAACCCCACCGCCATCCGCACGGCGGCCTCCATGGGTATCCCTCGTGAGCGCATGATCGGCGGCATCTACGCGGCCCAGGACGACGCCGTGTTGCCGGCGGGCAGCGCCGCCGTTGGCTACAAGGCGGTCACCTTCCATGGTCCGGGTGCCGATTACCCGATCTACGAGGACCTGCAGCGGTATGTCTACGATGCAGGGCTGGCTGCCGGTGACGGCGACCTGACCGGCACCATCGCCTACAACCGCGGGTTGATCAATGCGGGCTACATCATCGAGGCGTGGCGGCAGGCCCAGGCCGAGTTCGGCGAAGGGCGCCCCTCCACCCGTGAGGAAACCCTCTGGGCCTGGCAGCAGCTTCAGATCCCGGAATCCCGCACTGAGGAGCTGGGCATGGGTGGTCTGATGCCGCCGGTGAACATCACCTGCGAGAACCACGAAGGTGACGGTCGCGTGCTGGTCCAGCAGTGGGACGGCGAGAACTGGGTACAGCTCACCGACTGGATCGACACCAACCGGGAGCTGGTGGAGCCCATGTACCGGGAGTCGGCCATGCGGTACGCCCAGGAAGAAGGGATCACTCCGCGGGAGTGTGACTGAGGCTTGGCGATCCGGGGCGCGGTAACGCGTCCCGGATCCTCCGCAGACACACGACCACGGCCCCGGTAACCGGAGGAACAGTTTCATGGCGGAACAGGCAAGCGCGCAGCAGGCGGAGCAGGCACTGCTGTCGCTGAACAATATCGAGGTGGTCTACAACCACGTCGTGCTGGTGCTCAAAGGGGTTTCCCTGGAAGTGGCGCCAGGCAGCATTGTGGCCCTGCTGGGGGGCAACGGTGCGGGCAAGAGCACGACGTTGAAGGCGATCTCCGGTCTGCTCACCGGCGAGCGCGGCGAGATCACCCGCGGCACCATCCACTACAACGGCGAGAACGTGACACACATGAGCGCGGCGGACCGGGTACAGCGCGGCGTTCTGCACGTCATGGAAGGCCGCCGGGTGTTCGAACACCTGACCGTGGAGGAGAATCTGCAGGTCGGTTCCTATGGTCGCAAGGACGGTGCGGCGGCAATCCAGAAGGACATGGAAATGGTCTTCGAGTACTTCCCGCGCCTGCGGGAACGCCGCAAATCCGTGGCGGGGTATACCTCCGGCGGGGAGCAGCAGATGCTGGCCATGGGCCGGGCGCTGATGGCCCGTCCGCGCATGATCCTGCTGGATGAGCCGTCCATGGGGTTGGCGCCGCAGTTGGTGGAAGAGATCTTCCACATCGTCACCACGCTGCGCCGGGAGGAAGGCGTGACCTTCCTGGTGGCGGAACAGAACACCAACGTCGCTCTGCGCAATGCGGATTACGGCTACATTCTGGAGAACGGCCGCATCGTGATGTACGGGGATGCCGCGCGGCTCCGCGAGAACCCGGACGTCAAGGAGTTCTACCTTGGCGTGAGTTCCGGGGAAGGCAAGACAAGCTTCCGCAACGTCAAGCATTACAAGCGGCGGAAGCGTTGGTTGTCCTGAGCGGGTTCCGTTCCTCACAGTATCCAGAGAACGTGCCCTGGCCCACCGGGTCAGCGGCCGTCACGGAGGATAAGCATGGCGACCGATAGTCCATACATGGACGATCGCGAAACGCGCTCCCGGGAGGAGCGCGCCCAACAGCAGTGGGCCACGCTGCGGGCCGCCCTGGCTCATGCCAAGGCGAATTCGGTTTACTGGGGCAAGGTGCTGGAGGAGGTGGATCCCCAGGCCGTCCAGGGGCCGTCCGATCTCGCGCGGGTTCCGCTGACCCGCAAGTCGGAGGTGCCCGGCAAGCAGGCTGGAAACGGTCCCTTCGGTGGCATGGAAGCGGCCTCCATGGGTCAGTTGGCCCGTGTGTTCCAGTCGCCCGGTCCCATCTACGAGGGGGGCGAGGACAAACCGGATTACTGGCGCTTCGGCCGCGCCATGTGGGCCTCGGGCATGCGGCCCGGGCACTTGGTCCACAACACGTTTTCCTACCATCTGACGCCGGCCGGAATGATGGTGGACAGCGGTGCCCGTGCCATCGGCTGCGCTGTCTTCCCGGGCGGGGTGGGTAACACCGAGATCCAGCTGGATGCCATCGAGCAGTTGAAGCCGGCCTATTACGGGGGCACCCCCTCGTTCCTGAAAATCCTTCTGGACAAGGGCGAGGAGCTGGGCCGTGACACCCGCTCGTTCACCCACGCGCTCATGGGCGGCGAGCCGTTCAGCAACAGTCTGCGCCAGGAACTGGCGGAACGGGGCGTGCGGGCCTTGCAATGCTTCGGCACCGCCGAACTGGGTCTGGTGGCGTACGAGTCCGAGGCCATGGAAGGGCTGATCACCGACGAGGACGTGCTGGTGGAGGTGGTCCGTCCGGGCAGCGGGGAGCCGGTGCCGGAAGGTGAGGTCGGGGAGATGGTGGTGACCGTGTTGCGGGAGGGCGCCTTCCCGGTGATCCGTTTCGCCACCGGCGATCTGACCGCCATCATGCCGGGCGTCAGCCCCTGCGGGCGCACGGCGCCCCGTATCCGGGGCTGGATGGGGCGCGCCGACCAGCGGACCAAGGTCAAGGGCATGTTCGTCGCCCCGGAACAGATCAATCAGCTCATGCAGCGCTATCCGGAGATCCGCCGGGCACGCCTTGTTGTCACCCGTGAGAACGAGCAGGATCGCATGACCCTGATGGCGGAGTGTGAGGGCACGGATTCCGCGCTGGCGGAGAAGCTGACGGAAAGCCTGCAGGGGGTCACCAAGCTGCGGGGTCAGGTGAAGCTGGTTGCGCCGGGGGAATTGCCCAACGACGGCAAGGTGATTGCCGACGAGCGGAGTTTCGACTGAGGGCATCGCCGACGCCATGGCGGGACCGGTACGGTGCCGGGCCCGCCGGTCGTTTCCCACCTGTTCTGCTGCCATTGTGGAGCGCACGATGGACTTCGAACTGAATGAGGATCAGGTCGCATTTCAGGACCTGGCGCGTGATTTCGCCGCCCGGGAGCTGGCGCCCCACGCGGCGCGCTGGGATGCGGAATGCATATTCCCCGTGGACACCCTGCGCATGGCCGGGGAACTCGGTTTCTGCGGTGTCTACAGCCCGGAGGACGTGGGCGGCCTGGGTCTGAGCCGCCTGGATGCCACGATCATTTTCGAGGCGTTGGCCGGCGGCTGCACCTCCACCACCGCCTTTATCACCATTCACAATATGGCCACGTGGATGCTGACCGCCTTCGGCCAGGCGGCGCTGCGGGAGGAGTGGGGTCCGCAGCTCACCAGTGGTCAGAAGCTGGCCTCCTACTGTCTGACCGAGCCGGGCGCGGGGTCCGATGCCGGCTCGCTGCGGACCCGGGCCGAGAAGGATGGGGATCGGTACCTGCTCAGTGGGAGCAAGGTGTTCATCTCCGGCGCCGGGGATACCGATATGCTGGTCGTGATGGCGCGTACCGGCGGCGATGGCCCCGGCGGTGTCACCGCCTTCGCCGTGCCCGCGGACGCGGAGGGCATCAGCTATGGGCGCAAGGAAGAGAAGATGGGCTGGAACAGCCAGCCCACCCGGGCTATCACCTTCGACAAGGTGGCGGTGCCCGAGGGCAACCGCCTCGGTGAGGAAGGCGAAGGCTTCAAGATCGCCATGAAGGGACTGGACGGTGGTCGTCTGAACGTGGCCACCTGTTCCGTGGGTACAGCCCAGGCGGCGCTGGAGGCTGCCCGTGCCTACGCCACGGAGCGCAAGCAGTTCGGCCAGCATCTGGCCCAGTTCCAGGCCATCCAGTTCAAGCTGGCGGACATGGCCACCGAACTGGTGGCTGCCCGGCAGATGGTCCGTCTGGGGGCCACGAAGCTGGACGCCGGCCATCCGGAAGCCACCACCTACTGCGCCATGGCCAAGCGACTGGCCACGGATCTGGGCTTCCGGGTCTGCAACGAAGCCCTGCAGATTCACGGGGGGTACGGCTATATCCGCGAATACCCCCTGGAACGGTACGTACGCGATACCCGGGTACACCAGATTCTGGAAGGCACCAACGAAATCATGCGTCTGATCATCGCCCGCCGGTTGCTCGCCGACGGTGCGGATGAGCGGATTCGGTAAAGGAGACAAGAGTATGGCTTACCAGAACATCCTGACGGAAAAGCGTGGTGCGGTTGCGCTGATCACACTGAATCGCCCCAAGGTGCTGAACGCCCTGAACAGTGAACTGACAGCCGAGCTGGGGGATGCACTGCGGGGTTTCGAGGCTGACGATGCCATCGGTGCCATCGTGATCACGGGCACCGACAAGGCCTTTGCCGCCGGCGCCGACATCAGCGAAATGCAGAGCAAGGGCTTTGCCGACGTGTACAAGGAGGATTTCATCACCGCCTCCTGGGAGGAGGTCACCCGCTGCCGCAAACCGGTGATCGCCGCCGTGGCCGGTTACGCCCTGGGCGGCGGTTGTGAGCTGGCCATGATGTGCGACTTCATCATCGCCGCCGACACCGCGAAGTTCGGCCAGCCGGAAATCAAGATCGGCGCCATTCCCGGTGCCGGGGGCACCCAGCGTTTGACCCGTTTCGTGGGTAAGTCCAAGGCGATGGAGATGTGTCTTACCGGCCGCATGATGGATGCCGAGGAAGCCGAACGCTCCGGTCTGGTCAGCCGCGTGGTGCCAGCGGACCAGTTGCTGGAGGATGCGATCAAGACCGCCGGACAGATAGCAGGGCTTTCCCGCGTGGCGGTGATGATGGCCAAGGAATCCGTCAACCGTTCCTACGAGACCACGCTTTCCGAGGGCGTGCTGTTCGAGCGGCGGGTGTTCCACTCCGTGTTCGCCACCGAAGACCAGAAGGAAGGCATGAAGGCCTTTGTCGAGAAACGGCAGCCGAAGTGGAGTAACCGTTGATGTCCGACCAGAACGTACTGCTTGTCCAGGAGCTGCCCACCGCCGATGGTCAACGCCTGCTGCGTGTCCGCATGAACCTGGAAAAGGCGCTGAATGCCCTGAACCAGGACATGATCGACCAGTTTCAGGTGGCGTTGGACCGCTGGAAAGGGGAGGACGACGTCGCCGGTATTTTTCTCGAGGGCGCCGGCGAGAAGGCCTTCTGTGCCGGCGGCGACGTGGTGACACTGTACAAGGCCATGATCCAGCAGGAACCGGGCCAGCCGGTGGCGGTGGCGGAGCGCTTCTTCAACACGGAGTACCGTTTGGACCATGACCTGACGGTTTTCCCCAAACCGGTGATCGCCTGGGGTACCGGCTACGCCATGGGCGGTGGTGTTGGCCTTATGGCTGCCTGCAGCCACAAGGTGGTGACGGAGACCACCCGCATGGCCATGCCGGAGATGCCTTTGGGCCTGTTCCCGGATGTGGGCGGTACCTGGTTCCTGAACCGCATGCCCGGTCGGGTGGGTTACTTCCTCGGTATCACCGGTATCCAGGTCACCGGGGTGGACATGATGCCCCTGGGGCTGGCCGATTACGGCATCCAGTCGGATCAACGGGAAGCGGTTGTCCAGGCCCTGACCGGTGCCCACTGGGGCGGCAGCGACGCCGAGCGCCATGAAACCGTCAGCCAGGTGCTGGCAGGCTTCGCCCGTCGGCACGGAGTGGAAGGCGAGGGCGAGTTGATGAAGCACTTCGATCGGATTCACGCGGTAACCGATCACGCCACCCCGTCGGCCGTGGCGGAAGCCATCCGACAGGCGGCGGAGAATGACGAGTGGCTGCAGCCGGCGGCCAAGGCGTTGACGCGGGCCTGCCCCGTGTCGGTGGCGATCTTCGACCGCCAGTACCGCAGCGGGCGTTTCCTGAATCTCGGGGAGGTGTTCCGCATGGAGCTGGCCATGGCCATCGGTTGCTCGCGGCATCCGGATTTCCGTGAGGGTGTGCGTGCCCTGCTGGTGGACAAGGACCGCAAGCCCCAGTGGAGCTACACCCGGATCGAGGATGTGCCGGAGTCGGTGATCGACGCCCATTTCACCATGCCGGCGGACTACCCGGAGCACCCGCTGGCGGATCTCTGAAGCAGTGCAGGGTGCGCGCCGTCTCCCGGTGCGCGCGGTCCCGGACAGGAGGGGAACAAATCATGGCGACCATCGGATTCATCGGCTTGGGCAACATGGGGGGGCCCATGGCCATCAACCTGGTCAAGGCCGGCCATCAGGTCCAGGCCTTCGACCTCAGTGAGGCGGCCATCAAACGGGTCGCGGATGCCGGCGCCACTGGCGTCGCCAGCGTGGCGGAGGCGGTCCGGGGCGCGGAATTCGTCATTTCCATGTTGCCGGCAGGTAAGCACGTGCGCGGCCTGTACCTGGGGGATGACGGTCTGCTGAAGGTGATGGAGCAGGGTGCGTTGGTGATCGATTCCAGCACCATTGATGCGGACAGCGCGCGTGCCGTGGCCCAGGCAGCGCGGGAAGCCGGCTGCTCCATGATCGATGCCCCGGTTTCCGGCGGTGTGGCCGGCGCCGAGGGGGGGACCCTTACCTTCATGGTGGGCGGGGATGGCGCCGACGTGGAACGGGCGCGTCCGCTGCTGGAGGTGATGGGGGCCAAGCTGTTCCATGCCGGTGACGCGGGGGCCGGGCAGGTGGCCAAGATGTGTAACAACATGTTGCTGGCCATCAGCATGATTGGCACCTCGGAAGCCTTGAACCTGGGTGTGTCGGAGGGGCTGGATCCGGCGGTTCTGTCCGAGATCATGCAATCCGCCTCTGGCGGCAACTGGGTCCTGAACGTGTACAACCCGTACCCGGGCGTGATGGAAAAGGCGCCGGCATCCCGGGGTTACACCGGCGGCTTCGGCACCGCGCTGATGCTCAAGGATCTGGGGTTGGCTGCCGATGCCGCGGTCAAATGCGGTACCTCCACGCCCCTGGGTGGCCTGGCCCGGCAGTTGTACGCCATGCATGCCGCTGGCGGGGCAGAGGACAAGGACTTCTCCAGCATCCTGCAGATGCTTCAGGGCAAGTCAGCAACCTCCTGACCGGGCTGGGGTCTCCGGGTCCGTCGCTTCTTGTCCGGCGGACCCCTCACTTCCGGAACAGCCAGAAAATGAGCGTGAGGATTACGCTCACGACGATGGACGTCATCAGCGGGAAATAGAACGTGTAGCCATCCCGTCGGATGATGATATCCCCGGGAAGTCTGCCCAGCCCGAGTCGGGAAAGCCAGGGCCACAGCAGACCCGCAGCCAGGATCAGCAGGCCCAGGATAATCAGTGTCCGCTGCATGGTTACCGCTGAATGGTTCTCACGCCCTCCGCCGTGCCCAGCAGTAGCGTGTCCGCCGGCCGCATGGCGAACAGGCCGTTGCAGACGACGCCGGCGATATTGTTGATCTGCTGCTCCAGGCGGATCGGCTCATTGATGGTCAGTTCATGTACGTCCAGGATCACGTTGCCGTTGTCGGTGATCACCCCCTGGCGGTATACCGGCCTCCCGCCAAGCTTTATCAACTCGCGGGCCACGTAGCTACGCGCCATGG
Organism: Ectothiorhodospiraceae bacterium; assembly: GCA_020831885.1. Lineage (GTDB taxonomy): Bacteria > Pseudomonadota > Gammaproteobacteria > Nitrococcales > Aquisalimonadaceae > LSCE01. The sequence goes on from JAFIFU010000001.1 coordinate 106,242, forward strand.
GGATGACCTCCACCGGCAGCGGAAAGCCACCCAGCGCACCCACCAGCTTGCTTTCATCCGCGATGCACACGAACTGCCGGCTGGCCGCGGCAATGATTTTCTCCCGGGTGAGTGCGCCACCGCCGCCCTTGATCAACTGAAGATGGTTGTTGGCTTCGTCCGCACCATCCACGTACACGGCGATCCCGTTCACCTCGTTCAGCGACACCACCGGAATGCCCGCCTCCTCCAGCAGCGCGCTGGACGCCTCCGAGCTGGAGACCGCGCCGGGAATGTCCTCGCGCAGATCCGCCAGGGCCCGGATGAAGTGATTCACGGTGGATCCGGTGCCCACCCCCAGGATCTCGCCCCGGGAGACGTAACGCAGGGCCGCTTCGGCCACGGCGCGTTTCTGGGCATCTGCCGACATGGCGGAACTCCTTTACCGGTTCGTGCCTGCAATGATACTAAGCTTCCCGGCGGTTGGTAAGCGTGACTGGCGCCGAGGCAGGCCGGCTTGCTTTCCAACCGGGCGTCAAGCCCCTACACTGGAGCGCTTGCCGATTCCCACGCACAAAAACAGGATTCCATGACTCGACCGTATCTTGAACGCATACTGACCGCCCGCGTCTACGACGCGGCCGAGCACACGCCGCTGGAGCCCGCCCCGAATCTGAGCGCCCGCATGGGCAACCAGGTCCTGATGAAGCGAGAAGACCTGCAACCGGTGTTCTCGTTCAAGATCCGCGGCGCCTACAACAAGATCGCCAAACTGCCCGAGGCCGCGCGACGGCGCGGCGTGATCTGCGCTTCCGCGGGGAATCACGCCCAGGGGGTGGCGCTCTCGGCCCATCGCCTGGGTATCAAGGCCATCATTGTCATGCCGCGCACCACCCCCCGTATCAAGGTGGACGCGGTGCGCGCGCTGGGCGGCCGCGTCGTGTTGCATGGGGACGGCTATGACGAGGCGGCGGCGCATGCGGCGAAGCTGATGGAGGAGCGGGGCCTGAGTTGGATACCACCGTTCGATGATCCGGACATCATCGCGGGGCAAGGAACCGTGGGCATGGAGATCCTGCATCAGCACCCGGAGAAGCTGCACGCCATCTTTGTGCCGGTTGGGGGCGGAGGGCTTGCCGCGGGTGTCTCGGTCTATGTGAAGCATCTGCGGCCCGATATCCGGGTGATCGGCGTGGAGCCGGAGGATGCGCCGACGCTGCACCATGCCATGGCCAGCGGGCGTCGTGTGATGCTGGACCAGGTGGGCCTGTTTGCCGATGGCGTCGCCGTTCGCCAGGTGGGCAAGGAGACATTCCGGGTGTGCCGCAAACATGTGGACGAAGTGGTGCTGGTGAGTACCGACGAGATCTGCGCCGCCATCAAGGACATTTTCGACGATACCCGTAGTGTCATGGAGCCCGCCGGTGCCCTTGCCATGGCCGGGCTGAAGAAATACGTGGAGCGGGAGGGCGTCAGCGGTCAACGCCTGGTGGCGATCAACAGCGGTGCCAACATGAATTTCAGCCGCCTGGGGCACGTGGCCGAGCGCGCCGAGATCGGTGAACACCGGGAGGCGGTGCTGGCGGTCACAATCCCGGAGCGTCCGGGGAGTTTCCGGGAGTTCTGCCAGGCCATCGGAAGCCGTACCGTCACCGAGTTCAACTACCGCTTTTCGGATCCGGACAGCGCGCACGTGTTCGCCGGCGTGCAACTGAATGACGGCGAGGCGGAACGCCATGCCCTGGTGGACAGCCTGCGGCAACAGGGTTATCCAGTGCTGGATCTGACCGAGAATGAGATGGCCAAGGTGCATGTGCGGCACATGGTCGGGGGGCACGGCAGGCTGGTGGACAATGAGGTGGTCTACCGTTTCGAGTTCCCGGAGCGTCCCGGTGCCCTGCTGAATTTTCTGACCCGCCTGGGGCGGCGCTTCAACATCAGCCTGTTCCATTACCGCAACCACGGCGCAGCCTATGGCCGCGTGCTGGTTGGGGTTCAGGTGCCCCCCAACCAGCGCGAGCGCTTCCAGCAGTTCCTGGACCGGCTGGACTACCGGTATTTCGAGGAAACCGGCAATCCGGTCTACGCGTTGTTCCTGAGCTGAGTCCGCCCCGGGCCACCCGGCCCCATGAGCGCATCGCGCTGTGGCGAACGTTTACGGGAACGCCGGGATGGTGGGCTCCGTGCCCCGGATCCTGACTTCGGGGTGATGGCTGCGGATCAGTTCCTCGATCTCCTCCACCCGTCGCTTGGGAACGTCAACCATCATCAGGATCTGCCCTTGGTCGATGGCCTGTTCGAAGCGGCGCAACTGGCTGTTCGGTGCCCCGGCACCGATCATGCTGGCTGCCCAGGCACCCACGCCCGCCCCGGCGAGAGTGATACCCAGGACGGCTCCGCCGCCCAGCACCAGGCCCGCCGGCGGTACGGTCACCGCCACCAGGCCGGCAATGGCGCCTGTGGCGCCGCCGATGGTCAACCCTTTTTCCAGGGCCGGGATCAGATCGGTCCGCTGAAGCACCGAAGCCGTCGGTAGATCGTCCATCTGCTGCTCATCCTTGGCGATCAGGTGAATATGCCGCTCTTCCACCCGCGCCAGCAGGAGTTCGTCCACCAGGGTCCGGGTCAGATCCAGGGTCGGTACCAGGAAATAGATACGGCGCATGGTGCACCTCCGTTAGTGCCGCCCGTTCCCTTTCAGTGTAGTTGGTCGGTTGCCGGCGCTCAGCGCTTTTTCGCCGCCATCAGGGCCTGGGCAAGTGCACCCCCGGGATCCTTCCGCCTTTCCCGGGGTTTCTGATCACCGCGGCGATCCCGGCCCGGGCGGGGGCGACGGTCGTCGTCTTCCCGGGGTAACGGATCCTGCAGACGCATGGTCAACGCGATTCGCTGACGCTTGTGGTCCACGTCCAGGACTTTCACTTTGACCACGTCGCCGGAACGGGTGATTTCCCGCGGATCCCGGACAAACTTGTCGGACATGGCGGAGATGTGCACCAGCCCGTCCTGGTGCACGCCAACGTCCACAAAGGCGCCGAAGTTGGTCACGTTCGTCACAACGCCCTCCAGGACCATTCCCGGATCCAGGTCGGCGACGGTCTCCACGCCGTCCCGGAACGCGGCGGTTCGGAATTCCGGGCGCGGGTCCCGGCCGGGCTTCTCCAGCTCCGCGAGAATGTCCCTGACCGTGGGCTCGCCGAAATGCGCATCCGTGTAGTCCGCGGCGTTCAGTGCGCGCAGGAAACCGTGATCACCGACCACCTGGGTCAGCGTCCGTCCGTTGCGCTCCAGGATGCGCTCCACCACCGGATACGCCTCCGGATGTACGGCCGAAGCATCCAGCGGCTGATCCCCATCCCGGATACGCAGGAAACCCGCCGCCTGCTCGAAGGTCTTGTCGCCCAGGCGGGGTACCTGCCGCAGCGTCTCGCGGTTACGGAATGCGCCGTGGGTATCGCGATGCCGGACGATCCGTTCCGCCAGTGTCGGCGTCAGCCCGGATACCCGCGAAAGAAGGGGCGCGGAGGCGGTGTTCAGGTCCACCCCGACGGCGTTCACGCAGTCTTCCACCACGGCGTCCAGGCTGCGCGCCAGTTGCACCTGGCTGACATCGTGCTGGTACTGGCCCACGCCGATGGATTTCGGGTCGATCTTGACCAGTTCCGCCAGGGGGTCCTGCAGGCGCCGGGCGATGGAGACCGCGCCGCGCAGGGAGACATCCAGATCGGGGAACTCGGCGGCGGCCAGTTCCGAAGCCGAGTAGACCGAGGCCCCGGCCTCCGAGACCATGATCTGGGTAAGACGCAGGCCAGGGTGGCGTTGGCCCAGCTCCCGGACCAGGCGCTCCATGTCCCGCGAGCCGGTGCCGTTTCCGATGGCCACCAGCTCCACGCCGTGACGGGATGCCAGAGCGGCCAATGTGGCGATGGATTCGTCCCAGGCCTTGCGCGGTGGCAGCGGATAAATGGTGGCGGTGTCCACCAGCTTGCCGGTGTTGTCCACCACCGCCACTTTGCAGCCGGTACGGATGCCCGGGTCCAGGCCCATCACGCAGCGGTTGCCGGCGGGCGCGGCCAGCAACAAATCCTTCAGATTGCGCGCGAACACCTGGATGGCCTCGGCTTCCGCCGCCTCCCGCAGCCGTGCCATGAGGTCCGTCTCCAGGCGGGTGTAGATCTTCACCCGCCAGGTATAGCGGACCAGTGCCGCCAACCAGTCGTCTGCGGCGCGGCCCTGATGGTGGATGCCGAAACGGGCGGCGATACGGCGTTCGCAGTGTCCCGGTGTGCGCTCGTCGCCGTCCACCACCAGGGTCAGGCGCAGCACCCGTTCCTTACGGCCGCGGAACAGCGCCAGCGCACGATGGGACGGGATTTTCTTCAGCGGCTCCGAATATGCGAAATAGTCGGCGAACTTGGCGCCGCTCTCCGCCATCCCTTCGGCCACTTCCGAATGCAGCACGCCATGCTCCCAGGCATGGTCCCGGAGTTCTCCCACCAGCTCGGCGTCTTCCGCGAAGGTTTCCGCCAGCAGGTGCTTGGCGCCGTCCAGTGCCGCTGCCACGTCGGGAACGTCCCTGCCCGGGTTCACGTAGGAGATGGCCGCCTCCTCCGGCACCGTGTCCGGCTGTTCCAGCAACTGGCGGGCCAGGGGATCCAGGCCGGCCTCGCGGGCCATCTGCCCCCGCGTGCGTCGCTTTTTCCGGTACGGAAGGTACAGATCCTCCAGGCGTTGCTTGGTGTCCGCGGCCAGGACCGCGGCCCGGAGCTCCGGTGTGAGTTTGCCCTGTTCCTGGATACTGGTCAGAACGGTGTCCCGTCGCTCATCCAGTTCCCGCAGGTAATGCAAGCGTTCGTCCAGTTGGCGCAACTGTGTGTCGTCGAGCCCGCCGGTGGCCTCCTTCCGGTAGCGGGCGATGAACGGCACCGTGGCACCGTTGTCCAGCAGGTGTACGGCGGCTTCCGCCTGACGGGGTTGGATCTGCAGTTCCTGGGAAAGGCGTTGGATCAGCTTCTCGGTCATCGGTGATATCGACTGGTTTGGCGGAAAAGGCCAAACGGTAACCCCGTTGGGGGGATTTCGCCAGTGGCAGGGGCAGCCGCCCAAGGCGATGCCGCCCCTGCCAGATTCGAGCCATGGGATCAGAACCGGAGCTGGAGATTCAGCGAGCCCATGTCCAGGTCGGTGTCATCCAGTGCAAAACGTTCGTATTCCATCCGCAGGTCCAGGTTGTGGGACAGCGCGAAGCGGGCACCGACGCCGTAAAACATGTCGTTGCCGTCCCTGCTGGTACTCACGGGGCCCGCCTCCAGGTCCGCATCCCAGAATAACTGTCCGAGCTTTGCATACGGAGCGAAGTTCGGGGTGACCGGCAGGGCGGCGGTGCCGGCCAGGCTCCAGCCGCTGGCATCAGCGCTGAAGGGGCCGCGGGATGTCTTGCCGAAATCCGTGTAGCCAAGCTCGGCGGAGAGTACGCGGTTGAACTGCACGCCGGCGAACACCTTCCATGACCAGCGGTCGTCCTTGAACCGTTCGTCCTCGTCCAGGAAATCCTCGTCGTTCAGGCGGTAATAGCCGACACCGCCGCCGATATACCCCTGCGGTGGTCCTGCCCAGGGTGATTGCTGGGTCCAGCCGGTCTGGGGAAGGCTCACCAGGCCGGTGCCGATGAGAGCGATGGGGAGAAGGCGCTTCATCATGCCGTGTCCTCCTTCGTTGCCATGACGGAAACGATACAAGGCATCGAGGAGACAAGCATGGTAGATCGAGACAACAACAACAATTGTCTCGAAATGGCGTCGTTAATCAATTTTGCTGTTGCCGAACAGTCACATTCGCCAGCACTATCGGGATATCATCACACCGACGCCAAAGCGCACCCGCGGTTCCTCACGCACACGCTGGGGTTCCCTCGGCCAGAGGTGCAGTGCCTCGGCGTGCACCACCGGATAGCGGTACTCCGCCTCTCCGATGCGCCCCTTGCGCGGTTGGTCGAGCTCCCCCGTGACCGTGATCAACCGGTCGGGGGCGTAGTCCGCCGGTTCCAGATAGCCGGGATGGACCACCAGGAAGCGCCCTTGGGAACCCTCGGTGGTGTCCGGTTTCTGGTTACGCTGTAACGGGTAGGCGAGGACTTCCATGCGGGTTTCCCGGTCCTCTGGTTCCGTCTGGATGATGCGACCTCCCCAGATCACCCGCTCCCCGCGCGCTCCCTCCGCGGTGGCCGATGCCGCGCGCGCCACCAGTTCCGTGTTGACATGCTCGGTGGGGAAGCCGGGGCCGGTAGCACAGCCAGCCAGTACCGGGAGCGTGCACAGGAACAGCAGAGCCAGACGTGTCATGTGAACTCCTTGGTTGGCGACGCGCTACCAGCGACGCGGTCGCCAGTAGGGATGCCAGGGATCATGCCACCACGGACGGTACCAGGGATCGTACCAGGGGTCGTACCAATAGGGGCCTGGCGGCGGGCGGTGGAGCGTGGGTTCCGGCGGCCAAAGGTGCAGGCCTTCGACCTGTATCCGGGGGTAGCGGTAGTCGAAGTCCCCGACTTTCCGCACCACAACGCCTTCCAGTCGCCCGGCCACCGTAACCGCCTTGCCCTGCGCGTACTCCCGGGGATCCAGGAAGCCCGGGACGATGGCCAGAAAACGGCCGGGACTTGCCTGATCCTCGTTCGGCCGGGTGTCACGCCGCAGCGGGCGGGCAATGATCTCCACTTCGGAGTGCTCCGCGGTGTTCTCCACAGAGATGACCGTGCCACCCCAGCGGACCCGGGAACCGCTCAACCGATCCGGATCACGTTGTGCATCGGCCAGCGTGGGTTCAGGGTCGGAAACGGGTAGGTCCACGGAGGAGGGCACGCTGGCACAGCCAGCCATGATCAGTACGGACAACAGGAGCAAGCATACGCGCGGCATCGGGTACATCCCCCGCCCATTCCGGACCCGTGTTCATGAGACCGCTCGCCGGTGGAGGTGTTCCCGTATGGCGCGACCGCCGTCAGTCGGAATCCAGCATGGCCAGACGGGTATCGGCCTCCGCCTCCTCCAGCAAGGCCAGCAGATTGCTGGTGCTGGCCTTGAAGTCCGCCAGTTGTTCCCGGGGTACCGGATCACCGTTGGGCAGCTCGACCCGCATGGCATCCCGTGGTTGGCCGTTGACGTGAAACTCGTAATGCAGGTGGGGTCCGGTGGCCAGGCCGGAGCGGCCCACATAGCCGATCACCTGACCCTGGTCCACGCGGCTGCCCACCCGGATGCCGTCCGCATAGCGTGACATGTGGGCATACAGAGTACGGTACTGGTTACTGTGCTGGATGATCACGGTGTGTCCGTATCCGCCTTTGCGGCCGGCGTGTACCACGCGACCGGCACCGGAGGCCATGATGGGGGTCCCGGTGGGGGCGGCGAAGTCCGTGCCCAGGTGGGGGCGTGTCACCCCCAGAACCGGATGCTTCCGGTTGCGGTTGAAACCGGAGCTGATCCTCGCATTCTGAACCGGGCGACGGATAAACGCCTTGCGCAGATTCTCGCCTTCGGGCGTGAAGTAGCCCTGGGTGCCGTCGGGGAGTTCGAAGTGAAGCGCCTGGAATGTCCGGCCGCGATTCTCGAAGCTGGCAGCGATGATGCGTCCGTCCGCGACCCGTTCGCCATCCAGAAAGTCGGCTTCGTAGATGACTGAAAAGCGGTCGCCACTGCGGACATCGCGGTTGAAGTCCAACTGCCACTCGAAAATGCTCATGAGCTGCATGATGTGGCGGTTGGACAGGCCCGCCTGCCGGCCGGCAAGGTACAGGGAGCGGTCAATGGTTCCGGTTGCCTGCAACCGTCGGGTTTCCAGCGTCTGCTCGTGGATAGCCGCCCGGAAACCCTCCTCCTCGCGCTCAACGATGAGCGTGCGGGTGCGGTCCAGAGGATAGCGGAGTTCCGCGAGCCCCTCGCCGTCGTCCAGTAGCCGGAAATGCATTTCCCGTCCGGGATGGATTCGGCTGAGTGCGCGTGTTTCGTCGCCGGCATGTACGACCCGATGCAATTCCTGGGCGCTCAAACCCATACGGCTGAAGATGGCGGACAGGCTGTCACCGGATCGCACGGTCACGGTCTCGAAGTCGGCCAGCGGGTCCGGTGGTTCGGGAGTGGCCGCCTCCATGGCGGCAATCCGTGCGTGCAGGGAATCTCCGGGGAAGAATGGCACCAGGGGCTCCAGCAGCGGCGAGGGTTCCCAACGCAGACGGGCCAGTTCCTGCCTGGCCGGATCAGGCATGGAAGCACGTCCGGCCACGCGCGGTTCCGGATCGGGCGCGGGATCGCCACCGGCAGCGCGCAGTTCCGGGATGGGTATGTTTGTGACGTCCAGCTCGACTTCCGTGGTGCCGCCGGGTTTTCCTCCGGTCATGGCCAGTGCCAGCAGTCCGGATACCATCACCGCAAGCGCCGCCAGCGCCGGCCGGCGCCGGAACCGGGTGAACCAGCCAGCGCGCCGCTCCGTATAGCGCCAGCGGCGGCGCTTGAAATCCATGTCGGTGAGCCTGGACGATCGCAAAACAGGACCCTCTGTTGCCCGGCTGATTCCGGGGTGTTTGTCGATTTTCTGCCCGGCGGCTACTGGCCCGGGAACCGGATCAGCGATACCGGAACACTATATCACCGGTCTTCAACACTCAAGCAAAAAGTCCGCATAACTCCGCGGGATTGTTGGGTTTTGGCAACAAATTCACTCCCCGCTCGGGCGCAACTCCAATCCGTTCAGTTGATCCAGGCCGTTGCTGCGGATCATGCGCTGCACTTCCTGAACGTAAGCCTCGCCCCGCTCCGAGTAACGGGTGAGCCCCTGCGCCAGTTCCAGTCCGTGAAGGGGGCGGCCCTCCCGGCGCCGCCGTTCACGCAGCAGACGCAGGTCGCGGTAGGCGTCACCCACGTTCAGCGTATAAACATAATTGCGTACCGAGGCCTGCAAATCCGGGAACACGCGCACATAATGACGGGCTCCCTCGCTGCGGTTCTCCGGTTCGAGCCCTTGTTCGGCATCCCAGGTCCAGACGCCGAACAGGTTGTTGGCCTGCTGCGCGAAGCGCGAGGTTCCCCATCCGCTTTCGTTGGCGGCCTGGGCCAGGGCCATGTCCACGGGCACCTCATCCACACGGCGCAGAAGGCGTCGACGGACCTCGGGGGCGTTGGGATCGCCGCTGAGCTGGTAACGGTGAAGCAGGGTGGCCACCTCCTGCCAGGCACGGCTGTCCGGCTCCAGCTCGCCATTGGCGAAGACGGTTTCCAGCCGGCTCCGCAGGCGCCGCAGGCGCGCGTTCTCCATCAACAGCAGAGGCAGCAGACTCTGAAGAAACAGGGTCTTGCGTTCCTCCACCGTGAGCTCGCCGATATCGTCCGGGAAACGCTGGATGGCCAGAGGCGGAACCTGTTCCCCCGGCGGCCAGCCGTATCCCGAGGCCTGGAATCTTGCCTGGATCTCCTGAGCGCTGTCCACGGACACCGGCAGCGGCTTCACCGGCAGCGCGTCGCTGGCATAGCCCGGCGGGGCGTTGTCCATGGCCAGCAGTGCCTGCCATCCCATGTGCAGGCCGGTGATCATGGCCAGGAGCGTGCACGCCAGCACCAGGACGCGGTAATCCGTCGGCCGGATGCTCTGCCTCGTCGGTGTCTGGCTGTTCATGGCGTCCCCTCGCGGCGCTTGGCGGAAAAAGCTGGAATCACTCCAGCGAGAGGATGAAGTCCCAGTGGCGCTTCTCGACCGGCATGACTGACAGGCGGTTGCCCCGGCGCACCAGAGCCAGCCCGTCCAGTTCCGGCCTGTCCTTCAGCTCCGCCAGAGTGATCACGCGCCGGAGCTTGCGGACGAAGCGGACATCCACCATGAACCAGCGGGGGTTGTCCGGGTCGCTCCTGGGGTCGTAATGCGGGTCCTCCGGGTCAAAGGCGGTGTGATCGGGGTAGCCCTCGCGGACGACTTCGGCCACGCCCACGACGCCCGGGGGCTGTGTGTTGGAATGGTAAAAGAGGATCTGGTCGCCCACCTTCATCTGATCACGCATCATATTGCGGGCCTGATAGTTGCGCACCCCGTCCCAATGCTCGGTCTGGCCCGGTCGGCTCGCCAGGTCATCAATGCTGAACTCGTCCGGTTCCGACTTCATCAGCCAGTACTGCATGGGGAACTCTCCGCCTCACCGCGCTGGGCGTAGGATACTGAAACCGTTCCGGACTTGCGACTGCGGGTCAGCCGCGCAAGTCCAGCAGGCCGCGATCGGTCGCCACCGCTGCCAGCGGGACATCCCAACGGCTGGCCGGAAGTTCCGGCACCTGCTGAAAGGCGTGGGCAATCCCCACCAGGCGCGGTCTGCACCAGCCGGGGTGGCGGTTCAGGAACGCGAAGCTGCGGTCGTAGAAGCCTCCACCCATCCCCAGGCGGTTGCCACGGGCGTCGAAACCCACCAGCGGCGTGAGCACCAGGTCCAGTCGCCGCGGCGGTACCGGCCGTTCCCTGGGCCAGGGCTCGGGGATACCGAAACGATTGGGTAACAGACGTTGTCCGGGCCGGTACTCCAGAAACCACAGCAGCGGGGGACCGAAGGGGCGCAGCACCGGTAGATAGACCTGCTTGCGTTGAGCCCAGCAGTTGCGGATCAGGGACCGGAGGTCCGGTTCCCCGTCGTTAGGTAGGTAGACGGCCAGCCGGCGCGCCCGACGGAACGGCGGCCACCGGGTCAGGTGATGCTGCAGTCGCGCGGCTGCCTGCACCCGCTCCCGGGCGCTGAGCGCGCGTCGCCGGCTGCGCAGTTGTTCGCGCAGTTGCTTGCGGGAGGTCATGCGATGCGCCGTCGGTTGGAATGGCAGACAAGGACATCCCCCGCAGGCGCCGTGCGGGTGTCGCCCCTTGAACCCAAAGGTTCAGGTGGGGACGGCGGGCGATGTCATAGGCTTTCCGCACGTAACGGACATGCTCACCGAGCATCGCCACACCGTTGTCCCCCGGCGATCTCGTTGAGGGTCAAGGATTGCAGTTCCCGCTCTCGTACGCCGCAGGGGATGTCGCATATCCATGGTGGAGGTAAAGCGACCGGACTGCAAGCGCGGTTAGGGAGGCGCCCTAGTGTCCGCCGGGGAGTGCCGTGTCCAGCCGCCGATGCATGTTGGTCAGACGCTGCTCCAGGCTGTCCGCCAGGGCGTTGCCGGCATCCTCGCTGCGGAGCAGTTCGTGGGCCAGGTTCAGCGCCGCCATCACCGCGATGCGGTCCGCCCCCACCACCTTCCCGCTTTCGCGGATCTCCCGCATGCGGCGGTTCAGTATGCTGGCGGAACGGAGCAGCCCTTCCCGTTCGTCCTCGGGACAGGCGATCAGATACTCCTTGTCCAGGATCGTGACCTTGACGGGTTCCACGGATGGTTTCATCAGTGATGCTCCATGGCCTTGAGCCGGCTGATCATGGCCTCGATACGGGAGCGCGCCAGCTCGTTTTTCTCCAGCAATGCGGCCCGCTCCGCGTTCAGGGTTTCCTGGGACTGACGCAGCACCCGGTTCTCTTCCTCAAGCCGGGCAACCTGCTGAACAAGTTGATCCAGTCGGTGCTCCAGTCGCTGCAACTCTTCTGTCAGCCTGATGACTCGGTCGCTGTCCATGTCCTGTCCCCTGTCCCACGGCACCACCCCGCAGTCTCCGTGACACGCTACCGCAGCCGCCGTTCCCGCGTCTATGAGAAATGGTAGGATAACCGCTTTACCAAACGAAGTAAGCGCTGCCCGGCCGCTTTCGCGGGAAGGAATCATGAAACCCGAACTCCCCGGATACATCGAACTTCACCAGGCGCTGCGGGATGTGGGGGCCGCGGTGGGAGCCGCCGAGGCCCAGGGCATGCTGTGCGGCATGCTCAGCAGCACCGCCGAAACGACCCCGGCGGGCTGGATCGCGCAGGTGCTCGATGGGACCGAGCCGAAAGGTGAGCCCGCGCGGCGCTGTCTGGAGTTGCTGGCGCTGACCTTTCAGGTGACCCAGGCCGGTCTGGATGACAGCAATCTCGACTTCCGCCTGATGCTGCCCCCGGATGACGCCGAGCTCCCGGAACTGGCGGAAGCCCTGGGGGCATGGGCCGGGGGTTACCTGTACGGGTTGGGCAGTGTCCGCCCGGGGGCTGACGCTGACCTGCCTCCGGACGTGCGGGAGGCATTGGCCTCCCTGGCGGAAATCGCCCGTGTCGACGACGAAGCTGCCGCGGAGGCGGATCGGGAGGCCTTCGAGGAAGTGGTGGAGTTCCTCCGGGTGGCGGTTCTGCTGGTGCGGGAGCAGCTTCGGCCATCGAAGCGTCGCGAACCCGTGGACGTGAAGCAACCGCACGCCAAGGGGCGAACCCTGCATTGAGCGGGCGAGACGGGCTGAGTGAACCCGGCGGTGTCTTCCCGGACCGCTCCCGGTTATCCCACACCGCCCAGAGCGGAGGAACTATGGAAACGGACGAATACCGGCGTCGCCGTCGTGAGTTGATGAACATGATGGGCGAGCAGGCGGTGGCTGTGCTGGCCGCCGCGCCGGAGCAGGTGCGGAACCGGGATGTGCTCTACCCCTATCGCCAGGACAGTGATTTCCAGTACCTCACCGGTTTTCCCGAGCCGGAGGCCGTGATGGTCCTTGTGCCGGGCCGGGAGCATGGCGAATACCTGCTGTTCTGCCGGGACCGGGATCCCGATCGGGAGCAATGGGACGGACCCCGCGCCGGGCAGGATGGTGCGCGGGAACGCTACGGTGCTGATGATGCCTTTCCCATTGACGATATCGACGAGATACTGCCGGGTCTGCTGGAGGGGCGGGACAAGGTCTACTGCATGGTGGGTGTGCACCAGGACTTCGATCAGGCCCTGTTCGGCTGGGTGAACCAGATCCGCGCCCGGTCCCGGACCGGCGCCCGGGCGCCGGGCGAGTACGTGTCCCTGGAGCACCTGTTGCACGAGATGCGCCTGATCAAGAGCCCGGCCGAACTCAGGCAGATGCGGGACGCCGCGCAGATCTCGGCAGCCGCGCACCGCCGGGCGATGGCGGCGTGCCGTCCGGGTCTGCACGAATACGAGATCGAGGCCGAGTTCACCTATCTTTATCGCCGCCATGGCGGGCAGCATGCGTATCCGCCCATTGTCGGCGGTGGACGTAACGCCTGCATACTGCACTACATCGAGAACAGTGCGCCGTTGCGCGATGGCGACCTCCTGCTGATCGACTGTGGCTGCGAGCTGGACTGCTACGCCTCCGACATCACCCGGACCTTCCCGGTGAACGGGCGCTTCAGCGGCGAGCAGCGGGCTGTTTACGACATCGTGCTGGAAGCCCAGTCCGCCGCCATCGACGCCGTGCGCCCCGGCAACCACTGGAATATGCCCCACGAAGCGGCCCTGCGGGTGCTCACCCAAGGTCTGGTGGATCTTGGGCTGCTCAAGGGTGCCGTGGGCGAGCTTATCGAGGCGGAGGCCTATCGGCCCTTTTACATGCACCGCACCGGACACTGGTTGGGCATGGATGTGCACGATGTGGGCGACTACCGGGTCGATGGCCACTGGCGGGAGCTGGAGCCCGGCATGGTGCTCACCGTGGAACCGGGCCTTTATATTTCCGACAGGATCCCGGGTGTGGATCCGCGCTGGCACAACATCGGTGTCCGCATCGAGGATGATGTGGCGGTCACGCGGGACGGACACACCCTGCTCAGCGAGGGCGTCCCCAAGGCGCCGGAGGACATCGAAGCCCTGATGCGGAGCTGAGCCATGCACGAGCCGGATGTGGACGTACTGATCGTCGGCGGCGGCATGGTCGGGGCCAGCCTGGCGCTGGCCCTGGCCGACAGCCCCCTGCGTCTGGCGCTGGTGGAAGCGGTGCCGCCCCGGGCCGCCGGGCAGCCCTGCTATGACGAGCGCAGTACCGCCCTGGCCCCCACCAGCCGGCGGGTATTCCAGGCGCTGGGGTGCTGGGAGTCCATCGCCGTCGGTGCGGCGCCGATCACCGAAATCCACGTCTCCGACCAAGGGCATTTCGGGATGGCCCGGCTCGCCGCCGCCAGCGAAGGGCTGGACGCACTGGGGCATGTGGCACCGAACCGCGTGCTCGGCCGGGCGCTGCACGAGCGCCTGGCAGGTCAGGCGAATCTCCAGCAGTTTTGTCCGGCCCGTGTCACCGGGCTGGAGGATCTGGGGGATCGGGTCCGGGCAGCCATTGCCGCGGACCAGCGCCTGGATACCGTGACCACCCGGCTTGTGGTGGCCGCTGACGGCACCCGATCGCCGGTGCGCGAACAGCTCGGCCTGGGTGTTCGGGAAACCGACTATGGCCAGGTGGGAATCATTGCCAATGTGACGCCGGAGCGGGATCCCCAGGGTCGTGCCTTCGAACGCTTCACCCGGCAGGGACCGCTGGCCCTGCTGCCTCTGCCCGGGGGGCACGCCTCCCTGGTCTGGACGGTTACCGGACCGGACAGTGAACGCTTGATGGCGCTGAATGATGCCGCTTTCCTCCGGGCGTTGCAGGATGCCTTCGGCTATCGCCTCGGGCGTCTGCTGCGGATCGGGCGGCGGGCGTCCTACCCGCTGAACCTGGTGCGCAGCCGGGCCCGCCGCAAGGGCAGGGTCGTGGTGGTGGGCAACGCGGCCCATACCCTGCATCCCGTGGCCGGTCAGGGGTTCAACCTGGCCTTGCGGGATGTGGCCCAACTGGCCGAGCATCTGCACGGTGCGGCGGTGCGGGCGGAGGATCCCGGTGCTGCGCGCCTGCTGGATGCGTATCTGGCGGCGCGGGCGCCGGACTACCGTCGGGTGGTGGGCTTCACGGACGGCCTGGTGCGGCTGTTCTCCAACCGGCTTCCGGGTGTCACGCTGGGGCGTAACCTGGGTCTGTGCGCACTTGGCCTGATGCCGGGGCTCCGGCGGCGTCTCATGCAGCAGGCCATGGGCCGCAGCGGTCCGCTACCGCGGCTCGCCCGTGGCCTGCCTCTGGCTGTGGAAGGGGTCCGGCAGCATGGCTGAACGGGATTTCGACGTTGTCATCAACGGTGGCGGCATGGTGGGACTTGCCCTGGCGCTGGCCCTGCGCGGCGGCGGCCTGCGGGTGGCCCTGGTGGAGGCCCGCTTGCCTGAACCCTGGCGCCGGGAGCAGATGCAGAACCGCGTGTCCTCGCTGACCCTGGCCTCGCAGCGTCTGTTGGAGCGGTTGGGCGTGTGGGGCGCGCTGGAAGCAGCCCGGGTCAGCCCGTTCGAGGCCATCCACGCCTGGGATGCGGGAGCGGGTATCCATTTTCACGCCCGGGATCTGGGCGAGCCCTGGCTGGGGCATATCGTCGAGAACGGGCTTCTGCAGCAGACCCTGTTCGACGCCGTCCAAGGGGCGTCGGAGACCACTGTGTTCGCGCCGGCAGCCATCGAACGGGTCCGGCGGGAGGACGATGGTACCGTCCATATCCGCCTGGATGACGGCCGGCGCCTGCGCAGCCGCCTGCTGGTAGGAGCGGACGGGGCACGGTCCGCGGTGCGGGAGTGGGCCGGCATCGGTCTGCGTCAGCACGACTACCGCCAGCGCGGCGTGGTGGCCACCATCCGAACCGAGCGGCACCACGGGCTGGTGGCGCGGCAGCGGTTTCTGAGCGGAGGGCCGCTGGCCCTTTTGCCATTGGCGGACGGTCGTTGTTCCATTGTCTGGTCGCTACCCGAGGATGAGGCCGAAGCGGTGCTGGGCATGGACGATGAGGCGTTTCACCGGGCATTGGGCGATGCCTCGCAGCAGGTGCTGGGGGCGGTGGTCCACAGCGAGTCCCGGGCGGCTTTCCCGCTACGCGCCATGCATGCGGAGCGCTACGTGAGTCCGGGGTTCGCCCTGGTGGGGGACGCGGCCCACGTGATCCATCCGCTGGCGGGGCAGGGGGTGAATCTGGGTTTTCTGGATGCCGCCGGGCTGGCCCAGGTGCTGGTGCAGGCCGCAGGAAGCGGCCGGGACCCGGGCGGCCTGGCGACTCTGCGTCGCTACGAGCGCTGGCGCCGGGGTGATAACCAGTTGATGCAGTCCGCCATGGACGGTTTCCACTGGCTGTTCAGTAACCGGGACCCGGTGCGCGGCCTGGTGCGTAACCTGGGGTTCGCGCTCACGGACCGTGCCGGGCCGGTGAAGCGCCGGCTCATGGAATACGCGGTGGGCCTGCGCGGCGACCTGCCGGCACTGGCACGGGTGGGGTCCGCGGACCCCGGCGTGACCATCTGACACCCGCCGGTGGCCGATCCGGACTCCTTTCGGTACAGTTCCCGCTTTGTCGCCTGTCGAGGTTGCCATGAGTGACTACCGCATCGCCCCCTCCATCCTGTCTGCCGATTTCGCCCGGCTGGGCGAGGAAGTGGATGCCGTGCTTGCGGCCGGGGCCGACATGGTGCACTTCGATGTGATGGACAACCACTACGTCCCCAATCTGACCATCGGCCCGCTGGTCTGCGAGGCGCTGCGCAAGCACGGCGTCACCGCTGACATCGACGTGCATCTGATGGTCAAGCCCGTGGACCGGATCATTCCGGATTTCGCCGCCGCCGGTGCCACTTGGATCACGTTCCATCCGGAAGCCAGCGAACACATCGACCGCAGCCTGCAACTGATCCGGGATCACGGTTGCAGGTCCGGGCTGGTGTTCAATCCCGCAACGCCGCTGAGCTATCTGAACTATGTGATGGACAAGGTGGATATGGTGCTGCTGATGTCGGTGAACCCCGGCTTCGGCGGCCAGTCCTTCATCCCGTCCACGCTGGAGAAGTTGCGGGAGGCCCGGCAGATGATCGAGGCCAGTGGTCAGGACATCCGCCTGGAAGTGGACGGTGGCATCAAGGTGGACAATATCCGTACCGTTGCCCAGGCGGGTGCGGACACCTTCGTGGCGGGCTCGGCGATTTTCGGTCAACCGGACTATCGCCGGGTGATTGATGCCATGCGCGCCGAACTTGCCCGGGCGGGGGGCTGACATGCGTCACGTGGAAGCGTTGCTTTTCGATCTGGACGGTACCCTGGTGGACAGCGCGCCGGATCTGGCGGACGCGGTGGATGCCATGCTGCGCTCCTACGGCCGGGAGCCCGTGGGCGAGGAACGGGTTCGCCTCTGGGTGGGCAACGGCGCGCAGCGCCTGGTGATGCGGGCATTGACCGGGGATATGCACGGCGATCCCGGCGAGGCGATGACCCGGGAGGCGTTATCCCGCTTCCTGGAGCTGTATCGTCAGCGCCTCAGTGTCCGCAGCCGGCTTTACTCCGGGGTGCGGGAGGGGCTGGACCGCTTGCGTGCCGACGGGTATCGTCTGGCCTGTGTCACCAACAAGCCGGAAGGGCTTGCCAGGCCTCTGTTGCAGGATCTCGGCCTGGGCGATGACTTCCCGGTGGTGGTCGGCGGCGACACCACGCCGGAGAAGAAGCCCTCGGCCGTTCCGCTGCAGCATGCCATGTTCCTGCTGGGCAGTCGGGCGGACCGGACCCTGATGGTGGGGGATTCGCGGAACGATGTGGAGGCGGCCCGCAACGCCGGTGTTCCGGTCGTCTGTGTGCCCTACGGCTACAACCATGGCGGAGATGTGCGTGACACGGGCCCGGACGCTGTGGTGGATGATTTTCTGGCCCTGCACGCCCTGCTGCGGCAGGCCGCCTGAAACGGAATGAAACCATGATTGGCAAACCGTCGGTAATCGGAATGACCGGCCGCCAGCGGCGATGGCGGGCCTGGCGCTAGTCCGGCCCGGGGCGCGGCCTCGGGGGCCCTTTCCATCCCCATTGGCAATGACGACGGTTGACCAGAATGAAACAGGCAGATTTCGACCAGTTGGCCCGCCAGGGCCATAACCGCATCCCTGTGATCCGCGAGGTGCTGGCGGATCTCGATACTCCGCTTTCCACATACATGAAGCTGGCCCATGGGCCGTATTCCTTCTTGCTGGAATCCGTGCAGGGTGGCGAGAAGTGGGGCCGGTATTCCATTATCGGACTGCCCTGCCGCACGGTGCTGCGGGTCTACGATCACGAGATCTCGGTGACCGAGGACGGACGCGAGGTGGAACGCCTGCGCTCCGAGGACCCTCTGCGCTGGATCGAGGATTTTCATGCCCGGTACCAGGTGCCCACGCCGCCGGGCTTTCCGCAGCTTCCGCGCTTTCTTGGCGGGCTGGTGGGCTACTTCGGCTACGACACCATCCGCTACATCGAGCGTCGGCTGAAACGGCCGGTGCACCAGCTCGATGACGTGCCGGTGCCGGACATCCTGCTGATGGTGGCCGAAGAAGTGCTGGTGTTCGATAACCTGGGCGGCCGTCTCTACCTGGTGGTGCACGCCGATCCGGCGGAAGCCGGTGCACTGGCGCGGGCTGAAGCGAGGCTGGACGAACTGGTGGGCACGCTGCGGGCCGCCACCACCGAATACCAGCCGGAGCACCCGCGACGCCGGGTGACCGAGGCCGATTTCCGCCATAACATGGACCAGCCGGCCTTCGAGGAGGTGGTGCGTCAGATCAGGCAGTACATCATTGACGGCGACGCCATGCAGGTGGTGCCGTCCCAGCGCATGAGCTGCGACTACGGCGCTGCGCCGCTGGATGCCTACCGGGCCCTGCGTGCCACCAACCCATCGCCCTACATGTACTTCCTGGACCTGGGGGATTTCCATGTGGCCGGCTCCTCGCCGGAAATCCTGGTGCGGGTGGAGGACGGTGACATCACCGTGCGGCCTCTGGCCGGCACCCGCAAGCGGGGCGCCACGGAAGACGAGGACCGGACCCTGGAGAAGGAGCTGCTGGCGGACCCCAAGGAAATCGCCGAACACCTGATGCTGATCGACCTGGGGCGCAACGACGTGGGCCGGGTCAGCCGTACCGGCAGTGTGCGGGTGACGGAGCGGATGGCCGTGGAGCGCTACTCCCACGTCATGCATATCGTCTCCAACGTCACCGGCCGTCTGAAGGACGGTCTGTCGCCCATGGACGTGTTACGGGCTACCTTCCCGGCGGGAACCCTGAGCGGTGCGCCGAAGATCCGGGCAATGGAGATCATCGACGAAGTGGAGCCCACCCGGCGCGGCCTGTATTCCGGAGCCGTGGGCTATTGGAGCTGGTCGGGCAACATGGATACCGCCATCGCCATTCGCACGGCCGTGATCCGGGACGGCCGGCTGTATGTGCAGGCGGGTGCCGGCGTCGTCTACGACTCCGTGCCTGCCAGCGAATGGGAAGAGACGGTGAACAAGGGGCGCGCCGTGATGCGCGCGGTAGCCATGGCCGAGCAGGGCCTGGACAGGCTCGACCAGCGCTGAGGTGTGCCATGCTGCTGATGATCGACAACTACGATTCCTTTACCTACAACCTGGTGCAGTACTTCGGCGAGCTGGGCGCCGATGTGCAGGTTCACCGTAATGACGAGATCAGTGTCGCGGAGATCGAGCGCCTGGCTCCGGAGCATCTGGTCATTTCCCCCGGTCCCTGTGCGCCGGATCAGGCGGGCATCTCACTGGCGGCGGTGCGCCATTTCGCCGGTCGCGTGCCCCTGCTGGGCGTGTGCCTGGGACACCAGGCCATCGGCCAGGCCTTCGGAGGGTACGTGGTGCATGCCGGCCGGGTCATGCACGGTAAGACCTCGCCGGTGTACCACCGGGATCAGGGGGTGTTCCAGGGCCTGCCCAACCCCATGATCGCCACGCGCTATCATTCCCTGGTGGTGGACAAGGCACGTTTGCCGGACTGCCTGGAGATCACCGCATGGACCGAGAACGCGGACAGCAGCATGGAGGAGATCATGGGCCTGCGACACCGGGAGCTGGACGTGGAAGGGGTGCAGTTCCACCCGGAATCCATCCTGACCACCGAAGGACACGATCTGTTGCGCAATTTCCTCAGGCGCCGGAAATCGGAGGGCTGACATGGACATGCAGAGCGCCATTCGGGCGGTGACCGAGGGCCACAATCTGAGCCGCGAGGACATGACCACGGTGATGCGGACCATCATGACCGGCGAGGCCACGCCGGCGCAGATCGGCGGGTTCCTGGTGGGTTTGCGCATGAAGGGTGAGACCGTGGACGAGATCGCCGCGGCCGCAACCGTGATGCGCAGTCTGGCGACCCGGGTTGAGGTGAACGGTGTCCATCTGGTGGATACCTGCGGCACCGGGGGGGACGCCCGGGGTACGCTGAACGTCTCCACGGCGGCCGCCTTTGTGGTGGCGGCCGCCGGTGGCCGGGTGGCAAAACACGGCAATCGCTCCGTGTCCAGCAGTTCCGGCAGTGCCGATGTGCTGGAACACGCCGGTGCCCGGCTGGACCTGAACCCGGCCCAGGTGGCCGAAAGCGTGGAGCGCACCGGCGTGGGGTTTCTGTTCGCACCGCTGTTCCACTCCGCCATGAAGCACGCTATCGGTCCACGCAAGGAGATGGGGGTGCGCACGATTTTCAATCTGCTCGGGCCGCTGACCAATCCGGCCGGTGCGCCGAACCAGTTGATGGGGGTGTTCGCGGAGCACTGGGTCGCGCCTCTGGCCCGGGTGCTCAAGGACCTGGGCAGCCAACGGGTGCTGGTGGTCCATGCGGAGGACGGGCTGGACGAGATCAGCATCGGCAGCCCCACCGCAGTGGCGGAGCTGCGGGACGGCCATCTCCACGAGTACCGGGTGGAGCCGGAGGATTTCGGCATGCAGCGGGCTTCCCTGGACAGCATCCGCGTGGAGAATGCCGACGAGAGCCTGGCCATGATCCGCGCCGCATTCGCCGGCGAGCAGGGGCCCGCCGGCGATATCATTGCCCTGAACGCCGGCGCCGCCATCTACGTGGCGGGCCTGGACGAGAGTCTGGCCGGTGGTGTTCGGCGGGCCCGGCAACTGCTGGCGGAAGGGGCCGCTGGCCGCAAGCTGGAAGACTTCGTGGCCTGTACCCAGGCCTTGCAGGTGTCCTATGAATGATGCGCTGAAACGGATCCTGGCGCGCAAGGCCGAGGAAGTGGCCGAGCGCAGCCAGGGAATCGACATCAAGAGCATGCGCCATGCGGCGCTGGCGGCGGACCCGCCCCGGGGCTTTCGCCGGGCCCTGCTCCGTGCGCTGGAGCAGGGCGGCGCCGGTGTCGTTGCCGAGATCAAGAAAGCCTCACCCAGCAAGGGACTGTTGCGTGCGGATTTCGACCCGGAAGCGATCGCGGTGAGCTACGCCCGGGGCGGCGCCACCTGCCTGTCGGTGCTCACCGATGAGGACTTCTTCCAGGGTCACGACATGAATCTGCAACTGGCCCGGAGGGTCTGCGAGCTGCCGGTGCTGCGGAAGGATTTCATGATCGATCCCTACCAGATCTGGGAATCCCGCATGCTGGGTGCGGACTGTGTGCTGCTGATTGTGGCTGCCCTGAGTGACGATATGCTCCGTGAGCTGGGTGATCTGGCCCGGGAACTGGGCATGGATGTGCTGGTGGAAGTGCATGATGAGGCCGAGCTGGAGCGGGCGCTGGTGCTGCAGCCGGACCTGCTGGGGGTGAACAACCGCAACCTGCGGACGTTCGAGACCGACGTCGCCACCACCCTGCGGCTGCGCCATCTGGTGCCCGACGGCGTGCTGCTGGTCACCGAGAGCGGGATCGGCACCCGGGAGGATGTGGACGCCATGCGGGCGCCTGGCGGCCCCTGCTTTCTAGTGGGTGAGTGCTTGATGGGTGCCCCCGAGCCGGGGGATTAACTGCGGGGACTGTTGGGGTCGTTGGCCCTCCACTGCTTTCTCGTGGGAGAGAGCTTGATGCGTGCCCCGGAGCCGGGGGATAAACTGCGGGAACTGTTCGGCTGAACAGGCTCCGCCGTGGCTCCTGGGGTCAGCGGGTATTGAAAATCACCATGGTCTTTCCGGAGACGGAGATCAGATCCCGTTCCTCCAGGTCCTTCAGCACCCGCCCCACCATTTCCCGGGAGCAACCGACGATGCGGCCCAGTTCCTGGCGCGTGATCCGGATCTGCATGCCGTCCGGATGGGTCATGGCGTCCGGCTCCCGGCACAGATCCAGCAGAGTCCGCGCCACGCGACCGGTGACGTCCAGAAAGGCCAGGTCGCCCACCTTGCGGCTGGTGCGGCGCAGGCGTTCCGCCATCTGGCTGGCCAGGAACATGACGATTCCGGGATCATCCTGTGCCACTTGGTGAAACCGCGCGTAACTGATCTCGGCGATTTCGCAGGCGGTGCGGGTGCGGACCCAGGCGCTGCGGGTGCTCTCTTCCGTGAACAGGCCCAGTTCGCCGAAGAAATCCCCCGCGTTCAGGTATGCCAGCACGATCTCGTGGCCGTTCTCGTCCTCGATCACGACGCTCACCGAACCCTCGGTGATGTAGTAAAGCGCATCGGGCCGGTCGCCGGCGTAGATGATGCCGGTTTTGGCCGGATAGCGGCGGCGGTGACAGTGTTTGAGAAGATTATCGACGGACCAGTTGCGGAGTGTACCGCGTGAGGGGGGGATGCTCGCCATATGCCTACCCTGTGTCGCCGGTTTCCGTTCGCGAAATCCGTGGCACAGCCTCCGGATCCGGATTTCCATGTCATCATAGTACACCAGACGGCGGTCGCAGGGGGTTTCATGCCCCGAGGCAAGGGCTTGCGCCGCCGACGCTTGCCATTATAATGCGCGACACGTTCGGGAAAGGGTCTCTGCTGGTTCTTGATACAGGAAGCAGGAGAGATCCTTTCTTGCTTTTGCAAGGCGAGTGCAGGCGAGGAGAGGCGCATGCGGGCGACGGTGAAGTGGACGGGCGAGGCCAGCTTCGAAGGCACGTCCGGCAGCGGCCACACGGTGATCATGGACGGGCCGCCGGATGCGGGCGGGCGCGACCTGGGTGTGCGTCCCATGGAGATGCTGCTTCTGGGGCTGGGCGGTTGTACGGCCTTCGACGTGGTCTACATTCTTCAGCGCGGCAGGCACCCGGTCAGCGACTGCGTCGTGGAGGTGGAGGCGGAGCGGGCGGACACGCCCCCCAAGGTGTTCACGAAGATCCACCTGCATTACAAGGTCCGGGGCAAAGGCCTGAAGGATGCCGTGGTGGAGCGGGCCGTGCGGCTCTCGGCGGAGAAATACTGTTCCGCGTCCATCATGCTGCGTGAAGCGGCGGAACTCAGTCACGACTTCGAGGTTCTCAGCGACTGAGGCTCGAGTCATTGCATGCCGGCCGCGGCGGCGGCCACCGTCGATATGCGGAGGACGGGCAGTTGGTGCATTCAGACAAACTTCGGCTCCACGGTTTCAACAACCTGACCAAGTCGCTGAGCTTCAACATCTACGATGTCTGCTATGCGCGGAACGCGGAGCAGCGACAGGCGTACATCGATTACATCGACGAGGTGTACAACGCCGAGCGTCTGACCCAGATCCTGACCCAGGTGGCCAATATCATCGGCGCCAATATTCTCAACATCGCCCGGCAGGATTACGACCCGCAGGGTGCCAGCGTCACCATTCTCATTGCCGAAGAGGAGCTGGTGGATGAGTCCCAGGTGGGTGAGGCGGCCCCCGGCCCGTTGCCGGAAACCGTACTGGCGCACCTGGACAAGAGCCATATCACGGTGCATACGTACCCGGAAACCCATCCGGATCATGGCGTGAGCACCTTCCGCGCGGATATCGACGTGTCCACTTGTGGGGTGATCTCGCCCCTGAAGGCGCTGAACTTCCTGATTCATTCCTTTGACTCGGACATCGTCACCATGGACTACCGGGTGCGCGGATTCACCCGCGACGTGGAAGGGCACAAGCACTTCATCGATCACGAGATCAACTCGATCCAGAACTACCTCTCCGAGGACACCAAGGAGCGGTATCACATGATCGATGTGAACGTTTACCAGGAGCACATGTTCCACACCAAGATGCTGCTCCGGGAGCCGAAACTGGACAGCTACCTGTTCGGCGAATCCGCAGAGGATTTCTCGGAGGAGGACAGGGCCATGATCCGCAAGCAGTTGCGTCGCGAGATGGCCGAGATCTTCTACGGTCGCAACCTGCGTCCCGGCCAGGAGGTGGCCCTGGGCCTGGATTTCCTGTGATCCCCGCCCGGCCCGCGGCCCCGCTGCCGGCTATACGCAGCGGGTGGTGGCCGTCATCATCCGGCTACTGAGTTTCATCAGCGCTTTTACCGGCAGGGGCAGTTCCGCGGCGCCGTTGAGTTCCGCGGTCTGGGCATGGCGTGCTTCGTCATCCCGCATCTGCGTGACAATGGCCCGGCTGACGGCATCCTGTTCCGGCAGGCGCTCCAGGTGCCGGTTGAGATGCGCCGTGACCTGGTGTTCGGTCTCGGCGAGAAACCCCAGGCTCCAGCGGTCGCCGGCCAGCCCCGCCAGGGTGCCGATGCCCAGCGCGCCCAGATAGAACAGCGGATCCAGCCGGCTGGTGCGACTGTCCAGCTCCTCCAGTCGTTGCCGGCACCAGGCAAGATGGTCGTTCTCCTCGTCCGCTGCCTGCTGCATGGTTTCGCGCACCTGGGCATCGCGGGCGGTGATTGCCTGTCCCTGGTACAACGCCTGGGCGCAGACCTCGCCGCAATGATTGACCCGCATCAGGCCCGCGGCCAGGGCGCGATCCTGATCGGTGAGTTCACCCTCGCGCACGTCCGCCGCCGGGTGGGGGCGGCCCGTCATCGGCGGGCGGCCGAAAACGCTGCGTATCCCGCGGTCAAGCTCCATCAGCAGGTGGTCCACAGGGCTGTAGTGTCTGAGTGCCATGGTCAATCCAGGGTGTGAGTTCAGCCTGACCCAATGCTACTATCCGGCCCTCGGCCCGGCCAGCACGAGGATCATAGAGCCATGTCCTATTACCGGCATCATGTGTTTTTCTGCACCAATCGGCGCGAGGACGGTCGCGAGTGCTGCGCCAACTGCGGCGCCAGCGAGGCCCGGGCCTATGTGAAGGACAGGGTCAAGGCGCTGGGGCTGGCCGGGAAGGGTGGCGTCCGGATCAACAACGCCGGTTGTCTGGACCGTTGCAGCGAAGGCCCGGTGGTGGTCGTGTATCCGGACGAGACCTGGTACACGTATGTGGACCGCGAGGACCTGGACGAGATCATCCAGCGCCATCTGGTCCGGGGCGAGAAGGTCGAGCGGCTGATGCTGGATGGTGATTAGGTCGATGCTGTGGCGCACCAAACAGATTGACTGTTGCGACGCAGCATTCGATAATCCGGTTTGTCGACGTGGTCTCCTTCTCGTTGACGCTACTCCTCCATCCTCCTCTTGGTGGATCTTTCAGGCGCGGCCCGCGGACCGCGCCGTTTTTTGTCGTGTTCCGGCGTTCCCGGATGCTTGATCGGCCTGGGCCTTTCGGGTACCATTCCGGCCCTTCTTACTGGGAACGACGGCTCTCGGAGAGAGTTTCTAATGAAGACGTTCAGCGCCAAGCCTGCAGAAGTGGAGCGCGACTGGTTCCTGGTCGATGCCGATGGCAAGACCCTGGGCCGTCTCGCAAGCGAGATCGCGCACCGCCTGCGTGGCAAGCATAAAGCAGAATACACGCCGCACGTGGACACGGGCGACTACATCGTCGTGGTGAACGCGGAAAAGGTTCGCGTCACCGGGCGCAAGACCACGGACAAGATGTACTACCGGCATACCGGTTACATCGGTAACATGAAGAGCGCCAGCTTCTCCAAGCTGATCGAAGAGAAGCCCGAGCGGGTGCTGGAACTGGCCGTGAAGGGCATGCTGCCCAAGAACCGGCTGGGCCGCGCCATGTTCAAGAAACTGAAGGTGTATGCCGGTCCCGAGCATCGCCATACCGCCCAGCAGCCGCAGCCGCTGGACATCTAGGGCACGATCAGGAACCACGGTAAGGACTATGGCAGAGCAGCAGTATTACGGTACCGGTCGCCGCAAGACCTCCACGGCCCGCGTGTTCCTGCGTGCAGGCGGTGGCAACATCACCGTCAATGGTCGCCCGCTGGACGAATATTTCGGCCGGGAGACCTCGCGCATGGTGGTGCGTCAGCCGCTGGAGCTGGTGGAGTCGGTTGACAAGTTCGATATCAATGTTAACGTCTCCGGCGGTGGCGCCAGCGGTCAGGCCGGTGCGATCCGGCACGGCATCACCCGCGCGCTGATGGATTACGACGAGGCGCTTCGCGGCACCCTGCGCAAGGCCGGCTTCGTGACCCGCGACGCACGCATGGTGGAGCGGAAGAAGGTCGGCTTGCACAAGGCCCGCCGCGCGACCCAGTTCAGCAAGCGTTAACGGCCCTGCACCGTTTATTGGGGGATCGTCTAGCGGTAGGACTACGGACTCTGACTCCGTCAACCCAGGTTCGAATCCTGGTCCCCCAGCCAACAGAAAACCCCGCCGGCCGGCGGGGTTTTTTTGTGTGTATTCGCGATTTCTGCCGGCAGGATCCCGGTGTAGACTGAAGTGCTTTACGTACAAGCCATCTACGGGAGAGTCTTGATGTCGCCTGTCCGCACAGAGAAAAACGGCCCGGTCACCACCGTGATTCTGGACCGTCGTCATGCCCGGAACGCCGTGGATCCGGAAACGGCCCGCGTGCTCTATCAGGCTTTCCTGGACTTCGAGGCGGATGATGCGGCCCGGGTGGCCGTGTTCTGGGGTGATAACGGCACGTTCTGCGCCGGTGCCGATCTGAAGGCGGCCTCCAGCACGGATATGGAGGGCTACCTGGACGGGTTGCACGTGGAGGCTGAGGGCATGCAGCAGGCCATGGGGCCCATGGGGCCCTCGCGCCTGCTCCTGAGCAAGCCCGTCATTGCGGCCGTTTCCGGTTACGCGGTGGCCGGTGGCATGGAACTGGCGCTCTGGTGCGACATGCGGGTGGTGGAAAAGAGCGCCTGCTTCGGTGTCTACTGCCGCCGCTGGGGGGTGCCGCTGATCGACGGCGGAACCGTGCGCCTGCCCCGCATCATCGGCCTGGGGCGGGCACTGGATCTGATTCTCACCGGCCGCACCGTGCCGGCGGATGAGGCCTATGCCATGGGCTTGGCGAACCGCGTGGTGGACGACGGCCAGGCGCGGGCAGCGGCGGAACAGTTGGCCGCGGAGTTGGCGCGCTTTCCCCAGCGCTGCATGCGGGCCGACCGCTACAGCGCCTACGCCCAGGGCGGGCTGTCGTTGGGCGCGGCGCTCCATCAGGAGTACACGCGAAGCGTTGACGCGTTTCGGCAGGAGGGCCGCGCCGGCGCCGCCCGTTTCGCTTCGGGCCACGGTCGGCACGGCAACTTCGACGACATCTGAAGGATGCACGGCCATGGCCAGGGGCCATGGCCGTGCAGGCAGTCCGCCTGCCGCGTTCAGGCCATGAGCTCGATGGCCATGGCTGTGGCCTCGCCGCCGCCGATACACAAGGATGCCACGCCGCGCTTGAGGCCACGTGTCTGCAGCGCGTTGATCAGCGTGACGATGATACGGGCCCCGGAGGCGCCGATGGGGTGTCCCAGCGCGCATGCGCCGCCATTGACGTTGACCCGGTCGTGGGCGATATCCAGCTCCTGCATGGCCGCCATCACCACCACTGCGAAGGCTTCGTTGATCTCGTACAGATCCACCTCGCCGTTGCTCCAGCCGGTGCGCTCGAAAAGCTTCTGGATAGCGCCCACGGGAGCAGTGGTGAACCAGGCCGGTTCCTGGGCATGGCTGGCATGGCCGCGAATGGCGGCCAGGGGTTTCAGCCCCCGCTTCTCCGCTTCGCTGAGCGGCATCAGCACCAAGGCGGCAGCGCCGTCGGAGATGGAGCTGGCATTGGCGGCGGTGACCGTGCCGTCCTTGGCGAAGGCCGGTTTCAGCGTGCGGATTTTCTCCAGAGACGCGTTCCGGGGTTGCTCGTCACGGGCAACCTGGCGCTCGCCCTTGCGCTCTTTCACGGTGACGGACGTGATCTCGGCGTCGAAGACGCCGTTCTCGCCGGCCTCGCGGGCGCGGGTCAGGGAGGTTTCCGCATAATGGTCCTGGCTGTCCCGGCTGAAGCTGTAGTGGCTGGCGCAGCGTTCGGCGAAGCGCCCCATCAATTCACCCTTGTCATAGGCGTCCTCCAGGCCGTCGAAGAACATGTGGTCCACCACGCGCCCATGGCCCAGGCGATAGCCCCCGCGGGCCTTGTCCAGCAGGTACGGCGCCCGGGACATGTTCTCCATGCCGCCGGCCACGGCAATGCGGCCGTTCCCCGCCCGCAGGCCGTCATGAGCCAGCATGGTGGCCTTCATGCCGGACCCGCAGACCTTGCTGACCGTGGTGCACGGTACGGACTGTGGCAGACCGGCGCCGAGCGCTGCCTGGCGTGCGGGCGCCTGGCCGAGGCCGGCCGGCAGCACATTGCCCATATAGACCTCGTCCACCGCATTCAGCGGCACGCCGGCCCGGTCCAGCGCCGCGGAGATGCTGGCGCTGCCGAGTTCCGGCGCGGGAACCGCGGAAAGTTCGCCCATCAGGCCGCCCATGGCGGTGCGGGCCATTCCCACAATCACGATCGGATCGTCTTGCATGATCTGCACTCCTGGATAGTCGGGGGTTTTTCAATCCGGCACTTTTACCTGTAAAGTTTCGTGATTGTCGATCTGGAGCTTGGTCGAGTCCAGCCCCGTTTTCGCGATACCAATGGCCTGGCCGGCGCTCGGTCGCCGGCGGCTGTTGATTCCATAGACCGGACGAGGAGGCGTTATGCAGATCAAGGACCGCGTGTTTCTGGTGACTGGCGGTGCATCGGGTTTGGGTGAGGCGACGGTCCGCCGGCTGGTGGGTCAGGGCGGCAAGGCGGTGATTGCCGATGTGCAGGATGAACGCGCAGCGAAGCTGGTGGACGACCTGGGCGACGCGGCCGTCGCTGTTCATTGCGATGTGGCCAGTCCCGATGATGCAGCGGCGGCGGTCAAGGCCGGCGTGGACGCCTTTGGCGCTCTTCACGGGCTGGTCAACTGCGCTGGCGTGGGCACGCCGGAGAAGGTGCTGACCCGGGAGGGGCCCCAGGATCTGGAGCGGTTCAACCGGGTGGTGCAGATCAATCTGGTGGGCAGCTTCAACATGATCCGGGTTGCCGCGGCGGCCATGGCCGCCCAGGAGCCGGACAGCGAGGGTGAGCGGGGCGTTATCGTCAATACGGCGTCCGTGGCCGCTTTCGACGGTCAGATCGGCCAGCCGGCCTATTCCGCGTCCAAGGCCGGCGTGGTGGGGATGACCTTGCCCATTGCGCGGGAACTGGCGCGCCATGGCATCCGCGTCGTGACCATCGCCCCGGGCCTGTTCGAAACCCCCATGCTGCTGGGGCTGCCACAGGACGTCCAGGACGCCCTGGGTCGCAGCGTGCCGTTCCCGCCCCGCCTGGGCCGCCCCATGGAGTTCGCGCATACGGTCCAGTACATCGTGGAGAACACCATGATGAATGGGGAGACCATCCGTCTGGATGGCGCCATCCGGATGCAGCCCAAATAGCCGCATGTGTCCGCGGGGCTCCGGCCCCGTCGCGCCCGTTCGAAGGTCCAGGCTTCCGGCCGGTCGCCCCAGGCGATCGGCCGGATCGCCGGCGTCAGCGGCCGAGAATGGAGCGGGCGATAATCTCCTTCATGATCTCGTTGGTTCCGCCGTAGATCCGCTGCACGCGGGCATCCACGAAATCACGGGAGATGGGGTATTCCCGCATGTAGCCGTAACCGCCGAATAGCTGCAGACAGGTGTCCGCCACCTTGCACTGCAGGTCGGTACTGGTGAGCTTCGCGATGGACGCATTCGTCGTACTCAGTGCGTCCGCCTCGTACTCGGTCTGGCACTGACGGATGAATGCCTTGTGGACCTCCACCTGGGCCTTCAGCTCCGCCAGAGTGAAGCGGGTGTTCTGGAAGGCCCCGATGGGCTGGCCGAAGGCCTTGCGTTCCTGGACGTAGGTGAGGGTTCGCTCCAGCATGCCCTCGCAAGCGGCGATGGCGCCGATGCTGAGGATCAGGCGTTCCCGCGGCAGTTCGTTCATCAGGTTGGCGAAGCCCTTGCCTTCGCCGCCCAGGATCTGATCGGCGCCCACCCGCACGTCCTCGAAGAACAGTTCCGCCGTGTCGGAACCCGTCTGTCCGATCTTCTCCAGCTTCCTCCCCTTGCTGAAGCCGGGCAGGCTGGTATCCACGGTGAACAGGGTCATGCCACGGGCTCCGGCACCCGGGTCGGTCTTGGCCGACAGGATATGCACGTCAGCGTGATAGCCGTTGGTGATGAAGGTCTTCTGGCCGTTGATGATGTAAGCGTCCCCATCCTTGACGGCCCGGGTCTTCATCCCCTGCAGGTCGGAGCCCGCGGCGGGCTCACTCATGCCGATGGAGCCCACCGCCTCGCCGGAAACCATGCGCGGCAGCCAGGTCTTCTTCTGCTCCTCCGTGCCCAGGTGCAGGATATACGGGGCGACAATGTCGGAATGCACCGAGAGATTGGTGCTAAGCCCGCCGAAACCCATCTTCGCCACTTCCTCGATCACCACGGCGGACAGGCCGAATGTGCCGCCGAAACCGCCGTACTCTTCCGGGACGTCCACGCAGAGGAACCCGTTTTCACCCAGCCGGTTCCACAGCGCCCGCGGGAACAGCTGCTCGCGCTCCCACTGGTCGTAATGGGGCGCGACTTCCTTTTCCAGGAATCGGCGCAGCGTCTCACGAAACAGGTCGACTTCACTCGCGTCGAGCATTGGCTCCTCCTGATAGATGCAATGCCATTCTCCGGTGCACGAGCTTAGCACCGGGAACGGCCTAAGTCGTTAACGCGTTAGTTTGTTTGGTGTCCACCGGCTCCCCGGCCGGCATGCCACCACGGACGTTCAGGGCATCTCCGAGGCCGGAAGCACACGGCAGAACCAGGTTTTCAGGTAACGTGTCTCGGGGATCGCCGGGTGGACCGGGTGATCCGGTGCCTGCTGACCGGCCTCGATCACCTGCAAACCGCGGTCCAGGTGCCGTGCTGCGCTCAGGGCTTCCTGCAGCAGGGCATCGGCCGTGACATGGGATGAGCAGGATGCGGTGATCAGGATGCCGTTCTTCTCCAGCACCTGCATGGCCAACTGGTTCAGTCGCCGATAACCGGCCAGTCCCTTTTTCAGATCCTTCTTCCGCTTGACGAAGGCCGGTGGATCCACGATCACCACATCGTAGCGCCGGCGTTCCTCCCGCAGCGCCTGGAGGACTGTGAAGGCGTCTCCCTCCACCGTCGCAAGACGGTCGGGCACGTGGTTCAGGGCGGCGTTCTCCGCGGCCCGGTCCAATGCCGCGGAGGAGCTGTCCACACAGGTGACGTTGTCTGCCCCGGACACCAGGGATTGCACACCCCAGGCTCCCACATAAGAGAACACGTCCAGCACCCGCTTGCCGCGGACATAGGGTTGCAGCCTGGCCCGGCTGGCCCTGTGGTCGTAATACCATCCTGTCTTCTGCGCGTCCTGGCTGGCCACCCGGAACCGTGCGCCGTTCTCCCGCAGTTCCAGGACTTCCGGCCCCGGTTCATCCACCCAGCGCTGGTAGCGGTCCAGGCCTTCCAGCTCCCGCATGGGACTGTCCCCCCGGAGCAGGATGTGCCGAGGCGCCACCGTCGCCCGCAATGCCGTAATGACATGGCTCAGCGCCCGTTCCATGCCCGCCGTATTGGCCTGCACCACGCAGCTATCGCCATAGCGGTCGATGATCAGCCCGGAAAGGCCGTCCCCGTCCCCGTGCACCAGCCGGTAGCAGGGCTCCGGAAACAAGCGTACCCGCAGGGCCAGCGCCTGGCCCAGCCGCTCGGTCAGCAGCGCCGTGTCCAGTGTGCGATTCGGATCCCGGCTGACCAGCCGCGCGCAGATCAGCGAGTGGGGGTTCACGTAGACAGTGCCGATGGGCCGGTCCGCATGGTCCCGGAGCAGGGCCGGTTGCCCCGGTTCGAAAGCCTTGAGGGGGGTTTCGGTGTTATCCACCTCGTTGCTGAATACCCAGAGATGCCCCCCGCGCAGGCGACGGTCCTCTCCCTTCTTCAGTTTTAGGGAAGGCAGCCACTCAGGCATGGCAATACTCTCTGAAAGCCTAGTAAGGTGGGGCAATTCTACTAACCGTTAAGGTGGTAAAGCCATGGGCCGGGCGCCATGCTGTCTCCCCTAGGCGTCAACTTGCGATGGCCTTATGCTGGGATAGAATGCTGCCCACCTATCCAACCGGAGGTTGTTGTGAGCCGTCTCGTCGCTGTCGTCCTTTTGCTGCTTCTGTTGTCGCCCGCCGCGGCGCTCGCCCAGCAGACGCGTTTCATCAGCGATGAGCTGTCACTGGACCTCCGGGCCGGCCCCGGCAACCAGTACCGCATCCAGCGGATGGTCCCGGCCGGGACCCGCGTTCAGACCCTGGAGGAACAGGCCGGCTGGACCCGGGTGCGCCTGGCCGACGGGCTGGAGGGCTGGGTGCTGACGCGGTTACTGTCCGGCGAGCCCAGCGCCCGTAGCCAGTTGGACGATGTGCAGCGGAATCTGACCCAGGTCCAGGAGGAAAACACGCAGTTGCAATCCGCCCTGGACGAGGCACGGGCACGGGTGGAGGAGCTGGAAGCCGTCCTGGCTGACACCTCAACGGAACGGGATGCCCTGGAGCAGCGCGTGGAGCAGGCGTCCCGTGGCTTGCAGCTCCATCAGGAAAACGAGGAACTGAAGAAGGAAGTCATCGACCTGCGCCGGGAGATCCAGGACCTCAGCCACGAGACCGAGCGGTTGCGTGATCGCAACGAGCAACGCTGGTTCATCGTGGGTTCCGGGGTGCTGGCTTTCGGCATCCTCATGGGGCTCATCCTGCCGCGCATCCGCTGGCGTCGCCGAAACAGCTGGAGCGGCGGCCTGTAAGCTTGCCGCCGTTCCCGGCTTTCCCCAGAATCATCCCAGTGACCCGTGGCCGGGCGTTGCCCCGGCTTTTATTCCGCGTTTCCCGGAGACCGCCATGGCCAGACAGCCGCCACCGCTGATGGACATGCTCCAGCAGCTGATCGCAATCCCGTCCGTGAGCAGCGTGAATCCCGCGCTGGATCAGGGTAACCGGGCCGTGGTGGAGCGGCTGGCCGAATGGTTGGAAGCCCTGGGTTTCGCCTGCGAGTTGCAGCAGGTCCCCGATGCCCCGGACAAGGCCAACCTGATTGCCAGCCTGGGTCGGGGCGAGGGAGGACTGGTACTGGCCGGACACACGGATACGGTACCCTACGACGAAACCGGCTGGTCCTCGGATCCGTTCTCACTGCAGGAACGTGACGGCCGCCTGTACGGCCTGGGCACCTCGGACATGAAGTCCTTCATGGCACTGATCGTGGAGGCGGTGCGTGAACTGGATGCCGGACAGATGCAGCGTCCGCTGGTGGTCCTGGCCACCGCCGATGAGGAAAGCGGCATGACCGGCGCCAAGGCTCTGGTGGATGCCGAGCGGCGCCTGGGCCGGCATGCGGTGATCGGCGAACCCACCGGGCTGCGGCCGGTGCATGCGCACAAGGGCGTGATGATGGAGTCCATCCGCCTGCAGGGGCGCTCGGGACATTCCAGTGACCCGTCGCTGGGCGTCAGCGCGTTGGAAGGGATGGTGCGCGTGCTGAACGATCTGGTGGCCTGGCGCCAGCAATTGCAGTCCAAGCATGTGGACCACCGCTTTGCGGTGCCGGTGCCCACCATGAATCTGGGGCATGTGCATGGCGGCGACAATCCGAACCGGATCTGCTCCCATTGCGAGTTGCAGATCGATGTGCGTCCCCTGCCGGGGATGTCGCTGGAGGAGCTTCGCGGTGTGCTGCGGCAGCGACTGGAACGCACCCTGGTGGAGAGCGGGCTGCAACTGGAGTTCACGCCCTTGTTCCCCGGCCTGCCGGCCCTGGAGACACCGGTCTCCGCGCCCATCGTGCGGGCCGCCGAGATGCTGACCGGCAGCGAGGCGCGGGCCGTGGCCTTCGGCACCGAGGGGCCTTTCCTGCGACAACTGGGCATGGACGTGGTGGTGCTCGGCCCCGGTGATATCGAGCAGGCCCACCAGCCGGACGAGTTTCTTGCCATGGATCGCCTCCGGCCCACGGTGGATCTGCTGCGGGAT
This sequence comes from Ectothiorhodospiraceae bacterium, assembly GCA_020831885.1. Lineage (GTDB taxonomy): Bacteria > Pseudomonadota > Gammaproteobacteria > Nitrococcales > Aquisalimonadaceae > LSCE01. Next base: position 140,246 of record JAFIFU010000001.1, read on the forward strand.
CTGATCCGGCGTTTCTGTCTGGCAACGGGGGGGCGTACATGAGTCGCAACGAGGCGGATTTCGTCAGCTGGTTCCGCAGCAGCGCGCCCTACATCAATGCCCATCGCAATAAGGTGTTCGTCATCAGTGTTGGTGGAGAGGCGGTGGCCGATGCCCGCTTCCCGCATCTGGTGCATGATCTGGCCCTGCTGAACAGCCTGGGGATCCGGGTGGTGCTGGTGGCGGGAGCGCGGCCGCAGATCGATGCCCGGTTGGCGGAGCGCGGAGTGCAGGCCCGGTTTCACCAGGGCTTGCGGGTTACCGATGCCGCCGCCCTGGAGTGCGTGAAGGAGGCGGCGGCAACCGTACGGGTCGATATCGAGGCCCTGCTGTCCATGGGAGTGGCCAACTCCCCCATGGCCGGCTTCCGCATTCACGTGGCCTCCGGCAACTATGTCACCGCGCGGCCCGTGGGGGTCCGGGACGGGGTGGATTTGCTCCATACCGGCCAGGTCCGCCGGGTGGACGTGGATGCGCTCCGGGAGCGGTTGGAGGCGGGTAGCATCTGCCTGTTGGGGCCCCTGGGTTACTCACCCACCGGCGAGGTGTTCAACCTGTCGGCGGAGGAAGTGGCGCTGGCGGCGGCGCAGGCGCTGCGGGCCGACAAGCTGATCTACATCGGAGAGGAGGAGCCGCCCGCCGATGGGGATGGCGCGTTGATCCGCGAGCTGGATCTCCATCAGGCCGTCGCGCTGTTGCATCGCTGGCGGGAATCGGGTTCCGACCGGGAGTCCGTGCGCCTGCTGGACGGTGCGGTGCGTGCCTGTCAGGGCGGTGTGCGTCGCGTCCATTTGCTCAATCGCCGGCAGGATGGCGCCCTGCTTCTGGAACTGTTCACCCGTGATGGTGTCGGCACCCTGGTCGCCGGGGACCCCTTCGAGACGGTGCGCCGCGCCACGGTGGATGATGTCGGGGGCATCCTGGAACTGATCGAACCCCTGGAGCGCGACGGGGTTCTGGTGCGGCGCTCGCGGGAAGCCCTGGAGACCGGAATCGACGAATTCATCGTGATGGAACGCGACGGCATGATCATCGCCAGCGCGGCGTTGTCGGTGCACCCGGAAGAGGCGATGGCGGAGCTGGCCTGTTTCGCCATCCACCCGGAATACCGCAGTGGCGGCCGCGGTGATCGCCTGCTCCGCCATGTGGAGCGGGAAGCCCGCCGACAGGGTGCGGCTGGCCTGTTTGTCCTGACCACGCAGACCGCTCACTGGTTTCAGGAGCGGGGTTTCGAACCGGCCTCGCTGAGCGATCTGCCCGTTGCCCGCCAGGCACTTTACAATCTGAAGCGGAACTCCCGTGTCTTCATCCGGCAGTTGGCCGGCTGAAGAACAGGTCACTCAGGGGGCTGCGGTTGCTCTGCCGCCGTCTCGGGCCGCTCCTGGTGCAGGCGCGTGCCGATACCGGCCAACTGGCCCAGGGCTTGCACTGCCCGACGGCTGCCGTTATTGGCCGCGGTCTGGATCCAGCGCAGCGCAGCCTGTTCGTCCTGCTGAACGCCCTGGCCCTGGTAGTACATGTATCCCACGGTGTACTGGGCATCCGCATTACCGTCCTCCGCCTCCCGTAGCAGCAGTTCGAAGGCGCGGCTGTAGTTGCCGGCGAGATAGGCCTCGCGCCCCTCGGCGAAACGCTCCGGGGAACCCGGTGTGGGCGGCGTGGTCGCGCAGCCGGTCAGTGCCAGCAGGACCATGATCAGGCCAAGGCCCAAGGCCAGTTGTTGCAGTCCTTTCCTCATGGTGCGTCCTGAGTGGTGGTGCCGTGTGTGTGCCGTTTCACTGCAAGCGTGAGCCCGTCGCCGATCGGGATGACGGCGTGCAACACCCGCGGATCCTGACGCAATCGCGCATTGAAGGTTCGAATGGCCTCCGTGGTGGGGTCGCTGTCCTCCGGGTCGGCCACCTTGCCGTGCCAGAGCACATTGTCCACCACGATCAGGCCGCCGGGACGCAATAGCATCAGGCAGCGCTCGAAATAGTGCCAGTAATTGTGCTTGTCAGCATCTATGAATGCGAGATCGTAACTAGCCGCTTCCCCGTCGGCCAGCAGGGTGTCCAGCGTCTCCAGCGCGGGGCCGATCCGCAGGTCGATCCGCTCGGTCACACCGGCCTCTTCCCAGTAGCCGCGCGCCCGGGCCGTGACCGCTGCGTCCACATCCATGGCCACGACCTTGCCGTGGGCGGGCAGGGCGCGAGCCACCGCCAGGGTGCTCAGCCCCGTGAAGACGCCGATCTCCAGGGTGCGTTCCGCCCCGGTGCAGGCGGTGAGCACTGACAGCAGACTGGCCTGCTCGGGGGCAATCTGCATATTGGCGCCAGGAAGTTGCGCCGTTTCCTCGAGCATGCGTTGTTCCAGGGGTGGCAGTGGGGGTTGCGCCTGTTGCAGGTAGTGGTACAGCGCATCCGAGAGTGCCAGTGTTTTTCGACTCATGGTGCCAGTCTTCCCAATGCAGTTGACCCGTTGTTGCCGCGCCGGCGGCTCCGCTTGTGGTGATGTCAGCGAATTGTGACGTTGGCGGCAGACTGGAGTGTCGGCAGCCGCTACAGTGTCCAGCATACCTTGCCTTATCGCTGTGTTCAGGAATCCAGTCAGCCATGGAGCATAATCGCGCCGGGGCGCCACTGCGCGTACTGCATATGACCGATACCCACCTGTTCGGTGATCCGACGGTGACGCTGGCCGGCGTGGCCACGGACCGGACGTGTCTGGATGTGCTGGAGCACGTGCGGGCCCATGCCGGTCACCTGGATCTGATCCTGTTGACCGGTGATCTGGTCCATGATCGCAGTATGGATGCGTATCTGCGCCTGCGGGAACGCATGCTGGCGTTCCAGGTGCCGGTGCGGGTGATCCCGGGCAACCATGACGATCAGCGTCTCATGCGGGAGCTGTTCGACGCGCCGCCGGTGCAGTGGGGATTTCAGTTTCGCATGGGTGACTGGCTGCTGGTCACGCTGGACTCGTCCATTCCCGGGAAACCCGGTGGCCGCCTGCAGGACGAGGAGTTGGAACGGCTGGACACGCTGCTGGGGCAGGAGCCAGGACGGCATGCGCTGATCTGTCTGCATCATCAGCCCGTGCCCATGGGCTCGGAGTGGCTCGACCGCAGTGGCGTGGAGAACGCGGCGGCCCTGCTGGAGATCATCGGCCGGCATGCCAGTGTGCGCGCCGTGCTCTGGGGGCATGTGCACCAGGACTCGGAACGCCGGCAGGGGCAGGTGCGGATGCTGTCCACCCCGTCCACTTGTATTCAGTTCCGTCCCGGCCAGGCAGGGTTCTCGCTGGATGCCCTGCCGCCCGGGTACCGGGTGCTGGAGTTGCACGGAGACGGACGGGTGGACTCCCGACTCTACAGGCTTCCGGCCACGCCCCAGGGGTTGGAGCTGGGCACCGAGGGTTACTGAGCGCCCCGGCGGCCTGCGGCATGGTATTGCGCCGGTAAAGCCGGTTATGCTTCGGGAACGCCGGCATCGCGCCGGTCCTGCCCCTACGGAGTTCTGGAGGATGTGCCGGCATGTCGGGAGCGCGAGACGCAGACAGACTGCGGCAGGAACTGGATCAGGTGCGTCGGCGATTGGAGGATGAAGTCGCCTATCATCGCGGCCAGGCCGAGGCAGCCCGACGTCAGGCTGAAGCCGAGCATCTGCGTGCCCAGGCGGCGGAGGTCGCCCGGAGGCGGCGTCTGGAGGACCGCGTTGCTGATCTGGAGGCGCAGCTCCGGGAGTCTCAGGATCACGCCGCACGCCTGCAGCGACGTTACGACGAACTGGCCCAGCAGTTCATGCATCAGGAGGAGGCCGCGCGGTCCACTGCCCAGGAAGAGGTGGAACGGTATCGCGCGACCGCCCGGGAGGCGTGGCGCAGCGCGGAGGAAGAGGTGGAGGCCATGGAGGCCGAGGTCTCCCGTCAGCGGGAGGCGCTTGAGCAGGAGCGCGCCCGTGTGCGGCAACTGGAGGATACCTTGCGCACCCTGCAGGGGGTCGGCGGCGACAGCGCTGAGGACCAATTGGACGGGCTGCAGGCGGAAGCGGCAACCCTCAAGAAGGCGCTGAACCTGTCCGAGCGGGCCCGGGCCCAGGCCCAGCGGCGGGCTGTCCGGCTCGCGGAACAACTTGTGGAGCTGGAAGCCTTGCTGCACGGTCGGCCAGCGGAGGCCGGAACCACGGAGACGGCTGGTTCCGGCGCGCGGCAGCCGGGCCCCTTTCCCGCATCGCCGCTGGGCTCATCAGCCAGTCCCCAGGAAGTGGATCTCAGCGAGGCCAACGCGGTCCTGCGCCGCGCGTTTGCCGATTCGGGGCACATGGAACCGGTGCATGCCGGTGCATCAGAGGGTGTGGTGGACCTGGACGGGGATCTGTCGGACGAGTTCCTGCTGGTGGGTGCCGACGAGTCGCTGGACCGGTCCAAACTGGCGCGTCTGCAGCGGGAGGTGGAAACGGCGGAACAGGAAGACCGCCGCCATCAGGAAGCCTGGCAGCAGCGTCGCCGGAACGCCTTGCTGGGGCAGGCGGCGGAGCAGGGTCCCACCGATGGCCCGGAAAAACGGGCCATCGCCACCGGTCGCTCCCACAGGGAGGAAGCAGCCGCTCCCGGTCCTTCGTCGCCGGGTCGCGGCGTATCATGGCCGGTGGTGATCGTGGTCATGGTGTCGCTGGTTGCCGCGGCGGGCGGGGCGATCTGGCTCCTGGGCGGTGGCTGATCAGATTTCGATCAGCTCGAAGTCATCCTTGCCCGCCCCGCACTCCGGGCAGGTGAAGCTGTCCGGAACGTCTTCCCAGCGTGTGCCGGGCGGGATGCCCTCATCCGGCAGGCCTTCTTCTTCGTCATAGATCCATCCGCAGATCACGCACATGTAGGACTTGTATGTCATGGGTTTCCCGTGGTCGGTCGGTGACGCAACGGCTGTGTACTCTACAGCCTCCGCCCGGGGCCGCAAAGCCTTGCTGCGCCTGGAGCTCCCTGCCACAGTATGCCCATGAACGCGGCTGACCATGTTCGTGGGGTGTACCTGATCACCGACGGTGTGCCCCGGTCCGACCCGGCGCTGAGGGCTTATTACGGGCCCTTGCTTGCCGCGGGCGTTGCGGTGCTCCAGTACCGCGATAAGGGTGATGACCAGGCGCAGCGACGCCGGGAGGCGATGCTGCTGGCTGCGTTGTGCCGTCGGCAGGGCGTCTTGTTCATCGTCAATGACGATGTGGATCTGGCGCTGTACAGTGGCGCCGATGGGGTGCACCTGGGCCGGGAGGATGCACCCATTGCGGGGGCGCGGGCCCGGCTCGGGGAGCGGGTGGTTATCGGTGTCTCCTGTTACGGCAGTCTGGAGCGCGCCGAACGCCTGGCGGCCGCGGGGGCCGATTACCTGGCCTTCGGCGCGGCGTATCCCTCAGCCACGAAACCCGGTGCGCCAAGGGCCAGTCTGGAGACGCTGGCCGCCGCCCGCCAGCGGTTCGCGTGCCCAGTGGTGGCCATCGGGGGGATCAACCCGGATAATGCGGCGCCGCTCGTCCGTGCCGGCGTCGATGCGCTGGCGGTGATCCACGGTGTGCACGGTGCCCGGGACCCGGTGGCTGCGGTGCGCCGCCTGGCGGAATTGATGCGACAAGCCCTGTGAGCGAGGTTCAGTTCCCATGAAACACTCAGAAGCCCTTTTCGAGACCGCCCGCCAGCATATCCCGGGAGGCGTGAACTCCCCCGTGCGGGCTTTCCGTGGAGTGGGCGGGACGCCGGTGTTCATTCGCCGGGCCCAGGGGCCGTACCTGTATGACGAGGATTTCACCCGGTATATCGACTACGTCTGCTCCTGGGGGCCGGCCGTGTTGGGTCATGCACACCCGGAAGTGGTGGAGGCGGTGCAGCAGGCGGCGGCGGGCGGTCTGAGCTTCGGTGCACCCACCGAAGCGGAAACGCGCATGGCGCAGCAGGTGAAGAAACTGGTTCCGTCCATGGAGCTGCTCCGCATGGTCAGTTCCGGGACCGAGGCGACCATGAGCGCGCTGCGCCTGGCCCGGGGCTTCACGGGGCGCGACACCATCGTGAAATTCGAGGGCAACTACCATGGCCACGTGGACGCCTTGCTGGTCAAGGCCGGTTCCGGGGCATTGACCCTGGGCACACCCACATCCCCCGGGGTGCCGGCCAGTGTGGTGGCGGATACCCTGACCCTGGATTACAACGATGTGGAGCAGGTGGAGCGGGTGTTCGCCGAACGGGGCGAGCGCATCGCCGCCGTCATCGTGGAACCCGTGGCCGGGAACATGAACTGCGTGCCCGGCACGCCGGAGTTCCTGCAGGCACTGCGCACCGCCTGCACCGCCCACGGCAGCGTGCTGATCTTCGATGAGGTGATGTGCGGTTTCCGCGTCAATCTGGGCGGCGCCCAGGCCCATTACGGCATCACCCCGGATCTCACCTGCCTGGGCAAGGTGATCGGCGGGGGCATGCCCGTCGGTGCCTTCGGTGGGCGGCGGGACATCATGGAACACCTGGCACCCCTTGGGCCGGTGTACCAGGCGGGAACCCTGTCGGGCAACCCGGTGGCGATGGCCGCGGGGCTCAAAACACTGGAGGTGCTCAGCCGGCCGGGGACTTTCGAGTTCATCGAGCGGCAGACCCGGCGCCTGGCTGAGGGGATCCGTAGTCGCGCCGCCGGCGCCGGCGTGCCTGTGCAGGTGAACCAACTGGGCAGCATGTTCGGGGTGTTCTTCACCGACCAGCCTGCGGTCACCAGTTATCAGCACGTGATGTCATGCGATGCGGAGCGCTTCAAGCGGTTTTTCCACGAGGTGCTGGAGCAGGGCATCTACATGGCGCCCTCCCCCTTCGAGGCCGGTTTCGTGTCCAGTGCCCATGACGATAATGTCATCGAGACCACGCTGGACGTGATGGGGCGGGTGCTGGCGAAACTGTAAAGAAAGCGCTGGTCGGAACCCATGTTGCCCTGGCTTTGCGGTGTGGCCGGAAGCCGTCAGTCATCCAGACGCAGGTCCGGCACCATGGGTTGCAGGGCCCGGAGACGTTCCAGCGGGTCGTCCAGCTCCAGCAGGCGCTGGCGTTGCGGCAAATCCAGCGGCAGGATCTCCGCCAGGCGGCAACCGAGCCACAGAGCGTTCCGTTCATCGCGGGTGATGTGCTCGTAGCCCAGCCCCGGAAGGCGGAGGATCTCGTCCAGGGTGCGGCGCAGGGCCGGGCCTTGTTCCGGCAAGGTCTTGCCGAGGGGGTCTTCCAGCAGATCCACCTCCCCCCAGAGCAAGCCGTTGGCGCCCACCTCGGTATCCAGGATCCGGAAACGTTGCTCCCCGATGGCGACCAGGCCCAGCAGCCCGTCCGCGCAACGGCTCCAGTCCACGATCCGGGCCAGTGTGCCCACCGCATGGGGTTCCGCCGGCCGGCCGGTTTCCTGTCCCCGCCGGATCAGACAGACGCCGAAGGCGCTGTCCTCGCGCAGACAACGGCTGACCATGTCCAGGTACCGTGTTTCGAAGATGCGCAGCCGCAACGGGCCGCCGGGGAACAGGACCGTGCGAAGCGGAAACAGCGGTACGCGCATGGGAGACACCTTCAGTCGGTTCAGCCCCGGTCGGGCAGGCCCCAGCGGGGCATCAGCTCCTGCGGAATATCCAGATGGTCCAGAATGCGGGCCACAACGAAGTCCACCAGTTCGTCCACCCGCGTAGGTCGATTATAGAAGCCCGGGCATGGCGGCATGATGATCGCCCCGTTGCGGCTCAGGCGCAGCATGTTTTCCAGGTGCAGTGTGGACAGCGGCATTTCCCGTGGAACCAGAATGAGCTGACCGCGTTCCTTCATGACCACATCGGCGGCACGCTCTATGAGGTTGTTACTGGTGCCGGCCGCAAGGCTGCCCAGGGTGCCGGTGGTGCAGGGGCAGACCACCATCCGTTTCGGGGCGCCCGAACCGGAGGCCGCCGGTGAAGTCCACTCGCTGCTGCCGTATAGCCGCAACTGCCCCGGCGCCGCCCCGAAACGCTCCGAGAGATAGCGTTCCGCATCCCGGTTGCGGCCCGGCAGGCGCTCATCGGTCTCCAGGCCGATGACCACGCGGGCCGGGTCGGAAATGAGCAACAGGACGGGCCGCCCCGCCGCCAGCAGGCATTCCAGCAGGCGCAATCCGTACTGCACGCCGGATGCGCCGGTCATTGCCAGGGTAATCCCCCGTTCCCGGTTCTCAGTGCTCATCCCGTTTCCTCTCCGTCGGCCAGGGCGTCCAGCAACCTGGTATGAATACCGCCAAAGCTGCCGTTGCTCATGATCAGCAGGCAGTCGCCGGGACGGGCTTCCGCCACCACCGCGGCCACCAACGCCTCCAGGTCCGGCCGCCAGTCGGCGCGATCCCCCAGCGCCGCGGTCACCTCGGCCACGGGCCAGTCGACGCCCGGAGGCTGGAACAGCCAGATCCGGTCGGCGCCGGCCAGGGCCTGCGGGAGGCGCTCCCGGTGCGTGCCAAGGCGCATGGTGTTCGAGCGTGGCTCCAGGATCGCGATCAGCCGACCCTCACCGACCCCCGGGCGGAACGCGTCGATGGTGGCCTGAATCGCCGTGGGATGGTGAGCGAAATCGTCGTAAACTCGGACGCCCCGGACCGTGCCCCGGAGTTCCTGACGTCGGCGCATGCCGCGGAAATCGCGAAGCCAGACCAGCCCCTGCTGCGGCGGGACGCCCACGTGGCGCGCCGCCAGGAGCGCTGCCAGGGCATTGTGTGCATTGTGGGCGCCGGCCATGTCCCAGTCGAGGGGTGTGGGGGGCAGGTCCGGACCCCGTACCCGGTAACCGGTGCCATCCGGTTCCAATCGCCAGTCATTGCCGGATTCGGTCCCGAATCGGGTCACGGGCGTCCAGCAGCCCATCTCCAGCGTCTGCCGTACGCTGGTCTGATCGCCGTTGGCGATGATGGATCCACCGCCGGGGACGGTCCGCACCAGGTGGTGAAACTGGCGCTGGATGGCGGCAAGGTCCGGGAAGATGTCTGCGTGATCATGCTCCATGTTATTGATCACCAGTGTCCGGGGGCGGAAGTGGACGAACTTCGAGCGCTTGTCGAAGAAGGCGCTGTCGTATTCGTCGGCCTCGATCACGAAAAACGGCGTGCTTCCCAGGCGGGCGGAGCGATGGAAATTTCCCGGGACGCCGCCAATCAGGAAGCCCGGATCCATGCCGGCGGCGTCCAGCAGCCAGGCCAGCAGTCCGGCTGTGGTGGTCTTGCCATGGGTGCCGCTGACCGCAAGCACCCACCGCCCCTGGAGAATGTGTTCGGCCAGCCACTGGGGACCCGAGGCGTAGGGCAGGCCGCGGTCAAGAACGGCCTCCACCACGGGGTTGCCGCGGGTCATGGCATTGCCGATCACCACGCAATCCGGGGGCGGGTCCAGTTGGGCGGGATCGTAGCCCTGGGTGATGGTGATCCCCTGCGCCGTCAGCATGTCGCTCATGGGAGGGTAGACATTCTGGTCGCAACCGCTTACCCGATGGCCCTGTTCCCGGGCCAGCAAAGCCAGGCTGCCCATGAAGGTGCCGCAGATGCCGAGGATGTGGAGGTGCATGGATTCCGTCCGTTGTCAGTGCAGCAGGCTGCCGGTAAGCATGGAGGTGATGAAAAGCAGGATGGCCACGCCAAGCCCGGCGAGCATGGAGGTGTCCAGCGCATGCCGGAAGATGTGTCCGGTCACGGCCACCGTCCATACCGCAACACCCAGCAGCCACAACGCGGCCCAGGCGGGTGCCTGCTCAGGGGCGGCGCCGGCCAGGGCCAGGGCCGGGGGCAGAGCCGCCGCCGTGAGCAGCGCGTTGGTGCCAAACAGCGTCGTGGTCGTCTGCACGAAGCGGTTGGCCAGCCCCCAGGCGCGTAGCACCAGGTAGCAGAAACACAGCGCCACCGCGGTTCCCAGCAGTGCCTGGGCGGGGGGCGACCCGGGGCCCTGGGCCTGGCCGAGGAACACCACTGACAGGCCCGTGTTCAGCGCCAGGGCGATGACCAGCAGGTTGACCGAGTATGCCTGGTCCTGGGGGCCGGCGCGCAGTCGGCACACAGCCAGCCAGTGGAGCAGAATCCGGTAAGGGTCCATGTCTCTCCGAACGGATCAGTGAATGTTCGCATGGCGACCGGCACGCCAGTCCGGCGCGCCGGCTTCGCCGCCGGCCCGGGCGGCGGCGTCCATGATGCCGGCTGTCGGCGAACAGCGACAACGGTTCCAGTCCCTGGCAGGGGAGTGTTCCCCGGGATGCCTCCCCACGACTATCTTACTAACCTTTCGGAAGGCTTAGTAAGGGGACGTCAGGCCCGGCTCGCAGGTCCATCCTCCTGCACAGGCTTGAATTTTACTGTATGCTTCGCGCCAGTTTTCCGGCGCTGCGGCAGACCCTGCCGCGGCATGGAACGCAACCAGTCCAGAACGAGTTTCGCGAGGAGTGGGGAGCATGGCCCTCAGGAATGCCTTCTATGCGCAGTCCGGCGGCGTCACGTCGGTTATCAACGCCAGTGCCTGCGGTCTTATCGAGACCGCGCGCCAGCACCCGGATCGCATCGGCAAGGTCTATGCGGGCCGGAACGGCATCATCGGCGCCCTCCAGGAAGACCTGATCGATACCAGCCTGGAGTCGGAGCAAGCCATTGCCGCGCTGCGTCATACGCCGGCCGGCGCCTTCGGTTCCTGCCGTTACAAGCTCAAGGGTCTGGAGGAGAACCGGGCAGAGTACGAGCGTCTGATCCAGGTGTTTGAAGCGCACGACATCGGCTATTTTTTCTACAACGGTGGCGGGGACTCCCAGGACACCGCCCATAAGGTGTCCCAGTTGGGGGAGAAGCTGGGTTACCCGATCACCTGCATCGGCATTCCCAAGACCGTGGACAACGATCTTCCCGTAACCGATTGCTGCCCCGGTTTCGGTTCGGTGGCGAAGTATGTGGCGGTGTCGACGCTGGAGGCCGGTCTTGATGTGCGCTCCATGGCGGAAACCTCCACCAAGGTCTTCGTGCTTGAGGTGATGGGCCGTCATGCGGGCTGGATCGCCGCCGCCTCGGCCCTGGCCGCGGAAGAGGATGGGCAGCCGCCGCACATCATCCTGTTGCCGGAGGTGCCCCTGAACCAACAGGCTTTCCTGCGCAAGGTCCAGGAAACGGTGGAGCGCCATGGTTACTGTGTGGTGGTGGTCTCGGAAGGCTTGCTGGATGCCGATGGCCGCCTGCTGTCGGATGCCGGGGTCCGGGACGCCTTCGGGCATGCACAACTGGGCGGCGTGGCGCCGATCATCGCGCGGATGTGCAAGGACGCCCTGGGTTACAAGTACCATTACGCGGTGGCGGACTACCTGCAGCGCTCCGCCCGGCATATCGCCTCGAAGACGGATGTGGACCAGGCCTATGCCGTCGGGGTCGCGGCCGTTCGGCTGGCGCTGGAGGGACGCAATGCGGTGATGCCGACCATCGTGCGCAAGCGCGATGAGCCCTATCAGTGGGAGATCGGCAGCGTGGATCTGGCGCTGGTGGCCAATGTGGAGCGGAAACTGCCTCCCGCCTACATCGCCGAGGACGGTATGGGAGTGACCGAGGAGTGTCTCCGCTATCTCCGGCCGTTGATCCAGGGGGAGGATTTTCCGCCGTACCGTGATGGTCTGCCTCAGTATGTCCGCCTGAAGAATGCCTCGGTGGCGAAGCGCCTGGGAACCGTTTTTGAACTGCGCTGAGCGCGCTTTTTTCTGAATCCAATCCAGTTAAGGGGGTCGCATGAACGTTGCAGAGATTCCTGCCGGCAAGTCGGTGCCGGATGATATCAATGTGATTATCGAGATTCCGCAGCACGCGGATCCCGTGAAGTATGAGGTGGACAAGGCCAGCGGGGCGCTGATGGTGGACCGGTTCATGGCGACGGCCATGCACTACCCCTGCAACTACGGCTACGTACCGCATACCCTGTGCGGGGACGGGGATCCGGCGGATGTCCTGGTGGTTGCGCCATTTGCCCTGGTGCCCGGTTCCGTGATCCGCAGCCGACCGGTGGGCGTGCTGGAGATGGAAGACGAGTCCGGCGAGGATGCCAAGATTCTGGCTGTTCCCGTGGACAAGCTCACCCCCTTCTACAGTAACGTCAAAGGGCCTGATGACCTTCCCCAGCTCCTGCTGGAGCAGATCAGCCACTTCTTCGAGCACTACAAGGATCTGGAGAAAGGCAAATGGGTCAAGGTCGTGGGCTGGAAAGGGGTTGACGCCGCCCGTCAGGAGTTGCTGGACGCCGTCAAGCGCCACGACGAGCAGGGTTGAACCCACAGTCACTCCGCGTTTTGCCCCGGCGTTTCGCCGTGGCGTGACCGGATCGTTGGATTTTGTTGTCAGGTTCCCTATAATCGCGCCCAATATGCACTGCATACAGCAGTGCATGGCGCGCATTTTCAGTTGCCTGGCCGGTTCGGTCACCCCCGGACCGGCGGTTCGCCAGCAGCAGTCGCGAGGTGTCTGTATGGCACGGGTGATGACGAAGCAGCGGCTTGTCCGGGAGAACCTGGCCTATCGCCATACCGGCGGGGTCAGCGAGGAGAACCGCTGCAGCGGATTTGTTCCGGCCTTCCACGATACCGAAACCGGCGAGGTCTACCCGTCGCTCTGTGCCAGTGGCCGTCCCGTGCCGTTCCACTGCCTGGATGGGCTTCCCGATGCGGTGGTGCTTCAACGGGATACCAGCGGTACCCCCATCACCCTCAAAGCGTCGCTGGTGGCGGGCTTTCTCCGCGATGGCGTGTTCTACACCCGAGACCAGGCTGCGGACTGCGTTGCCACCGGCGGGTAGTCCCGAAACCGACGCCGTCCGACGGAGCCCGGTGGCTCCTGTCTCCCCCGATCCCTGTTCAGCCGGCCCCCACCGGAGTCATACCCATGCCTTATGTCCAGATCGCCTGCCAGCTTGATGCCGGTTTCTGCCGGTTGGCGGAGGACGTGCTTATGGAACGGGGCGCCATGTCTGTGACCTTCCAGGATCCCGGCGGGAAGCCTGTGCTGGAGCCGGCGCCGGGGAGCAACCCGTTGTGGGATCGGGTAACCGTGCTCGCGTTGTTTCACGCCGGGGTGGATGCCGGCGCCCTGCGCCGTGCCCTGCAGCGGGAGCTGGGTGACGTTGCCGTCGCCCATTGGCAGGTGCAGGAGCTGCAGGATCGCGTTTGGGAACGGGCCTGGATGGATGACTTTCATCCAATGCGCTTCGGTGAGCGGCTCTGGGTGTGTCCCAGTAACGGGCGGGTGCAGCAAGCGGGGGCCGTGGTGCTGAAGCTGGATCCGGGGCTGGCTTTCGGAACCGGTACCCATCCCACCACGGCGTTATGCCTGCGATGGTTGGACACGGCATCCCTGGATGGTTTACGGGTCATCGATTACGGCTGTGGTTCCGGTATTCTGGGTATTGCCGCGCTGTTGCTGGGTGCCCGGTCCTGCCACGGTGTGGACAATGACCCGCAGGCGCTGACCGCCAGCCGTGAGAACGCGGAACGGAATGGCGTTGCCCAACGGCTGACGCTGAGCCTGGCCGAAGAAGGGTCGCTGCCGGAGCCGGCGGATGTGCTGCTGGCGAATATCCTGTCCGGTGTGCTGATCCGCCTGGCCCCGCGCCTGTCAACGCTGGTGGTGCCCGGCGGTCGCGTGGTCCTTTCGGGTGTTCTTCGGGAGCAGGCCGAAGAGGTCATGGAGGCCTATCGCGATGTGTTCCGCTTTGACGCGCCCCGGGTGGACGGCGACTGGGTGCTGCTGTCGGCCCGGAAGGCCGGCTGAACGCACGCGTCCCGTGGTGCCGAGCGGTTCACACCGTGGGCTGTGTGGTTCGGCTATGATTGTTGGCTGGATTCCAGGGGCGACTAGAGCGAGCGATGTATACGCAGTGCCCGGCGTGTGCGGCCCTGTACCGGGTCACGGAAGAACGGATCACGGCCGCGGATCGTCGTGTCCGCTGCGCCATGTGTCTGGTCGTGTTCGATGCCGGGCGGCGCTGGACGGATGTCCTGCCCCCGGACGTGCAGGTGCTGGTGGACCGCCATGCCGGGCACACGGCCATGCCCCCGCCGTCGCCGGTTTCCTCCGGCTCCGAGCCCGTACCCACGCATGAGGCCGGGCGGCCGGCCGGTGCCGAAGACCCGGCCGAGCCCGCAGTCCACCCGGGGGAGGCGGATTCCGTCAACGATCTGGGGGGGGCGGACTGGCAACTGGCGTCCGGTCTGGAACTGGAGGCCCGCACAGCCCCGCAAAGGCGAACAGCAACCGGGGCAGCCGTTTGGGCCTGGGTGGCCGGAATTCTGCTGTTGAACCTTCTTCTGGTGCTCCAGGTGGTCTACACCCAGCGCGAGGAGCTGGCGAGATACGCGCAATTGCGCCCCTGGCTGGAACCGCTGTGCCGGGTGGCAGGGTGTGAGTTGCCGCTTCAGCGCGATCCGGAGCGCCTGCGGATGCTGCGCAGCCAGGTGACGGACCATCCGTCCCGGTCCGGTGCGCTGGTTGCCACAGCGGTGATCATCAATCAGGCGCCTTTTCGCCAGCCCTACCCCTTGCTAAGGTTAACCCTGCTGGATCAGAATCAGCGGGTGGCGGGGGAGCGCTGGTTTCATCCCGCCGATTACCTGCATGACCCGGGGCTTCGAGAACGCTGGGACGCAGGAATGCCCGTGGAGCATCCGGTCGCCGTGCGGCTGGAGCTGCTGGATCCGGGCAGTGGTTCGGCCCAGTACATCTTCGAGATGCGTTAGCTCCGTGTATCTCTCCGTTGCCCGTTGCCGCGGTTTCGGCGCGTGGGTGGCGGCACGGCGTTGGGGTGGGTGCTCCGAGCCGGCAGTTTGTGATCCGTCGCGACAGGCTTGCATGGTCAGGCCATTGCTTTACGATCGATAGCCGGCATGGAGAGGGTGCTGCGGTCGGCCGCCAGTCTGCAGGCGGGTTCTTGTCATTCATCGGGGGGGCGATTGCCATCCTTATCAGGAGGCACGCACACAACGGTCATGAACGAACACGCTAGGCGAATCGACGAGCAGCTTGGCAGTTGTCCGGCGCCGGAAGCCGGTACCGGGCCCATTCGCGCCTGCGTGGCGGATGCGCTGGACCAGTACCTGTCGCGTCTTAACGGTCACGAGTGCTCCGAGCTCTACAAGCTGGTGCTGCAGGAAGTGGAGCCGCCTCTGCTGGAGGCGGTGTTGCGCTATTGCCAGGGGAATCAGACCCGGGCCGCCCGCATGCTCGGGATCAATCGCGCCACCCTGCGCAAGAAGCTGGTTCACTACGGACTGTCCGAGTGATGCGGCTGCCGTGACCGCGGCTCCGTGGCCCGCATCGGACCCGACACCCGGCCTGGCAGGCGGCCAAACGCGCCGGGACATGGCCTCGCCTCCTGAAAGGCGGGTATAATCGCGCCCCGCCCAATCCATCTGATTCGAGAAAGGACCAACGCCATGACTGCCAAGGCCGGGTTACGCCCCGTTCGGCGTGCGCTGCTCAGTGTTTCCGACAAAACCGGCATCGTGGATTTCGCCCGCGCACTGGCGGAGCGCGGTGTGGAGCTTCTGTCCACCGGCGGCACCGCCCGCGCGCTCCGCGACGCCGGCCTCACCGTCACGGACGTCTCCGATGTGACCGGTTTTCCCGAAATCATGGCCGGGCGCGTCAAGACGCTGCATCCGCTGGTTCACGGTGGTCTGCTGGGGCGCCGGGGCACGGACGAGGGGGTCATGGCGGAGCACGGCATCCGGCCCATCGATCTGCTGGCGGTGAACCTTTACCCGTTCCAGCAGACGGTGGCGAAGCCGGATTGCAGCTTCGAGGACGCCATCGAGAACATCGACATCGGTGGCCCCGCCATGGTCCGCGCCGCGGCCAAGAATCATGATGGTGTCGTTGTGCTCACCGACCCGGCGGACTACGACCGTGTGCTGGCGCAACTGGCCGAGCAGGACGGGACCGATTCGGATCTGCGGTTGGATCTGGCCACCAGGGCTTTCGAACACACGGCCGCCTACGATGGTGCCATCGCGAGCCATCTGGGCAGCCTCAATGCCCAGCGCAGACCCGAAGGGTATCCCCGCACCCTGAACCTGCAGTTCCACAAGGCCCAGGACATGCGCTACGGCGAAAACCCCCATCAGGGTGCCGCCTTCTACCGGGAGCGTTATCCCGCCGAGCCCTCTGTGGCCACCGCCCGGCAGCTTCAGGGCAAGGAGCTCAGCTTTAACAACGTGGCTGATACCGATGCCGCCCTGGAATGTGTCAAGAGCTTCAGCGCGCCGGCCTGCGTCATCGTCAAGCACGCCAATCCTTGCGGTGTGGCCGAAGGCGCCAGCCTGCGGGAGGCCTATGAGCGGGCCTTCGTCTGCGACCCCACCTCCGCCTTCGGCGGCATCATCGCCTTCAACCGCACCCTGGATCAGGCCACGGCCCAGGCCATTATCGATCGTCAGTTCGTGGAGGTGATTATCGCCCCCGAGGCCGACCCCGGTGCGGTGCAGGCCGTGGCGGCCAGGAAGAACGTACGCCTGCTGGTCTGCGGTCGGTGGGGGGGCGAGCGTAAGGGGCAGTTGGATTTCAAGCGCGTGAACGGCGGCCTACTGGTGCAGGATGCCGATATTGCGCAGGTGGCCGACAGCGAGCTGCGGGTGGTGACCAGCCGCCAGCCCACCCCGCAGCAACTGCGCGATCTGCGCTTCGTCTGGCAGGTGGTGCGCTACGTGAAGTCCAACGCCATCGTCTTTGGCCGTGATGGACAGACCGTTGGTATCGGCGCCGGGCAGATGTCCCGCGTGTGGAGCGCACGCATCGCCCGGGAGAAGGCGCTGGATGCCGGCTTGCCGGTAGAAGGCGCGGTGATGGCCTCGGATGCGTTTTTCCCGTTCCGGGACGGCATCGACCAGGCAGCCGAGGCCGGCATTGCCGCGGTCATCCAGCCCGGCGGCTCCATCCGTGACGAGGAAGTGATTGCCGCCGCCGACGAGCACGGCATGGCCATGGTGTTCACCGGCATGCGCCACTTCCGGCACTGACAGGGGCAAAGGGCAGGTGAGGACGAGGACATGAAGGTACTGATTATCGGCGGCGGCGGCCGTGAGCATGCGCTGGCCTGGGCCTCCGCACGATCACCCCGGGTGGAGCAGGTGTTCGTTGCCCCGGGCAACGCGGGCACGGCGCTGGAAAATAAGTGCGAGAACGTGGCCATTGCCGTGGACGATATGGATGCCCTGGTCGCGTTTGCCCGCGAGGAAGCCGTGGATCTGACCATCGTCGGGCCCGAGCAGCCCCTGGTCATGGGCGTGGTGGATGCCTTCCGGAAGGCCGGCCTGGCCTGCTTCGGCCCCAGCAAGGGTGCCGCCCAGTTGGAAGGCTCCAAGTCCTTCACCAAGGATTTCCTTGCCCGGCACCGAATCCCCACGGCCGCTTACGCCACCTTTACCGAGGCCGCGGAAGCCAGGGCCTACGTGGAAGCCCAGGGGGCGCCCATTGTGATCAAGGCGGACGGCCTGGCCGCCGGCAAGGGCGTGGTGGTGGCACAGACCGTGGAGGAAGCCATCGCCGCCGTGGACAGCATGCTGGAGCAGAACACCTTTGGCGATGCCGGCGCCCGCGTGGTGGTGGAGGAATTCCTGCAGGGCGAGGAAGCCAGCTTCATCGTCATGGTGGACGGCGAGCATATCCTGCCATTGGCAAGCTCCCAGGATCACAAGGCCCGGGACGAGGGTGACCGCGGCCCGAACACCGGTGGCATGGGCGCCTACTCCCCGGCCCCGGTGCTCACGCCCCAGGTGCACGAACGTGCCATGCGCGAGGTGATCGAGCCCACGGTCCGCGGCATGGCCGCCGAAGGCAACCTGTACACCGGGTTCCTCTATGCCGGCCTCATGATCGCGCCGGACGGTACGCCCAAGGTGCTGGAGTTCAATTGCCGCATGGGCGATCCGGAAACCCAACCCATTCTGCTGCGGCTGGAATCCGATCTCACCGAACTGTGCCAGGCGGCGCTGGAAGGCCGGCTTCACCAGGTGGATTGCCGGTGGTCGCCGAAGGTCAGCCTGGGTGTGGTGCTGGCCGCCGGTGGCTATCCTGCCGGTTACCGCAAGGGTGACGTGATCCAGGGGCTGCCGCAGCAGGAACGGGCCGGCAGCAAGGTTTTCCACGCCGGGACAGCCACTGACGAACAGGGCCGGGTGGTGACCAGCGGTGGTCGGGTGCTGTGCGTCTGCGCCCTGGGGGACTCCGTCACCCAGGCCCAGCAGAATGCCTATGCGCTGGTGGATACCATCCACTGGGAGGGCATGTTCTGCCGTCGGGACATCGGCTACCGGGCCGTGGCACGGGAACGGACCGGGTAGGCACGTTCGGCGCGCTTCCCCCGGCGGGGTATTTCCGGCAAGCTTTGCCGGAGACACCAGGCTTTTCCAGCGTATGGCCATGCCTCGGTGGTGGCCTGCGCCGTCGTGGCAAGGCGCGGCTCGCAGGCAATGGCGAGCCCTTGGCAAGAGGCGTAACACCGCACCCGGACACGCTGCAAAGCCCCGAGGGGCTCCGCAGAGCACCGTGGGGATCGATCAGCGCTTCCCTGGCTGACAGGCTGCACAATGGCGCTGAGGTATGGCCCTGCGTTCGAAGAGCTGAGGAAAACGCACAGGGAGCAAGTGTCGTGGAACTGAGTACCGTAATCGTCATCGGCGTGCTCGTGTTGCTGGGTTTCTACCTGGTGAGCACCTACAACCGCCTGGTCAAGCTGCGAAACCAGGTGCGCAATGGCTGGCGCCAGATCGATGTGCAGCTCAAGCGCCGCCACGACCTGATTCCGAACCTGGTGGAAACCGTCAAGGATTACATGGGTTACGAACAGGAGACCCTGCGCCAGGTGATCGAGGCCCGCAGCCGTGCCGTGGCCACCGAGGGCAAAGGGCCGGAGGAGGCCCTCCCCGCCGAGCAGATGCTCAGCGGGGCGTTGGGCCGGCTGTTCGCCCTGATGGAAAATTATCCCGATCTCAAGGCGAACCAGAACGTCGCCCGGCTGATGGAGGAGCTCAGCAGCACGGAGAACCGCATCGCCTTTTCCCGCCAGCATTACAACGACAGCGTCATGGCCAAGAACACAGCCGTGGAGTCCTTCCCCTCCAATCTGGTGGCGCGGCTGTTCGGCTTTCGCCATGCCGCCTACTTCCAGATCGACACCCAGGAACGCGCCGTGCCCAAGGTGTCGCTGCGCTGACCCAGGGGGTGCGGCATGCCGGCACGTATTTCCTGCCCCTACTGCGGCGCTGAGAACCGGCAGGGCGCCAGCACCTGCCGCCTGTGCGGGGATCCGCTGAGCGCCGAAGCCGGTTTCAGGCCGGCGGCGCAGCGCAAACTGCTGCGCCGCACCGATTTCGTTGCTGCCGCCCGGGCCAACCGTCAGGCCACCACCCGGCTGGTGCTGCTACTGCTCGCCATCGGGGCCGGGTTGGGCTACGTGGTGGGGTGGAATCTGGAGATCTTTCTGGGCGACGCCATACGGGTTGCGGACAGTTACCGCGCCTACGAGCAGCCTGGTCACGACAGCATCTGGTTCCTGAGCGCCTGGGGGCTCTGGGGCATGGCCATCGTCCTCTCGCTCAGTGTGGTCTGGACACTGATCGCCCTGCGCCAGGGGGATCGGATCGTGCTCCGCATCACCGGGGCGCGGCCGGTTACCGTGGACGAGGAGCCGGTGCTGCACAACGTGGTGGAGGAGATGGCCATTGCCGCCGGGATTCCCAAGCCCCAGGTGGTGGTGATCGAGACGGAGGCCCTGAACGCCTTCGCCACCGGGCTGTCCACCCGGCGCAGTGCCGTCGGCGTGACCCGGGGCCTGCTGGAGGCGCTGGACCGGGACGAATTGCAGGGGGTGATCGGCCATGAGCTGGGCCACATCGTTAACCTGGACATGCGCTATGCCACAGCGGTCAGCACCCTGGTGGGTTTGATCGCCCTGGTGGCGGACGCGGCCTGGCGGGTGGTCTACGTCAGCGGTCGCGCTGGAGCGGCGCGGCGCGTTGGCGGGCGGCCCGGCGGGCGCGGTGGCGGGGGTGGCGCCGCGGTGGCGATACTCATCCTGTTTCTGGTGGCGGCGCTGGCGCCGGTGTTCGCCAAACTGGTCCAGATGGCGGTGTCGCGGCAACGGGAGTTCCTGGCGGATGCCACCAGTGTGCGCTTGACCCGGAACCCCCACGGGCTGATATCGGCCCTGGAGAAGCTGTCGCAGCAGGCCGCGCCGTTTCCGGGCGCCAACCGGGCCACCCAGCACCTGTTCATCGTCAATCCGTTCAAGCACTTTCCGGAGAAGGCCAGCCGCCTGATGGCAACCCATCCGCCGCTGGAGGCACGTATCCGTCGCCTGGGGAATCTGGGTGGGTGAGGTTTGCACCTGCATGTCAAAGTAATCGGCCTCTCAACTCCGGCGCAAGTCCCCGTTATACTGGTGCGCTTTACACTCACGACCGGATAGTCAACGCATGCGAGCCATCAGTAAGTCCCACAAGCTGGCCGATGTCTGTTACGACATTCGCGGGCCGGTGCTGGAGGAGGCCAAGCGTCTGGAGGACGAAGGCCATCGGATCATGAAGCTGAACATCGGCAATCCCGCGCCGTTCGGCTTCGAGGCGCCCGACGAGATTCTGCAGGACGTGATCTACAACCTGCCGACTGCACAGGGCTATTCCGACGCCAAGGGTATCTTCTCGGCACGCAAGGCCATTCAGCAGCAATGGCAGCAGCGCGGGGTGCGCGACGTGAGCCTGGATGACATTTTTCTGGGCAACGGTGTCAGCGAGTTGATTGTCATGGCCATGCAGGGGCTGCTGAACAACGGCGACGAGCTGCTCATCCCGGCGCCGGACTACCCCCTGTGGACCGCCGCCGTGAGCCTCTCCGGTGGCCGGCCGGTACACTACCACTGCGATGAGACGCAGGACTGGCAGCCGGATCTGGCTGACATGGAAGCCAAGATCACCGAGCGCACCCGGGGCATCGTCGTCATCAACCCCAACAACCCCACCGGGGCGGTCTACAGCCGGCAGGTGCTGGAGCAGATTGTCGAACTGGCGCGTCAGCACGATCTCATCCTGTTCGTGGACGAGATCTACGACAAGATCCTGTATGACGACGCCCAGCATGTGTCCATGGCGACCCTGACGGACGATGTGCTGACGGTCACGTTCAGCGGGCTGTCCAAGGTCTACCGGGTTGCGGGCTTCCGCTCCGGATGGATGAGCATCACCGGCCCCAAGGATCACGCTCAGGACTACATCGAGGGCCTGAACATCCTTGCCTCCATGCGGCTGTGCGCCAATGTGCCTGCGCAGCACGCCGTTCAGACCGCGCTGGGGGGCTATCAGAGCATCAACGATCTGATCGTGCCCGGTGGGCGCCTGTACGATCAACGGGAGCTCGCTTACGAGATGCTGAATGAGATTCCCGGGGTCACCTGCATGAAACCCCGGGGGGCGCTATACTGCTTCCCGCGACTGGATCCGGCCGTCTATCCGGTGACTGACGACCGGCAGGTGGTGCTGGAACTCCTCCGCCAGGAACACTTGTTGCTGGTGGAGGGGACCGCTTTTAACTGGCCGCGGCCGGATCATCTGCGCCTGGTGTTTCTGCCGCACCGGGATGAACTGGAGGCGGCGCTGGACAAGTTCGCGCGATTCCTGGAGCGCAGGAGGAAGTGATGATGCGGTTCCGTCGCTGCTTGCGCCTTTCATCGGCGCTGGCCGGTCTGGCTTTCGGGGGGGCGTTGCTGGCGGACTCGCCGGAGGGGTACTGGCTCACCGAGGCAGGCACCGCTCAGGTGGAGATCCGGCCCTGCGGCGAGGATACTTATTGCGGTTACACCGTCTGGCTGGAGGATCCCCACGATGAGCGGGGCGAACTGCGGCGCGACGTGAACAACCCGGAGGAAGAACTGCGTGACCGGGAGCTCGTCGGCTTGAAGATCCTCTGGGACATGACGCCGGCAAGGCGTGATGGCCGTTGGGACGGCGGTCGGGTCTACGATCCCGAGAACGGGAACACCTATCGGGCGCGAATGGATCTGGTGGATCCGGATACGCTGGAGTTGCGGGGGTACGTGGGCTCGCCGTTGTTCGGTCGCACCACCGTCTGGGCGCGGGAGGAAGAGCGGCGCCCGCTTTCCGAATAGACCCGCCACATTCCCTTTGAGGAAGCGCGGATCGATTCCCAGGGCGCTCCGCGGCGCCCTTCCAGTGCGCGGACAAGGCGGTGTTGCGGCTCTCGCCAAGGGCTCGCCATTGCCCGCCAGCCGCGCCTTGCCCCCGGACAGCCTGCCACGCCGGAGCGCCCTGGGAATCCATGAGCGCTTCCTTGCATCAATCCCTTTATTTCAGAGGCTTCTGCGTGCATGCTAAGAAAACTTCTGAATATTCCGGGGCGATCATGAAACGCTGGTTCTCGCTGCTGCCGCTGCTTGCCGCCTTGCTGCTTTCCGGGTCTGTCATGGCCGCCGGTCAGCAGGAGCAACAGCGCGAACGCTTTCTGGATGCCTGGCAGGCATTGCGCGATGGCAAGACGATAGATCTGGAGGCGCTTGAGCGGGAGCTGGCCGACTACCCGCTGACGCCCTATCTGCGCTTCCACGCACTCAACGGGCGCCTGGGGTCGGTGACGGCCGATGAGTTGGAGCGGTTTCTGGAACGGCATGGGGATCTGCCCGTGACCGGCCAGTTGGCCTACCGCTGGTTGCTGCATCAGGGGCGCCGGGGAGACTGGGAGGCCTTCCGGGCCGCCGACCGCGGTCAGGGTGGCGCCGCCATGGACTGCTATCGGCTGCGGGCCGAGCGTCATCTGGACGGGGTTGACGAGGCCTGGCTGGAGCGGACCCGCACCCTATGGACCGTCGGCCACTCCCAGCCCGATGCCTGTGATCCCGTGTTCGCCGAACTGTACGAACGCCAGGCGATCAGTGCCGAGCGCGGCTGGGAGCGCATCCGTCTAGTCATGGGCGCGGGCAACATCGCGCTGGCGCGGGCCCTGTCCGGCCGGCTGGAGCGCAACGAGCAGCGCTGGCTGGAACACTGGTTGGCGGTGGCCGCCGATCCGCAGCGGGCACTGCAGACCCCCGCCTTCGATGTCCACACGTCCCGGGGCCGGCAACTGGTGTCCGACGGGATCCGCCGGCTGGGTGTGCGGGACCAGGATGCGGCCGTGACGCTGCTGGACCGGTATCAGGACCGCGGCTGGCTGATTCCCGAGGAGGAAGCGCGGTTACGGCGGCACGTGGCCCTGCGTGCCGCCTTCAGCGGGCACGAGAATGCCCAGGCCTGGCTGGACGCGCTTCCTGAGGCGGCGATGGACGATCAGGTCCGGGAGTGGGCTGCACGCACGGCCCTGCGGCGGCAGGACTGGCCACGGTTGCGGGAGGCCGTTCAGGCCCTGCCGCCGGCGTTGCAGGCTCAGGCGGAGTGGCGCTACTGGGACGCCCGGGCGCTTCTGAAAACCGGTGATACGGAGCAGGGCCGGGCGCTGTTGCGGGAGCTGGCGGGCGAGCGCCACTACTACGGCTTCCTGGCGGCGGACACCCTGAATCTTCCCTACAGCATGAATCACCGGCCCGGCCCGCGGGATGAATCCCGGCTGCAGGAACTGGCGGACCGCTCCGGAATCCGCCGGGCGCAGGAGTTCCTGGCCATCGGGTACCACGAGGAGGCTCGCCGCGAATGGCTCGCCGCCCTGTCCGGTGCCGGGAGCGAGGACTGGGCTCAGGCGGCGCAACTGGCCCGGGACTGGGGGTGGTACGATCGCATGGTCCATGCGGCCAACCGGGCCGGATTGCACGATGCGCTGGAGCTGCGCTTTCCCCTGGCGTTCCGGGAGCTGATGGCACAGCGGGCGACCCAGGGCGACCTGGATCTCGGGCTGGCCTATGCTCTGATGCGCAAGGAAAGCGCCTTCTCGCCGGATGCCCGATCCCCCGCCGGAGCGCTGGGCCTGATGCAGGTCATGCCCGCTACCGGCCAGCGTGTGGCCGAGCGCCTGGGGTTGGACGGGTTCGGGACAGGGCTGCTCCTGGAGCCGGAAATCAATGTGCAGCTGGGCGCAGCCTACCTGGAACAGATGCTGGAACGCTTCGGCGGCAACCTCATCCTGGCGGCGGCGGCATACAATGCCGGCCCCAGCCGGGTGGACCGTTGGCTGGAGGATTACACCGGGCAGCCGGCTGACGTCTGGATCGAGCGCATCACGTTTGGGGAAACCCGGGACTATGTGAAGAGCGTGCTGGCATTTCGTGCGGTGTTCGATTGGCAGCTCTACGGCGAGCCGCGCAGGCTCGCCGGTGTCATGCCGCAGATGCCCTTCTTCGACGAGAGCCTGCAACTGGCCCTGCGTGAGTCCGATCAGGGGGAATGAGGCATGCACGGACATTACGGAGCCGCTCATCCATGGTGAAACTCACGCGCATCTATACACGGACCGGCGACAGCGGGACCACCGGGCTGGGTGACGGTAGCCGCGTGGACAAGCACGGTCTGCGGGTGGCCGCCTATGGCACCGTTGATGAGGCCAATGCGGCGCTGGGCGTCGCCCGCCTCCACGTGCCCTCCGAGCTGGATGCGGCCATCGAGCGGGTTCAGAACGATCTGTTCGATGTGGGCGCCGACCTCTGCATGCCGGAGCGGGACGATCCTCCGTATCCCCCGCTACGGGTCACCGAGGCGCAGGTTCGCTGGCTGGAACAGGACATCGACAGGATGAACGCCGGGCTGCCATCCCTGCGTTCCTTTGTGCTTCCGGGAGGAACGGCCGCCGCAGCCTATCTGCACCTGGCGCGGACTGTGGCGCGCAGGGCGGAGCGGGATGTTGCCGCGCTGGCCGGGGAGGAGCAGATCAATCCGCTGGTGCTGAGCTATATGAACCGGTTATCAGACTGGGTGTTCGTGGCCGCCAGACATGTGAACCACGCTGCCGGGCGTGGGGATGTGCTCTGGCAGCCGGGGCAGAACCGGGCTTAGGGAAGCGATCAGCGCTTCCTTAGGCGCCGTTTCGCCCGGAGCGCTGAAGGAACTCGGCCATGGAGATCACGTTTTGCTCCGTGGCGTCGTCCAGTTCCTCCCGGAGGCGCTCGCCGAGCCCGGTAAGGCGTTCCATATCCCGGCCCCACACCCCGGTCGCCGCCAGCAGCAGTTGCTGCTGGGTCTGCAGATAGTGCTGCAGACCCGCAGTTCCGCCCAGCTGGTTCAGGGCGCGCAGTTGATCCAGACCGATTCGGGTGTAGGCCTCCACGGCATCGAGCTGCAGGGAAACAAGACGCGCCGCGTGGTCGATCATCAGCTCGCCCATGTGGTTGAAACCCAACTGGCCTGCCAGCATCCGCCGCTGGGTCTGGTGAAACAGTGCGTGAAGCATATGACACCTCGCGGTTGCCGGAACGGGCGCCGTCTCGTCAGTCCCTGATGATCCGACATCCCCATAGTGGTGGTAAACTTGCGCGCTGTCACCAGATTTTCACCGGAAGCGCGACATGAATCACAGAGAATCCCGACCATCTGCCCAGTTGCTGATCCATTGCCCGGACCGGAAGGGGTTGATTGCCGCCGTCACCGATTTCATCGCGCGGAATGACGGCAATATCCTGGACCTGGACCAGCACGTGGATGCCACCCGCGGCGTGTTCTTCATGCGGGTGGAGTGGGAGCTGGAGCGGTTCCGACTGTCACGGGAAACGATTGCCGGCGCTTTTGAGACCGAATGCGGCATACCCTTCAGCATGCACTGGAAGCTGCACTTTTCGGACGAGATGCCGCGCATGGCGCTGTTCTGTTCGCGGCTTTCCCACTGCGTGTACGACGTGCTGGCCCGTTGTCAGTCCGGGGAATGGCGGGTGGAGATCCCGCTGATCGTCAGCAACCACGAGGATCTTCGGTCTGTGGCGGAGAGCTTCGGTATCCCGTTCCATGCAGTCCCGGTGACCCCGGAGACCAAGCCGGAGGCGGAGGCCCGCCAACTGGCTCTGCTGCGGGAGCACAAGGTGGATTTCGTCGTGCTGGCCCGCTACATGCAAATTCTGTCCGCCGACTTCATCAGCCGCTACCCGGAGCGGATCATCAACATCCATCATTCCTTCCTCCCCGCTTTCGCCGGTGCCCGTCCTTACCATCAGGCCCACGACCGGGGGGTGAAAATCATTGGCGCCACCAGCCACTACGTGACCACGGAACTGGATGCGGGACCGATCATCGAGCAGGATGTGGCCCGGGTGACACACAAGGATTCGGTGGAGGATCTGGTGCGCAAGGGGCGGGATCTGGAGAAGATCGTGTTGGCGCGCGCCATCTGGAAGCACCTGCAGCGAAAGGTGCTGTGTTACGACAACAGGACCGTGGTTTTCGGCTGAACCCCCGCAGACCACCGGGGTCTGTGGGGGTGGCCGATCGTTTGCCTCAGGCAGCCTTGCCGGGCTTGCCGAAGCTGCCGACGCTCTCCTGGGCCAGCTTCTGCACTTCCGTGCCGAAGTCCTTGCCCAGGCCGGCCAGGGTGGAAGCGTCCTGGCTCAGCTTCTCGCCCAGGGTCTTGGCAGCTTTGGCCTGACCCTCGGCGAAGGCCTGCAGCCCTTGCGGATCCGAGACCTTGACCAGGGAACGCAGTTGCTCCATCCCCAGGTCGGAGTAGGCGCGCGCCGCTTCCAGCTGGTGGTTGGCGAGCTTGGCGACATAGTCCACATACAGGGTGCTCAGCTTGCGCTGCGGGGCCAGCAGTTGCTCGAACTGGGTATTGGCCTGTTTGATGAAATCGTCGTACATGATGTTTCCTCCAGAGCGATGATCCAGGGGGACTCCCTGTTGCGACGCAACATACCACTGGATGTTGTGCGTTGCAATATCGCTGCCGCGGACCGGGGCGATCAGAAACGGAAGTTGACGCCGGCGTGGACCGCCCGCTGATTTCTGCCTTCCACGAAGACCCGCTGTCCTTCGGCACTGAACCGGTCGCTGAAATCAGTGAACAGGTAGCGATACCCGATTTCGGCCTGAACGCGGGAGGTGACTTCGATCAGTCCGCCCAGGCGTATGCCGGCCAGCCAACTGGTGGTGGTGTTACCCCGTGCGCCGAAATCCAGGTCGCCTCCCAGCAGATCGTTACTGCGCCAGCGCAATCGCCCCCAGCCCAGGGCCACTCCGGCGTAGCCGCTGAAAATCTCTCCTCCGGGAATGACGTAATCCAGGAAGGCGGTGCCGTACCAGACCTCGGCCTCATCGTAGCGCACGCGCATCAGATCCAGTCCGTAGCGTGCCGGTCGACCGTATCTGCCGAGCCTTACAACGGGTGTATCCGACAGGGTGTTGGCGTTTCCACCGGCGGCCGCGTCCGAGCGAAAGCGGCTTTGGGAGGTGGCGCCGCCGACCCCGATGAACCAGCGCCGCTCCGCCTCGAATGCCACGGCGCGATCGCTGCCGCTAGCGGCAGTGGGCAGCAGGAGAAGCAACGCCAGGAGTGCGGATCCGATCCTGCGCATGAATCATCAGTCCGGGTGACAGCCAGGGGCGGCAATGACCGCCCATTGTCTCGTCCATGGCCCGGCGGAGCAACGGTGTCCCGTACGCAGGTGGCGGCGCAGGCCGGGCATTCCGGCAAGCCGTGGCGGCTGCATCCGCCTGGATTGCCGGAATGCCCGGATAACGGGCCACTAGCAGCGGCCCTGGCGCGCGAGACCGGGCGGGCAATGACCACTGCGCCCGCGGCTGTGCTGATGGTAGTGGTAATGGTAATGGTGCTGCGGCCGGGAGGCGCCCCGGTACTTGTGGCGGTGGTGCCGGTGGCCACGGTAATGGTGCCGGGGTGGTTGATAGCGGTGCTCGTGATAATGGTAATGACGGGACGGCTTCGACCGATGCAGGTGGCTTGTGCTGTACCTGCGATGACCGTAGCCGTCGGTGGCGATGGCGGTGCCGGTAAGCCCGCCCAGGGCGCCGCCAAGCAGCGCCCCCTCGCGGCCCCCCAGTTCGGCCCCGAGATAGCCGCCCACGGCACCACCGATCGCGCCACCCACCAGCGCCCGTTCGGACAGGCGGCTGTCCGCCATGGCCATGCCGGGCACCAGCAGGGCGAGACTCAGAAGACCTGCGGCTAGACGTTTCATGTCGGCACTCCTCTCAGTGTGATCCTGCCGCCAGTCTGCCGATGGGATCCTGAACAGGGGCTGAACGCCGGAGGGGGAAGCGATCAGCGCTTCCTCAGTGGCCGGGAATCCGGCCGAAACGGCCCGCCCGGTAATCGGCCTGAAACCGGCGGATGGCCTCCAGGCTCTCAAGGGCGCAGTTGTCCCGCACCACCGGTGGCGGCTCCAGGGGCTCCCCCCCCAGCAACAGTGCCCGCGCCGGCGCATTCGTGTGCAACTGTACGTAATCCTGCTGCGGCAGGCGCATCAGTGTCGCCGGGCCGGCGGTCCCGTCCACCCCCGCGGCTTCCACGTCGCCTTCCAGCACGTACAGCGCGAGTTCGAAGGCGGGTGAGACATCCAGGCTCAGACTGCTGCCCGCCGCCAGTTCCAGATCGGCATACAGCAGCGCGGAATGGGCATGCACCGGCGAAGTCCGGTCCGAGAGGTGTCCTGCCAGCAGCCGGATCTCGGCGCCGCCTTCGTTCCACCGCGGCAGCGTGCCTTGCGGATGGTGTACGAAATCCGGCGCGATACCGCGCTTTTCCGCCGGCAGCCCCACCCAGATCTGGACCAGGTGGAGCGGTTCCCCGGTCCCCACCGCTGACGGCCGCCCGTCCTCGATATGGGCGATGCCGCGCCCGGCTGTCATCCAGTTCACATCACCCGGGCGGATTTCCTGCCGATGGCCGAGACTGTCCTGGTGCAGCAGCGCTCCGGACAGCAGATAGGTGACGGTTTCCAGGCCGGCATGGGCATGGGCCGGCACATACAGCGACTGACCCGCCGGCATGGCCTCGGGCGGCAGATGGTCCAGGAAGATGAACGGCCCCACCATCCGGCAGTGGTGCCGGGGCAGGCCGCGGCGCACGTACAGGTCATCAATGAGCCGTTGCCTGCGGGCCGGGAAAATCGCCTGATCCATGATCCATCTCCACCGGACGCGGGTTCCAGTGACCAGTATGGATGAGGTCTTCAGCGTTTGAACAGCACCAGCGATTCGCCGTCGCAGATGATGCGTCCGTCCTCGCCGGTGCAGCGGCTGGCCAGGTTCACCAACGCCTTGTCCGGCCGCAGCCGGGTGATGGTGACCGTGGCGGTGAGTTTCTCGTCCACCCGGCCATGATCGGGAAAGCGCATGTGCTGCTTCAGGTAGTTGGTACCGTGGCCCGGCAGCTTCTCACCCAGCAGGTACGAGAACAGGGCCGCGATCAGCGGCTCCGGCACCTGGTCCCCTGACTCCGGGGCCCGGGCAATGCGGGCCCAGGTCTGGAGTTCCCGGTGACTGTAGCGCCGGCTGATGCTGGCGCTGTCACCCGTGTTCAGGCGGGCGAATGCGGCAAGCCGGGTGCTCATACATGATCCTCCGGCAGTTGCAGCAGGCACTCGCCGGTCAGTCCGTGGCGCTGGTCCGGCTTGATCACCCGGGTGGTCAGGCGCAGTTGGCCGGCGGTGGGCCGGTCCAGCGGCTCCAGCACCAGGCGTACCGTCTCGCCGGCATAAGTGGGTGCCTCGAACATCAGATTCTGGGACAGCATCCGGCTGCCCGGGTAGTGCCGGGCGATCAGCCCGCGGACGGCGCTGAACAGCATCATGCCGTGGGCCACCGTGGCGCCGAAGGCGGTGTCGGCGGCGAAGTCCGGATCCACGTGGATGGGGTTGTGGTCACCGGACAGATCCGCGAAGGCGTTGAACTCCGCCTGGGAGAACGCCCGTCGTTCTTCGAGGGGCGTGTATTCAGCGGGCATTGCGCAGCTCCTGTTTCTGGATCTTCCCCAGGGCGTTGCGGGGCAGGGCGCTCATCCACTGTACCTGGGCGGGTACCTTGTAGCCGGCCAGGCGTTCCCGGCACCAGGCACGGAGATCGTCCGTTTCCGGTACAGGGGTGCCGGAGCGGGCCACCAGGAAAGCCTTGCCCACCTCGCCCCAGCGCGCGTCCGGAACGCCCACCACGGCCACCTCGGCCACGGCCGGGTGCTGTTGCAGCACCTGTTCCACTTCCGCCGGATAGACATTCTCGCCGCCGGAGATGTACATGTCCTTCCAGCGGTCGACAATGTAGTAGTAGCCGTCGGCGTCGCAGCGGGCCACGTCGCCGCTGTGCAGCCAGCCGTCGGGCTCGATGGCCTCGCGGGTCGCGTCCGGGCGGTTCCAGTACCCGGGGGTGACGCCCGGGCCGCGGATCAACAGCTCCCCGGGCTCGCCGGGGGGAAGATCCCTGCCCCGGCGGTCCACGACGCGTACCTCCGCCAGTAGTTGCGGGCGGCCCACGGAGCCGATCTTGTCGCGCACATGGATTTCGTCGGTGAGAAAGACGGTGGGCCCGGTTTCAGTCATGCCGAAGCCGGTACGGATGGCGATGCCTGATTCCAGATAGCGCTCCGCCACCGGCAAGGGCAAGGCAGCGCCGCCGCAGCCCCAGGAGCGCACGCCGGCGAGCTTCTCCCCGCTGAAATCCGGGTGTTCCAGCAGCATCTGGTACACCGCCGGCACCCCGAAGAACACCGTGCAGCGCTGCCCCAGTGTGCGCAGGGCCTCGCCGGGTTCGAAACTGCGCTGCACGATCACGGTACCGCCCACCAGCAACACCGCGGTGCAGTACAGGTTGATGCCGCCGGTGTGGAACATGGGCAGGACGTTCAGGAAGACGTCGTCCTCCCGCAGGCTGACCGGCAGACCGATGTTCAGATAGTTGGCCAGCATCATGCGGAAGGTCTGGATCACGCCCTTGGGCTTGCCGGTGGTGCCGGAGGTGTACAACAGGTACCAGATGGAGTCCGGCGAGCGCTCCGGGTGGGGGCGCAGATCCGGTTTCACCCCGTCCAGGTCCGCGGTGTAGTCACGACTGCGTCCTTCCCCGTCCCCCAGGGAGATCAGCGCCATGTCACCGAAACATTCCCCCAGCTCCCGTGCCGCATCGGTGAATTCCTCCCCGTGGATCAGCGCTCCGGGCGCGCAATCCTCGATCAGGCCGGCCAGTTCCGGCACCGCCAGACGCCAGTTCAGCGGCACCAGTACCAGGCCGGCCTTGGCGCAACCGAACAGCATGACAAAGAACTCGGCCCGGTTGTGGCCAAGATAGGCCAGGCGGTCGCCTTCCTTGAGATCCCAGCGTTCGGCGGCCGCCACCGCGAAACGGGCGGCGCGTTCATTGAGTTCCGCATAGGTATAGCGGGTGCCGTCCGCCAGGTCTTCCAGGGCCTGCTTATCCGGGGTGACCCGTGCCCGGTGGGCGGTCAGGTCGAACATCTGCATGGCTCTACTCCTTGGGGAATCGATCAGTGCTTCCCTGGTGTTCGCCGAGGAAGGCGGCCATGCCGCGGTCCGCTTCCCCGGTGGCAATCTGGTCGACAAAGTTCTCCAGTTCCACATCCAGGGCTGCCGCCACCCGCTGCGGATCCGGGCGGGTCAGTTGCAGGGTTCGCCGCACGCTGCCCGGGATCTTCCCGCGGATCGCGTGCGCCAGGCGATGCGCCTCATCCCGTACCCGGCCGTCCTCGGCCAGCCGGGTGGCCAGACCCCAATGCAACGCCTCGTCGGCGTTGATACTGTGATTCAGCAGTTGCACGTCCAGCGCCCGGGCCCGGCCGATACGTTCCGGCATCAGCGCCGTCCATCCGCCGTCCGGGCTGTAGCCCACGTTGACGTACCACGGGGCGAAACTGGCCTTGGGGCCCACTACAACGATATCGCAGGCCAGCACCAGCCCGATGGAGCCACCGGTCACCATGCCATGGACGGCGGCAATGCTGGGGCAGGGCAGACGCAGCAGGTCCAGGATCGCCTGGTTGAGCTGACCGACGATCCGCCGGGAGTAGCGTTGCCGTTCCGGCCGGGGACAGGCATAGAATCCCCCCACATCGCCACCACTGGAAAAGGAGCGACCCTCGGCGGCCAGGATCAGCGCCCGTGGGGGCTCCTGGGTACAGGCATCCAGTTCGGCGCGCAGAGCATCCAGCAGTTCGGGGACCAGGGCGTTATGCCGCTCGGGTCGGTTCAGGGTCAGCGTGAGGATGTCATCGTCACGCTGGGTTGTGACCAGGCTTTGAGTCATGGATTTCGGCTGGTTTGATGTGTTTTGTGAAACATGACTCAATTGTCATTATGCTGTCAAGGCCCCCATGGCTGACCGCTTCGCCGAAACTTTGGTACGGCGGTGCGTGGTCTGTGGTTCTGGTGACCTCGAGCCGGCACTGGGCGGAGGCGTCAACCCTGGTCCGCCAGTGTACCCCCCGGTGGCGGCGGGCCCGGAGCCACCAACGCCATGAACCACAGACCTCTACATCCCGCATAGCATCATGGGACTGGATCAGCGCTTCGCCGAATCGCCATCAGTCCCAGCTCAAGGCGCCCCCGGTGCGGTACTCCGTGACCCGGGTCTCGAAGAAATTCTTCTCTTTCTTCAGATCCATGATCTCACTCATCCAGGGTAGCGGGTTCTGGGCGCCGGGAAAGGCCACCGGCAGGCCGATCTGGACCAGGCGCCGGTTGCAGATGAAGCGCAGGTACTCCGCCATCATGTCCGCGTTCATGCCCAGGACGCCCCGGGGCATGGTGTCCCGGGCGTAGGCGGCTTCCAGCTCCATGCCTTCGATCACCAGGTGTCGCATCTCGTCCTGGAAATCGTCTGTCCACAGATGCGGGTTCTCCAGCTTGATCTGGTTGATGACGTCTATTCCGAAATTCATGTGCATGGATTCATCCCGGAGGATGTACTGGAACTGCTCGGCGGTGCCGGTCATCTTGTTGCGCCGCCCCAGGCTCAGCACCTGGGCGAAGCCGGTGTAGAAGAAGATGCCTTCGAACACCACGTAGAAGGCGATCAGATCCCGCAGCAGCCGCTGGTCAGTCTCGGGTGTTCCGGTGACGAACCCCGGATCCCCCAGGCTCCGGGTGAAGGGCAGTGCCCATTCGGCCTTGGCAGCGACGGAGGGTACCTCGCGGTACATGTTGAACACCTCGCCCTCGTCCATGGCCAGCGATTCGATAATGTACTGATAGGCGTGGGTATGGACGGCTTCCTCGAAGGCCTGCCGCAGCAGGTACTGCCGGCATTCCGGATTGGTGATGTGGCGGTAGACGGCGAGTACCAGATTGTTGGCCACCAGTGAGTCGGCGGTGGAGAAAAAGCCGAGGCTGCGTTTGACGATGGTGCGTTCGTCGTCGCTGAGGCCGTCCGGCGATTTCCACAGTTCGATGTCCCGGCCCATGGGGATTTCCTGGGGCATCCAGTGGTTTTCCGAACCGGCCAGGTATTTCTCCCAGGCCCACTGGTATTTGAAGGGCACGAGTTGGTTGAGGTCGGCGCGGCAGTTGATGATTTTCTTGTCATCCACCTGAACCCGGCGGGCGCCCAGCTCGATGTTCTCCAACCCGGTGGCGCCGGCGGTGCCCTGATCGCTCCTTCTGTCCTCGACGGTGTTCCGGTCCAGCATGAGATCTTCTCCTTGATTGCGATTGGTCGTCTGTGCTCTCTGATGTCGGGTGCTCAGACCGAAGCGGCGGTTTTGTGGCTTCGCTCAGGCCAGGGATGGGGACAGGTCTGCGGACACGCCGTGAACCCATCCCTGGCCTTGCTTGGGTGGCCCCGTGCCCGGTGGTCCCGCGTACTGCGGAGCCACCGGAGCTGCCCGGCGGCGGCCGGAACGAAGCCCGCGAACCTCCCCAGCGCCCAGAGCACCCGACGTGTTCACCGGGCTGCTACTGGCAGGCCTCGCAGTCCGGGTCGTCGATGGCGCAGGCCTGGGGTTGTGGCGATGGCGCGGTCGGCACCCGGTTCAGCGCACCGTCGGTGACCGTGCTTTTCTCCACATGCGTGGCCCCCATGGAGCGCAGGTAGTAGGTGGTCTTCAGTCCCTGTCGCCAGGCCTCCAGGTACAGGTTCTCCAGCTTCGGTCCGGAGGGTTCGGCCATGTACAGGTTCAGGCTCTGTGCCTGGTCCAGCCACTTCTGCCGGCGTGATGCCGCCTTCACCAGCCAGAGGGGATCCAGTTCGAAGGCGGTGGCGAACAGGGCCTTGAGGTCTTCCGGCATACGGTCGATGCGCTGCACGCTGCCGTCGAAGTACTTCAGGTCGTTGACCATCACGGCATCCCAGAGTCCACGCGCCTTCAGGGTCCGCACCAGGTAGGGGTTGACCACCGTGAACTCGCCGGAAAGATTCGATTTCACGTACAGGTTCTGGTACGTGGGATCGATACCCTGGGAGACGCCGACGATGTTGGCGATGGTGGCGGTGGGGGCGATGGCCAGGCAGTTGGAGTTGCGCATGCCGCCGCGCACTTTCCCGCGCAGGCTATCCCAGTCCATCCGCTGAGCCGTGTCCATCTCGCAACCGCTCTCCCGGGCCTCCGCCACATAGCGGATGGAATCGATGGGCAGCACACCCCGGCTCCAGAGCGAGCCGTCGAACGTGGGGTAGCTGCCCCGCTCCCGGGCCAGATCCGCCGAGGCTTCAATGGCGTAGTAGCTGATGGCTTCCTGGCTTTCGTCGGCGAACGCCACCGCCTGTTCGCTGGCGTAGGGAACGCCCAGCCGGTACAGCGCATCCTGAAAGCCCATCATGCCCAGCCCCACGGGCCGGTGACGCAGGTTGGAGCGACGGGCCTGGGGCACGCCGTAGTAGTTGATGTCGATGACGTTGTCCAGCATCCGCATGGCGGTGCGTATCGTTCGCCGCAAGCGTTCGTGGTCGATGCCATCCTCCCCGACGTGGGCTGCCAGGTTCACCGATCCCAGGTTGCAGACGGCAATCTCCTCGTCCGAGGTGTTCAGCGTGATCTCGGTGCACAGATTGGAGCTGTGCACCACGCCGGTGTGCCGTTGGGGCGAGCGGAGGTTGCAAGGATCCTTGAAGGTGATCCACGGGTGACCGGTTTCGAACAGCATGGACAGCATCCTGCGCCAGAGCCGCTTCGCGGAGACCACCTTGAAGTGGCGGATCTCCCCCCGGGCCGCCCGGGCTTCCAGCTCCTGATAGGCCTCGCGGAATTCCCGACCGTAGAGTTCGTGCAGGTGGCCGGCCTCGTCCGGCGAGAACAGAGTCCAGTCGGCGTCGGACTGGACCCGTTCGATGAACAGGTCGGGAACCCAGTGGGCGGTGTTCATGTCGTGGGTGCGTCGGCGGTCGTCCCCGGTGTTCTTGCGCAGCTCCAGAAATTCCTCCACATCCAGGTGCCAGGTCTCCAGATAGGCGCAGACGGCGCCCTTGCGTTTGCCGCCCTGGTTCACCGCCACGGCGGTGTCGCTGGCAACCTTGAGGAACGGCACCACCCCCTGGGATTTGCCGTTGGTGCCTTTGATGGGGGCTCCCAGGGCGCGCACCCGTGTCCAGTCGTTACCCAGGCCGCCGGCGAATTTGGACAGCAGTGCGTTATCCCGGATCGCGCCGTAAATGCCAGCAAGATCATCCGGCACCGTGGTCAGGTAACAACTGGAGAGCTGCGGCCGCAGGGTGCCGCTGTTGAACAGCGTGGGCGTGGAGCTCATGAAGTCGAAGCCGGAGAGCAGCCGGTAGAACTCAATGGCACGCTCTTCGCGATCGATCTCGTTCAGCGCCAGGCCCATGGCCACGCGCATGAAAAAGGCCTGGGGCAGTTCGAAACGGGTTTCCTCCCGGTGCAGGAAGTAGCGGTCATACAAGGTCTGGAGCCCCAGGTAGTTGAACTGCAGGTCGCGGCCCGGCTCCAGTTCCGCGGCCAGTCCCTCCAGGTCGAACTCCAGCAGCCGGGGGTCCAGCAGTTCCAGCGCCACCCCGCGGTGGATGAATGCCGGAAAATACGTGGCGTAGCGCTGATCCATGTCGGCGGCAGTGGCTTTCTCCGGTCGGCCGGCGAGGAACGACAACGCTTCCGCGCGCAACTGGTTCAGCAGCAGCCGCGCGGTGGCGAAGCTGTAGGCCGGCTCCTGCTCGATCAGGCTGCGGGCGCACATGATCAGCGCCCGGTTCAGTTCCGACTCGCCCACCCCGTCGTAAAGGTTGCGCTTCACGTCCTCCAGGATACGGGCGGGATCGGTTTCCGGCAGGCCCTCGCAGGCCTCCTCCAGCAAGCGGCCCAGAGCGCTGTAATCCAACGGCACATGCCGACCGTCCGCACCGGTCATGTGCAGACGCGGCCCGTCGTCGTCTCCGGGCGGCTGGGCCTCAGCACGGCGTCGGGCGTGTTCTTCGCGGTAAAGCACATAAGCGCGGGCGACCTTGTGCTCGCCGGCCCGCATCAGGGCCAGTTCCACCTGGTCCTGAATGTCCTCGATGTGAATGGTGTCCAGCTCCGGCTGCCGTGTGAGTGCGCTGACAACCTGTTCGGTAAGGCGCGCGACCCGCTCCTGAATGCGGCTGGAATCGCCGGCCTGTCCGCCCTCCTGTGCGAGAAAGGCCTTTTTCATGGCCAGACTGATCTTTCCCGGGTCGAAATCGGTCAGTTCGCCGCTGCGACGAATGACCCGCAAGCCCTGGTGCGCCTGGGTTCGGGATAGGGTTTCAGCAAGTGCTGACATGGTGTCCTCCTGTTGTCCGTTCGGAGGAACCATCGCGGGAATGCGGGGCGGGATACCGGTCGTCCACCGTGGCCGGTTTCCCGGTGTGGTACGACGGGGGTTGATCCTTCCCCAGTCACCTTTGACGCGAAGGCTCCTGGCTCATCCTCGGAGGTATTCGGGCTCGATGGCGGGGGCATTGACCCCCTGCCATCACACCGTTGCGCGACAGCCCCGGATTCTCACCGGTGTTCCCCTCTCGACCGTTGCACCATATGTGGTGCGTCAGGTGAGGACAAAGACAAGATATAGTTGTTTTCCCCGTGTGACAAGCGGTGGAATGCGGAATCCTACAGGGGATGGATGCCGCTGAGGGTCTGGCTGGTGCGCACACGGGCCAGGCGGATGAAGGCATCCATGTAGGGGCGATCGCGGTCCTCCCTGCGGACGGCGGCGTACAGTGTGCGCCAAAGACCTGTCGGCCCCAGCCGCAGCGCGGCCAGGTTGTCCCTGTCCAGGTATTCGGTGAGGGCCCAGTTGGGCAGCGCGGCCACGCCGCGGCCGTTGGCCACCAACTGGATCAGCATGACCGTGAGTTCCGCGGTGCGTTCCGCTGCGGGTTGCACGCCGGCCGGGTCCAGGAAACGGTGGAAGATGTCCAGGCGGCTACGGCAGACCGGATAGCTGATCACGGTCTCCGGTGCCAGATCCGCCGGCTCCACCCATGCCCGGCCGCCCAGCCGGTGCTGGCCGGGGATGGCCAGCAGCATTTCGTAGCGGAACAGCGGCACGTAATCCAGACCGCCCAGATCCTCCGGATCCGAGGTGATCACCAGGTCCACCTCGCCCCGGTAGAGCGCGGGGAGCGGATGAAAACTGTATCCCAGTGAAAGGTCCAGCTCCACCTGGGGCCACTGACTGCGGTAATCGTCCATGGCCGGCATCAGCCAGTCGAAACAACTGTGACACTCCACCGCCGTGTGAAGCCGGCCCTGCTGGCCGGCGCCGGTGTCCCTGAGCGCCTGTTCCGCCGCATCCACCTGGGGCAGTATCCCCTCGGCCAGCGCCAGCAGCCGTTCACCCGCCGGCGTCCAGCGCAGCGGCCGCGTCTTGCGGAAAAACAGCCGGGCGCCGAAGTAGTCCTCCAGCGCGCGGATCTGGTGTGACAATGCGGATTGCGTCAGATGCAGCTGCGCTGCCGCGCCGGACAGGCTGCCGTGACGCTGGATGGCCTTCAGGCTGCGGAGGTGTCGGAGTTCCAGGAACATGAGATTTATTCATATTGATAGTTAGAAAATAGAAATTGTTTCACGTTCCTCCCGTTCCCACAATGCCGGGCAGGATTGGTACAGGAGGGTGAGCCATGGCGGTGACGCATAATCTGGGTTTCCCGCGAATCGGCGCGGGACGGGAGCTGAAACAGGCCGTGGAGGCCTACTGGCGGCAGGAGATCGACCGGGAAACCCTGGAGCGCCGGGGCGCGGAGTTGCGGGCCCGCCACTGGGAACTGCAGGCGGCGGCCGGGCTGGACTGGCTGCCGGTGGGCGATTTCTCATGGTACGACGGTGTCCTGGACACGGCACTGATGCTGGGCGCCGTGCCGGTCCGGTTCGGCGCGGGGCGCGATCTCGATACCGCATTCCACATGGCGCGGGGGCGCGCTCCAGGGCGCAGGGACGCGCCGCCATGCGCCATGCTGAAGTGGTTCGATACCAACTACCACTACATCGTTCCGGAGCTGGCGTCCGGTCAGGACTTCGAGTTGCATCCGGAGGCGCTGCTTGATCAGGTCCGGGAACTGCAGGCGCTGGGGTATCGGGGCAAACCCGTGCTCCTGGGGCCGGTGAGTTTCCTGTTGCTGGGCCGTTATCAGGGGGACGGCCATGTACTGGAGCTGTTGGACGCGCTGTTGCCCTGTTACGGGCGTTTGCTGGAGCTGCTGCGGGATGCCGGCTGCGAATGGGTGCAACTGGACGAACCCTGCCTGGCCACCGACCTGGACGAACGGGCGGTGCGGGCCCTGGAGCAGGCCTACCACCGGCTTCAGGTCCCCGGGCTGAAGCTCTTGCTGGCCAGTTATTTCGGGGATCCGGGTGAACACCTGGATCTGGTCATGCACCTGCCCACGGATGGGCTCCATGTGGATCTGGTCCACGGCACGCTGGATCTGTCCACCCTGCTGGACCGGCTGCCCCCTTACAAGGTGCTGTCCGCGGGTGTGATCGACGGTCGCAACATCTGGCGCGCCGATCTGGAGGCGCTGCTGGACCGGCTGGAGCCTGTGTATCGCCGGCTGCAGGAGCGTTTGTGGCTGGCGCCGTCCTGTTCGCTCCTGCATGTGCCGGTGCGGCTGGACCGGGAAGATGGTCTGGATCAGGAACTGCACCGCTGGTTGGCATTCGCGCGGGAGAAGGTTCAGGAGCTTGTCCTGCTCGGGCGGGGGCTGGCCGACGGGCGGGATGCCGTGCGTAAGCAACTGGCCGAGTGCCGCCGCGCATTGCAGACCCGGCGGCACTCGGGGCGTATCCGCGATGAGGCGGTGCGGGAGCGTCTACGGGCGCTGCCGGCGGACGCCGATCGCCGTGCCAGCCCTTTCCCGGTGCGGGCCGCCTTGCAGCAGCGACGGTTGCAGCTTCCGCTGTTTCCCGTGACCACGATCGGCTCGTTTCCGCAGACCACCGAAATCCGGCGCCTGCGGCGGGATCATCGGGCCGGGCGGGTATCGGATCACGATTACCGCACCGCCATGCAGCGGGAGATTGCCGAAGCCGTGGCCCGTCAGGAGCGGCTTGGCCTGGACGTGCTTGTGCACGGGGAGCCGGAGCGTAACGATATGGTGGAGTACTTCGGCGAGCAGTTGTCCGGTTATGCGTTTACCCGCCAGGGCTGGGTGCAGAGTTATGGAACCCGCTGCGTGAAACCGCCCATTCTCTACGGTGATGTGTCACGTCCGCGGCCCATGACTGTGGACTGGGCACGCTACGCGGCGGGCCTCACCGAGCGGCCCATGAAGGGCATGCTGACCGGGCCGGTGACGCTGATGCAGTGGTCCTTCGTGCGCGATGATCTGCCACCGGACACTGTCTGCCTGCAACTGGCCCTGGCGCTTCGTGACGAGGTAGAGGATCTGGAGCGGGCCGGCTTGCCCATCATACAGATCGACGAGCCGGCCCTGCGCGAAGGGCTGCCGTTGCGCCGCGCGGGCTGGGGAGATTATCTGGATTGGGCCGTCCGGTGCTTCCGGGTGGCCAGCAGCCCGGTCGCAGACGGCACGCAGATCCATACCCACATGTGTTACTCCGCGTTCAATGACATCATGCCCGCCATCGCCGCCCTGGATGCTGACGTCATCACCATCGAGGCCACCCGGTCCGGCATGCGGTTGCTGGATGCCTTCGCCGATTTCAGCTATCCCAACGCCATCGGTCCCGGGGTGTACGATATCCATTCGCCCCGGGTGCCGGCGGTGGAGGAAGTGCTGGAACTGCTGCGCCGCGCTCTTCGTGTGTTGCCCGCGGAACGGCTCTGGGTGAACCCGGATTGCGGCCTGAAGACAAGGAGCTGGCCGGAGGTCGAAGCCGGCCTTGCGGTGCTGGTGGCGGCGGCCCGGCGGCTTCGGGAGGACTATGCGGGGGCGGATGTGGACCCGCGGCGCGTACGGGTCTGACCGCCGCCGGGGCGCCGGCCATGCTTGCATTGGGTACTGCGCTTTCATAAACTGCCGCCATCTGGACGCAGGCGGGTGTAGCTCAGCTGGTAGAGCACAACCTTGCCAAGGTTGGGGTCGAGGGTTCGAGTCCCTTCACCCGCTCCAGTATCCGGCGCCTCGCGGTGAATCCATCGCGGGGCGTTTTCGCTTTGGCCTGTGGATTGTAGGCATCATGCGTGACACCTATCGGATCTCGGTCGGCGCCGTCAGCCGCGACCTCCCGTTGTTCCAGGTCAGGCCGGGTTTGCGCATCGCGGTGCTGAACATCCTCGGTGATACCGAGCTGACAGAGGAGGCGGCCACGGTGCTTGCCGGCCGGCTGGTCGGTGTCGACGGCCATGTGCTGGTCACCCCCGAGGCGAAAAGTATTCCCCTGGCACATGCCCTGTCGGCACGCACCCGGCTGCCCTACGTGGTGCTGCGCAAGAGCTACAAGCCGTACATGGGCGATGCGCTGGAGGCCACCACCTTGTCCATCACCACCGGTACGCCGCAGACGCTCTACCTGGACGAGAAGGACCGCAGTCTGATTCAGGGCCGGCGCGTGCTGCTGCTGGATGACGTGATCAGCACCGGTTCCACCCTGCAGGGAATGCGGGCGCTGATGGCGCAGGGCGGCGCCCAGGTGGCGGCGGTTGCGGCCATCTGTACGGAAGGCGATGCGGGGCAGGACGCCGGGGTGATCGCCATAGCGCACCTTCCGGTGTTCACCGAACGCTGAACCCCGGTGGGGTCGTTCACCGGCCGAGTCCGGGTAGCCAGCCCACCACGGCCGGTAGCAGGAAGGCGGTCATGATCCCGGCCAGGGTAAGTCCCAGACCGGCGAAGGCGCCTGCGGTGGCGCTGATCCCGAAAGCCTGGGCGGTTCCGAAGCCGTGGGCCGACAGCCCCATGGCAAACCCCTTCACCCGATCATCCCGGATCCGCAGCAGCCGGATGATGACCGGCGCCAGGATGCAACCGATGGCGCCGGTCAGCAAAACCAGCGCAGCGGTGAGCGACGGCAGACCGCCCAGCTTTTCGGTCACGCCCATGGCGATGGGTGAGGTGACGGATTTCGGCGCCAGAGACAGGAGCGTGGGCGCTCCGGCCCCCAGCGCTCCGGCAATCAGTACCGCACTGATCGCCGCAGTGGCGGCACCCCCCATGCCCGCCGCCAGCAAGGGCAGCAGCAGGGCGCGGATCTGGTGGCGGTTCTCGTACAGGGGAATGGCCAGCGCCACGGTCGCCGGGCCCAGCAGGAAGTGGATGAACTGGGCACCGTCGAAATAGGTCTCGTAATCGGTGCCCGTCAGGAGCAGAATCCCGATGAGTAGCGCCATGGACAGCAGCACCGGGTGGAGTACCGGGCTGCCGCCCAGCAGCCGGTTCAGCCAGAGACTGAGCCGGAAAACCAGTAAGGTCATGGTCAGCCACAACAGCGGGCTGGCCGCCAGAAACGCCCAGATGTCGGTGATGTCCTCAGTCATCGCCCGCGGTCCCGCGGTGTCGGATGAGCCAGTGCAGCATTACCATGGTCACCCCCAGGGCCAGCGCGGTGCTCCCCACCAGCCCGGCCAGGATCGGCAGCCAGTCGCGGGCCACCAGACCGAAATGCACCATCAGCCCGACCCCCGCCGGTACGAACAGCAGAGCCAGATGGCGCAGTAGCGTATCGCTGGTGCGCTTGACCGGATCCGGTACACCGCCATGGATCACCAGGCCGGTGAACAGGAACAACATGCCCAGTACCGGGCCCGGGAACGGAAGGTCCAGCAACAGCACCAGAACTTCGCCGGCCAACTGGCAGAGCAGAATCAGGATGATGGCGTTGAGCATGCTTGGTGCCCCTGGATCTGCCTCCCGCCGTGCCATGCTCGGAACGTAAGCCTGTCTGTGGGGTGGCAGACGTCTATCAATGGCGCAGACTGATCGTGGGCCACCCCCGTTCCCGGGCAAGCGCCCGCAAGGTGTCGTCCGGATCCACGGCCACCGGGTTGGTCACCTGCTCCAGCAGCGGCACGTCGTTATGCGAGTCGCTGTAAAACCAGCTCTGTCGCGGGCGGTCCTGCTGGGCCTCCAGCCAGTTCTCCAGCGCCTGTACCTTGCCCTCCCGGAATGTGGGCAGGTCGACGAAATCGCCGGTATAGCGGCCGTCCCGGAACTCGGGCGTGGTGGCCAGCAGATGGTCCACCCCGAAGAGTTCGGCAATTGGTGCGGTGATGAAGCGATTGGTGGCCGTAATGATCATGGTCACGTGTCCGCGCCGGGCGTGGTCCCGCACCAGTTCCTCGCCGGCCTTGAGCACGATGGGCCGGATCATCTCGTCGATGAACAGCGCGCGCCAGGCATGGAGTTCCTCCGCGGGGTAACGGGTCAGCGGCTCCAGAGCGAAACGCAGATAGGCGTGCACGTCCAGTTCGCCACGCTGATACGCCTCGTAGAAGTGCCGGTTCGTGGCCTCGTACTGCTCGGCGTCCACCAGGCCGTGCTTGACGATGAATCGTCCCCACAGGTAATCGCTGTCTCCCGCCAGCAGCGTGTTGTCCAGGTCAAAGATGGCCAGTGTCACGAATCC
Source organism: Ectothiorhodospiraceae bacterium (assembly GCA_020831885.1). GTDB lineage: Bacteria > Pseudomonadota > Gammaproteobacteria > Nitrococcales > Aquisalimonadaceae > LSCE01. The sequence continues at coordinate 183,147 of JAFIFU010000001.1, forward strand.
TCTCCGATTACGCTCGGCTCCCGGCTCCGCCACGAGCGACAGGCGCCATTGTAGCGATTCGTCGCCCAATTTGCCGATTCGCCGTCGGCTGTGGAAAAATAGGCCTGATAAACGTGATCTGGAAAAATATATAAGTGATTGATTCCGAAGGCTTTAGGGCAAACGTCGGTATAATTCTGACCAATGACGAGGGGCGCGTGTTCTGGGCCCGTCGCATTGGGCAGAATGCCTGGCAGTTCCCGCAGGGCGGAATCAGGCACAACGAGTCGCCGGAACAGGCGCTTTACCGGGAACTGGCGGAGGAGGTGGGGCTGCAGCGGGAGCATGTGGAATTGGTGGGCTCCACCACCCGCTGGCTCCGTTACCATCTGCCCCGGCACCTGGTCCGCCGCAATCGCAAGCCGGTCTGTATCGGCCAGAAACAGCTCTGGTTCATGCTGCGCCTGGTGGGGGGCGAGCATGACGTTCGTCTGGATGCCAGCGAGCGGCCCGAGTTCGACGACTGGTGCTGGGTGGATTACTGGAAGCCGGTGCGCGACGTGGTGTTCTTCAAACGCCACGTGTATCAGCGCGCGCTGCAGGAACTGGCGCCGCTGGTGTTCCCGGAAGGGGCGCCGGAGCCGCCTGCCATGCCCTCGTCATCTGCGCGCCCCCGGCGGCGCAGGCAGAGTGGCCGCGGCTGAGCCGTCGCCCGACAAGCCTCCGGAAGGGTCACCGAATGCTTCAGACGCTCCACAGCATCGTCCAGGAAGTCAACGCTGCGCGGGGGCTCGACCATGCGCTGAACATCATTGTGAAGCGGGTTGCCGAAACCACCCATGTGGACGTCTGTTCCGTGTATCTGGTGGATCCGGACACCCAGGAGTACGTGCTCATGGCCACCCGCGGGCTGAACCCGGATGCCGTGGGACGGGTGCGCCTGCGCCTGGACGAGGGGCTTGTTGGCCTGGTGGGCGAGCGCAAGGAGCCCCTGAATCTCGAGGATGCCGAAGCGCATCCCCGGTTCCGCTATTTCCCGGAGACCGGCGAGGAACGGTTCCACTCGTTCCTCGGGGCGCCCATCATCCATTTCCGCCGCCTGCTTGGAGTTCTGGTGGTCCAGCAGGCCGCGCGCCGGCGTTTCGGCGAGGAGGAGGTGGCCTTTATCGTCACCATGGCGGCGCAACTGGCCGGCGCCATCGCCCATGGCGAGGCCACGGGGACCACCACACGGCTGGCCGGTGGCGGCCGCCTGTCCCGCCGGCCGATAACGGGGGTTCCCGGTTCTCCCGGGGTGGCCATGGGGCGCGCCATGGTGGCCTATTCCCCCGCGGATCTGTTCGCCGTGCCGGACCGGCCCGCGGAGGACGTGGAGCGGGAGATTGCCGCCTTCCATGCGGCCTTGGAGGCGGTGAAGGAGGAGGTCAAGGACATGTCCTCCCGCCTGGCGGATGCGGTCTCCGCTGACGAGCACAGTCTGTTCGACGTCTACCTGCGGATGCTGGAGAGTGACAGCCTGGTGAAGGGCACGGAGCAGCGCATCCGGGATGGCAACTGGGCCAGTGGTGCGCTCCGTGACAGTATTGCCTCGCATGTGAGCGTGTTCGATGAGATGGAAGACCCCTACCTGCGCGAGCGGGCGGGGGACATCCGGGATATCGGACGCCGGATACTGATGCGTCTGCAACTGGATGCCGGCGATCAGCGCTCCGTGCCGGAGGGAACCGTGCTGGTGGGCGAGGAGATCAGTGCCTCGCAACTGGCGGAAGTCCCCACGGATCGGCTGGTGGGGGTGGTGACCGCGAGGGGGTCCGGGAATTCCCACGTGGCGATTCTGGCCCGGGCGCTGAACATCCCCGCGGTAATGGGGGTGGCGGAGCTGCCGGTGAACCGGCTCGAGGGGCGCGAGCTGATCGTTGATGGCTACGCGGGACGCGTCCACATCGAGCCGACCCCCGGCGCGAAAAAGGAATACCGGCGCCTGCTGCGCGAGGACGCGGAACTGTCGGAAGAGCTGCAGGCGCTCCGCGAGTTGCCGGCGGAGACGCCCTGTGGGTACCGGGTCGGGCTGTATGCCAATACGGGGCTGATGGCCGATATCACGTCCAGCCTGGCCAGCGGCTGTGATGGTATCGGCCTCCACCGTACCGAATTCCCGTTCATGATTCGGGAACGGTTTCCCGGCGAGGATGAGCAGACGCTGGTTTACCGTCAGGTGCTGGAGCCCTTCGTGCCGCGCCCGGTGGTGTTACGCACGCTGGATGTGGGCGGTGACAAGCCGCTGCCTTATTTTCCCGTGCACGAGGAAAACCCCTTCCTGGGCTGGCGCGGCATACGACTGACCCTGGACCACCCGGAGATTTTCCTGACGCAGCTACGGGCCATGCTGCGCGCCAATGCGGGCTGCGGCAACCTGCGGGTCATGTTCCCCATGATCAGTCGTGTCGCTGAGCTGGATGAAGCCGTGGGCCTGCTGGAGCGTGCCCGGGACGAACTCCAGGAAGAAGGGATCGACGTGGAGATGCCCCGGGTGGGGGTGATGATCGAGGTGCCCTCCGCGGTTTACGAGACGGACAGATTGGCCGCCAAGGTGGATTTCCTGTCCATTGGTTCCAACGATCTGACCCAGTATCTGCTGGCCGTGGACCGGAATAACGCGCGGGTGGCGGATTTGTATGACGAGTTGCATCCAGCCGTGCTCTCGGCCATGAACCACGTGGTACAGGCGGCCCGTCCCCACGGGACCACGGTGTCGGTCTGCGGCGCCATGGCTGGTGATCCGGTGGCAGCCGTGCTGTTGCTGGGCATGGGCGTACAGGGGCTGAGCATGAGTGTCTCCAGCCTGCTGAAGATCAAGTGGGTGATCCGCAGCTTCACCCGGAAGAAGGCGCGGGCGCTGTTGGAGCAGGCCTGGTCCATGGAACGATCCCAGGACGTCCGCCATCTGCTCAACGGCGCACTGGAGGAGGCAGGGCTTGGTGGTCTGGTGCGCGCGGGGAAATGAAAACCCATACTGCTGTTGACAATCACTCGCATTTGCATTCATGCTATGAATGCAATGGGGAGGGTTGCCATGTACGTTTGCCTGTGTCACGGCGTTACCGATGGTCACATTCGGGAGGCGGTTTCCCAAGGGGTCCGTTCCATGCGTGATCTGCGTCGGGAGCTGGGGCTCTGCGGCAGTTGTGGCCGCTGCGGCCCGCATGCCCGCGAGGTGCTGACAGAGGCGACGGCGGAAATCTCCGCAACCGCGGTCCGGATTCCCCTGCCCGGGACGGAGCCGGCATATTCGTCGATCTGAATCAGAATGGGAATACATCCTGTTCGTTTCCTTTGATGCCGTTACCATCGCCTGTTCTGCCTGTACTAGACTGGTGGCGCAAAGGCGCAGCATGTTGCATGCCGTGACGCGCCAGACATTCAGCCAAGGTGGAGGCAGATATGAAAGGCGATCCCAAGGTCATCGAATTCCTCAACCAGGTGTTGTTCAACGAACTCACCGCCATCAACCAGTATTTTCTCCATTCCCGCATGCTCCGTGACTGGGGTCTGGAGAAGCTGGCCGAGAAGGAGTACCAGGAATCCATTGAGGAAATGCAGCACGCCGACAAGCTGATCGAGCGCATACTGTTCCTGGAGGGGCTGCCCAACCTGCAGGACCTGGGGAAGCTGCTCATCGGCGAGAACGTGCGAGAGATCCTGCAGTGCGACCTGAAGCTCGAGGAAGCCGGGTGCCCGGTCCTCAGAGATGCCATCGCCTATTGTGAAACAGCGCGTGACTACGTGAGCCGTGACCTGTTCCAGCATATCCTCAACGCGGAGGAAAGCCACGTGGACTGGCTGGAGACCCAGCTTGAGTTGATCGATCGTCTGGGGCTTGAGAATTACCAGCAGTCACAGCTCTGACTCCCGCAAGGCCTTGAGAAAGTGCCACGCTGTCCCAGCGCCGTCGTGAGACCTGTCAGTCGGGCGCCCGCGCCCGTGTGGGCATCCCACCTCAGGTGAGGGCAACGACGGGCCCTGCAGCGGCGCAGTCACCCCCTGAGTACACGGTCAGACGTTCTGAATGGTGAGCGATATCCGGCGACTCGCTTGTGCCGCGGGGGCGGAGCCTATATATAAGGCCTCGTTGAAGTTCTAGTCGAGGAGCCCGATCATGCCGATCTACGAGTATCAGTGTCAGGCGTGCGGCCACGCGCTTGAGGCCATCCAGAAGATGAGTGACGCGCCGTTGCGCGATTGCCCCGAATGCGGCAAGCCGTCGTTGGGCAAGAAGATCTCCGCGGCCGGTTTCCGCCTCAAGGGCGGCGGCTGGTACGAGACCGACTTCAAGTCCGGGAGCAAGCGCAACCTGGCCGGCGACTCCGGGGCCGCTACCGGCAGCGATTCCGGCAGCTCCGCCGGCAGCAATTCCGGAAGCACCGGCGACAAGCAGGCGGCATCCGCCTGATCCCGGCGGCCTTCTGTGATCCGCCCCGGACGGCCACAGCCTTGCGCCGTCCAGGGCGACGCCTTACCATCCCCGCTTCCCCGGCAGGCATCGCGCGGCGTCCGCCGTCCCCGGTGGCCTGCCCCCGATCAAGCACTTGACAGCAACCGGGCCGAACAGACTCATGCGTACTCATTACTGCGGGCAGGTCACCGAAAACCATCTGGACACGGAAGTGGAACTCTGCGGCTGGGTGCATCGGCGGCGGGACCACGGTGGCGTGATCTTCATCGATCTGCGCGACCGGGAAGGCTTGGTGCAGGTGGTGTTCGATCCGGACCGTGCCGAGGTTTTCGCCACCGCCGAGCGCGTACGCAGCGAGTACGTGCTGCGTATCCGTGGCCGGGTGCGTCGCCGCCCCGCGGGTACCGAGAACCCGAACCTGACCACCGGGCAGGTGGAAGTGCTGGGGCAGGCGCTGGAGGTGTTGAACACGGCGAAGACGCCCCCGTTCCAGTTGGACGAGGAATCCGTGGGCGAGGACGTGCGGCTGCGGTACCGTTACGTGGACCTGCGCCGGCCGGAGATGCAGCAGCGGATCCGCTTGCGGGCCCGGGTAACCCAGCGTCTGCGCAGCTATCTGGACAGCCACGGGTTCCTGGATATCGAAACACCCATGCTGACCCGCGCCACCCCCGAGGGCGCGCGCGACTACCTGGTGCCCAGTCGCCTGCATCCGGGGGCGTTCTATGCCTTGCCCCAATCCCCGCAGTTGTTCAAGCAGTTGCTGATGATGTCGGGTCTGGATCGCTACTATCAGGTGGTGCGCTGTTTCCGCGATGAAGACCTCCGTGCGGACCGTCAGCCGGAATTCACCCAGCTCGATGTGGAGGCCTCGTTCCTGGACGAAAACGGGATCATGCAGCTCATGGAGGGGATGATCCGGGAGCTGTTCCGGGATGAGCTGGGTGTGGATCTCCCGGACCCGTTCCCCCGCATGACCTACCAGGAAGCCGTGGCCCGCTTCGGCATCGACCGACCGGACCTGCGCATCCCGCTGGAGCTGGTGGAGGTGGGGGACCTCATGGCGGGTGTGGAATTCAAGGTGTTCGCCGCCCCGGCGCAGGATCCCAAGGGACGTGTGGCCGCGCTGCGCCTGCCGGGCGGCGCGGAGCTGACCCGCAAGGAAATCGACGAGTACACCGGCTTCGTCGGCCGGTATGGCGCCAAGGGGCTTGCCTATATCAAAGTCAATGACCCGGGTGCCGGCGTGGAGGGGCTCCAGTCCCCCATCGTGAAGTTCCTCACCCAGGATGCCGTGCGGGGCATTCTGGAGCGCACCGGCGCCCAGGCAGGGGATCTGATCTTCTTCGGTGCCGACAAGGCCAGAGTGGTGAACGAAGCCCTGGGGGCGTTGCGGGTGAAGCTGGGTCATGATCGGGGCCTGGTAGCGGAGGGCTGGCGGCCGCTGTGGGTGGTGGACTTCCCGATGTTCGAATACGACGAAACCGACGGCCGTCTGTATGCCCTGCACCACCCGTTCACGGCTCCGCGGCTGGAGGCCGTGGAGGAGCTTCGGGAAGGGGATCCGGAGCAGTTGCTGTCGCGGGCGTACGACATGGTCCTGAACGGGACGGAAGTCGGCGGAGGGTCCATCCGCATCCATCGGCCGGACATGCAGCAGGCGGTGCTCGGCCTGTTGGGCATCGGCGAGGAGGAGGCCCGGGAGAAGTTCGGCTTCCTGCTGGATGCGCTGGAGTACGGGGCTCCGCCCCACGGAGGGCTGGCATTCGGACTGGATCGTCTGGTCATGCTGATGGCCGGTGCCGGCTCAATCCGGGACGTCATGGCCTTCCCCAAGACCCAGACCGCCAGTTGCCCGCTCACCGATGCGCCCGCGACGGTGACCGAACAGCAGCTCAAGGAGCTGCATATCCGTCTTCGCAAAACGGCGGAGCCGGGGCAGGGTGGCTGACGCGCTGCCACCGGGCGCACTGCCGGGACAGGGAACGCCATGCCATGGGAGCGGCGGGAACCGCCGCGTAGCACCAAAGCCGACCGGGTTCTTTGAACCGGATCACAGAGACCGGGCCCACTGCCCCGTACCCTGATAGCGCGTATCGTTGCCACCCGGCCCTGGGCCGGGGATGGACGTCACACGCTCCGTTGTCGGAACGGGCCGGGCGCAGCGCATTCGCATCTGCGCGCCGGTGTGCTTCCGGACACGATCACAGGGGAACGGGGGTGCAAAGAGCAGCTCACGGTGGGAAGGAATCCCGGACAGCCAGCCAGGAGACGCTGGCCCGGCGTCTGCAAGCGCTGCATTTCTCGGAAACCGATGCCGGGCTGTTGCGGGAATTGCGGCAACACCTGGACAACGCCCGAATGGAGCGGTTTCTCGCGGGTTTTCGGGATCATCTGCTGGAGATACCCGGTGCCGCCCCCATGCTGCGGTTCCCGCAGCATGGGGATCGTCTGCGACGCCAACAGAAACGTCATCTTCACACTCTCCTGGGCGGCCGCTATGGCGGGACCTACGCCCGCAGTCGCCAGCGGATCGGTGCCGCCCACCGCGAGCTGGGTCTGGACCCGGCCTGGCTCCCCACCGCCTACGGCTGCTACATGCAGGAGCTGCTCGAGCTTGTCAGGCCCTGTTACGCGGAGGCCCCAGGGCGTTATCAGGCCTTGTGGCGGGCGCTCGGCAAGATCGTCCTGCTGGACATGTCCCTGGTGCTGGAGGCTTTTGAGCCAGTGGACAGCCGTGCTATCCGGGAGCGGGAATCCCGGCTGCGCCAGGTCCAGCGGCTGGCCAGTATCGGAAGCTGGGAATGGGATCCCGGGGCCCGTTATCTACGCTTCTCCGCCGAGGCCGCCAGCCTGTTCGGTCTGCCGCCCAGCGCCGAACGGCTTGCCGCCCAGCGGGCGCTGGAACTGGTTCATACCGAAGACCGTGCCGGGCTGCTGGCGACGGTGGAACGGGCTCAGGACGAGGGCCTGCCCTTTCAGTTGATGCACAGGATCGGCCCGGACAGCCGCGGGCGTGTGCGTTATCTGAAGCACTATGCGGAGCCCGTACGGGAGGGCCGTGGCCGGCTGCTGGTTCAGGGAGCGGTACAGGACATCACGGATCAATACCTGGCCGAGCAACAGCTCCGGAGGATGGCGCAGCACGACCCCCTGACCGGGCTGATGAACATGTCCGGTGCCGTTGGTGCTCTGGAGACCCGCCTGGCCGAAGCGCGGCAGCGGGGCCTGCCCCTGGCCATCCTGATGGTGGGGTTGGATCGCATGAAGCGTATCAATGACAGCCTGGGGCGTGACGTCGGTGACCGGTTGCTGCGACTGGCCGCACGGCGGTTGCAGCGGGCGTTCCCCGGGCATCTGGTGGCGCGGGTCGGTGGCGATGAGTTCCTGCTTGTGCCGCGCCGCTGTGTGGAGGCGCCGGAGGCCCTGGATGAGGCAGCGTCCCGCGCCGCGGCGCTGTTTGACGGTTCCGTCAGGATTGCGGGGCAGGAGATGCCGGTGAGCATCAGTGTCGGTGGTATCCAGGCGACTCCGGGTGATCGATCGGCGCGGGATCTGGTGCGCGGCGTAAACAGTGCACTGTACCGCGCCAAGTCGGTGGGTGGGCGTGCGTGGCGGCTGTTCGATCCGGCGCTGGACGCGGGGCGGGTCAGGGAGCTGGGCCTGGAGGCCCGGCTGCGTCGTGCCATCGCATGCGATGAATTCCACCTGTGCTACCAGCCCCAGTACGACATGCATCGTGGACAACTCGTCGGCCTCGAGGCATTGCTGCGGTGGGCGTCGCCGGAAGGGGTCCAGTTCCCCGATGCCTTTATCGGCGCATTGGAGGAATCCGGCCTGATGGTGGCGGTGGGGCAACTGGTTCTGCGCCAGGCATGCCGCCAACTGGCGGCCTGGCAGCATGCCGGGATCCACGTGCCCCGGGTGGCGGTCAATGTATCGGCGCTGCAACTGGCGGATCCCGGGTTCCTGGATTTCGTGGCGGGCATCCTGGAGGAGACGGGGATTCCCCACGGGAGTCTGGAGCTGGAGCTCACCGAACACGCGGTGATCCGGTCGCCCGAGGAAGCTGGTCAGAGGCTGCGTGGGCTCAAGGCGCTTGGCATCCGGGTGACCATGGATGATTTCGGCACCGGTTATTCTTCCCTGTCGTACCTGAAGCGGCTGCCGGTGGATCAGATCAAGGTGGACAAGTCCTTCGTCAGCGATCTTCCCGGGGATGAGGGTGGCGCCGCGCTGACCCGCGCCATCATCGCCATGGCCCATGGGCTGGGCTTGCAGGTGGTCGCGGAGGGCGTGGAGACCCGGGAGCAGCTCGCCTTTCTGGAAACCCAGGGTTGTGACATGGTTCAGGGGTTCCTGTTGGGCCGCCCCGTGCCGGCAGAGCAGGTTCCCGCGCTGGCACGCCGCATCGACCTCCGCCCGGGTGATGAGGTATCCCCGCCGTAGGGCCGGCTCTGGTCAGTGGGGAACGGCTGTGGTGAACTGTGGGGTCACGCGAACAACGGAGCAAGCCGCGTCATGTCACAACCACCTTGGATGCATCCCGATGTCAGGCGTGCCTTCGACCCCGAGCGCGTCGTGCAGGTGACGCCGCTGCTGCGCCGGATCACCGCCCCCAATCCCGGCATGATGACCGGTCCGGGAACAAATACCTGGCTGGTGGGCGGTGACGAAGTGGCCGTGGTTGACCCGGGACCGGATGATCCCGCGCACATCACACGGGTGGCACGGGCGGCGGAGGGGCGTATCCGCTGGATTCTGGTCACCCATACCCATCCGGATCATTCGCCTGGCAGCCGACGACTGGCGGAGTTGACCGGGGCGCCGGTGCTGGGGCACTGGATTCGCCTGCAGGGGATCAGCGATGAGGCGTTCCGCCCCGACGTGCCGCTGGCCGATGGCGACCGTATCCGGGCCGGCGGATTCACGCTCCGGGCCTTGCATACGCCCGGTCATGCAGCCAACCACCTGTGTTTCCTGCTGGAAGAGGAACGCATTCTGATCGCCGGGGACCAGGTCATGGATCGGTCCACCGTGGTGATCACGCCGCCGGACGGCGATATGCAGGAGTATCTGGACTCCCTGCAGCGGCTCAAGACCCTGGGGCTTGAGGCCATTGCACCGGCCCATGGGCGGCTGCTGGGGAATCCGGACCGGTTGCTGCAGGACATCATCGATCACCGGCTGGAGCGGGAGGCCATGGTGGTGGAGGCGCTGGAGGCGGGTGAGCAGTATATCCCCGATATGGTGCGGCGGATCTACGTGGATGTGCCGCAGGCGCTGCATCGCGTGGCGGAGGGCTCCGTGTACGCGCATCTGCTCAAGCTGCGGGACGAGGGACGCGTGGTGGGCCGCGAACGGGAAGGGCCCTGGGCCCTGCCCTGAACGGGAGGTGCGACATGGCGGAGCTTCGATCGGCGACGTTGGGCGGTGGCTGTTTCTGGTGTCTTGAGGCGGTTTACCAGGACATGGAAGGCGTGGAGTCGGTGGTTTCCGGCTACGCCGGCGGCGCCCGCGCCAATCCCACCTATGAGCAGGTCTGCAGCGGCGCCACCGGTCATGCCGAGGTGGTCCAGTTGCATTTCGACCCCGAGCGGATCGGCTACCGCACCCTGCTGGAGGTGTTTTTCACCATTCACGACCCCACCCAGCTCGATCGTCAGGGCAATGATGTGGGCACGCAGTACCGCTCGGTGATTTTCTTTCATGACCAGGAGCAGGCCGCCACCGCCCGGGAGGTCATGCAGGAGGTGGAGGCCTCCGGTGTCTGGGGGGCGCCGCTGGTGACCCGACTGGAACCGCTGCCCGCCTTCTATCCGGCCGAGAACTATCACCGGGACTACTTCCGCAATCATCCCGGTCAGCCGTACTGTCAGGTGGTGGTGGCGCCGAAGGTAGCGAAGTCGCGGCAACGTTTCGCCCGTCTGTACCGGGGGCGCTGAGCCTTGCTAAGTCCTGGCGGCTGAGGTTTTCCGGTGGCCCAAAGAAAAACGGCGGACCTGGAGGACAGGTCCGCCAGCCTTCGCAAAGGGGCGCGAAGAAGGAGGAGAGGAAACATCGAGCTGTCGCCACAGGCAAACAGAGTATTCTGTCATCTGTTTGCATGTAAACAATTATAGCCGGTTTGACGGGTGAAAAATCCCCTCATTCGGCATATCATTTGTGCCTGATTTTCAAAGATCGGGAAGGGTTTCATGGATCGCGCCACCGAAATGATGATCTTCGTCCGATGCGTCGAGGAGGGCAGCTTCTCGGCTGCGGCACGGGCGATGGACATGACGCCGTCGGCGGTGAGCAAGCAGATCCGGCGGCTGGAGGATCGTCTCGGCGCGCGGCTGTTCAACCGTACCACACGCCGGATCAACCTGACCGATGTGGGTCGTGACTTCTACGAACGCTGCGCTCGGATCATCGCCGAAATCGAGGAAGCCGAGGAGGTGGTCAGCTCACTGCAGGATACGGTCCGGGGGACCCTGCGTGTGGCCGCCACGGCCGCTTTTGCCCGGGGTGAGATCCTGCCCCGGATCAACGCCTTTCTGGAGCGATACCCGGATCTCAGCCTGGAGATGCAACTGACGGACCGGATGCTGGACCTGGTGGAGCAGGGGATCGATGTGGCGGTCATGTTGCAGGAGCAGGTGACCGATCCATCCCTGGTCGCCCGGAAACTGGCCAACAACCGCCGGATCGTCGTGGCCTCGCCGGACTACGTGGCCCGCCACGGAGAGCCGAAGACACCGGAGGACCTCTACCGGCACAACTGCCTGAGTCTGTACAACGTCTCCCGGTTCAACGACTGGGAGTTCGAGATGCCGGACGGGCGACGGCAGGTGATCCACGTACAGGGGAACTTCCGTGCCAACACCGCCGGTGCGCTCTATGAGGCCTGCCTGGTGGGTGTGGGGTTGGCGCGCTTGTCTGCCTGGATGGTGGCGCCGCGCCTGCGGGACGGCAGCCTGGTGGAATTGTTGCCCGACTATGTGCAGGAGGTCACCGCTTACTATGTGCTGTTCCCGCAAGGCCGTCATATGTCCCGAAAGGTGCGGGCATTCGTCGATTTTCTGGTGGAACAGTTCACCCCGGTGCCCCCCTGGGAGCAGGATGAGAGCCTGATGCTGCGCGGATATCAGCGCAGCGGAGAGCCGGCGTGAGCGGGGCCGCCGCGACGCCGCTGCCTACCAGGCCCGGTGCAGCGCGGCTTGCGGAGCGGTTGGCGGGTTGTGGCCATGCCCTGGCGCTGACCGGGGCCGGCTGCAGCACTGACTCCGGGATACCGGACTATCGTGACCGCTGCGGCGCCTGGAAGCGCAAGCCACCGGTTCAGATCCGGGAGTTTCTTCGCAGTAGCCGTAACAGAAAGCGCTACTGGGCCCGCAGCATGCTGGGTTGGCCTCAGGTCGCCGGCGCCTGCCCGGGGGCTTCCCATCGTGCGCTGGCGGCGCTGGAAGCCCATGGCCTGTTGCGGCACCTGATCACCCAGAATGTGGATGGCCTGCATCAGCGGGCCGGAAGCCATGCGGTGACAGACCTGCACGGGCGGCTGGATCGCGTCTCCTGCCTGGACTGCGGTGCGCCGTGGCCGCGGCGGACTGTGCAGGGGTGGCTGGAGGACGCGAATCCGGACTGGCTGGTTCTGGAGCCGCGCAGGGCCCCGGATGGGGACGTGGATCTCGAGGGGGTGGACTTCGATGCGTTCCGTGAGCCCCATTGTCCGTCCTGCGGCGGTTTGCTGAAGCCGGATGTGGTTTTCTTCGGAGAGAACGTGGCCCCACCGGTGGTGGAGGACTGTTTCCGCAGGCTGCAACAGGCGGATGTGCTGCTGGTGGTGGGGTCTTCCCTGATGGTCTGGTCCGGATACCGTTTCGTGCGTGCGGCTGCAGCGCAGGGCAAACCGGTGCTGATCGTCAACCGCGGGCGGACCCGTGGCGAACGGGAGGCCAGTCTGGTGGTGGACGGGGATTGCGCCGGCGTGCTCTCCGCCATGCTGACGTATCTGGGCGTGAACGCGGGTGAGGGGTTCCATGGCTGACCCGCGGCCCGTGGGCGTGGTGGACTCCGGCGTGGGCGGGCTTTCGGTGCTGCGAGAGATCCATGCGCTCATGCCGTCGGAGTCGCTGACCTACGTGGCGGACGCCGGCTTCGTGCCCTACGGTGATCGCAGTGCGGAGGAAATCCGGGCACGCCTGGACGTGCTGACCCGGTTTCTCGTGGACGGCGGGGTCAAGGCATTGGTGGTGGCCTGCAATACCGCGACGGCGGCGGCGGTGCCCCGGCTTCGTGAACGGCTTCCGTTGCCCATTGTCGGCATGGAGCCGGCGGTGAAACCCGCCGCGGCGGTGACCCAGAACGGTGTGGTGGGTGTGCTCGCCACCCAGGGTACGCTGGCCAGCGGACGGTTCGCCGCACTCTTGCAGCGTTACGCGGAGGGGATGCGCATCGTCACTCAGCCCTGCCCCGGGCTGGTCACCGCCGTGGAGCGGGGCGAACTGGATACGCCGGCCACGGTTCGTCTGCTGCGGTCGTATCTTGATCCGTTGCTGGCGCAGGGTGTGGACACCATCATCCTGGGCTGCACCCATTACCCGTTTTTGCGCCCACTGCTGGAGCGTCTGCTGGATCCCGGTGTGCGGATCATCGATACCGGTGCGGCGGTTGCCCGGCAGTTGCAGCGGCGTCTGGTCGAGGCGGGGCTTCAGGCATCGGCGGAGGTGCCGGCCCGGGTGCATTACTGGACCAGTGGTGATGGGGAGGTCCTGCGGCGGTTTCTCCGGCAGTATCTGCCGGAGACACTGCAGGGTCCGGTGGAGGGCTTGAGCATGGGACAGGAGCAGGGTGCCGGCTTGCGACTGGCACGCGCCGAACGATGAGCGGCAATGCCGGCCCCGGCTACGCCGCAAAGCCCCGCAGGGCGGGCCCTTCGCGCACGCTGAGCTGCGTTGGCGTTCTTGACAAGGACCACGGCCATTGCCTGCGAATGCCGCCTTGTCAGCCCGCTCGAAGGGCTCCGCAGAGCACCATGGGAATAGATCAGCGCTTTCTTAAGGGAGATCAGTGTTCGTTTAGCAACAGCCGAACCCCGGCACCCGTCGTTTGGTGACGCACGGTGCCGATGATCCGGGCCTCACGGTATCCCAGTGCCTGGAGGGCATGGAGGCATGCCTCGGCGCGGTCCGCAGGCACGCCGGCCAGCAACCCGCCGGCTGTCTGTGGGTCGAACAACAGCGGATAGGCCGGGTGTTCCATCGCCTTTTCCCGGTCGTGCAGCCAGGCTGAATTGCGTGTGTTCGCCTCGTGCAGGGAACTGAGCAGCCCGCTTCCGCTGGTTTCAAGGGCGCCATCAAGCCAGGGCAGCGCGTCCAGCCGGAGCTCTGCGGTCAGCCCTGTCTTCCGCGTCATCTCCAGCAGATGCCCCAGCAGGCCGAAGCCGGTGACGTCGGTGCAGGCGGTGGCACCGTGCCCCCGCAGGCATTGGGCAGCCAGCCGGCTGGACTGGCGCATGCAGTTCAGCGCCGCATCGATCCATCGGCCCCGGGCCCGCAACTGCGCATGCGCCGCCAGCAGCGTGCCCGTTCCCAGCGGTTTGGTGAGAATGAGCGCATCGCCCGCGCCGAGCCCCTGCTTGCGCAGCAGGGCCTCCGGCCGGTCCTCTGCCAAACCGTTTACGGCAAAGCCCAGCGCCAGTTCCCGGCCTTCACCGCTGTGGCCGCCGATGAGGGCGCAATCCGCCTCGTTCAGCACCTCCAGTGCGCCACTCATCATCTGCAACAGCGTATCCGCGACCTTGTCCGGTGGACCATGGGGCACGGTGGCCACGGCACTTGCGGAATGGGGTTCGGCGCCCATGGCGTAGATGTCCCCAAGCGCATGGTTGGCCGTGATCTGGCCGAAGGTGAAGGGATCGTGGATGAAGGCACGGAAGAAGTCCACCGTCTGCAGCAGGAGTCGGTCCGGCGGCACCCGAAGCGCCGCGGCATCATCGCTTTCCGCCAAGGCGGCGATGACGCCGGAGCGCTGCACCGGCTTCAACTGGTGCAGCACGTACCGCAACGCATCCTCACCGACCTTGGCGCCGCAGCCACCGCAGCGCATCTCCTCTGGGTGCTCCCCGGGGCCTGATGCGCCTGCTGTCATGCGGCCCGGGACGGTGGGGTCGAAGCGGGCCATAAAACGCCGGTCGATGTGGTCCTTCCAGCGCCAGACCCACCGCCCGGCCAGCATCAAGCGGCCCCGGGACGCCACCGCATAACGGTCGCCGGTGCTGATCAGGGCAAGCCACTTCCGTTGTGGTCGGTATCGGCGGACCACCCGTCCCTGGATCAGCCGCCGCAGATTGTCCGCCAGGACCCGGCCCTGGCGCACCGCGAACACGCCGGCCTTCTCCCGGGGATGTCCCTCCATGCTGGCCACATCGCCCGCGGCGAATATCCGGGGGTCGGAGAGGGATTGCAGGGTGTCGGTGACGCGGATGAAACCGTGCGCATCCAGTTGCAATCCCGTTTGCCGCAGCCAGTCCGCACCACCGGCATGGGTCACCCAGACGATTTCGTCGGCGGCCAGATGAAAGCCGTTGCCGGCCCGCAGACATCCGGACGACACCCGTTCCACCCGCGCCTGGCAGTGCAGGACAATGCCACGTTGTTGCAGGATCCGCCGGAAGTGCCGGCGGACGGCCGCGTTATGGCTTGGGAGGATGTCGGTTTCGGCACTGAACAGATGTACTTCCAACTGGTCAGGGGCGTGCCCCCGGGTGATCAACTCCTGCCGCAAACGGTATTGCATGGCCAGGGCCAGCTCCACACCACCGGCCCCGGCGCCCACGACGGCGATGCGAATCGGCCCGGTGTGTTGCTGTACGCGCTGCAACAGGGTCTGCCAGCTCTGGTTGAACCGATGGATGGGCTTGACCGGAATAACGTGTCGCGCGGCGCCCGGTACCTGGCTCACCCGGGGGGCGGAGCCGGTATTGATGGATGCCAGGTCGTAGGGGACCGGCGGGCGGCCGCGGCACAGGATGCTGCCGGCCTTCCGGTCCAGTCCCACCGCCTCGGCACGGTAGAACCTCGCGCCGGCGAACTCGGCCAGGCGGCTGAGATCGATGTGGACGTCGTCGTACGTGTAGTGGCCGGCAATGTAGCCGGGCAGCATGCCGGAATAGGGGGTGTGCGTATCCCGGCATATCAGGGTCAGGCGCACTCCGGGCATGGGCCGCATGCCGAAAGCGCGCAATACCTGAACGTGACTGTGGCCGCCGCCCACCAGCACGATGTCCTTTTCCACCGGATGATCGGACGCCTGCATCGGGTGTCTAGGCCTCGTGTCTGCTCCTGGGCCCGTCCTGGCGGGGACAGGCGAACATGCTGGCGGAAGGGGGTGGGAGTCGAACCCACCAGACGCGCCTGGCGCGTCTCACCGGATTTGAAGTCCGGGCGCTCCACCGGGAAGCGATCCCCTTCCATGTCCGTGGCACCGTTGCTGCTGTTACTGATCTTTAAGCAGGTAAAGCCATGTCTCAGTGGTTTCCGTGCCTTGCCGTCCCGTCCGACGATGCGCCAGTGTAACGCGATTCAGCGCAGGCCGCGCCGTTCGCCGTCGAAACGGGTGATGCCCAGGCGGTCCAGGTGCTCCAGGACCTGGATGGTCAGATTGCGGCCGATGCCGCTGCGGTCCCGGTAACCGGCCGCATCGAACAGCCTATCCGGGGATTCCTCGGCCAGTTCTCTGGCCAGATCCGCCAGCGTCTCCACAGTTTCTGGCAGAAAATAGCGGTTGGGCGCAACCCGTTCCAGATAGCCCAGGCGGCTCAGTGACTGCAGTCGCTCCATCAGCGCCTGGCGCTCCAGTCCCAGTTGATCGGCAAGCTCGCCGACCAGGGGCGGCCGCAGTCCGGCGCCGCGTAGTGCGTGGGTGACCGCCTCCAACAGGGCCGCATCCGCGGTTTCCAGGCGTGGCCGGTGATCGGGCAGGCGCAGGTTGAAGCCCTGCCGCACCAGGAGCGACTTCTCCAGCAGTGCCCGGATCGCCGCCCGGACCAGGGCGCCGGGGAGCGTCCGTCCCAGACGCTCGGCCAGAGCGGATTCGCCAGGGCCGACACTGGCGGGGTCCAGCGCGTGCCAGCGGGCTACCGCGTTCAGCACCTCCCTCTGGACCTCCTGCCAGCGGTTTTCCGTGATCAGCAACGGCCCCTCCCGGGTGGCAATCCGCAAGCCGGGTGTTGCGTCGGCGAGCGCCGCTGCCTGTTCCGGCGTGAGGTTCCTGGTGCGGACGAAGGCCGGCAGAAAAATGCCCGTTGGGCTGAGTTCCAGCAGCGAGCCAAGCGCCCGGGCGTGGTCCGCGTCGGCCAGTGCCTCCAGTAGGGACAGCCGCTCCGGTCGACCGCGCCCGCGACGGGGAGGGGTCGGATCGATCACCTTGCCGCCGCCCAGGGTCCGCCAGGCGGACTGATCCCGGATGATGAAACGGTCACCATGCAGGCCATGGATCGGCCGCTCCAGCACCAGCTGTGCCAGGCCGCGCTCACCGACGCCCAGGCTGTGGCGGCCCAGCAGTGCAACCCTTGCGGTGACATCAGCCGCACCCAGGTGCAGATGGACCGGTGTCCAGTGTTTCAGGGCGCGCTGCTCGGACGGCAGCAGCCCAAGCTCCACGTCCAGTCGCCGGGTGACCAGTTCCGCGGGCTCGGCCACGACCCAGTCGCCGCGACGGATCGCCTCCCGGTCCAACCGGCTGCCGGACAGGTTCAGGGCGCAGCGTTCGCCGGCGACCACCTGGTCCCGCCGCTGTCCCTGTCCTCGCAAATCCCGCACGCGGGCGGGTATGCCGCCGGGGACCACGCGCAGATGCTCGTCCTTTCGGACGCTACCGTCGAATACCGTGCCGGTGACCACAAGACCCGCCCCATCCACGGTGAAGCAGCGGTCCACCGCCAGGCGGAAATTGCCGTCGGCCTTCCTCCAGGGGAGCGTTTCGCTGCACCGGGTCAGATGCCGTTTCAGTGCATCCATCCCGGCTCCGGTCTGCGCGGAGACAGGAAAAACAGGCGCACCCGTCAGGCAGGTGCCTTCCACCAGCTCCGGGATCCCTTCCGTCACCTGCAGCAACCGTTCCCCACTGACCCGATCCGTCTTGCTCACCACCACGGCGCCATGACGCAGGCCGAGCAGATGGAGTATCGCCAGATGCTCCCGGGTCTGGGGCATGGGCCCGTCATCGGCGGCGATCACCAGCAGCACGAAATCCACGGCGGCCACACCGGCCAGCATGTTACGGATGAAGCGTTCGTGTCCCGGGACGTCCACGAAGCCGATGCGCCGCAGCGACGGGCCGTCCATGTAGGCGAATCCCAGGTCGATGGTCAGCCCGCGACGCTTCTCTTCCTCCGTCCGATCCGTGTCGACGCCTGTCAGCGCCCGCACCAGCGCGGTCTTGCCGTGATCCACATGGCCTGCGGTTGCCACGATCATGGTGCCAAGGGCTCCGTGAACTGCGCCCGGAACGTCTTCTCGTCTTCCAGGCAGCGCAGATCCAGCAGCACCGCACCACTCCTGATGCGGCCGATCACGGGGACCGGGCGTCGGCGGAGGGTTTCCGCCAGGCTCAGCGCCGACGTGGCTGCCGGGCGCAGGCGCAGGGCGACGCTGGGCAGCAGGTCCACCGGCAGCGACCCACTCCCTATCTGGCTCTGCACGGAAATCACATCCACCCGCCCGGCGGCACCCAGCCAGTGGGCGAGCACCGGTTGCAGCCGTTCCGCCAGCGTCCGGATCTCGTCGGTGCCCCGCGTCAGCAGCCGCAGTGCCGGTACACGCTCCGCCAGGTGGTCCGGATCGGCACACAGGCGCAGCACCGCCTCCAGGGCCGCCAGGGTAAGCTTGTCGCAGCGCATGGCGCGCTTCATCGGGTTCCGCCGGATGCGGCCGATCAGATCCGCACGGCCGGCGATGATGCCCGCCTGTGGCCCTCCCAGCAGTTTGTCCCCGCTGAAGGTGACCAGGTCGGCGCCACGGGTGAGGGTGTCCATCGGGGTGGGCTCCGCCGGCAGGCCGAAGCGGGTCAGGTCGGCGAGGGAGCCGCTCCCGAGATCCACCAGAAACGGCACGCCCTGCTTCCGGCATAAATCGGCCAGGGCGGATTCATCCGCCTCGGCGGTGAATCCCTGGACCTGGTAGTTGCTGGTGTGTGCCTTGAGGACCAGGGCGGGCTTCACCGTGTCCATGGCCTCGGCGAAGTCATGGACGTGGGTGCGGTTGGTGGTGCCCACTTCCTGCAGCCGGCAGCCCGCGCGGCGCATAATGTCCGGTAGCCGGAATGAGCCGCCGATCTCGATCAGCTCACCCCGGGAGACCAGCACACGGCGTCGCAGGGCCAGGCTGTTCAGGGCCAGCAGGACGGCGGCGGCGTTGTTGTTGACCACGGTTGCCGCCTCCGCACCGGTCAGCCGGCACAGCCAGCGCTCCACGTGGACATCCCGGTCGCCGCGCCTGCCCCGTTCCAGATCGTATTCCAGGTTCGAGGCTCCGGCGGCGATCCGGGTCATCGCGGCGATTGCTTCCGGGGGCAGGGGGGCGCGGCCGAGATTGGTATGCAGCACGGTGCCGGTGAGATTGAACACCGGCTTCAGGGATGGGGATATCTGTGCCTGCAAGGCGGTGGTGATGCCATCTGTGATGGCGGTATCGGTGCAGGGGCGCTGGCCGCGGCGGCACTCTTCCAGGGTTCTGCGCACGGCCTCCACGGTCAGGGGGCGGCCATGGGTCTGCAGGAGCGCCGCCACCACCGGCCAGGCCAGTATACGGTCCACCGACGGCGGCCGGGGATACGTCGACGGGTTGCGGGAGCTCATGGGGGACCGCCTCCGGTTGGCGGACCGTCAAGCCGGTGGACCGGCCCGAGACGCGCCCCTAACCCCCTGTTCCCGAGACCGTGCCGGGGAGCGACGTCCGGACGGGCGCCGCTCCCAGGATTGCGCGAACATTCAGGTGGCGCGCAGGGCACCCAGGATGGCATCAAGCGCGTCATCGGCCAACTGCCGCATCTCCGCGTCGGTGCGGTCCTGAATCGGATGGGCGACAAACACCATCGCCGGATCGAAACCCAGCGAACGGCTCTGCATCTCTGCGGCCTGGACGAACTCCGTTGATGCAACGCCAACTCCGGGTATGCCTCGACCTTCCAGGTCTGCGATGTCATGCATACAGCACGACGTGCAGGAGCCTCAGTCGGCCAGACCTTCCACCACCAGATCGCATTCCGCGGCAATCTGCTGGCGCAGGGCCGTGGGGGCAACCCGGGTGAACGTGGGTTTCCGGTAGCGCCGTACCTGAATGCCCCGGGACTGCAGCAAGGCGTCGACACGGTCTAGGAACACGTCGCCGCGGGCCTTGGAGATGTCCAGCAGGCCGACGGTGAGCCCATCCAGGCTCGCCGGTCGCGCCAGCCGCTCCCGGGCCGCCGGGGACCGTTCCGACGTCGGGTCCAGCAGGTGTAGATCTGCGTTCATCCAGTGATCTCCCTGGTAACGGGCGATGAGCCGACCGGGCCGGAGGCGGCCCAGCCGGCGATCACCGCGGAAAACAGACCGGCGGTGCCGCCGGCCCGAACGATCAGCAACCCCCCGGGGCGGAACTTGGGAATCCTCTGGCCAGCGGCGCTGGCCGGCAGGCCTTCCGCGATGCCGTCAGCCCCCGCCAGCAGTTCGTCGCCCGGCATGAGCAGTAAACGTTCCAGTTCTTCCCGTAGCCGCTGCCGCGACCAGCCGGCCTCGCTGAACACGCGATGATGCTCCGGCGATACCACGAGCGTGGCGTCGCCGGCCATGGCCATCTTGGTGTTGTCCACCGCGCGCAGCGAGTTGGCGAAGCTGCGCGCCAGGGACTCCGGTGTGCGGGATTTCTGGTCCACGATGCCCTGCACACCCTCGCCGGCAAACAGCGTGACGGTGGACGCCTCGGGCGGAAAGCCCCGCTCCACGGACAGGGAGCCCCAGTCGCTGTCTTCTGCTTCCGCGAAACAGAACGTGTACTTGCCGGGGTTGCCCAGGGTGGCCCGGTCGATCTCGCCCGGGCGGCCGCCCCCCACATTGCGGATAACCAGTTGCAGTGCCCGGCCGATGGTTGCGTTGGCGCGGTTGCCCTGGCCCAGGGCATTGACCCCGGAGTTCATGCCGATGGCCCGGGTGATTGGCCCGTTCACGATCACCATCGGCCCGGCGAACATGGTGGTGCAAAGCAGGCCGTGCATGCCGAATTCCTCGGTCAGGGCCGCTTCCACGGCGGCGATGACCACAGGCAGGTATTCCGGTTTGCAGCCGGCCATCACGGCGTTGATGGCGACTTTCTCGACGGTGCAGGGAGCCAGATCCGGGGGTACCTCCCCCAGATTCTCGGATGGTGCGCGATGCGTGCCCTGGAGCATGCGGAGGACCCGCTCCCGGGTTGGCGGCACAACCGGAAGACCGTCCGTCCAGCCCCGCTCGTAGCAGGCCTCCATCACGTCCTCGGCATCACCGAGATCGATCTCCCGCGAACGCAGCAGACTCCGGTCAAAGCGGGCGGCGAGCTTGTCCGCCATCCCCGGATCCTGGGTCTTCGAGCCGCAGCCAGGCCGCGTCTCCGGCAGCTCGGCGCCCAACGGTTGCTGGCCACTCAGTGTCTGCCAGTCGCCGCGATGCCATCCGTAGGTGCGTCCCACCTCCCGACCGTTCTCCACCCGGATCAGCGTGGGCACGATTTCCACGTCCAACTGCCAGGACGTTTCCAGGCTCGCATCATGAACGACCTTGGGCAGGCCGTTGCCGTAAGCGGGGTCGTCCTGACTGTACACCGTGAGTGGCAGCGGTCCGTCCGCCAGCTCGTGCAGCACGGGCTCGATCAGTGTGCAGGTGGGGCAATCGCGCTTGGCGATGACGATGAGGCCGTCGGGCAGGGCGGGCACGGGCGAATCCTCAGTGACAGGAGAAGACATCAATCAGAGCCTAGCATACGCCTGAAACGAAATGCATGGCCTGGCAGGGGCGGCCAATGCCACGGGGACAGGCTGTGGATCCGGGTGCGTCATAGACCGAGTCGCACCCGTTGCTCAGCGGGGATCAACTGGCCCCCGGCCACCGCGCGAAGTATCTTGTCGTCCGAGGCCATTGCCGTGGCCCGCAGGCGGATCAGCACCTGGGCCGCGGTGGTTGTGTCCCAGAACCAGTGCTGCAATTGACGACTGGAAGGCCGTCCCCCCATGGACGCGGCCTCCAGATACTGCGCCTTCAGGTCGTCCGCCGCCAGCCGCATGGCGATGGCCAGGCGCTGTTCCGGCATCGGGTTCTCCGGCACCGTGCCGCTGGCCATGGCACAGAGAAATTCGGTGATGCGCTCGGCAGGCAAGGCGCTGTTACCGACCGTGGTTCGCCCGCGGCTTGCCACCGCTTGCCGGTAAACAGGGGCGATGGCCTCCTGCTCGGCCGCAAGGGCATCCCGCAGGGAGGCCGGGTTCCTGGATCCGTTCGGTCCCGCCGGCAGCGCTGGCGGTTGCCAGGCCGGGTCATCGGCGAAGCCGGCGGCCTGCCGTGGGAAGTCCATGATCAAACCAGGCTCCCGAACCTGCTCCAGCAGTCCTAACGCCTGGCTTAGCACCAGCCGCTGGAACGCCCCGTCACCGGGTTCACCCAGAGGGCGACCCAGCTCGAAAGGCACCCACAGCGTACGGGGCGGCCGGATCCGCTCGCTGTGTGGCCGGAAAAGACTGATGCAGATCGTGGCGATGCCCGCTGACTCCAGGTAATGCCCCAGCGCGCTCACGGCGCGCGTGCAATGGGGTCAGACGGGGAGCAGGACGGCTGCCGTCACCCCTTGATCGCGGAAGTCCCGGACCAGTTCCTCGGCGTGGGGTTGCATCAGTTCCGGGTCGGTTGCGCCCATGAAGCTGTAATGGGTGTCCGCGGCATTCCCGATCAGGTCCTGTTCCGCGAGTTCCCGCAGCCGCTGCCGTGGAAGCATGACTTCCACGTCCTGTTGGAAGCCGGTCCGATCGAAGTTGACCGAAACGTGCGTGATCAGCAGGTCTTCGTCCCCGGTCTCTTTCGCAATACTGCGGAAGTCTTTCGCATTCGGTTTGAAGGGCGGTTCCCCCCGCACGCTCAAGCCCGCCGTGGAAACCAATGCGACGGTGTGCTGGAGCAAGGGCCGGGGCGGTACCAGGGCCGTGGACCCGAATGTCGGGCATGACAGCGCGAGCATGTTCTCCCGCAGCACCGGGGGCAGATCGTCCAGTCGGGCCATAAGAGCGGCCTCCGTTTGTGTCTCAATGGGGGAGTTTGCGGCCCGGGGTGAACCGGAAGCAAATCTCCTGCGGCCTCAGCCGATGGTCTCGTCAATGACCAGCAGCGATTTGCCGATCGCCTTGCCTGACAGCGCGAACGCCAGCGCCTCCGTATGCCGATCAAAACCGAAACGACGCCCGATGGGCGGCCTCAGTTTTCCGGCAGAGACCCAGGATAACAGACGATCAATCATGTCATCCGCCGCATCGGGTTCAAGGATCTGCCCGAATTGCCGGGTGTCGACACCGATCAGGGCCGCGCCTTTGAGCAGGGGGAGATTGAGCCGCAATGCCGGAATGTCTCCGTGGGCGAAACCGATCACCAGGTAGCGACCCCGCCATTTCAATGAACGGAATGCGGGCTCCATCAGCGGACCACAGACCGGATCGTAGACCACGTCAATGCCGTGGGGCGCTAGTTCCCTGAGCCGCTCCCGCCAACCATCCGGCTCCCGGTCCAGTACAGCGGCCGCCCCGGCTTCCCGGGCTGCCGTACGCTTCTCTTCCGTGGAGGCGACGGCGATGACCCGCGCACCGAGCGCTCGGCCCACGTCCACCGCTGCCAGTCCGGTGCCGCCCGCGGCTCCCATCACCAGCACGGTTTCGCCGGATTCGAGGCTGCCTCGATCCATCAAGCCGTGCATGGCGGTCAGGTAGTTGCCTCGGAAGACGGCGGCTTGCGGGAGCGTCATCCCGTCAGGCAGCACCTTCACGTCCTTCGCCTCGGCGGCGGCGTACTGGGCGAAGCCGCCCTGAACGCTGGCCAGAACACGCATTCCCGGCCTCAGGCCGGTGACGCCGGGACCGATCGAGTCGATGACGCCGGCAACCTCGCTGCCGGGTACGTGGGGAAGCGCGGGCTTCGTCTGGTATCGGCCCAAGGCGATCAAGGCGTCCACGTAACCGATACTGCAGTATGCCACCCTGATCCGGACCTGACCGTCACCGGGTGCCGGTGTCGGCAGATCGACGACGCGGTACGCATCCAGGGCGTCCAGATTGTCCGCCTGAACAGCTTTCATGATTCTCGCTTTTGGTAAAGGAAGCGCTGATCTGTTCCCATGGTGCTCTGTCTTTGCAGCGTGTCCGGGGGCAAGGTGCTATCGAAGGGCCCGTCCGTGGGCCCGGAGCGAACCGTCCCTGACCAGATTTCAGCGGCCGTGCTGTGCCGGATCCACCTGGGACAGGACTTCGGTCCAGTACAACTCGGCCAGTTCTTCCTTGCTGCTCACGTCGCTGACCAGCTCAATCCAGCGCTCCAGTACCGGTCGGAACTCGTCCAGCATCTCTGCGCCCCGCTGTACCCCGCGCTGATCCCGATAGACCTCCACCAGGGTTTCCATGTCACCTTCCACAAACTTGCGGGTTGCCTCCATCAGTTCCGGGGCCGCCTCGTGCACGCGCAAGCCGCGCTCCGCCTTGGCGCGTTCCAGCACCTCTTCCTCGCGCTGGTGGTATACCCACGGGATCTCGGCGGAAATATGGGCCGCCGCCCGCAGCAGCGCGCCACGCTGGTTGTCGTCAAGCGACTGCCAGGTATCCCGATTGACGCTGGTGATGGCGGCGCCGGCGAACACGCCCCCTGGGACATCGATGGTGGTGTCGGTGGTGGCCTCGATGATGCCCAGATTGGCCAGGTCCGGCGTGGAGATGATCACGCAATCCACGATGCCCTGCCGCAGGGCTTCCAATGCCTCGTTGCCCGACATGGTGACCGGCGTGGCGCCAAACTCGTTGGCCCACCGGGACCACTGCGAACCCGCCGCGCGCACCCGCTTGCCCTGCAGTTCCTCCAGGGTTCGTACCGGTGCATTGCAGTGCAGGCCGTAGTTGGAGCTGGAAGCCAGGCCCGTGAAGACCTGCTGCTGCTGCGCATACTCGTCATGGCACTCGGGGCAGTTGAAGAAGATGTACTCGAGCATGGCGCCAACGTAGGCCGGCCCTTCGCGGCCGCGGACAGCGTCGCCATAGAGTTGCATCTGCATGGCGGCTTCGGCAATGAGATTGGTGTGGGCGTACTCCGACGGGAAGTAGGCGGTGAGCAGATAACCGATATCGGCAATGCCGTCGCGCACACCGGCCGAGGTTTCGGCGAAGTTGAGCAGTGACAACGGGAAAACCCGCACCGACAGCTCGCCGTCGGAATACGTGCTCACCTTCTCGGCGTAGTTTTCGGCGGCTTTCGTGGCGTCACTGCCTGGCGGATAGCCGAGTGCGTAACGGAGAGTTTCCGCCGATGCCTGGCCCGCCAAGGCGATTCCGGCACTGAGTAGTACTGAGGCCGCACCCAGCAGGAAGCGGTTGCTGTACTTCATTTTTCATCTCCTCCAGATATATTGTGTGCTACGCGATTTGGTCCAACCAAGCGTTTGGTATAGCAGCTAAGGGGCAGAGTCTGCAAGCGGAGCCTTGTCCGGATGGCGGGTGCCATTGGTGAACGACCGACGTGGTGTGTGCCGTTGGGGTGGACGGCGTATGGCGTATGCGTGGCCCGGGGCGGGCAGGAGGGTGTCAGGCAGTTAATCCCTTAACTGCCTGAATTTGTTGGTGGGTCGTGTAGGATTCGAACCTACGACCAGCGGATTAAAAGTCCGATGCTCTACCAACTGAGCTAACGACCCGAACAGGGCGCACATGATACTGAAACCGGGTTGCGAGTCAATCGCCGGAGCGCCCGCCGGTCAACGTCCTTCCTCGCGCATACGCTGGAGCCGGTTTTCCGCTAGTGTTGCCACCGTCGTCCCTGGATAGCGGTCCCGGGCTTCCTCCAGGGCGGTGCGGGCCTGCTGCCATTGGCCGCGTTCGTAATGGATGTAACCCTTCTTCAGCAGGGCGTCCGGCCGCTTGTTGTTGTCCTCGTCCGCGATGACCGCCTCGAAGTGTTCCATGGCTGTATCGAACTCGCGCACCACATAATAGGATTCACCCAGCCAGTACAGCGCGTTCTCCGCGTACAGTGTCCCGGGATGCCGCTCCAGCACGACCCGGAAAGCATCCCCCGCCTGGGCGTAGCGGCCTTCCCGAAGCAACTCGAACGCCTTCTGGTAATCCGCTTCCGCGTCACCATCCGCCCGGGTGTCCATGTCGGCGTCCGCGATGTCGGTCTCACCATCGGGAGTGGCCGGTGGTGTTTCCCGGGCAAGCTCCGCATCCAGGGCAGGGGTGTCCGGTACCGTGGGCGCCGGCGCCACGGTTTCCGTTCCCCGTTCCAGCGCCTGCAGGCGTGAGTCCAGGTCCTCGTACAGGTTCCGTTGCTGACGTTCCAGGTCCGTGATGGTCCGCTGCATGACTTCCACTTCCCCCCGCAGCGCCTGGACTTCCTGCCGCAAGCGTTCCTGCAAGCGGTTCATGTCCATGAGGGTGCTGCCATCCAGCAGGCGCTCGATGCGGTCCAAACGGCGCTCCACGTCCGCGGCCGCTGGTTGCGCGGTCAACCCCGCGGCCAGCATCAGTGCCACCAGGCCGCGACGCCAGTTGATTGTTGTAACGCTGATTGCAGGCACAGCCACCCCCTGTGCTTGGGGCCGGTAGGCGTTGGTAGAACGCCTGCCGGCCGGTTCGCCATGTGTTTCGCTCAGTAGCGGTAGACCAGTTCTGCGCGGCGGTTCTGGGCCCAGGCTTCCTCGTTACTGCCCAGGTCCACCGGATTCTCTTCACCGTAGCTGGTCACGCGGATCTGATCCGCCGATGCGCCATAGAGTACCAGAGCGCGCTTCACCGCTTCCGCACGGCGTTCCCCCAGCGCCAGGTTGTATTCGGGCGCGCCGCGTTCGTCGGTGTGGCCTTCCACGGTAATGCGCTGATCCGGGTGGTCGGCCAGAAAGGCAGCATGGGCTTCCAGTATGGAGACATCCTGCTCCCGGATCTCGCTGCTGTCGAAGGCGAAGTAAACCGTGCGTTGGCCGATGGGGCTGCTTGGATCCTCCAGCAACTGATCCAGCGCATCGCCCTCGACCAGGCGGCGGCCTTCCAGTCCACGGGCCTCGGCCGCGCGTTCCCGGTCGATGGCCGCCATTTCCTCCTCCGACAGTTCCCCGTCGGGACGATCCTCCACGCGCTCCTCGTCGCCCACCGTGGCGCAGCCGGCGAGGAAAAGGGCAAGGGCGGCCGGCAGCAGCCAGCGTGTCAGATTGGTTCCGTGCATGATGGTCCTCCAGTTCGATCAGCCATGGAGTGCCGGGGTGGCAACTCCGGTTCATGTTCGGGCAGCCGCTCAGGGCGACCAGGCCGGCTCCCGGATCCGTTCCCCTTGGGTTGACAGTATCTGACGCGCCTCCCCGTACAGGGAAGCGGTCCCCAGCACGGCCCGGCCGTTGGCGCGCGTGGCGTAGAGCACCATGGCCCCGTTGGGGGCGAAACTGGGGCTCTCGTCCTGGCCTCCACGGGTGAGCACCCGGAAACGGCCGTTGCCTTCCAGTTCCTGGACCGCGATGCCGTAGCCGTTGTCCGTACGGTGGACCATGGCCACACGGCGCCCGTCCGGGGAGATCGTGGGGGAGGCATTGTAGTTCCCCTGGTAGGTGACCCGCTCCACGTTGCCGTTGCGCAGATCCGCCCGGTAGATCTGCGGACTGCCGCCCCGGTCGGACGTGAACAACAGTGATCGGCCGTCCGGGGTCCAGGTGGCCTCGGTGTCGATGGCCCAATGGTTCGTGATCTGACGCAGTTGACCGCTGTCCAGTTCCAGCACGTAGATATCGGTCTGCCCGTCCCGGGACAGGGTCACCGCCAGGCGCCGCCCGTCCGGCGACCAGGCGGGGGCGCTGTTGATGCCTTCGAAGCTTGCCACGTTCTCCCGTTCACCGGTGCCGATAGTCTGCACATAGACCTCGGAGCGGCGATTCTCGAAGGAGACGTAGGCAAGCCTGTCGCCCCCGGGAGACCAGGCCGGCGACATGATCGGCTGGCGGGAGGTCAGAATGCTCTCCGGGTAGTGACCATCGGCATCGGCGATCACCAGGCGCCATTCACGCTGTTCGCCCCGGTCCTGCATGGCCACGTAGGCAATGCGGGTGTTGAAGGCGCCGGGCCGGCCCAGCAGGGCCTCATAGATCTCGTCGCTGATGACGTGGGAGACGGTGCGCATGGCATCGCGGGGTGAGGTAAAGGTCTTACCGGTCATGCGCGAGCCCGTGAACACGTCCAGCAGCTCGTAGCGCACACGGAAGCGATCGCCGTCCGGCCGTATGTCGCCCACGATCAGATTGTCCACGCCCAAGGCCCGCCAGTTGGCGAAGCGGACATCCGCCTGGGCGCTGGGCGTCTCAATGAATTCCGAGCGGGGCAGGGCCTGGAACTGGCCCGTGCGGGTCAGGTTGTCGGTGATGATCCTGGCCACGTCCTCGGGCGGTTCGCCGTTGCCCTGCCAGGCAAAGGGGACAACGGCCACCGGGATAGCCGACTCGGCACCACCGATGATGTCAATGACCAGCTCCGCCTTTGCAAGGCCGGGCGTGAGCAGGATAAACAGGGCCGCGGCCCAGTGACTGGCAAAACGTCTCAGCATGGTAGTCATCCGTCCGGCATGAATCGAAACGCGACGTTATCCAGGCCCGCCCGTCGGAATGCCGATGCATCATCCGGCACCGGCAGTGGGGAGGCACGTTCTATGGCATTGCGCACCGAGCGGTCGAAGGCATCGTCGCCACTGCTTTCGATGATCTCGATGGAGATAACCTGGCCCGTAGGCAGCAAACGTACTCTGACTGCGGTAGAGAGCCCCGCAGCCGAGCCCGGTGGGCGCACCCAGGCATCGGTTAGGATTCGTCTCCATACATTAACCGCCTGCGCCTGCGCACGTTGCGCGGCCTGAGCCTGCTGCTCCTCTTCCATCCGCTGGCGCATCTCTTCCTCCCGCCGGCGCTGCTCCGCCTCCTGGCGACGGCGTTCCTCCTCGGCCCGGCGCCGCTCTTCCTCCTGGCGACGGCGCTCCTCCTCTTCCCGCCGCTGGCGCTCAGCCTCTTCCTGGCGCCGGCGTTCCTCCTCGGCGCGGCGCTGTTCCTCTTCACGGCGCTGGCGTTCGGCTTCCTCCCGGCGCCGTTGTTCCTCAGCCCGTCGCTGTTCCTCCTCGGCGCGGCGCTGTTCCTCCTCCCGCCGCTGCCGTTCGCGTTCCTGCTGGCGCTGGCGTTCCTGTTCCGCCTCCTGTTGCCGCTGGCGTTCTTCTTCCTCCTGGCGGCGGGCCTCTTCTTCCTGGCGGCGGCGTTCTTCCTCGGCGCGGCGGCGGGCCTCCTCTGCCTCCTGCCGGCGGCGTTCCTCCTCTTGCTGCGCCTGGGCAATGGCGTCCCGCTGGGCATCGAGACGGCTCTCGATCTCTTCCTGGTCCACCGTCACGGCGTGGATGATCTCCGGCGGCTCGGTCTGTTGGACCTGAACCGACATGGGTCCCAGGTTCACGAACAGCAGCGCCCCCGCCACCACGTGCACTCCCAGCGAGTACAGCAGGTATCGGCTGCCCCGTGCCGGATTGCCGAACCACCGTCGCATCAGGCTCAGCGCTCCTGCGGCGGCTGGGTCATCAGCCCCACTTGCGGCACGCCGGCCCGTTGCAGTGTGGACATGGCGGTCAGCACATGCCCGTAGGCCACGTTCCGGTCACCCCGCACCAGCACCGGCGTCTGTGGATTGTTGCGGACAACCCGTGCCACCAGTTCCGTCATCTCTTCGGGTGAGATGGGCTGTTCCGGATCGATGCCAATGCTCAGCATGTATTCGCCGCCGGCGGTGACGGTCACGATCACCGGGTCCTGTTCCTGTTGGCTGAGTGGTTCCGCCTCGGCCTGGGGCAGGTCCACGTCAACGCCCTGATACAGCAGCGGCGCCGTCACCATGAAGATCACCAGCAGCACCAGCATCACGTCGATGTAGGGCACCACGTTGATCTCGCCCATGGGCTTATGGCGCTTGCGACGCATGCTCATGCCGGCCCCCTTCGCCTGGGGAAGCGTTGATCGGTTCTCATGCCATGTTACCGCCTAGCCATGCTGCCGCTCGTCCGCATGGGGAACGCGGCTGCTGCTGTGGGCATGGCGCTGGAGTATGCTGATGAATTCCTCCATGAAGGTCTCGTATCGGCCACACAGCCGTTCCACCTGATGCGCATAACGGTTGTAGCCGATCACTGCCGGTATGGCGGCGAACAGGCCCAGTGCCGTTGCGATCAGCGCTTCGGCGATACCCGGGGCCACCGTGGCCAGCGTGGCCTGTTGTTGCATCCCCAGCGCCCGAAACGAGTTCATGATGCCCCAGACCGTCCCGAACAGCCCGATGTAAGGGCTGGTGGAGCCCACGGTTGCCAGAAAGGGCACCCGGGACTCCAGTTCTTCCTCTTCCCGGGAGAGCGTGATGCGCATGGCGCGTTGGGCGGCTTCCACTTGCGCTTCCGCCGAGACGCCTTGTTTGCGCATGCGCGAGAACTCGCGGAAACCGGAACGGAAGATGCGCTCCATGCCGCTTTCCACGTCGTCGTTGGAATTGATGCGGGTGTAGATTTCCCCCAGATTGCCGCCGGACCAGAAGCGGTCCTCGAAATCCTCCGCGGTCTCCTGGGCTCCCCGCAGTTGAGCGCGCTTCTGGAAGATCAGGGCCCAGGAGGCCACAGACAGGCCGGCCAGGATCAGCATGACCAACTGGACCAGCAGACTGGCGTCCAGGATCAGCCGGAGGATGGACATGTCATCGTGCATGGGCGATCTCCGCGATGAGCGCCTTCGGTATGGGGCGTGGAACCTGCCGGTCGGCATCGATGCAGGCCACGGTGACGCTTGCCTCGCACAGCGTCGAGCCACCGTCCTCGGACAGGATGCGCTGATCGAATTCCAGGCTGACGCCCCGGTGCCGGCTGATGCGGGTCACGACCTGGAGCAGGTCGTTGAACACGGCCGGTCTGTTGTAGCGAATATTCAGCGAATGGACCACGAACAGCGTGCCCAGTTCCGCGCGCATGCGGTCCTGTTCGAATCCCAGGCTGCGCAGCCATTCCGTGCGGGCCCGTTCGAAGAATCGCAGGTAGTTGGCGTGATAAACAATGCCACCACTATCGGTGTCCTCATAATAGACCCGGACTGGCCACACGAAAGCGGTCACGGTCTGTCCTGTGCTGTGGTGTTCATAGCCGGTGATGGCGCCACCAAATGTAAAGAACCGCCGTTACCATCGCAAGGGTTCGCCTGGCGTCGTGGGGTGCTTTCCTGGTTCTCTGCCGCCTCTGTCGCCGACAAGCGACAGAGGCGGCAGGGCTGATCCCGTAACGGCCTGGATTCTATGAAAATCAGCCCCGTCGCCAAACAGAGACAGGGCTCACTGGCCCCGTTCCATGCTCTTGAACAGGCCCGGGTCGATGGCATGCCGGTGCAGCAGCTTGTAGAACTCCGTGCGGTTGCGCTTGGCGAGCCGTGCCGCCTGGCTCACGTTGCCGCCGGTGGTTTGTAACAGCCGCGCCAGGTAATCCTTCTCGAAGCGCCGCCGGGCGTCGGCAAACGGCAGTATGGTCCCGGGCTCGTCCCGCAGCGCGTTCTGGATCAGGGTGTCGTTGATCATCGGTGTGGTGGTCAGCGTGACCACCTGTTCCACCACGTTGTACAACTGCCGGATGTTACCGGGCCACGGGGCGCTGACCAGCCGCTCCATTGCGTCCGGGGCGAAGCCGCGCACCGTTTTGTGATACTTGTCCGCCAGGTGCTTGAGAAAGTGATTGGCCAGCAGCGGGATATCCTC
Organism: Ectothiorhodospiraceae bacterium; assembly: GCA_020831885.1. Lineage (GTDB taxonomy): Bacteria > Pseudomonadota > Gammaproteobacteria > Nitrococcales > Aquisalimonadaceae > LSCE01. Next base: position 214,597 of record JAFIFU010000001.1, read on the forward strand.
GCGCCGGTCGGCCAGGGCCGGCAGTTCCAGCGAGACCACGTTCAGGCGGTAGTAGAGATCCTCGCGGAAACGGCCCTCTTCCATTTCCTCTTCCAGGTTGCGGTGCGTTGCCGAGATGATGCGCACGTTCACCGCAATCGAGCGGGTGGCCCCCACCGGCCGCACCTGCTGTTCCTGCAGAACCCGGAGCAGTTTGACCTGTAACGGCAGTGGCATGTCCCCGATTTCGTCCAGAAACAGCGTGCCACCGTCGGCGGCCTGGAACAGGCCGCTGTGATCCTGCGTCGCGCCCGTGAACGAACCCTTGCGATGCCCGAACAGCTCCGATTCCAGGAGCGGTTCCGGGATGGCGCCGCAGTTCACCGCCACAAAAGGCATGTCCTTGCGCCGGCTGGCGTCATGAATGGCGCGCGCCAGCAGCTCCTTGCCGGTGCCGCTGTCGCCGCTGACGAAGACGCTGGCATCGGAATCCGCCACCATGCGCGCCTTGCTCAGCACATCCTTCATGATCGCGCTGCGGGTCACGATGCTGTCCGCCCAGCCCGCCGTGATGGGGTTGCCCGTCTCGCTCATTCCTCCGGAGATTTCCATCGCGGCGGCCACCTGCTCAAGCAGCTTCTGGCTGTCGAAGGGCTTGGTGAGGAAGCTGAACACACCGTTGCGGGTGGCCTCCACCGCTTCCGGGATCGAGCCGTGTGCGGTCAGGATGATCACCGGCAGGGTGGGATGCTCCCGGTGAACCGCTTCGAACAGGGCGAGCCCGTCCATGCCATCCATGCGGAGGTCGGTGATGATCAGCTCCGGGCGGAAGGCGGCGAGCAGGGCCAGGGCCTGTTCCCCGCTCTCCGCCGTGTTCACCTTGTAGCCCGCCGACTTGAGCCGGATGGACAGCAGCCTGAGCAGGCCGGGATCGTCGTCAACCAGAAGTATGCTGCGCCGTTCCATTGTTTCAGTCCTCACGCGAATTGCCTTGGCCCCGCTGGTGGATGCTGCGCTCGATGGCCTTGAGGGCCTCCAGCTGTTCCGCCAGCTCAGCGTTTCGTTGCCGCTCCTGGCGCAGGCTGCGTTCCAGTTCCAGAGCGCGGGCCTGCTGCCCTTCACGGGTCGTAATCTGGGCATGCAAGACCTGGACCAGGCCTGGCGAAATCTCCGCATTCCCGGAGTCGATCCAGCAGTGCTGCAACCGGTCTGCCAGCAGTTCCGTATCGTCCAGCGGCGGTTCGGGATGCAGCAGAAACAGGCCGGCCAGGCGCAGTTGGCGCTGGTCGCAGCCGGTTTCCGGTGTGGATTGACGCAATACCGCGTAGGTTGCCTGTCGCCGCTCCGGGGACATGGCTGCCACGCCATCAAGGTAGGCCAGCAGGTGTTCGGATGGGGTTGGACCGTCGTCTTCTGGAGACAGTCTGTCCGCGCAGTCGGTCATTTCACAAATCCGGTCGCCCAGTGCCTGGCAGCCGCCAAGGCCCAAGGTCAGCAGCGTCAGCACCAGCAGTCGGCCGATGGGGCGATTGAGGCGGTCGGACTGGTGTCTCCCGTTCACGTTCACTGGCCCTCCCGGGGCAGACAGACCTGGATGCGGGCGCCGCTCCGGTGGCTGTCGTCCACCCGGATACTTCCACCGTGGGCTTCCACGAATTCGCGGGCGATTGACAACCCCAGGCCGGAACCTTTTACGTAACCCTGCGCCTGGTGGCGCCCCTGGTAGAAGGCCTCGAACACGGCCTCCCGTTCGTCTTCGGGGATTCCGGGCCCTTCGTCGGCGACCTCGAGAATGACGGTGTCGCCCTGGCGGCGGGCTCCGATCTCGATTGCGCCGCCCCGGGGCGAGTACTTGATGGCATTGGACAACAGATTGTCCACGATTGTCTCCAGTCTGTCTGCATCGGCCATGAGGTGCAGATCCTGTACCCGCATCCGAAGTTCCACCTCCCGGGACAACAGGGTGGGCTTGTGGTTGCGGGCCACCCTGTCAACCACCTGCCGAAGCCGCACGTGGCGGCGGATCAGTTGCGGGGGCTGGTTGTTGGCGGTACTGAAATTCAGCAGATCCTCGATCAGGCGCTGCAAGGCCACCGTGTTGCTGCGCAGGATATCGGCCACTTCCTGCTGCTCCACGCTGAGCTGACCCACGGAGTGGTCCTGCAGCAGCTCTGCACCCTCGCGGATCGCGGTCAGCGGGGTTTTCAGTTCGTGGGACATGTGGCGCAGGAAACGCGCTTTCTGCTCCTCCAGGTCCATCAGCCGCTGGCGCAGCCAGTCCAGGCGCACGCCGAGGTATTCCAGATCCTGCGGGCCGGTGACCATGACCGGCTGCTCGAATCGTCCGTCGCCCAGTCGGCGGATGGCCCGGTCCAGTTGGCGCACCGGGCGGGATATCAGCGTGGTGAACACGCCCACCGAGATCAGGGTCAGCGGAATGACCGCCAGGGCCAGCCAGAACAGGAGGCGACGGGCGGTACCCGCGGTCTCCTGCATGATGCTGACCTCCCGGTCCACTATGCGGTTGCTGCCGGATAGCACCTGCTGGGCCAGCGTATTCAGCTCGAGGAAATCGGAGGCCACGGCCAACTGGTCCACCTGGGTATCACTGTCGATGATCAGTTCGGCAACGCGCTGCTGTGCGGCGATGAGCTCATCCACGCGATCCTGATGGGTCTCGTCCAGGGGCAGCCGGTGGAGGCGCTGGGCGGTGTCCCGGAACTGGCGATGCGAGTCCTGGAAGGCCTCGAGCAGGGTCTCGTCCCGCAGGATCAGATACTGGCGGCCGGTGCGCTCCATGGTGGTGAGCAGGTCAATGAGCTGACGGCTGTTGCTGATGGCCTGCACGGCCTGGTAAACCGCGTGCTGGGACTGATGGGCCAGGCGGTCCACGTTCAGCCCGGCGTAGCCGAGCACCAGGATCAGCGGCAGCGAGGCGAAGCCGAATCCGTACAGGATCAGTTTTAGCAGTGACTTCGGCCGGTAAATCTGCATGTGTCTGCCTTTCAGCGCAGTCCGTCACTGCCGGCGTCGAACAGATCCCCCGAGGGGGGCCGGCCGGGCGGAGTGCGCCCGAAGTGCATATACGCATTTGCCGTGGCCACGCGGCCCCGGGGGGTCCGCATCAGATAACCCTGTTGGATCAGATAGGGTTCCAGGACTTCCTCGATGGTTCCCCGTTCTTCGCCGATGGCCGCCGCCAGGTTGTCCAGTCCCACGGGGCCGCCATCGAACTTGTCCAGGACCGTGAGTAGCAGTCGGCGGTCCTGTTCATCGAAACCGCTGTCGTCCACGTTCAGCATTTTCAGCGCCGCGTCCGCCACCTCCGTGCTGATGCGCCCGTCGGCCTTCACCTCCGCATAATCCCGCACACGGCGCAGCAGCCGGTTGGCTATGCGCGGCGTGCCCCGGGCCCGACGGGCGATCTCCCGGCCGCCCTCGCCATCCAGCGCCACGCCCAGCAGCGCTGCCGAGCGTTCAACGATATGGGTCAGATCTTCCACCGAGTAATATTCCAGCCGTTGGACGATGCCGAACCGGGCCCGCAACGGTGCTGTGAGCAGGCCGGCCCTGGTGGTGGCCCCCACCAGGGTGAACGGCGGCAGGTCCAGCTTGATGGAGCGGGCGGTGGGACCCTCGCCAATCATGATATCGATCTTCTGGTCCTCCATGGCGGGGTAGAGCACCTCTTCCACCGGTGCGCTCAGGCGGTGGATCTCATCCACGAACAGGACATCGCCCGGTTCCAGATTCGTGAGCAGCGCCGCCAGGTCCCCCGCCTTTTCCAAGACCGGTCCGGATGTCTGGCGCAGATTGACGCCCATCTCCGTGGCCACGATGTGGGCCAGGGTCGTCTTGCCCAGCCCGGGAGGACCGAAGATCAGCAGATGATCCAGCGCTTCCTGGCGGCCCCGTGCGGCATGAATGAAGATTTCCAGTTGCTCGCGCACGGCAGGCTGGCCCACGTAGTCCCGCAGGCGCTTTGGCCGGATGGCCTTGTCCAGCGCCTCGTCTTCCGGCGCGGCGTTCACGGTTACCAGACGGTCGTTCTCGATCATGGCGCGCCTATTTCACGGTTTTCTGCAGGGCCAGGCGGATGATCTCCTCGCTGGGCAGTCCGCTGGTGTCGATGCGTCCCACCAGCTTGTTCGCCTCCGCAGGCCGGTAACCCAGCGCCACCAGTGCGCTGACCGCATCGGCCGTGGCGTCGTCGGCGACTGCTCCCAGGGGCGCGGTGGCCGTCGAGGCGGTGGCCGCGGGTTGCCGGAGATCGCCCATGCGATCCTTGAGATCGATCACCAGGCGCTGCGCGGTCTTTTTGCCAACGCCGGGCATGCGTGTAAGGCTCGCGTCGTCCTGCTGCTGGATGCAGTGGATCAGATCCTCCACCGGCATGCCGGAAAGCAGGGTCAGGCCCAGCTTGGGGCCCACGCCGTTAACCCGGATCAGGCTGCGGAACAGGCTGCGTTCCAGCCGCGTGAGAAAGCCATACAGGTAATGGCCGTCCTCCTTGACCACCAGGTGCGTGTAGAGTTGCACCGGCTCACCGACTGCGGGCAGTGAATAGAACGTGGACATGGGCGCCTCGAGCTCATAGCCCACGCCCCGCACATCCATCAGCAGCCCTGGAGGCTGTTTCTCGGCCAGTACGCCGTTCAGACGTCCGATCATGTCAACGTGCCCATTGCGTGGTGGCGGCCCGGGCAAGCCGTCCGGACAGCCGCTCCTGGTTCAGGTGGCACAGCGCCAGGGCCAGGGCATCGGCCGCATCCTCGGGTGGTGTGCGCTCCAGTTCCAGGAGCAGGCGCACCATGTACTGGACCTGCGCCTTGTCTGCATTGCCGGACCCCACCAGTGCCTGTTTCACCACCGCCGGCGTGTACTCGTGCACCGGCAGGCCGCGGTTGGCACCGGCACAGATGGCGGCCCCCCGGGCCTGGCCCAGCTTGAGTGCGGAGGCGACATTGTGCCGGACGTGCACCTGTTCCACCGACAGGGCGTCGGGCTGGTATTCCCCGATAATCCTGTCCAGGTCCTGGAAAATGATCCGCAGCCGGTCCGGAAAGTCGGCGCCGGCGGTCCGGATCACACCGCTGGCCACGTAACGGAAGCGCTGTGCACTGCCCTCGACGACACCGTAGCCGGTTATCCGCGAACCGGGGTCGATGCCAAGAATACGGCTCACTGCGGGTTCTCTCCACCGTGATCAGTCGGCATAGGCGTCCTCGTTGATCTCGGCGTTATGGTAGACGTTCTGGACATCATCCAGGTCTTCCAGCGTATCCAGCAGCTTCAGCATGCCGGCGGCATCATCGCCCGCCAGGGAGACCGTGGTGGACGGGCGTTGTGTCACCTCGGCATCGGCTGGCTCCAGGCCTGCCTGTTGCAGTGCGTCCTTCACCGCCATGTACTGTTCCGGGGCAGTGAGCACCTCGATGGAGCCATCATCGTTGGTGAGGATGTCTTCCGCGCCGGCCTCCAGCGCCACCTCCATAACGGTGTCCTCGTCCGTATCCGGACCGAAGGTGATGACGCCGGCGTGGCTGAACAGGAAGGCCACGGATCCGTCTGTTCCCAGGTTTCCGCCGTGCTTGGTGAAGGCGTGGCGCACTTCCGCCGCCGTCCGGTTCCGGTTGTCGGTCATCGCCTCCACCATGACCGCCACCCCGTGGGGGCCGTAGCCTTCGTAACGGATTTCGTCGTAGACCGTATTCCCGTCCTGGCCGGAGGCCCGTTTGATCGCCCGCTCGATGTTGTCCTTGGGCATGTTGACCGACAGCGCCTTGTCCACGGCCAGCCGGAGTCGCGGATTGGCGGCCGGATCCGGGTCACCCATGCGTGCCGCCACGGTGATCTCCCGGATGAGCCTGGTGAAGATCTTCCCGCGCTTCGCGTCCTGCGCCTTTTTACGGTGCTGGATATTGGCCCATTTGCTATGGCCTGCCATCGGTGCTCCCAATCCTCTGTCAGTGTTGAAAATTATCCGGCATATGCTCGTGCGGAACCGGCTCCGGCGATCCGGGAGAGCTTAGCATGACGGCGCGCCGGGGCGTGAAACACCCGGTGGCACCCGGGTCGAAGCCTTCAACAGGACGCCGCAGGCATTGTTCCGGGCCGCACATGCGCCCGCAGGCGGTGTTCCGGGGTGTCGTTACGAACAGTTGATTATGCGTTAAATAATTGATTTTCAGTTCTTTTAACGATTGTTTCCGGTTTTCGTTTCCAGAGGGTTGCAGAGAGGTGATTCATTTGTCATCTTATGACGGACGACAGGGCAGCGCGGCTGGCTGCCGCTGGATCGCCGGCAACAACGATAAGGTCGGAGCGACCATCGGGAGGAAGTACCATGAAGCGAGTTCTCACCGGCGCGGTGTTCACCGCCTCCGTTTTCGCCATCGGCGCCGCACAGGCGGCCGATTCCATTCGCATTGCCCATATCACCCCGTTCAGCGGTGCGCTGGAAGCCTATGCGGCTCAGTCTTCCAGAGGCCTGGAGCTCGGCTTCGAGTACGCCACCAACGGGGCGATGGAGATTGAGGGCCGGCCCATCGAGATCATCAACAAGGATGATCAGATGAACCCGGCCCGGGCACGGGCCCTGACCGAGGAAGCCTACGCCGAGGATGATGCCCATATCGTCATTGGCTCGTTGGCTTCCGGTATTGCCCTGGCGATGCTGCCCATCGCCGAGGAATACGAGCGGATCATCATGCCCGAGGGCGTGGCTGACGCCATCACCGGTGCCGAGTGGAACCGTTACGTGTTCCGCATCGGCCGCAACTCATCCCAGGATGCGGTCTCCAATGCCGTGGCCATCGGTGACGAGAACGTCTGCGTTGCCACCATTGCCCAGGATTACGCTTTTGGCCGCGACGGGGTTGCCGCCTTCAAGGAGGCACTGGAAGCCGAAGGCGGGCAGATCGTCCATGAAGAGTATCTGCCTACGGATGCCACGGACTTCACGGCGGCGGCCAATCGTCTCTTTGACGCTCTGCGGGATCTGGACGGTTGCGACAACGGCAAGTACATCTTCGGCATCTGGGCCGGTGCCACCAACCCGTTCGGCCGCATCCAGGACCTGGGGCCGGAGCGCTTCGGCATCCGCATGGCCACCGGCGGCAATATTCTGCCGGCGCTGGTCGGCTACTCCGCCTTCCCGGGCATGGAGGGGGCCGGATTCTATTATTTCGAATCGCCGGACAACCCCATCAATGACTGGCTGGTGGAGCAGCATTTCGAGCGTTATAACGCGGCGCCGGACTTCTTCACCGCCCAGGGTTTCTCCCAGGCCATCGCCATTACCGAGGCCATCCGCAAGACCGGGGGCTCCACGGATGCCGAGGATTTGATCGAAGCCTTCCGCGGTCTGCGTTTCGATACGCCCAAGGGCGAGATGTGGATCCGTCCGGATGATCATCAGTCCATGCAGGACATGTATCACTTCCGGATCGAGGTGCAGGAGCGTGATGACTGGTTCGCGGACCGCACGGTCACCGCCGGCGTTCCCGTGCTGATCCGCCGGATCGACAAGGATGAGATGGAGATTCCCATCCGGAACCGTTGAGCGTCCGCGCCCCGGCCGCCTTGGACGGCGGTCGGGGCGCCTCCGGCTACCGGCGCGACCGGTCAACCGCATTCATCACTATTCACTGACGAGGTCGAACACATGACTTCGCAATCCCCCGTGCTCGAAACCCGTGAGCTGACCATCAACTTCGGCGGCCACTATGCCGTCAACCGGGTTTCCTGCGCCTTCCATCCCGGCACCCTGACGTCCATTGTGGGCCCGAACGGGGCGGGCAAAACCACGTGGTTCAATCTGATCTCCGGCCAGCTCAAGGCCAGCGCGGGCAGCGTGCTGCTGTTCGGGGAGGACATCACCCGCCTGCCGGCACCGGCCCGGGCCGACAAGGGGCTGGGGCGTGCCTTCCAGTTGACCAACCTGTTCCCCAATCTGACGGTGCTGGAGAACGTCCGGCTGGCGGTGGCTGCCCGGCATCGCACCGGATACAACTTCTGGCAGATGGTTTCCCGGCGCAGGGATATCATCGATCACGCCATGCAGTACCTGGAACAGGTGCAGTTGGGCAAGCGGGCTGATTCTCTTGCCGCCGGACTGCCCCACGGCGACCAGCGCAAGCTGGAAGTGGCCATGCTGCTGGCACTGGAGCCGGAGGTGTTCATGTTCGATGAGCCCACCGCGGGCATGAGCGTTGACGAGGTTCCCGTCATCCTGGAGCTGATTGCCGAGATCAAGCGTCGGCAGGACAAGGTGATCCTGCTGGTGGAGCACAAGATGGACGTGGTGCGCTCGTTGTCGGATCGCATCGTCGTGCTGCACAACGGCGAACTGGTGGCGGACGGCGAACCGGCGGAGGTGATTGCATCGCCGGTGGTGCAGGAAGCCTATCTGGGAACACCGCAGCAGGCGGCGGGCTGAGTCAGGGAGTCACGCACATGTCCGAGCCCATACTCACACTCTCCGGTGTCCATGCGGACATCGACCAGTACCACATCCTGCACGGGGTGGACCTGCAGGTCCCCCGTGGTGAGCTCACCGTACTGCTTGGCCGTAACGGTGCCGGCAAGAGCACCACCATGCGGACCATCATGGGGCTGACCCGGTTGCGCCGCGGCGAGGTGCGTTTCAACGGGGAATCCATTGGCGGCCTGCCCACCCCGGAGATCGCCCGCAGAGGCATCGCCTTCGTCCCGGAGAATATGGGGATCTTCGCCCTGCTCAGCGTGCGCGAGAACATGGAACTGGCTGCCAACAGCGGCCCCATCGATGAAAGCCGTCTGGAGTGGATCTTTCGACTGTTCCCGCCCCTGAAACGGTTCTGGAACCGTTCGGCCGGGAACCTCTCGGGCGGCCAGAAGCAGATGCTGGCGATCGCCCGGGCCATCATCGAGCCCCGGGAGTTACTGCTGGTGGATGAACCCACCAAAGGGTTGGCGCCGGCCATCATCAGCGATCTGGTGGGGGCCTTCGAAGAACTCAAGGCCCAGCAGGCGACCATCCTGCTGGTGGAGCAGAATTTCAATTTCTCCCGGCGTCTCGGCAAGAGCGTGGCGGTCATGGATGACGGCCGCATCGTCTACACCGGCCAGATGGCCGATCTGGCCGAGGACGACGACCTGCAGAAGGAGTTGCTGGGTCTGAGCCTGGGCGCACATGCGTAAAGGAGTTCACCGATGAGTGCGCAATACGAAATGCTGGACCGGGAGGTGGCGCAAGGGTTCCGCCAGCGCTTCTCCCAGTTTCGCGAACACCGCCCGCACCTGTTTCTGCTGGCGCTGATGGTGATCGTGCCACTGTTTTTCATGGATCTGGTCACCTGGGTCACGCTGACCGTCAGTGGTCTGGCCATGGGGCTCATGCTGTTCATCATGGCGTCGGGCATGACCCTGACATTTGGCCTCATGAGCGTGCTGAACCTGGGGCACGGGGCATTCATCTCGTTGGGGGCGTTTTCCGGGGCGACGGTGATCGTGTTCTGGATGGGCGATCTGGCCGGTAGCGGGTCATTGGGTGCGACCATGCTCGCCCTGCTGGCCGCCTTTGTTTTCGCCATGGCCGTGGCGGGCAGCCTGGGACTGCTGTTCGAGCGTTTCGTGATCAGGCCGGTGTATGGCGATCATCTGAAGCAGATTCTGGTCACCGTGGGCGGCGCCATCATCATCATGGAATTGATCCACGTGATCTGGGGGCCGAACGAAATCCCCGTCCCGCGACCGAACCTGCTCCGTGGTGCCGTGATTCTGGATGATGCCGTGCCGCTCATCGGCGGCGTGGCGGTGGAGACCTATCGCCTGGCCGCGGTGCTGCTGGGGCTCCTGGTCTACGCCGTGATGAGCTGGGTGATCGACCGCACCAAGGCCGGCATCCTGATCCGCGCCGGGGTGGAAAGCACTGAAATGGTGGAGGTCATGGGCTACCGCATCAAGCTGCTGTTTCTCGGCGTGTTCATCGCCGGCTCGGCGTTGGCCGGACTGGGCGGTGCCATGTGGTCCATGTACCAGGAAATCATCACCGCGCATATGGGCGAAACCCTGATGATCTCCGTGATCGTGGTGATCATCCTGGGCGGCCTGGGTTCCATCAAGGGCTGCTTCTACGGTGCCATCCTGGTGGGCCTGATCAACCTGTACGTGGGCTACCTGGCGCCGGTGTTCGCCGCCATCGCCACCGTTGGCCTCATGGTGGCGATTCTCATGTGGCGACCCCAGGGGCTGATCCCGGTGATCAAGGTTTAGGAGCATGCCCATGCTGAACACGATACTTTCCGGAGACTACCCGCGGAGCCGGATCCTCAGTGTCCTGCTGGTGGCCATATTCATCTGTCTGGCCCTGGGACCGTTCCTGTTTTCCGGTACCCGGGCCTTCACCACGCTGGGCATGATCTGCATCTTCATCGTGGTGGTGGCCTCCTACGATGTGATGCTGGGCTATACCCACATCGTGTCCTTTGCACACACCATGTTCTTCGGTATCGGCGCCTATGCCGTTGCCATGGCCATCGGCGCCATGGGCAGCAGTTTCAGCGCCATTGGCCTGGGTGTGCTCGCCGCCGTGCTGGCGGCCACAGCCCTGGCGCTTCTGCTGGGCATGCTCTCCCTCCGCGTGAAGGCCATTTTCTTCGCGCTGGTCACACTGGCGGTGGCCTTTGCCTTCATGAGCCTGGTGAACCAGCTCTACACCATTACGGGTGGCGAGGATGGGCTGCGCGTGCGGGTTCCCCGTGAGCTGGGCCCGGCCTTCCGCCTGATCGAGAGCGATCTGTACGGGTTCAGCATCACCACCTTCCTCAGCGGGCTGTTCACCCAGCCGTGGAATCTGGGAGAGGTGATCCGGGAATCGGTCTACAACGTCCGGGTGAATGGGCGCGTGGTCATGTACTACGTCTGCTTCTTCTTCAGCCTGGGCATGTTCCTGTTGATGCTGCGGATGATGAACTCGCCGTTTGGCCGGGTACTGCAAGCCATCCGGGAGAACGAGTTCCGCGCCGAAGCCCTGGGGTACCGCACGGTCTACTACCGCACGGCGACAGTGGTGCTGGCCGCCGTGGTCACCGCCCTGGCCGGCGTGTTGTTCGCCCTGTTCAACCGCTACGTGAATCCGGAGAACACGCTGGACTTCGAACTCATGGTGTTTATCCTGCTCATGTGCGTGATCGGCGGTATGGGTACCATGTACGGCGCGGTTGTCGGTGCCACCCTGTTCCTGCTGGCCGAGAACTATCTGCAGGATCTGCTACGGGTCATTGGCGGCCTGGTGGACGGGGTCCCGCTGGTCAGTGGCCTGGTGGGTCCCGAGCGCTGGCTGCTCTGGTTCGGCGTGCTGTTTGTGCTCAGCGTGTATTTCTTCCCCAAGGGCATGGTCGGGCAACTCAGGGTCTGGGCCGACGCGCGACGAAGGCGACGTGAAACCGGCTAAACGTGATGCCTTAGCCAGGCTTCGGCGCGTTCCCGGCCCCGGTCCCGCAGATGGGTCAGAAATTCCCAGTCGGTATTGAGCCGGGAGGCGTTGCCAAGATCACGGGTGACGCCTTCCGTGTCGATCCGGTGCAGACGCAGCGACCTGCCCAGCCGGTTCCGGCGGGCCAGCAGATCGAGCAGGTGCAGTTCACGCATGACGTTGGCATGAAAGCTGATCTCGGCAGCCCGGTTGATGATGTCGTTGGCCTTGTGCGGTACATCCCCCAGGTGGGGCGGCGTCAGCTGGATGAGAAGCAGATCCGGCGCCCGGCACTCGAACACCAGCGGGTACAGTGCCGGGTTCCCGGTGTAGCCGCCATCCCAGTAGTGCTGACCGTTCAGTTCCACGGCGTGGAACAGCAGGGGCAGACAGGCGGAAGCCGCGAGCACCGCGGGCGTGATCTCCGGATTGCTCCGTAGCTCCAGTTCCCCCGTATGCACATTGGTCAGGGATATGAACAACCTGGGCGCGCGGGGATGACGCAGGGCCTCGAAATCCAGGCTGCGTTCCAGGATCGGGATCAACGGATTGTAACCCGTGGGATTGAACTGGTAAGGCGAGGTCATCCGGCTCAGGCCGCTGAACAACAGGTAACCGGGGTTCAGATCCCGGTTCCAGCCGTGGAAAAGCTGCTCCAGCGGAGTGCTGCGAATGGGGTTCAGCACGGATTGCGCACTGACCGTATGCCACAGCGCCTGTAGTGATTCCCGTGCACCGTCCGCGCCACCGCGCTGCCAGCCGCTGGCCAGTGCCGCCGCGTTCATGGCTCCGGCGCTGGCGCCGCTGATGCCTTCCGGCTCATGGCCCTCCTCCAACAACCGATCCAGCACTCCCCAGGTGAACGCGCCGTGACTTCCGCCTCCCTGAAGCGCCAGGGTCAGCCGTCGACTGGTGCCGGATCCTCGGCGCCGTCCCAGGCGATCCGCCCATCGGCGAAGAACACTGCGCCAGCCCTGACCTTGGGGTGATCCGGTCACCCCTTGTTGTCCCGCTCGCGCAGATCCTTCCTCAGGATCTTGCCCACCGGCGTCTTCGGTAGCTCGCTGCGGAAAACGACCTCCTTGGGCACCTTATACTTGGTGAGCTGTTCCTGTGCATGGGCGATCACCTCCTTCTCGGTCAGCTTCGGGTTGCGGCTGACCACATAGGCGCGGACGAACTCGCCCATGCCCTCCTTGCGGGGCACTCCGATCACCCCGGCCTCGGCGATGTCCGGATGGGATTCCAGGACTTCCTCGATCTCGTTGGGGAACACCGCGAAACCGCTGACGTCGATCATGTCTTTCTTGCGGTCCACGATGCGCAGATAGCCGCGCTCGTCCATGGTGGCCACGTCGCCGGTGAGCAGCCAGCCGTCCCGCATGGTTTTTGCCGTCTCGTCAGGGCGGTTCCAGTAACCGAGAAACACCTGCGGGCCCCGGACGGCGAGTTCCCCGGGCTCTCCGGGCGGAACCGTGTTCCCGTCATCGTCGACGATGCGGATATCGGTGCCAGGGAGGGGGACGCCGATGCTGCCTAGAATGATCTCGCCGGTGGGCTGGTTGGCCGCCACCACCGGACTGGCCTCGGTAAGCCCGTATCCTTCGCAGAGTTCGGAGCCCACCAGCTCCTTCCATTCCTGTGCCACCGAGGCGTGCAGCGCCGTGCCGCCGGAGATGGTCATGTCGATGGGGGGAACCGATTTGCGGAACCAGTCCTCGTGACACAAGGCGTGAAACAGCACGTTGACGCCGGAGAACTTGGTTACCCGGAACTGTTCGAAGGCCTTGCGCAAATTGCTCGGCGGCCGCGGGTTCGGGCAGAGGATGTTGCGGCAGCCCTCCATGTAGAAGGTCATCAGGTTAAAGGTGAAGGCGAAGATGTGATAAAGGGGCAGGGCGGTCAGTATCACATCCTCGCCCTTGCGGATGGTGGGCCCTGCCACCTGTCGGGTCTGGGCCAGGTTGGCCAGCAGGTTGCCGTGGCTGAGCATTGCGCCCTTGGGGACGCCGGTGGTGCCGCCGGTGTACTGGAGCAACGCCAGCGTATCGGTGTCCAGCGCCTTTTCGGCAAAGGGCTTTCCGTCCAGGCGCCTGGCGCCAAGGTCCAGTGCCTCGGCAAAGGCCACGGTGGGCCGGGAGGTGGACGGCAGTTGGCGCCGCAGCTTCAGCACCAGACGAATCAGGGTCTTCTTGAACCAGGGAAAGAACTCCGCAATCCCGGCCAGGAGCACGGTCTTGACCTGGGTCTCCTTCAGCGCCGGCTCCAGCTTGTCGGCGAACATGTCGATCAGCACCAGGACGCTGGCGCCGGAGTCGCGCAACTGCTGGTTCATCTCGCGGGCGGTGTAGAGCGGGTTCATGTTCACCAGCACCAGGCCGGCCTTGAGAATCCCGAAGGCCGCCACCGGATAGCTGAGGCAGTTGGGCATCTGCACCGCTACGCGCTCTCCTGGCTGCAGGCCCAGTTCATCCCGCAGCCAGGAGGCGAACCGGTCGGAAAACTGATCCACCTCCCGGTAGTTCAGTGACGCATGCATGCCATTGTCCAGGCACAGGGTGAAGGCCGTCTTGTCCGCGTACTCCCGGGCGCTGCGCCGGAGCAGTTCGTTTATGCTACGATCCGGCAGCGTCTCCAGCTCGGCGGCGACGCCTTCCCCATAGCTGCTCAGCCAAGGCCGGTCGTCGTAGAACGCGTCGTTGTTCTCGGTCATCGGGGCCCCTCCATGCGGGCGCGGGCGGCGTAGGATGTCTCTTCAATGGTAACGGGTCCGCCCATGATGTCAGTACAGACTTGGTTAATGGCTTGACCACGGTCATGATTGAGTCACCCCGGCTGGACGTTCTTCCCTACCTGAGCGGCGAATGCATCATGGCACGGCTGCGCCGCCTGCCCTGGCCGGCCTGGCTGGATGGCGGCGGGGCGGGGGGCTGGGACATCATCACCGCCGAACCCACGGATACCCTGGTTTGTCGCGCTGGCCAATGCCGCCACAACGGCCAGCAGGTGCCGGGCCGGCCGCTGGATCTGCTTGAGCGCTTGCTGGGGCGCCGGCAGGTGGCGCCCACGGCCTGGCCCTTCGCAGGCGGGGCGCTGGGCGCCTTCGGCTACGATCTCGGCGAGGAACTGGTGGTTATTCGGAACCGGCGACCGCCCTCGGCGCTTCCGGCGGTCAGTCTGGGTTTCTATGACTGGGCCGTGCTGATGCATCATGAGCAGCGTCGGGGATGGCTGCTGACATTGCCGGGGAGTTCCATGAACCCGGCGCGCTGGCGCGCATTGATGGCGGAGCCTGCGCCGCCCTGGGGGAGGTGGCGGGCGGGGCCCGTGGAGGTGGATCTTGACGCCCAGGCCTATGGACGTGCCTTTCGTCGCTTGCAGGCCTACATCCGCGATGGCGACTGCTACCAGGCCAATCTCGCCCGTTGTTTCAGCGCCACGTTCCGTGGGGATGCCTTTGCCGCTTATCGGCAGTTGCGGGGGCTCAGCCCGGCGCCCCACGGCGCCTACCTGGAGCATCCCGGCTTTCAGGTCCTGAGCATATCGCCGGAGCGATTCCTGAAGGTGCGCACCGGGCGGGTGGAGACACGGCCGATCAAGGGGACGCGGCCACGCGGGCGCACCGCGGATGAGGATCGCCTGCTGGCCAGGCAACTGCGGCACAGCGACAAGGATCTGGCTGAGAACGTCATGATCGTTGATCTGCTGCGCAATGATATGGGGCGTGTCTGCCGCACCGGCAGCGTCAGGGTCAGAAAGCTGTTCGAACTGGAAAGCCATCCGTCCGTGCACCACCTGGTGAGCACCGTGGAAGGCGAATTACCGCCGGGGTGCGGCCCGGTGCGCCTGCTGGAGGCCGCATTTCCGGGCGGGTCCATCACCGGAGCCCCGAAGCGCCGCGCCATGGAGATTATCGCCGAACTCGAACCCAGCCCCCGGGGTCTGTACTGTGGTTCCATCGGCTATCTGGGTTACGACGGCAGCATGGATGCCAGTATCGCCATTCGCACGGCGGTTTGTGCTGACGGCCGGATCAGCTATCGCGCCGGAGGCGGTATAGTGGCTGATTCCCGGGAAGCGGACGAGCGGCTGGAGACCGAGCACAAGGCGAGGCCCTTTTTCCAGTTGCTGGGTTGTTGATCAGCGCTTTCCGCGGTTCCGACGGTCGCCCGCGCCGGGAATCGGCTTATCGTCGCCGAGCCACGGCTTGACACCTCCAGGACCGCTACCTAGTCTGTCCTGGTCACGCCTGATGCTGCGCTGCGGTACGGGCGATTCCTTCCCGTGGTATGCGATTCCGAATCAAGCAGTTGCAGCAGGGCCCGGAGGATGCAAAGCTGGGCGGACAGCAATGATCGACGGGCGCAGCGAACGCGCGTCAAGCAGGCCAGGGTGATAACCGTGAGCGATATCCGCATTATCAAGAAGTATCCGAACCGCCGGCTCTATGATACGGCCATCAGCAGTTACATCACGCTGGCTGACGTCAAGCGTCTGGTGGTGGACGGCGTCGAGTTCCGGGTGGTGGACGCCAAGAGCAAGGATGATCTGACCCGCACTATCCTTCTGCAGATCATCAGCGAGGAGGAGGAAGGTGGGGAGCCGATCTTCAGCACGGACCTGCTGGCGCAGATCATCCGGTCCTATGGCGGGAACATGCAGAACCTGCTGACCAGTTATCTGGAAAAGAGCATGGCCATGTGGGCGGAGCAGCAACGTGCCTTTCGGGAGCAGACCCGGGATTTCATGGATGCCAATCCCATGACCATGCTGACCCAGATCGCCGAACGCAACCTGGCCATGTGGCGGGCGATGAGCGGGGTGCAGAAAGACACACCGCCGGGTGACAAGGCCGGCGGCGACACCGCCGGCGGGGATGACGAGGACACCCGGGCAACCGCCGCAGGCAAGCGCCCCCGCAGGCGTTCCTGATCCCCTCCCATTTGCGGTGCGGCCGGATACCGGTCGCTTTTGCGCCCGTGTCCGCCCGGGATCAGGCTCTGTTCCCGGTGCTCTGTGCACGCCTTCACGGTTCCGTAATCCTGAATTGACAGGTGGGTCACCTGTCGATATTCTGCCCGGCAATGGAATGATGCAACGCACAAGTTTGTGCGCGCAGGAAGTGCGTTTGCCGGTTTCGCGCGCCCCTTGGCCCAGGCCAGGTCGGATATGCCGCGCACCGGACGCGTAAACCGGCCTGGTTGGGGTAAGCGCGGGCAGCCGAGGGTGCCCCGCGCACGTAACAAGGAGTCTGGGATGAACAAGCGAGTTGCACTGGTCACCGGGGGTAACGGTGGAATCGGGACCGAGATCTGTAAGCAGCTGAACGCCAGTGGCCACAGGGTGATCAGCACCTGTGTGGATGCGGAGCGGGAGAACGTCCGGGCCTGGCAGCAGGGGTTGGCCGAAAAGGGGATGGAGGTCGACTGGGTTGAATGCAACGTTGCGGATTTCGACGCCTGCGCCGCCATGGCGGAAGTTGTTCTGGCACGGCATGGCCAGGTGGACGTGCTGGTGAACGCGGCAGGCATCACCCGGGACGGATTTCTGCACAAGATGGCGCGCCACAACTGGGAGTCGGTGATCAGCATCAATCTCAGCGGAGCCTACAATGTGACCCGCCAGTTCATTGAGGGCATGCGTGAGCGCGGCTATGGCCGCATCATCAACATCTCGTCCGTCAATGGGCAGGCCGGCCAGTTCGGGCAGACCAACTACTCGGCCGCCAAGGCCGGTCTCCATGGATTCTCCATGGCGCTTGCCAAGGAGGGAGCCCGGAAGGGCATCACGGCAAACACGGTCTCCCCGGGCTATGTGGATACTGCAATGACCGCGGCCATGCCGGACGAAGTGCGGAACCAGATCGTCAGCCAGATTCCAGCCGGCCGCATGGCCCGGCCGGAGGAAGTCGCCCGGGTGGTGGCCTTTCTGGCGGAGGAAGCCTCGGCTTACATCAACGGTGCGAATATTCCCGTAAACGGTGCCCAGTTCACCAGTTTCTGAGTTTTCCCCCGGCCGCCCCCGGGCCTGGGCCGGACGGCCGGGGGCAGAGGATGGGAACTTTTCATACCCTGCGTAGTCACAGGGGCAGTGATGGTCAGGGGAAGCTTACTTGGTGCTAAGTAAAATTCCAAAAGACGGAATTCAGGGTGTTGACAGAGTGGAATGGGCGGTCTAATATTGCTGCATAGCAACAACGGAAAGCCAAAAAAAAGGGAGTCAGCTGGAACACCGCCTCCCACAGTCGCGATCTAGGTCGTTGTTGGTATTATAGGTTTTATTGTTGGAAGCTCTGATTGACGCTGCCGCGATGAGCTTTCATCAGGACCGGAACGAAAGCCGGTCTAAGGTCTCCTCCAAGGCGACACCCGTGTCGCCTACTCCTTGCCCCCTCGCCCGAGGGGTTTTTTTTTGTCCGGCATTCCTGTCGGATGCCGGACAGATGAATTCCATGAACGCGATTCTACCCGCTCAGATCGGTCTGGCAAGCACTTTCGATTGTGCGTCGCAACAGTTGTTCCTCATGGGCTTAAATGTGTCATGGCGTGTTCCGAAATGGCGTCGACTACCCGTGACCGTGTGCCCCTGGACAGAAACAGTCCCAGGTGACCGCCACGTAAGGCCAGGGACCGGTACGGGGCATCGGTGGAGAGCGCCCCTTCCAATGCCTGGCTGCTTTCGACCGGTACCAGGTGGTCGTCCCGGGCGTAAACGTTCAACACCGGGCAGCGGACGGCGGTGAGCCGCAACGGCTCATCCGCCAGCCGCATGGTTCCCGCAATGAGCCGGTTCTCCAGGTATCCCTCACGCAGAAAACGGTGAAACATCGGTGCCGGCTGGTCCGGACAGTCATACATCCAGGCTTCCATGCGCAGGAATTCGTCCAGTTTGGCCGGATCGCGGGCCAGCTCCGGTAACGGAAGGTAGCGACGAAGCAACAGGTCGGCGGGGCGCAGGGCGGTGAAGCCGGCGCTGAGCCGGTGCCCCGACACCAACCCGGGCGCGGCAGCATCCGTCGGCAGTGGCCAGGTCCGCGCCAGGCGAGCGAGTTGCCCGTTACCGGCATGAAAATCCACCGGGGCAGCCACGGTCGCCAGTGCCGGGATCCCGTCCGGCCGGTGGGCGGCCAGCATCAGCGCCAGTGTTGCCCCCTGGCAGATGCCAACCACCATGGGCGCGCGCCCGGCATCGGTCTCCACGGCCGTGACCGCGCGTCGCAGGAATCCGCAGACGTAATCCTCGAGATCCAGCGTGCCGTCCGCCAGGACCGGATAGCCCCAGTCCACCAGATAGACCGGGAATCCGGCGGCCTGGAGATCCCGCACCAGGGAACGGTCCGGGCTCAGGTCCAGCAGGTCGGGGCGGTTGACCAGGGAATAGACCAGCAGAACCGGAGGGCGATCCCCCGGCGGCTCGCCGCCGTAGCGGTCCAATCGGAATGGCCCGCTACGGGTAAGTTGATGGCGCGCAAGCGTACCCCGGGGGACGGGTTGTCTCGCGGCCGCCGCCCGCAGCCCGGCGAGCCAGGCGTTGGTCGCTTCAGTCATCCGTCGCCCGCTCCCGGCGACGGTGGACGAGCTGGCGTAACTCGGCCAGTTCCCGCCGGACTTCCCGGAGTTCCTCCCGCTGCCGTTGCCGGAGCCCCAGCAGGTCGCTCCGGGTGGCGAGCCCCAATGCGTCCCACAGCGGCTGGATCAGGGCCAGCGCCGCTTCCCGCAGCCCGGCGGCGCCGGATTCCACCTGCTTCTGGGCGGCCATGTAGTCCGGGTCCTCCAGCAGTCGGCGATGATGGCGCTCAAGGCAGCGGGCCGCCAGTTCCACCGTTCCCTCGGGCCCTGTATCGGGACATGACGCCGCTTCCCGGTGGAAGTCCTCCAGCACGGCGGCCGCCGCGGTGCCGATATGCTGTTGCCAGAGCTGCACCGCGGCGCACCAGGCGGCGTGGCAATGGGCGAAGTCCCGGGCCTGTCGCTGATACTCCGGTGCCAGGCCCAGAATGGGCCAGGGGTCATCCGTGGGGGGGCGGCCAAGGTCGGGAAATATCCGCAGCACGGCTTCCGCCGCCGGCCCGGGGGAGGTCCCGGGGAGCTCACGGGCCTGGTCCAACCAGGCAGCCAGCACCTCCCGGCTCCGGTCGCCGTGCCCGGCGAACTCCGCCGCAAGGGAGGCGGCCAACGCGGCCCCGGGAGCCAGCGATGCGAACTCCGGGAAGAGCCGATCAATGCTCTGATAGCGCTTGTGCTCGCTCACGACACCGTTGGTCCGCCAGGTCACGATCACTGATGGGAATGCGTGTGGAGGCGCAACGGCCCCTCCGGGGCGCTGCACCACCCTGCATTGTGCCGTTGCCGTGGAGCTGTGTCACGGGCAGGCGGTTCAGCGATTGCGGCTCTCGAAGGCGCGGACCAGTTCCTGGCGTCGGGAAACGGCCCGGGACTTGTCGTAAAGATCCGCATCCCCGCCATCGATCACCTGATTGAGCTGCTCGATGGCCAGGCGGAACTGTCCATGAAGCTGGTAGTACTCCGCCATGGCCATGCGGCTTTCCTGTGGACGGCCGGCATCGCTGGCGGCCTGCGCCAGCAGCCTGTACAACGCCGGATCCTGGCCGGACTGACGGAGCTGGCGTTGCAGCACATTCCGCGCTTGTTCCGGTTCCCCGGCCTGAATCAGCGTTTCAGCGTAGCCGTGGGCCAGTGGCCTGTTGTCGGGAAACAGATCCAGCCCCAGTTGGTAGGTGGCCAGGGCCTGATCCCGTTCTCCTTGCTTCCACTGGGCTCTGGCCAGGGCGCTGAAGTAGAAGACATGTTCTCCCTGATCCTTCATCAAACCCTCAAGGATCTCCTTGGCATCGGCGGTCTGCCCCTGGGCGGTGAGTGCGAGGGCGAGTCCGTAACGTGCTCCGGCATGATCCGGTGCGTTCTCCAGCAGGGAGCGGAAGTGGGTGACCGCATCTCCGGGGCTACTTGCCTGGGCCACCAGCAGCCGGGCCCGGACCATGTCGTACATGGGGCTCTCCTGGACCTCTCGTGGGCGGTAGCCCTGCGCCCGGGCCCGGCTCTCGGCGATGCGGTTCTCCGTCACCGGGTGCGTGCTGAGAAACTCCGGCGGGCGGGTCTGGAACTGCGTGGCCTGGTGCAGGCGCTCGAAGAAACGGGGCATGCCCTCCGGGTCCAGCCCGGCATCGGCCAGAATCCGGATGCCGATGTTGTCAGCCTCCCGCTCATGATTCCGGGAGTAGTTCAGTTGTTCCTGCACGGAGCCGGCGATACCGGTCATGGCGGCCGCGCTGCCCATTTCCGGGTCGTGGATGCCCATCAGGATGGCCGCCATGAGGATGCCCAGGGTCCGGAATCCGCTGCCGCGCTGGGCTTCCAGGCGCCGCGCGATGTGGCGCTGGGTGACGTGGGCGATTTCGTGGGCCATCACTCCGGCCAGCTCACTTTCCGACTGGGTTCTGAGGATCAGGCCGGTGTTGATGCCGATATTGCCCCCGGGCATGGCAAAGGCATTGATGGTGGAGCTGTCCACGACAAAGAAGTTGTAATCGAATTCGGGTCCCTCGGCCCGTGCCAGCAAGCGCTGCCCGAGATCCGCGATGTAGTACTGGATCTCCGGATCCTCATGCAGCGGCAGGCGCTGACGGATTTCCCGGATCAGTTCCTCGCCCAGGCGGCGCTCCTGGGTGATGCTCAGGCTCCGGCTGGCGCTGTCCCCCAGTTGCGGCAGGCGTACCTCGTCCTCCCCCCGCTCCGCCCACAACGGGGCGGGCAGCATGAACAGAACAGTCAGCAGTGCAATCAGCAGGCGTTTCACCCGGTTATGCCCCCCGGCGGATGGTGCCAGTGTCGTACGACATGGTACTTGGACCGGCGTCGGGCTTCAGTGTTCCGGTTTACGGTGGCGCGGCGAGCCGGTGTATGATGCGCGGGGCGGGGGTGGATCAGCACGTCTCTGGCGCCGCCGCCACGAATGTTCTCGTCGGGGGCTTCCGGGCATGCAGTTGATCCGAGACTGGTACAAGCGGCATTTCGACAACCCCCAGGTCATGGGGCTGGCCGTGGTGCTGGTGGTCGGCTTTCTCGCTTTCCTGGTGTTCGGCAGCATGCTGGCGCCGGTGCTGGCCGCGTTGGTGCTTGCCTACCTGCTGGAGGGCTTGGTGCGAACCCTGGAGCGCTGGCGGATACCCCGCCTGCTGGCGGTCAACATCGTGTTCCTGTTTTTCTTCGTCGGGCTTCTGCTGCTGTTCTTCGCCATCATCCCGGTGGTGGCTGGACAGGTCGCGCAGTTGGTGGATGAGTTGCCGCGTATCCTGAACTCCGCCCAGGCACTGCTGCTGCAGTTGCCCCAGCACTATCCCCAGCTTTTCTCCGAGGAACAGGTCACGGAGATGATCTTTGCCGTCCGGCGGGAGGCGCTGGACTTCGGTCAGCGGCTGCTCACTTCACTATCGGTGCAGTCGGTACTGGTCCTGATAACGCTGTTGGTCTACCTGGTGCTGCTGCCGTTCCTGGTGTTCTTCTTCCTGAAGGACAAGGCGCGCCTGGTGGGGTGGCTGAGCAGTTACCTGCCCCGGGACCGGGACCTTCTGGTGACCATCTGGCGGGATATCGACCGTCAGATCGGCAATTACATCCGCGGCAAGTTCCTGGAGATCTTCATCGTCTGGATTGTCACCTACGTCACGTTCAGCTTCTTCGGGCTTTCCTTCGCCATGCTCCTGTCGCTGACGGTGGGCCTGTCCGTGATCATCCCCTACATCGGGGCGGCGGTGGTAACCGTGCCCATCGGCATCATCGCCTACTTCCAGTTCGGGTTCAGCGACACCTTCATCTGGATCATGGTGGCCTATGCCATCATCCAGGCCCTGGACGGCAACGTGTTGGTGCCCATCCTGTTCTCCGAGGTCGTGAACCTGCACCCGGTGGCGATCATCGTGGCCATCCTGGTGTTCGGTGGTATCTGGGGGTTCTGGGGCGTGTTCTTCGCCATCCCGCTGGCAACCGTGATCCAGGCGATTCTCAAGGCCTGGCCCACCGTGGACTCCGAACTTGCAGGGGGACGCAGCGAATCGGCCTGACTGTTCCTTCCGGCCCGCGCCCGGTTGAGAGGCCGGCACGGGTTCCGGAATCCCTTCGGTCAGTGGGGCCAGCGGGGGCGGCGTGCCCGGCAGCCCCGTCTGTCGCCGTAAGCCCGTTGCCCTTGTCCAGGTCGTCAGCGCTTCCCTAAAGCTCCCTGACCGCCGCCAGCACCTCGGCGGCATGTCCCTTCACCTTGACCTTGCGCCACTCACGTCGGAGCACGCCGTCCGCGTCGATGAGGAAGGTGCTGCGCTCGATCCCCATGACCTTCCGGCCGTACATATTCTTTTCGTGGATTACGTCGAACAGGCTGCACAGCGTTTCGTCGGTGTCGGACAGCAGCTCGAACGGGAAGGCGTATTTGTCCTTGAAGTTCTGCTGCGCCTTCACACTATCCCGGGAGGCACCGAGCACATCCGCGCCCAGGGCGCGGAATTCCTGGTACAGGTCGCGAAAGTCCTGACCCTCCTGCGTGCACCCCGGGGTGCTGGCCTTGGGGTAAAAATAGAGAACCAGGGGGCCGTCGCGGTAGTCCGACAGGCTGACGGTCTTTCCGCCGGTGGCCGGCAGTGTGAAATCGGGCACGGCTTGATCCAGGCTCACGGTGTTCATCGGCACTCCTTGACTGGGTCGATGTCTGCATACGACGGGGCGCGGTGAAGGTGGCCGGAAGGCGCCGTCAGGCGGAGCCGGACCGCGTGTTCCGGTGGGCCCGCAACCCTCGCCGCGACTGCTGCCAGAGTGTAGCATGGAGGCTGCTTGCGGGCCCCCGGGGGCGCAAGTACTATGCACGTTTCGTTTTGCGGGGAGTCAAGCGATGTTCCGTGGAAGCATGGTTGCCATGGTCACCCCCATGCATGAGGACGGCGCGGTGGATGAGGCCGCGCTGGAACGGCTGGTGGAGTTCCATGTGGAGAACGGTTCGGATGCCATCGTTGCCGTTGGCACCACAGGTGAGTCCGCCACGCTGGACTATGACGAGCATTGCCACGTCATGCGCCTGGTGGTCCGTTTCGCGCGGGGACGGGTGCCGGTCATCGGCGGCACCGGCTCCAACTCCACCTGGGAGGCCATCAAACTGACCCGCTGCGCCATGGAAGGCGGTTGCGATGCGGCGCTGTTGGTGACGCCGTATTACAACAAGCCCACCCAGGAGGGCCTCTACCAGCACTACAAGGCGGTGGCCGAGGCGGTGCCGATCCCGCAGATCCTGTACAATGTGCCCAGTCGCACGGCCGTGGACCTGGTGCCGGAGACGGTGGAGCGGCTCTCCGATATCCCCAACATCGTTGCCATCAAGGAAACCGTCGGTGTGGATCGCGTCCGCGAACTGGTGGATCGCTGCGGCGAACGGCTGGACGTGTACAGTGGCGAGGATGCCCATGCCCGCGGCACTATCATGGGGGGGGGCAAGGGCGTGATTTCCGTGACAGCCAATGTCGCCCCGCGGCAGATGCACGACATGTGCGTGGCCGCCCTGAAGGGCGACTGGGAAACCGCGGAGGCCATCGACGCCCGGCTGGCCGCGCTGCACAGCGCGCTGTTCGTGGAATCCAACCCCATCCCGGTCAAGTGGGCGGTGAATCAACTGGGTCTGTCCGGCCCAACCCTGCGGTTGCCCATGACGCCGCTGTCGGAACAGCATCACGAGACCGTCCGGCAGGCCCTCAAACTCGCCGGCACCATGGAGTAGCGGATACACGCATGATTGCGAATGCCTGGATCAACCCGGGTCTGCGGCTTGTTCTGGCAGGCCTCCTCGCCGCTTTTCTGGTGAGCGGCTGCGGCATGTTCGGCCGCAGCCAGACAGACGGGGGTTCGGAGACGGAGCGTTTGATCGTTCCGCCCGATCTATCCGATGAGCGCATCGGCGAAGTCCCTGAGCTGCGCCGCCAGCCCGGCACCTCCCTGGCCGAGCTGGCGCGTACCGGAGGGCGTGCGGGCAGCCCGTTGCTCACCGAGCCGCCTGGCATGCGCATCGTGCGCTCCGGGGAAACCCGCTGGCTGACCGTGTCAGCACCCCCGGAAGAGGTCTGGAGCTGGCTGCAGCAGTTCATGCAGGATTCCGAGGTGCCCGTCCTGCGCGAGTCGTCAGCCCTGGGTGTGCTGGAGACGGATTGGCTGCCGCGTCCGCTGGGGCAGGCGGGCGGCGTTTTCATGCCCGTGCCGGCGGAGACGGAGGCGCCCCTGCGGGAGCGCTACGTGTTCCGACTGGATCGGGGTGACGAGGCGGGTAGCAGTCTGGTTCAGGTTGCCCACCTGCAAGCCGTGGCTGATAACGGTGACTGGGTTCCCGGGCGTCCCGACCGGGGCCGTGAGGCGGAAGCCCTGCGCACCTTCATGCTTTACCTGGGAGTGCAGGAGGCCGAGGCCACCCGGGCCCTGGCAACGGCGGAGGAGGACGCCTTTACCCGTTTCGACGTCCTTGACGACGGTCAGCTCTCCTTGTTGATCAATGAATCGTTCCTGCAGGGCTGGCGCCGGGTGGGATTGGCGCTGGATCGGGCCGGTTTCACGGTGGAGGACCGGGACCGTTCCACCGGACAGTATCTGGTGCGTTATGACCCTGCCGCCGAGGCTGAACGGCGGCGGCGCGGATTTTTCTCGCGGCTTGCCTTCTGGCGTGAGCGGGAACCGGAGCTGGAGCCCGGTAACTACGCTTATCTCGTGCGCTCGGATGGCGGGCGTACCCGGGTCACCATCGCCACCGAGGACGGTGAACCGGTGCCCGAATCCCTGGCCGAGCGCCTGCTCGGCCTGATGGAAGAGCAACTCCGCTAGCGTCCCGTAACACGCGTTCGTTGTCTTTGTGAACAAGGGAGCCGCCGCGGGACGGTGCTGTGTGCCCGGGCCGTATTGCCATACGCCCACCGACCCGCCGCCGTGACCGGAACGCGGACAGAACCGCACAAAGGTAACTAATGCGTTGCGGGACGCTGGAGAAGCGCTGTTCCAAACGACAGGGCTTCTGAAAACACTGAGCCGACAGCGGCCGTGGCCGCCGTCGCGGGGTTGTTCCGCGCCGGTAGCCCGGTTGTCGTCAACCTGCCCGGATCGTCGACTACAGAGCCATAGCCATGCTGCGTCTTCGTGGAAGCCTCGCCCTTTCCCCGTTCCGGATTCGCCGACTGTTGGAGGATCTGCGCGCCATAAACCCCCAGGTACGGGGGCTGCATGCGGAGTTCGTGCATTTCGTGCTGGTGGACACCTTCCTCCAGGCGGAGCAGGAGCGTCTGCTGGAAGCACTGCTGCGGTACGGCGATCCGGCCGATGGGCTGCCCGCCGGTCAACTGCAACTGGTAACACCCCGGCCGGGCACGATTTCACCCTGGTCCACCAAGGCCACGGATATCGCCCACAACGCCGGTCTGGGGCAGGTGCTCCGTGTGGAGCGGGGTGTGGCTTACTACATTGACGCGGCCCAATCCCTGTCCTCGGACCGGCTCCGTGAGCTGAGGCCGCTGTTGCACGACCGCATGACCGAAACCGTCCACGATTCACTGGAGGAGGCCGATGCGCTGTTCCACCGGCAGCCGCCTGCGGCGCTGGGAACGGTGGATGTTCTGGGCGGTGGGCGACCCGCTCTGGTACAGGCAAACCGGGAGCAGGGTTTCGCTCTGGCCCCGGACGAGATCGACTACCTGCTGGAGCGGTATCAGGCCCTGGGCCGAAATCCCACCGACGTGGAACTGATGATGTTCGCCCAGGCCAACTCCGAGCATTGCCGGCACAAGATCTTCCGTGCCGACTGGATCATCGACGGCCAGCCGCAGCAGCGCTCCCTGTTCGACATGATCCGGAACACTCACCAGCAGCGTCCGGCGGGGGTGCTGTCCGCGTACAGCGATAACGCCGCAGTAGCGGAAGGCTACCGGGCCCATCGGTTTTTCGCCGATCCCCGCAGCGGCGAGTACCGGGAACGGGCGGAACCGGTACACCTGGTGATGAAGGTGGAGACCCACAACCACCCCACGGCCATCTCGCCCTTCGCCGGTGCGGCCACCGGCGCCGGCGGGGAGATCCGCGACGAGGGGGCCACCGGCATCGGTGCACGGCCCAAGGCGGGCCTGGCCGGGTTCACCACCTCGCACCTGCGCATTCCCGGCTTCGAGCAGCCCTGGGAGACGCAGGGCCCGGGCCGCCCCGGTCGTCTGGCCTCGCCCCTGCAGATCCTGCTGGACGGCCCCATCGGTGCGGCCTCCTACAACAACGAGTTCGGGCGCCCCAACCTGGCCGGCTACTTCCGTACTTTTGAGCAGCGTGCCCAGGGGAGTGAAGGCCCGGAATGGCGCGGATTTCACAAACCCATCATGATCGCCGGCGGCATGGGGGCGGTGCGGGACCAGCATGTGCACAAGCGCGAAGTGCCGCCGCGGGCGAAGATCATTGTGCTGGGGGGGCCGGCCATGCTGATCGGATTGGGAGGCGGCGCCGCCTCCTCCGTGGCCAGCGGTGCCGGTGACGAGGATCTGGATTTTGCCTCGGTGCAGCGGAGCAACCCGGAGATGCAGCGCCGTGCCCAGGAGGTGATCGATGCCTGCTGGGCGCTGGGCGACGACAATCCCATTTGTTCCATCCATGATGTGGGGGCGGGCGGATTGTCCAACGCGGTGCCGGAGATCCTCGAGGACAGCGGGCGGGGTGGCCGGCTGGAACTGCGGGAGGTGCCCAGTGATGACCCGGGCATGTCACCCATGCAGCTCTGGAGCAACGAATCCCAGGAGCGCTATGTGCTGGCGGTGATGCCGGAGGATCTGGAGCGGTTCCGGGATCTGTGCCGACGGGAGCGCTGTCCCTGCGCGGTGATCGGTGAAGCCACCGGGGACCGGCATCTGCTGCTGTCGGATCGCCGCTTCGACAATGCCCCGGTGGATATTCCCATGGATCTGCTGTTCGGCAAGCCGCCCAGGATGCTGCGGGACGTGCGGAGCGTGCGGGTCGCGCAGCCGGTGTTCCACCACCGGGAACTGGACGCCGGGACTGCCGCGCTGCGTGTGCTCCGCTTCCCGGCGGTGGCCGCCAAGCACTGGCTCATCACCATCGGGGACCGCACCATCACCGGCCTGGTTGCCCGGGATCAGATGGTGGGTCCCTGGCAGGTGCCGGTGGCGGACGTGGCGGTGACGCTGGATGACTACCAGGGCTATACCGGCGAAGCCATGGCCATGGGGGAAAGACCCCAACTTGCCCTGCTGAGCGGTCCGGCCTCCGGTCGCATGGCGGTGACGGAAGCCCTCACCAATCTGGCGGCGGCTCCGGTGGGCAGTCTGCGGAAGGTCAATCTCTCCGCCAACTGGATGGCCCCCGCCGGTCACCCGGGGGAGGACGCCCGCCTGTACGAGACGGTCCACGCGGTGGGGATGGAACTCTGTCCGGCGCTGGGTGTGGCCATCCCTGTGGGCAAGGACTCCATGTCCATGAAGACCGTGTGGCAGGAGCAGGGGGAAGAGCGGGCGGTGACCTCGCCGGTTTCGCTGGTTGTCTCGGCCTTCGCCACCGTGGAGGACGCCCGCCGGACGCTCACCCCGGAGCTGCGGCGGGATGCCGGTGACACCCGCCTGCTGCTGATCGATCTCGGTCGTGGCCGCAACCGACTGGGCGGCTCCGTGCTGGCACAGGTTTACGGTCAACTGGGCCGGGAAGCGCCGGATCTGGACCGGCCGGAAGACCTGGTGGCCTTGTTCGATACCGTGCAGGCCTTGAATGCGGAAGGCCTGTTACTGGCCTATCACGACCGCTCCGACGGCGGTTTGCTGGTCACCCTGGCGGAAATGACCTTTGCCGCCCGTTGCGGCATCGATGCGGATCTGGAGGCGCTGGGCGGGGATGCGCTGGCGGCACTCTACGCGGAGGAACCCGGTGCCGTGGTGCAGGTCCGGGCCGCGGATGCGGATGCCGTGCAACGGCGCCTAAAGCAGGCCGGGCTGGAAGGTGCGGTGCATCAGCTTGGCGGCCTGAACGCGGAGGACCGCCTGCGCATCCACCACGGCGGCCGGGCGGTTCTGGATATGGACCGGGTGGAACTGCAGCGTGCCTGGCAGGAGACCACCTACCACATGCAGCGGTTGCGCGACGATCCGGACTGCGCAGGCGAGGAATACGATGCCGTGCTGGATCGGGGCGATCCCGGCCTGCAGGTGCAGTTGAGCTACGATCCGTCGGAGGACGTGGCAGCGCCCTTTATCGCCACCGGCGTTCGGCCGGCGGTAGCCATCCTGCGCGAGCAGGGAGTGAACGGCCAGTTGGAGATGGCCGCCGCCTTTCACAAGGCCGGTTTCCGGGCCGTCGACGTGCACATGACGGATATTCTGGCCGGGCGGACCGCGCTGGACGGATTCCAGGGGCTGGCGGCCTGCGGCGGCTTCTCTTACGGGGATGTGTTGGGTGCCGGCGGCGGCTGGGCCAAGTCCATCCTGTTCAATCCGGCCGCCCGTGACGTCTTCGCCGCCTTTTTCCACCGGGATGACACCTTTGCCCTGGGGGTCTGCAATGGCTGTCAGATGCTCTCTGGTCTGCATGCGCTGATTCCGGGCACCGAACTCTGGCCCCGCTTTGTGCGCAACCGCTCGGAGCAGTTCGAGGCGCGTCTGGTCCAGGTGGAAGTGGTGGCCTCCCCGTCGCTGTTCCTGGCCGGCATGGCCGGTTCCCGCATGCCCATCGCCGTGGCGCACGGGGAAGGGCGCGTCCGGTTCAGCGGCGACAAGGGGCCGGGCAAGCTGGAAAGCGCCGGTCTGGTCTCGTTGCGCTATGTGGATGCAAACGGTCAGCCGGCCAGTCGCTACCCCGCGAACCCCAACGGTTCTCCGCGGGGCATTACCGGCCTGACCAACCGGGACGGACGCGTCACCCTCATGATGCCCCACCCCGAACGCGTCTTCCGGACGATCCAGCATAGCTGGCATCCGGCGGACTGGGGCGAGGACGGCCCCTGGATGCGGATGTTCCGAAACGCCCGCGTCAGCGTGGGGTAGACCGCTGGCGGTACGGGATCGGTGCGTCCGGAGCGTCGGTACCCGGGTACCGACGCGGATAGTTTGTTGACCAAATGTTCGTTTTTTGTTTATCTGGCGTGGCGGCCGGCCATGGAGACCCTGCCGCCTTTGCGCCGTTCAAGGATTCGGCCGCGGCCGCTTATGCAACGGTCTGCATGCTTGCACTTGACAAGTATCGTTTCCGCGGTAAGCCTGAGTAGGCCGTCAATAACGTATAAGATTCGAGTACGCTGCCATGCAATGACATGGGTGCGGAGGAGATATGGGGCTACTCGCCTGGGTTGACCGCCTGACCATCGCTTTCGGCAAGGTCGTCAGCTTCCTGATCTGGTTCGGAATCGCCATCATCGTCCTGGAGGTGGTTCTCCGGTATGTGTTCAACATGCCCACGGTGTGGGGCCCCGGGTACACCCAGCGGATATTCGCCGCCTACTTCATCCTGATCGGAGCCTATACCCTGATCCAGGGCGGCCATGTACGGGTCGACCTGCTGCTGGGAACCCGCTCACCGCGCTGGAATGCCTTTCTGGACCTGCTCAACTACGTGATTTTGATCATCTGGGCCGGTGCGCTCACCTACGAGGGCTGGTACTACTTCGAGGAAGCCTGGAGCTTCAACGAGACCGACGACAGCGCCCTGGGTCACCCCATGTGGCCCGTGAAGCTGGCTCTGTTCGTCGGCGTTCTGATGATCACCCTGCAGGGTGTCGCGGAAGCGATCCGCTCCGCCGTTCTGGTGGTGCGGCCTGATGCCGACGTCAAAAGAATAGGAACCGCATGAGCCCGGAATTGCTGACGATAGGCATGTTCGGCCTGCTGTTGCTGCTGATCATGCTCGGGGTTTCGCTGTCTTTCGCGCTTGGCGGCGTGGCGGTGATCTTCACCCTGATCCTCCATGGGCCCCATGGCCTGTTTCCCATGATTTCCGCGGTCTTCGGCACCATGTGGTCGATTCTGCTGGCCGCCATCCCCCTGTTCGTGTTCATGGGGGTGGCGCTTTCGCGGTCGCAGATATCCACAGACCTGTACCGGGCCTTCTATGTCTGGTCCGGGCGGGTGAACGGCGGCCTCCTGCTGGGGACCACGGGCTTCGCCTCCATCCTCTCGGCAATGACCGGGAGTTGCGCGGCGTCCACCATCACCACCGGTATGGTGGGTATGCCGGCCATGGAGAAACACGGCTACAACCGTGCCTTCGTCCTGGGCACCATCGGCGCCGCCGGCACACTGGGTATCCTGATCCCCCCTTCCATCACCCTGATCATCATCGGCATGACCACGGGACTGTCCGTGGGGCGGCTGTTCATGGGCGGGCTGGTGGCGGGTCTGATCGTGCTGGCAGCGATCATGGTCTTCGTTTTCATCCGGGCCCGGCTCAACCCCGAGTCCGCGCCGGCCGCCGACGTTCGCGTCCCCATGACGGACAAGATCCGGGCGCTGCGGTCGGTCATCGCCCCGCTGACCATCATCGTGGTCGTGCTGGCATCCATCTTTGCCGGTCTGGCCACACCCACGGAGGCGGCCGCGGTAGGCGCCGCCGCCGTGGTGATTGCCGTTGCCATGCGGGGGGAGGTGAACTGGAAGTTCATCCGGGAGGTGAGTTATGCCTCGGCATCCACCACCGGGATGGTGATCTGGATCGTGTTCGGCGCCACGGCCTTTGTTTCGGTCTACTCCGGCGCCGGGGGCATCATGTTCATGCAGGGGGTGTTGCTGGGGCTGGACGTCAATCCGTGGACCCTGGTGATCGTGATGCAGTTGGTGGCCCTGGTGCTGGGCATGTTTCTGGATCCCATCGGCATCATTCTGCTGGTACTGCCGATATTTTTCCCGGTGGCGGTGAACCTGGGCTTCGATCCCCTGTGGTTCTGCATCGTGTTCCAGTTGAACCTGTGCATCGGCTACATCACGCCGCCGTTCGGCTACAACATCTTCTACCTCAAGAGCCTGAGTCCGCAGACGCCCATTTCGGTGCTCTACCGCGCCGTGGGGCCGTACGTGCTCCTGATGATCGGTTGCGGGGCCGTGTTCATGGCGTTCCCCAGCATCCTGATCGATGGGACCAACTTCCTGCTCGGGCGCTGAGATACCGCCCCGTGCTGGAAACCGGGCAGTTGGACGAGCGGCGGGTCCGTCAAGAACGCCGCACTCACGCAGGGATTCGCGAGCCTGCCCGTCGCCGGGTCATAGCCCCCGGTGACGGCGCTAAAGAGAAGACTGGAGGAGATAAGCGATGAGCAACGATAACGCGATGTCCCGACGCAAGTTCCTCAGCGTGGGAGCCGGTGCGACGGTCGGTGCGGCGGCGGCCATTGGCGCGCCGGCAGTGATCGCCTCGCGGGAGACCAAGTTCAAGTGGCGGATGCAGACCCATTGGCCCCGCGGCACCTGGTACTACGATGAGATCTTCCTGAAAATGGCGGATGAGATCAAAGCCGCCACGGACGGGGAGTTGGAGATTGAAACCCATCAACCGGGCTCGGTGGTTTCCACTGGTGACACGCTGCGGGCGGTCCAGCGGGGAACGCTGGACAGCGCCTTCACCTGGCCCTCCTACTGGATCGGCCAGATCCCGGTGGCCGGTCATCTCAACGGCAACCTGGCCACCTGGGAAAGCCACGAGGAAATGCACCTGTTCTTCTATGACATGGGAGCCCTGGACATCATCCGGGAAGCCTATGCGGAGCGTGGTGTGTACCAGTTGGGTCCGTACTCCTCGGCAGGTATCGCCCTGTATTCCAATCGGCCGATCAGGACCCTGCAGGATTTCCGGGGCTTCAATATCCGCTCCACCGGCACTGCCGGCCGCGTGTTCGAGAAGATGGGGGCGGCGCCGGTGTCCATCGGTGGCGGCGAGCTTTATCAGGCGCTGCAGACCGGCGTGGTGGAGGGTACGCACTGGGGCGGCATCGCCGCAGGCTGGGGCATGAACCTGCAGGAGGTGACGGATTACATCATCCGGCCGGACCTGGTGGCCCACACCAACGGCGAGGTGATCATCAACATGAACAAGTGGAACGAGCTGGGCAGCGACCACAAGCAGGTGCTGGATACCGTGATCCGGGCCACCAGCATCAATTCCAGTTCCAAGTTCAGCCATCGCGATTACCTGCATATGGAAGAGTTCGTCAACGATTACGATGGCGAGGTTGTGCATATGGAGAGCGAGGTGATCGAGCAGATGCGCGTGCACTCCATGGCCGTGGTGGATGAGGTCTCCGAGCGTGACCCCGACTACTCCGGCAAGGTGGGCGCTCTGCTGCACGAGTTCATGGAGATCACCGGCAAGATGTAGGTTCTGGCGTAGCGGCCGGTGCCCCGGGGTGCCGGCCGCCCTGTTCACAGGTGAGGTGTCATGGCCATTTCCAGCGAGCATCTGAAAGAGTTGATCGCGTTCCGGCGGGAGCTGCACCAATGGCCGGAGCTGGGTTTCCAGGAGCACGAGACCTCGCGCAGGGTCTGCAGTTACCTGGATGCCCTGGGCGTGGAGTACGTGGCCGGTGTCGGCGGCACGGGTATTGTCGCCTGGCTGGATGGGAAGAAATCGCCCTCCACTGCTGCGGTGGGCCTCCGTGCGGATCTGGACGCGCTGCCTCTGGAGGAGCATAGCGGTGTTCAGCATGCGTCCCGCAACAACGGCTGCATGCATGCCTGCGGACACGACGGGCATACCACCATGCTGCTGGGAGCTGTGGCGGAGCTCCAGCGCAACAACGATTTTTCCGGGAGGGTCTATTTCGTGTTCCAGCCGGCGGAGGAGGGGGTCGGTGGCGCCCGCGCCATGCTGGAGGATGATCTGTTCGGCCGCTTTCCCATGGGCGAGATCTTCGGTCTGCACAACTGGCCCG
Source organism: Ectothiorhodospiraceae bacterium (assembly GCA_020831885.1). Classification (GTDB taxonomy): domain Bacteria; phylum Pseudomonadota; class Gammaproteobacteria; order Nitrococcales; family Aquisalimonadaceae; genus LSCE01. The sequence continues at coordinate 247,955 of JAFIFU010000001.1, forward strand.
CCCTGCCGGTGGGGCGTTTCGGCCTGATTTCCGGACCCATCATGGCCAGCGGCGACCGGGTGGATATCGTCATTCACGGCCGCGGCGGTCACGGTGGATTGAATCCCCACGGCTGCATCGATCCGATCCGCATTGCGGCGGAGCTGATCCACAGGGCCCACACCATCGTCAGTCGCGAGGTGGATCCACTCAGCCCGGCGGTACTGAGCATCTGTGCCATGGAGAGCGGGCAGTTGAGCGGTTTCAACGTGATTCCGGACACCGCCCGCCTGGCCGGCACGATCCGGGCGCTGGACGAGCCGGCTGCCGACGCGGTGCGGGACGGGTTGCGGCGCCTGTGCCGGAGCCTCGAGGACTACCATGGTGCGCGCATCGAGCTCGCCATCGACACCAGGTTCCTGGCCACGGTGAACGATCCGCAGGCGACCGAGACAGCCCGCGGGGTGATTGAAAGCCGGTTCGGCGCCGATGCCCTGGAACCCGGCTACAAGCCCAGCATGGGCAGCGAGGATTTCGCCTTCCTGCTGGCGGAGTGTCCGGGCGCCTACATCCATGTCGGCTCCGGCGACGACGCGCACCCTCACGGCTTGCATAACCAGCACTACGACTTCAATGATCGCATCATCCCCCACGGCGTCACGTTGCTGGTGGGGCTGGCCCGCGCATCTCTGGATCGGCAGCAGGCCGGGTGAGTCTGACCGGCGCCAGTCCCTTGCGGAGGAACCGTTCAATGCAATCGACCATGATGGATGCCCCGCTGCGGGTGGACCAGTTGCTGGAGCGCGCCGGCCGGGTTTTCTCGGGAGTGGAGGTGGTGACCCAGCGTCCGGATCGCAGCCGCCACCGTTACACCTATGGCGACTTCTACCGCCGTGCCCGAGCGTTGGCGGAGATGCTGGTGACAGCGGGGTTGCGCCCCGGCGACCGGGTGGCCACGCTCATGTGGAACAATTACGCCCACCTGGAAGCGTACTATGGCGTGCCGGCGGCGGCAGGGGTGGTTCACACCCTGAATCTGCGGCTGCATCCGGACGAGATCGCCTGGATCGTCAATCATGCGGAGGACCGCTTTCTTATCGTCGACGACGTGCTGCTGCCCCTGTATGAACAGTTCCGTGACCAGGTGGACCTGGAGCGGGTGCTGGTTGTCCCCTTCAGCGGCGAACCGGTGCCGGCGGGCTACGACAGTTATGAGGATTTCCTGAGCCGGGCCAGCGGTGATTTCGAGTACGTGGAGAAGGACGAACGGGCCGCCGCCGCCATGTGCTACACCTCCGGCACCACCGGCCGGCCCAAGGGCGTGATGTACTCCCACCGGTCTATCTGCATCCAGGCCCTGGCCTCGGCGCTGCCGGACGCCATCAACCTGTCCTGCCATGACAGCGCCTTGCCCGTCGTGCCCATGTTCCATGCCAACGGCTGGTCCCTGCCGTATGCCGCGGCCATGGTGGGTGCCCGCCAGGTACTGCCGGGGCCGCATCTGGATACAGAGAGCCTGCTGCGCCTGTTCGCCGAGGAGCGCGTGACCCTGACGGCGGGTGTTCCCGCCATCTGGCTCGGGGTGCTGCAGGCCCTGGATGCGGAACCGGAGCGCTGGAAGCTCGCCGGCCTGAGAGTGCTCTCGGGCGGTTCCGCCATTCCGGAAGCCCAGATCCGCGGCTTCGAACGCCACGGTCTCCATGTGTCCCAGGGTTGGGGCATGACGGAGACCCAGTCCCTGGCCACCACGCTGGCGGTGCGGCCGGAGGTGGCGGCCCGGGGCAAGGATGCGGAGTTTGCCTGCCGGGCCCGTATGGGGATCATCTCTCCGCTGCTGGAGGCGCGGCTGATTGACGATGACGGCAATGAAGCGCCTTGGGACGGCGAAGCCGTGGGCGAGTTGCAGGTGCGGGGACCCTGGGTGACCGGCCGTTATCACGGCATGCCTGCCGGCAACGACAAGTTCGCCGACAACGGCCAGTGGCTGCGCACCGGCGATGTGGCCAGTATTGATCCCATGGGGTCCATCCGCCTGGTGGATCGCACCAAGGATCTGATCAAGTCCGGCGGCGAGTGGATCAGCTCCGTGGAGCTGGAAAATGCCATCATGAGTCATCCGGACGTGGCCGAGGCCACGGTCATCGCCGTGCCCCACGAGAAATGGGGACAGCGACCGCTGGCGGTGGTTGTTCCCAAGCAGGGCGATCAGGTGGACAAGGCCGAACTCAACGCCTTTCTGGAGCAACGCTTTGCCCGCTGGATGCTTCCGGATGACTACATCTTCGCCGACGAGATCCCCAAGACCTCCACCGGCAAGTTCAGCAAGAAGACGGTACGGGAACGCTTCGGCCTTCCCGATTGAGCTGGCCGGCGTTTGCCGTTGACGCCGGATCCGTTACGATGACAGCCGGTTCATGTTCTCGGCGAGGTGATGCATGACGCAGGCGGTGGATTGGCTGCGACGGCGTGCCGATCTGTCACCGGAGCAGGTGGCACTGGTGGACGCGGGCAGCGGCGAGCGGCGCAGTTACCGGGACTGGAATCAGGAGGTGGACCGCACCGCCTGGTGGCTGCATGAGGCGCTGGCGCTGAGACAGGGCGACCGGCTGGCGGTCCTGGCCAGCAACAGTTTCGCCTACCTGGATCTCTGGTTCGCCTGCAATAAGACCGGCGCCGTTCTGCAGAACCTGAACTGGCGCCTTTCGGTGGATGAGCTGGCCGCCCTCATCGCCGATGCGACCCCGGCGGTGTTGTGCTACAGCGCCGAGTTCGGCGATGTCGTCCGCCAACTGATGGGACGCCCGGAGTGCCGGACGGTGGTCCGCTGGGTGGCTATGGAGCAGCCCGTGGACGAAGGCCATCATGTCCTGGGCCAGCGGGATGCCCATCCGGATGAACCGTTCGCCATGCCGCCCATGACCCACGACGCCCCTTGGGTGATCTGCTATACCGGTGGCACCACCGGGTTGCCCAAGGGGGCCATCCTCACCCACGGCACCGTCACCTGGAACGCGGTGAACACAGTGATGAGCTGGGGTATCGGCCCGGAGGACACGGCGATTCTCAATGCACCGTTGTTCCATACCGGTGCGCTCAACGTGTTCACGTCACCGCTGATCCAGGCCGGCGGCTGCAGCATCGTCTGCAGGGGGTTCGATCCGGATCAGGTGTTCGACCTGGTGGAGCAGGGTGCCGCCAACCTGTTTTTCGGCGTGCCCACCATGTTCACCGTGTTGCAGAATCATCCGCGCTGGCATGCGGTGGATTTTTCCCGACTGAAGCTGGTCATCAGCGGCGGTGCGCCCTGCCCGATGCCGGTGTTCCAGCGTTTCTGGGAGCGGGGCGTGGATTTCAAGACGGGCTACGGTCTCACCGAGGCCGGCCCCAACACCTTCTGGTTGCCGCCGGAGCAGGTGCGCCGGAAGCCCGGAGCGGTCGGTTACCCCCTGTTTCATGTGGACGTGCGGCTGCGTGCCCTGGACGGCGAGGGTGAACCGCCAGTGGGGGAGGCAGGGGAACTGCTGATCCGCGGGCCGCATCGCACGCCGGGGTACTGGAACAACCCTGAAGCCACTGCCGGAGCCATCGATGCCGAGGGTTGGCTACATACCGGGGACCTGGCCAGCCGGGATGCGGACGGGGCGTACACCGTCGTCGGCCGGGTGAAGGATATGTACATCTCCGGCGGGGAGAATGTGTACCCGGCGGAAATCGAGAGCGTGCTGCATGCCCATCCCGCCATCGCCGAAGCGGCCGTGTTCGGTATTCCGGATGACACCTGGGGGGAGGTCGGTTGCGCCGCGGTGGTTCTTCGCGGCACGGAGCGCCCGGATGGGGAAACGCTCCGTGCCTGGCTGAAGGAACGCCTGGCCGGATACAAAGTGCCGCGGCGCGTGGAGTTCATCGACAGCCTGCCCACCACCGGTGCCGGCAAAGTGGACAAACGCACCCTCCGGCAGCGCTACGGATCCCGTGGCTAAGGCCTGCGGCGGCACCCTTGCGGCGGAAGGTCCGCAACGGAACCATCCGCTCCCGCGGCCTCAGCGCAACTGTACCTGTTCCAGCCCCTGCCGGCCGGCCCAGTCCCGGGCGAACTGCCAGGCCACCCGCCCGCTCCGCGAGCCCCGACCCAGCGCGTAACGCAGTGCCTCCTCGCGGATCCGGGCCACGTCATCAGTGGCGGCACCCAGTTCCCGCAGCCAGCTCCAGACGATATCCAGGTAGGCATCCTGACTGAACGGATGAAATGACACCCACAGGCCGAAGCGCTCGGACAGGGATATCTTCTCCTCCACCGCCTCGCCGTGGTGGATCTCGCCATCGATGTTGCGGGCCTCCTCGTTTTCCGTCAGGTACTCGGGCAGCAGGTGGCGGCGGTTGGATGTGGCGTAGATCAGCACGTTCTCAGGAGCGGCGGTCACGGAACCGTCCAGGACCGCCTTCAACGCCTTGTAGCTGCCGTCATCGGCCTCGAAGCTGAGGTCGTCGCAGAACAGGATGAAGTGCTCGGGCCGGTCCCAGACCAGTTCCAGGATATCCGGCAGGTCCACCAGCTCGTCCTTGTCCACCTGGATCAGGCGGAGGCCGTCCGCCGCGTACGCGTTCAGCATCGCCTTCACCAGGGAGGATTTGCCGGTGCCCCGGGATCCCCAGAGCAGCGCATTATTGGCCGGCAGGCCCTTGACGAACTGCCGCGTGTTCCGTTCCAGCAGTTCCCGTTGCCGGTCCACGTTACGTAACTGATCCGGGCGCAGTTCATGGGGGTGGCGCACCGGTTCCAGGCCGCCATACCCGCCCCGCCGTCGCCAGCGAAAGGCGATGGCGGCATCCCAGTCGGTGGTGGCGGGCGGCGCCGGCAGGATCTGTTCCAGCCGCGCCAGCAGCCCGTGGGCGCGTTCCAGCAGGGATTTCATTTCGGGTTCACCGCGCACGTCCATGGGCTGTCACCATTGCAGATCGTCGGGGATCGGAAAGTCCCGGTATGGATCATCGTCTTCCGGCGTATCGCTGGTGGGCTCCACCCGGTAGACGAACAGCGCGGGGTCCCGCTCCAACAACTTTCCGGTGACCTCGGTGGGCACCAGATGGTAACGGCTGGCGTAACGCACGATCGCCAGCGTGCCGCCGCTGAGCGCCTGCTGCTGTGCCGCCGTGACCTCCAGCTTCCGCACCTTGTTGTCCTGGGTGAAGTGGAAGGGGATATCGCCGTCCCGCATGGACTGGGCGTGGCGTTTGAGCAGATCCTCGATCTGTGCCTTGACCGATTTCTGCTGTTTCTCCGCTTCCTTCCGCTGGTTCAGCGCCCGATCCCGCTCCGCCTTGCGGCGACGTTCCTCGACCAGTCGCTGCTTCTCCGGATCGGTGGGGGCGGCCTTGGCCTTCTTGCCGCCCTTGCGTTGTTGTTGTCGTTGCTGCTGCAGTTCCTTCCTGGTCTGTTTGAGCTTCTTCTGGTCCGCCAGGCCAGCCTTCAGTAACTGTTCTCTCAGTGCGTCACTCATCGGTCCAACCCCGTGGGATCACTGTTTCTTGCGTTCCGGGCGCCGGATCTTCAGACCGACCTGTACGATTCTGTCGCCCTGGATCTCCCGCACCACGAACTGCACGTTGTTCAGGTTCACGCGGTCACCCACCACCGCGCGTTTACGGAACACATTGTACAGGTAGCTGCCGATGGTCTGCTGCGGGTCGGCATCCTCCGGGAGTTGGAAGGCATATGCCGAGGCCAGGGCCACCAGCGGTGTCTCGCCGTTGATGACGAAATCGCCGAAGAACACATGCTCCTCCAGCCGTGCCGGTCCGTGTTCGGCCACCAGCAGCCTGTCCAGCTCGGTGACCTTGTCCGGCGGCGTCAGCAGGTACAGGGCGTCGTCGGCCGTCAGTACTTCCTGCTCCGGTTGGGGTACCGGTCGTCCATTACGGATCAGCATCGCCACCTGGCAACCTTTCGGGAGGTTCAGCCGGTGAATCGGGCGATAGATGGCAGGGCTGTCCTCTTCCACCGTATAGACCACCAGCTCATAGTCGGCCTGGCCGGGGAGATCCAGCTCGGTGCGATGCAGGATGCGGGAACGCGGGGGCACTTCCAACTGTAACCAGCGCGCCAGGGGCGCCACCGTCCAGCCCTGAACCACCAGCGAGAGCAGCACCACGAAAAAGGCGATGTTGAAATAAAGGGCGGCGTTCTCCAGGCCCGCCAGCAGCGGGAACAGACCCAGCAGGATGGGGACGGCACCCCGCAGGCCGACCCAACTGATAAACAGTTGCTCGCGCCACGGGAAGCGGAAGGGTAACAGGCAGATGACCACCGCCAGCGGTCGGGCCAACAGGATAAGAACCGCGGCCACCACCAGCGCCACCGGTGCCACCACCGCCAGGTCGCTGGGTGTGACCAGCAGTCCGAGCATGAGGAACATGACAATCTGGGCGAGCCAGGCCATGCCATCGTGAAAGCGGCGGATGTTCTGGGCGCTCTGCAGCCTGCGGTTGCCCAGGACAATGCCGGCCAGGTAGACCGCCAGGAAACCACTGCCGTTGAGTATCGAGGTGAGTCCGAACAGGAGCAAGGCGCCGGCGATGGCCAGCAGCGGATACAGGCCGGGGGTGAGCCGGATCCGGTTCAGCAGCCAGCCAAGGAGCACGCCGCCGGCGAGCCCGGCCACGCCGCCCAGGCCGATCTGCAGGAGGAACTCCACCAGCAGGTCCAGTCCGGGGTTGTCATGCAGGCCCAGTGCCAGTTCCACCAGCACGATGGTCAGGAAGATGGCCATGGGATCGTTACTGCCGGATTCGATCTCCAGCGTGGCGCCAATGCGCTGTTTCAGCTCCAGACCATGGGCGTGCAGCAGGTAGAACACGGCGGCAGCGTCGGTGGAACCGACGATGGCGCCGATCAGCAGGCCCACCACCAGGGGCAGGTCGAAAACCCAGGCCGTGATCAGGCCGGTGGCGGCGACGGTGATCACCACCCCGAGGGAGGCCAGGGTGACGGCCGGGCGCAGCCCGACGCGGAAGCTTTCCACCTTGGTGCGCAATCCACCGTCGAACAGGATCACCGCCAGTGCCAGCGTCCCGATCAGGTGTGCCGTCTGGTAATCGTCAAACACCACGCCGCCGGGGCCCTGTTCGCCGACCAGCATGCCGATGACCAGGAACACCAGCAGCAGCGGGGCGCCAATGCGACTGGACACCACGCTGGCCAGGATGCTGGCCAGGAAGAGCAGACCGGCGACAAAGATGATCTGGTTGGTCAGTTCCAAACCCTGTGGCTCCGTGGCAGTTCCCCGGACAAAAGGCGGGATTATAGCGCCTGAAACGCGGGAAACGGGTTCTCATTGCCGCGCCGGCGGCCCCGGCACAGCGGTGCCGCTTGCCTGATGCTCACCGCTGGATGGTGGCCCGGGTGCCGTTCGCCGCAACGGCATCATCGTGGCCCCCGCCAGGCTAGTAGTATGCCTGAGTCGGTGGCCCCCGGGCCTCCGGCCTCTACCCCGGGCACCTCCACGGGTTCCACGCCATCGACGCGGCGACCCCGGCCTCCGTTGATTGCCAATCCGGTGGCGCGGCGTCCCCCCGTTGCCACTGGAGACCTTGTCAGGAACGCCAACGCAGCGCGCTCGAAGGGCTCCGCAGAGCACCATGCGAATAAATCAGTGCTTCCCTTGCAAGGCCTGGCATCGGAGGCCGCCGGGATGTCGGGGAATTATTCAGGTTTTCCCGTCGTTTAGCCCCGGCGGTTTCCGGTGTTATACTTGGGCGACACATTATCATTATTGGTTGCTCCGGCGCCGTCTGATGCGGCCGTCGGTCGGCGCCATCCGCCCGGCCAGGTTCCGGATCGACGGAACCGTCTCGATGCCCGATTTCTGAAAGGGCGAATCAAGGATGTTTCTGGGTTAGACGATCGGCACAGGCCTGATCGTCGGGGAAGCCGACGCCGCAGCAGGCCCACAACGGAAAGCCATAGGGAGGACGTGCCCGTGAATCAGTCCATACAACTGCAGACCCCGAGGGGCGAGAACGTGCTGGAGCCGCGTCGTTTCCAGGTGTTCACCACCCGGAACATGGATCAGATTCCCGGCATTCAGCGCATGTCGGAAGAGGCGCGTTTCGCCATGCGGGTGGTGGCGAACGTCCTGCCATTCCGGGTGAACGAGTACGTGCTGAATGAGTTGATCGACTGGGACAAGGTTCCTGACGACCCGATCTACCAGCTCACCATCCCGCAGCGGGGTATGCTGGCGCCGGAGCATTTTGATCGCATGGCGGATGTCCTGCGACGGGATGCCGACCGGGCAGAGGTCCAGCGCGTGGCGTGGGAGATCCGCAACGAGCTGAATCCGCATCCGGCCGGGCAGATGGACCTGAACGTCCCCCGACAAGGTGGCGAGAAGCTGGAGGGCATGCAGCACAAATACCGTGAAACCGTGCTGTTCTTCCCCAGCCAGGGTCAGGTCTGCCATTCCTACTGCACCTTCTGTTTCCGGTGGGCGCAGTTCGTGGGCGACAAGGATCTGCGTTTCGCCTCCAACGAGGCGGATCAGCTCATCGCGTATCTGCATCACCAGCCGGAAGTCAGCGATCTGCTGCTGACCGGCGGCGACCCCATGGTGATGAAGACCAAGAACCTGGCTCAGTACCTGGAGCCCCTGATGGAGGCCGGGCTGGACCATGTGCAGACGGTGCGCATCGGCACCAAGGCTCTGACATTCTGGCCCCAGCGGTTCGTCTCCGACAAGGACGCTGATGCGTTGTTGCGCCTGCTGGAACGCCTGGTGGCCAGTGGCAAGCATGTGGCGCTCATGGCCCATTACAACCACCCTCAGGAGCTGTCCACCGATGTGGCGCGGGAGGCGATCCGCCGCATACGGGATACCGGCGCTGAGATCCGTTCACAGGGTCCGCTGCTCAACCACATCAACAACGATGCCGATGCCTGGGCCCGGATGTGGCGCGAACAGGTGCGGTTGGGGATTATTCCCTATTACATGTTCGTGGAGCGCGATACCGGCGCCCGCAGGTATTTCGAGGTGCCGCTGGCCCGTGCCTGGGATGTGTACCGCCAGGCCATGCAGCAGGTGTCCGGCCTGGGGCGGACCGCCCGTGGCCCGTCCATGAGCGCCGATCCGGGCAAGGTGGAGATCCAGGGTGTCACCGAGGTCCACGGAGAGAAGGTGTTCGTGTTGCGCTTCATTCAGGGACGCAACCCGGAATGGGTGCAGCGGCCGTTCTTCGCCAAGTACGATCCGGAGGCCACCTGGCTGAATCATCTCAAGCCGGCTTTCGGGGAAGAGAAATTCTTCTGGGAGGACGATTACCAGCGGATCGTTGCCGAAAAGACCGGCGCCTGACCAAGGGCCGGGAGGCTGGCCGCTGCGGTGACCCCGCCTCCCGGCCTGGCGGCGCCCGGCCCGCCGGGGTGGATCCGCTGCCCGGTGGGCCAGGGCTGGCCCTTGCAGGCGGTGGCTACCGCAGAATCACCTCGGTATGGCCGGGTGCGGCAATCCCGCGGCGCATGAGCAGCGTCCCGCTCTGCCGGTACAGGTCGATCAGGGCCAGACGGTAGGCCACCATGGTTTCCACTTCCTCCAATCTGCTTTCCAGGAGGTCCCGCTGTGCCTGGGCCACGTTCAGTGCCGTGGTGGCGCCCACGCGGAAGCGGGCTTCCTCGGCCCGCAGCACCTCCTGCTGCAACGCCCGGGTGGCCCGGGTTGCCGTGATCTGCTGTCGGCTGCGTTCCACTTCCAGCCAGGCGACGCGCACGTCCAGTGCCGCCAGCTGGGTCATGTTGGCCACGCTTTCCACCGCCTGCTGGCGGCCCAGCTCGGCACGCTGCTGTGTGGCCCGGGGGGCACGGTTGCCCAGCGGGGCCTCGAAGCGGAGGCCGGCCTGCAGATCATAGCCGGGGCCGTCCATGTCCCGGGCGGCGGCGCCGAAGGAGTCGGCGTAGCCGGATTTCCCCAGCGTGAGAAAGAGATCCAGTCTGGGTAGCAGGCCGTTCCGGGTCTGCACAACCTCCAGTTCACCCCGCTGCACCCGCAGGCGTGCCTCGTTCAGGTCCGGTCGCAGACGCTGCGCCAGCAGCAGGTAGGCGGTGACATCATCCTGGGGCAGTTCCGGCAGTTCCGGCTCATCCAGCGGTTCCAGGGGTTGGTCCCAGTCACTACCCGGCGGGTTCATCAGCCGGAGCAGTTCAAGCCGTCCACGTTCGCTCTGGCTCTGGGCATTGATCAGTCCCTGGCGGCGCAGGGCCACCTCGGCCCGGGCCGCCGTCTCCTCGGTTTCCGGCAGATCACCCACCTCGATGCGGCGCAGGGTGTCGTTCAACTGCCGTTCCGCCACCGACAGGGCCTCCTGGAAAATCCGGGTGCGCTGCCGCGCCAGGACATACTCCCAATAGGCGGTTTCCACGTCGGAGACCAGTGCCTCCGAGAAGCCGCGCAGCTCGTAGATGGAGGCTTGCGTGTCCAGCCGGGCCTGGCGTAGCTGGGCCAGGTTGGATTCGATGCTGGCACCACGTAGCAGGGCCTGGGTCAGGCTGAGCCCGGCCCGCGTATCGTACTGTTCCACGGCCCGGTTGGAATCCCGGCGCACGCCGGCCAGGCTGAGCTGAAGCTCGGTGCCGGTGGGGAGTTCCTGGCGGATGCCCAGCTCCAGCCGCTCCGTTTCGGAGCGTTGCTGGAACGGCTGCTGGTCGGTTTCCACCGGCTGACGCACCGTGCGATCGCGCCCGACGGAGAGTTCGCCGAACAGGGCGGGATCGAAGCGGGCGCGTTCCACGGCTTCGAAAGTGCCGGCCATGACAGGCTCCAGTTGCTGGACGTTCAGGGAGCGGTTGTGGCGCAGGCTGAGGAAGACCGCGTTCTCCACCGTCAGTGCCAGCGGTTCATGCCGCTGGGGGCTCTCGTCCGGGCGCCAGTCGGCGGGCAGTTGAAGGTCCAGGCCGGTGGCCATGCGACCGCTGCCGGGGACCATGGGGTCCAGACTGTCCACGTCCGGGTCCGCTGCGGACAGGGGCTGGCACAGGGTGAGCAGGATGGCGGCAAGCGGTATCAGCGCAGGGCGGTGTCCGGTCATGTCGCAGGTTCCTGGGCTGCGGGTTTGTGCATCCGGTCGCGGTGAACCAGCGTGTACAGCGCCGGAATGAGAAGCAGCGTGATCACCGTGGAGCTCAGCAGGCCGCCGATCACGGCCCGGGCCATCGGTGCCTGGGCCTCGCCACCCTCACCCCAACCCAGGGCCAGCGGCATCAGCGCCAGGATGGTGGTGAGCGAGGTCATCAGGATGGGGCGAAGGCGCCGGCGTGCGGCTTCCATCACCGCATCCCGGACCGATGCGCCGTCGCCCCGGTGAAGACGCGCACTCTGGTCCACCAGGAGAATAGCGTTGTTGACCGCGATGCCCACCAGCATGATGCAGCCGATCAGGGACTGGACGTTGAGCGTGGTGCCGGTGACCAGGAGCATGAGCACCACGCCGATGGCGGCCAACGGCACCGCGAACATGACGATGAGGGGGTCGCGGAGCGATTCGTACAGGCTGGCCATGACCATGTAGACCAGCGCCGCCGCCAGCAGCAGGGCCAGGCCCAGCTCGCTGAAGGCCGCTTCCTGTTCCTCATAGTCCCCGGCGAAGGTCAGATCCACGTTGCGGGGCAAGGGGAGTTCCGCCAGGCGCGCCCGTGCGTCGGTCACCACCGAACCGAGATCACGCCCGGCAATGTTGGCGGAGACGGTGTTCATTCGCTGCTGCTCCTTGCGGAAAATCTGGATCGGCCCAGTGCCCGTCTCGAAGCGCACGAGATTCCGAAGTGCCACCGGTTCGCCGTTGCGGCCGGGCAGGGTGAGGTTGAGAATATCGTCGAGATCCATCTGTTCGGCGTCCCGTAACTGGACCCAGATGCGGTGTTCGCTGCCCGCGTCCCGGAATTGTCCCGCGCTGCTGCCGGCAATGGCGGTTTCCACGGTCCGGGCCACGTCCGCCACGCTCACTCCCAGGTCCGCCGCCCGACGGCGGTCGATCCGGAGCAGTTGCTGGGGCATGCCTTCCTCCCGGGCCAGGCGCACATCGGTGATGCCATCCACGTCCCGCAGCAGCGCGGCCACGTCGGCGGACAGCCGATCCAGCACATCCAGCTCGAAGCCGCGCACCTCCACGGCCAGTCGTTCGCCTTCCTCGGTTCCCAGGCCGCGCATCACCATGCCCTGGCTGGCACGCACCCGCACCGTGGTGCCCGGGATCCCGGCAAGCACCGGGCGCAGCGCGGCGGCGATCTGTTCACTGGAGCGGCTGCGGCGGTCCAGACCGTATAACTGGATCTGGATCGCGGCGGTCGCGGGGGACGAAGCACGGAAGCCGGAGGCGCCGACGCTGACGATCATGTGCTCGGTTTCCGGAACCGCGTCCCGGAGCAGTGTCTCGATGTGTCGCACACGCTGGTCCAGCACATCCAGGCGCGTACCGGGTTCCATCTCGATGGAGATGCGCAGTTCGCCCTCATCCGTGGGGGGCATGAACTCGCTGCCCAGGTGCGGCACCAGGGCGAGGGCTCCTATCAGCGTCAGGGCTCCCAGCCCCAGGGCCGACGCCCGGTGGTTCAGGGTCCAGCCCAGCGCTCGCTGATGCACGTCTTCCAGTCGTTGCACGATGGTTCCACAGGCGCCTGCAAGCCGCCGGATTGGCGAGGGAGGAGGGTGTCGGCGCTCCCCCCACCGGGCCATCAGCATGGGCACCAGGGTGAGCGCAACCAGCAGGGAGCAGAACAGGGCGAAGGCCACCACGAAGGCCAGTTGCCGGAACAGGACGCCGGCCAGTTCCTGGGCAAAGAACATGGGTAGAAAAATGGCCATGGTGGTGAGTGTGCTGGCAATCACCGCGGGGGTCACCTCTCCGGTGCCGCTCACGGCGGCCGCATTCGCCGTTGTGCCGCGTTCGCTGCGGTGGCGGGTAATGTTCTCGATCACCACAATGGCATTGTCCACCATCAGACCCACACCCAGGGCCAGACCGCCAAGCGTCATGAGGTTCAGCGTGAAACCACCGAAGTGAATCAACATGAACGTGGCGATGACCGAAACGGGGATGGCGGTGGCCGCCACCAGTGTGCTGCGAATGCTGCGCAGGAAGAACAGCAGCACCAGAACGGCCAGTGTGCCGCCGTAGAGGATGGAGCGGCTGACGTTGGCGATGGAGCGCTCGATGAAGCGGGCGTTGTCCACGGCGGCCACGATGTTGAACTGTGGGAAATCCCGGTTCAGGCTGGCCAGCTCACGCTTGACCGCGTCCGCCACCTGGACGGTGTTGGCGTCCGACTGTTTGCGGACCGCCAGGCGCACACCCGGCTCGCCGTTGAGGCGGATGATGCGCGTGATCCGCTGGTGTGTGTCGCGAATCCGGGCCACCTGATTGAGGTGGATCGGGGCGCCGTCGCGCACGTCCAGAACGGTGGCGCCGACCTCCTCCAGGCTGCGGAACTCCCCCGGGGTGCGCAGGCGCACGTCGAAGCGCCCGGCCTGGATCTCCCCCGCCGGCACCACCACATTGGCGTCCCGGATGGACTGGCGGATGCTGTCCAGTCCCAGTCCGAAGGCCAGCAGGCGGTCCATATCCACCTCCACCCGGATCTCCCGCTCCAGGCCGCCCCAGACGTCCACCGCGGCCACGCCCGGAACCCGCTCCAGGCGCGGCCGAATGCGGTCATCAATGATCTGGCGGGCCTCGATGGGGTCCAGTTGACTGGACACGCCCAGCAGCAGGATGGGCGCCATGGCGGTATCGAATTTTCGCACCCGCGGGCGGTCGGCCTCATCCGGCAGGTTGCCGATAATCCGGTCCAGGCGATCTCGGACCTCGTTTGTGGCCTCATCCAGGTTCGTACCCCAACTGAACGAGACCCGCACATTGCTGTTGCCCTCGGAGGAGGTGGAACTGACTTCCTCCACGCCGGGAACGGCCGACACCGCCTCCTCCACCGGGCGGGTGATCAGTTGTTCCACCTCCTCCGGGCCGGCGTTTTCATAGCTGGTGGTGACAGTCAAGGTGGGATAGGTGATGTCCGGCAGCAGATCGATGGGCAGGCGGCCCAGTGCGAACACCCCCAGGGTCACCACGATCAGCGTGATCATGGAGGTGAAGACCGGCCGGCCGACGGTGTAGCCGGCGATGTTCATTGCCGGGCCCCGTTGTCGCCGGGAATGCTGACCCGTCCCCCGTCGGCCAGCAGATGCTGTCCCAGCGTCACCACCCGGCCCTCCAGCGACGGTTGGCGGATCTCCACGTAATCGTCCTCGCGCAGTCCCGTTTCCACCGGCACCCAGCGGGCCGTGTCGGCCTCATGTGCCACCAGGAACACGCCGCGCCGTCCGTCCCGCTCCACCAGGGCGTCCAGGGGAATGCGCTGGGCCCGGTCCCGGGCATCCACCTGGATGCGTGCCTGAACGAACATCCCGGGCTTGAGCAGGCCGTCAACGTTGGGAACCCGGATCTCCACCCGCGCCTGACGGGAAGCCTCACGGAAGACAGGGGCCAGCCGCTGGATCTCGCCTGCAAACCGCCTGCCGGGCAGGGCATCGCTGGTGATCTCCGCCGCCTGACCGGTATGGAGTCTCATGTAGTCGGCCTCGGTGGCGAAGACCACCGCCCGCAGCGGATCCAGGGCCACCAGGGAGACAATGGGATTGTTGGCCTGCAGGATGGTGCCTTCGTCGGCGTAGCGTTCCGCGACAAGCCGCGTGTCGTCGGCTCCCTGCCAGGTGGCGCGCACGGTGGTGTAGGACAGGCGGATTTCCGCCGTGCGGAGGGCGGCTTCCCGTTGTGCGATCTGGGAGCGGGCCAGGTCCACCCGGGCCTCGTGGGCCCGGACATCGGTGGCCGCGGCATCCAGCTCCGCCTGGGATGCGACGCGCTGCTCCCGTAGTTCCTGTATCCGGCCCAGGGAGCGCCGCGCCGCTTCCAGGGAAGCCTCTGCCTCCGCCAGGTTGGCCCGTGCCACGGCCAGTTCGGCACGGGCCTGGGCCAGATCCTGGGTGACTTCCTCATCGTCCAGTCTGGCGATGACCTGACCCCGCTCCACCGTGTCCCCCAGATCCGCCAGCAGCTCCTCCAGGCGCCCGCCGATGCGTGTTGAAACATCGAACTGGGCCGCCGCCGTCAGCGAGCCGGTGAAACTGGTCCACTGGCGGATGGGGCCGTGGCTGACCGGCGCCACCTCCACTGCCACCGCCCGTTGCTGGCCGGTGAGTGCCGGGCCGGTGATTTCCCCCACCTCATCGCCGTGGAGCCACCACCAGCCGGCGCCCGCGATGATCGCCACAGCCAGTACAAGCCACGCCAGTCTGCTCATGTTCCGTCCCACCCGACTTCCGCCCGGCGGCACGAGGCGCGCGCCGGAATGATTCCACCGGGGATCATGATGCCACAGCCCGGGGCCGCCCCCGGGGCCTGGCGCGACGGTTTTGCATTTCTTTACGGTAGGGGTGTCTGTCAGGCGGGTTCGGCGGCCCCGTTCCGCCTGACCAGTCGGTATCCCTGTTCCTGAAACCCGGCTTCGTGGGGTACGGTGAAATCGGCCTGCTCGGGCCATACCCACTGGTCCGCCGTGAACAACTCCCGCCGCATCTCTGTCAGGTCGCAATGCCAGGGCGGACCATTGCGCCACGGTGTTTGAGCGAACAACGCATACAGCGTGCCGCCGGGCTTCAGCCAGCGGTGCAGGCGTTCCGCATAGGCCTGACGCTGATCCTTGGTGATCGCACACAGACAGGTCTGTTCGTAGATGGCGTCGAAGGGGCGGTCGGGCTCCCATTGGAACAGGTCGTCCAGCACCAGTTCCGCATGCAGCCCCTGCCCGGCCAGGCGCTGGCGCAGGGCGTCCAACGGTGCCGGGACAATGTCCACCGCGGTGACGGCGGCGCCGTGGCGGGCCAGCCATTCCACCTCGTAGCCGCTGCCGCAACCGGGCACCAGGATGCGTTCAGGCAACCGCTCCAGCCCGCCGAACCAGTGTTGCAGCGCCGGGCTGACGTCGCCCCGGTCCCAGCCCGTTTTCTGTTCCGCCCAGCGCTGTGTCCAGTAGTTCTCGTGATTCATGTCTCGTCCCGTAACTCTCTGCCGGAGTTGAAGTTCGCCGGCGCTGGCGTTACCCTTCGCCGGCTCAGGGAAACGCTGATCGCGTTCCCCAGCCAGCCACAGTATTGTCGGTGCGTCGTCTGGCGCACCGGGGTTACATCCTACCAGGGTTCGCAGCTTGCCAATGACACGCCGGGTTTATGTAAAGACACACGGTTGCCAGATGAACGAGTACGATTCCGCGAAGATGGCGGACGTGCTGGGCGCCGAGCGCGGCTTCGTGCGGGTGGACACGCCCGAGGAGGCCGATCTGATTCTGCTGAACACCTGCTCCATTCGCGAGAAAGCCCAGGAGAAAGTGTTCTCGCAGCTCGGTCACTGGAAGCCGCTGAAGGATGCCAACCCGGACCTGGTGATCGGCGTGGGCGGCTGCGTGGCCAGTCAGGAAGGTGAGGCGTTGCAGAAGCGTGCGCCCTATGTGGATCTGGTGTTCGGTCCGCAGACCCTGCACCGGCTACCGGAAATGTATGACCGGGTAGTGGAAACCCACAGACCCCAGGTGGATGTCTCCTTTCCCGAGATCGAGAAGTTCGATCGCCTGCCCGAGGCCCGGGCGGAGGGCCCTACGGCGTTCGTCTCCATCATGGAAGGGTGCAGCAAGTACTGCAGCTTCTGCGTGGTGCCCTATACCCGGGGCGAGGAAATCAGCCGGCCCTTCGACGATGTGATCGCCGAAGTGGCGGAACTGGCGGAACAGGGGGTGCGGGAGGTGACCCTTCTGGGCCAGAACGTGAACGCCTACCAGGGCGACATGGCCGATGGCACGGTGGCCGACCTGGCGCTGTTGGTGAACTTCCTGGCCGCCATCGACGGGATCGAGCGCATCCGTTACACCACCTCCCATCCGGTGGAGTTCTCCGACAGCCTGATCGAGGCCTACCGGGAGGTGCCGGAGCTGGCGGACCATCTGCACCTGCCGGTGCAGAGCGGATCGGACTTCGTTCTCAAGCTGATGAAGCGGGGCCACACCATCGACGCGTTCAAGGACAAGATCCGCCGTGTGCGGGAGATCCGCCCTGACATCAGCATCGGTTCGGATTTCATCGTGGGATTCCCCGGCGAGGACGACGAGAGTTTCGAGGAAACCATGGAGCTGGTTGAGGAGATCGGTTTCGACCATTCCTTCAGCTTCATCTACAGTCCGCGCCCGGGCACGCCGGCGTCAGAGCTGGCCGACAGCACCCCCATGGAGGTGAAGAAACAGCGTCTGCAGCGCCTGCAGGCGGCACTGGAAACCAATGCCCGGCGCATCAGCCAGGGCATGGTGGGCAGCGTACAACGTGTGCTGGTGGATGGTGTCTCCCGCAAGGACGATAATGAGATTGCGGGCCGGACCAGCAATAACCGCGTCGTGAATTTCCCCGGTCACCGCCGGCTGATCGGACATTTTGTCAGGGTACGTATTACCGAGGCCATGCCGCATTCGCTGCGCGGCGAACTGGTGGAGCTGGACGACGACCGGCTTGATGCCGACGCCGCCACCGCCTGAACCCGGGCCTCAGGAGCAGTCTTGAACAGCGAACACCCCGATTCCCTGGATTTCACCCTGGAACCTGCCGACAACCAGCGGCTGGCCAATCTCTGCGGACAGTTCGATGAAAACCTGCGCCAGGTGGAGCGCCGGTTGGGGGTGGAGATCTCCAATCGGGCGCACCGCTTCCGCGTGATCGGCGACACGCCGGCGGTCAAGGCCGCCGAGGCGGTGCTGCAGGCGCTCTATCGGGCCACCGCCACCGAGGAACTGTCGCCGGAGGAAGTGCATCTCCATCTGCAGCATTCCGGGGTGGAGGCCCGCATGCAGGTCGAGCGGCCCGTTCCGCAGGAGGTGGTGGTCCGCACCCGGAAGGCGGAGATCCGGGGTCGGGGACCGAACCAGCAGACCTACCTGCAGAATATTCTGAGCAACGACCTGAACTTCGGCATCGGCCCCGCCGGTACCGGAAAGACCTACCTGGCGGTGGCCGCCGCCGTGCACGCGCTGGAGACGGAGCAGGTGCGCCGCCTGGTGCTGGTGCGCCCGGCGGTGGAAGCGGGCGAGCGGCTGGGCTTCCTGCCCGGCGACCTGGCCCAGAAGGTGGATCCGTACCTGCGTCCGCTGTACGACGCCCTGTTCGAGATGCTGGGCTTCGAGCGGGTGGGCAAGCTCATCGAACGCAACGTGATCGAGGTGGCTCCGCTGGCGTACATGCGCGGTCGCACACTGAACAGTTCGTTCATTATTCTTGACGAGGCGCAGAACACCACCCTGGAACAGATGAAGATGTTCCTCACCCGGATCGGTTTCGGCTCAACGGCGGTGGTCACCGGTGATGTGACCCAGGTGGATCTGCCCCGGGGCACGCCCTCGGGCCTGCGTCAGGCCATCGAGATCCTCAAGGACGTGGATGGGGTGAGTTTCACGTTCTTCACGGCAGCCGATGTGGTGCGCCACCCTCTGGTGCAGCGCATTGTGCAGGCCTATGAACGGCATACCACGGAAAACTAGTGTCCCGTAACACAGGCTCGTTACCTTTGTGGGGTCCCGTCCGCGTTCCGGCCAAGGCGGCGGCTCCCCCGCTCACAAGGACAACGAACCTGAGTTGCGGGACACGGGGCAGGACGCGCAAGTTGATCGCGTTCCCGGTTCAGTTCAGCGCGACCTGCAGGCCATGATCCTCGATCTGGACGTTCAATACGCCTCCGAAGCCCCCGGACTCCCCGACGAGGCCGCATTCCGCCGATGGGCTGAAGCCGCGCTGTCCGGTCGTGGGGGGCACGCCGCGCTGGTCATTCGTCTGGTGGACGAGGACGAGGGGCGTGCCCTCAACCGCGATTACCGTGGTAAGGACTACGCCACCAACGTGCTGTCCTTTCCCTTTGAGCCGCCGCCCGGGCTGGAACTCCCCATCCTCGGTGATCTGGCCATCTGCGTCCCGGTGGTGCTGAGGGAGGCCGCCGGGCAGGGCAAGGCGCCGGATGCCCACTGGGCGCATCTCACGGTGCACGGCATTTTGCACCTGCTGGGCTATGATCATCAGGAGGACGCGGAAGCGGAGGAGATGGAGGTACTGGAACGACGGGTGCTGGCGGCACTGGGTTTTCCGGATCCCTACGGTCAGAATCCCCTGTAGTATGCTCAAGACACCGTGCCCGGAGGCGTCCCGCCCGAGGCACCGTGGTTCCCAAACCGGATTCATCATCGGTAGTGGAGGCTGCTAGACTGTTCCGGCTTCGGCACACAAGTGATCAAGCGTGAAGCGTGGGTCTCCCCGGAGATCGACGCTTCACGCCTGATTTCTTGGTGGAACGGCAACGACAACGCATGAGCGAGGACCGATCTAGTAACGGAAGTCAACGCACCTGGCTGGAACGCATTGGCCAGGCGCTGTCCGGGGAACCCAGGGACCGGGAAGACCTGGTGGGCGTGCTCCGGGATGCACAAGGGCGCGGACTGCTGGATTTCGACCAGTTGGCCATGATCGAGGGGGTGCTACACGTCTCGGAGATGCAGGTGCGGGATATCATGATCCCCCGCTCCCAGATGGTGGTCCTGCGCCGGGATGCGGAGCCCGCCGAACTGCTGGCTCCGGTGATCGAATCCGGCCACTCCCGGTTTCCGGTGGTGGGGGAGAGCCGTGACGACGTCATCGGCATCCTGATCGCCAAGGATCTCCTGCGCTACGTCGCCGAGGGCGGCAACGGGCGTTTCAATATGCGTGAGCTCATGCGCCCGGCGCTGTTCGTGCCGGAAAGCAAGCGCCTGGATGTCATGCTCAAGGAATTCCGCAGCAGTCGGAATCACCTTGCCGTCGTGGTGGACGAATACGGCGGCGTGGCCGGCATGGTGACCATCGAGGACGTGCTCGAGCAGATTGTGGGCGAGATCGATGACGAGCATGATTTCGACGAGGACAGCTACATACTCAGCCAACGTGAGGGCAGCAGCATCGTCAAGGCGCTAACCCCCATCGAGGATTTCAACGAACACTTCGGCACCGGATTCAGTGATGAGGAGTTCGATACCATCGGCGGCCTGGTGGCTCATCACTTCGGTCACGTGCCGCGCCGGGGCGAATCCGTGGTCATCGGCCATCAGCGTTTCGAGGTGATTCGGGCCGACTCGCGCCGCATCCATCTGCTGATGGTCAGCGAACTGCCGCCGGAGTCCGAGGGCGTGTATTCCCAGCCGCAATGACCTTCCCTCACACGCGTACACAGGGCTGGTTTGCCAGCCGATGGGTCCTGCTTGCCGCCGTACTGGCGGGGGCGCTGATCCCACTGGCTTTCGCACCGCTGCACCAGGCCTGGGTGGCGGTGATCTCGCCTGCCGTGCTGTTCGCGATCCTGGCGCGTGCGCCGCGGCGGCTGGGTCTCTGGGCGGCGTACTGGTACGGGGTGGGCTATTTCGGGGCCGGCGGGCACTGGATCTACGTCAGCGTCGGCGAATTCGGGGGCGGGCCGTGGGTGGCCCTGGTGTTCTGCGTGGTGCTTGCGCTGGCGTTCGGACTGCTCATCTGGTGCGTGGCCCGGATCTGGTACGGTTTGCGCCCCGGTGGCGATCTGCCCGCGCTGGTGGTGGCCCTGCCGGCCTGTTGGCTGCTTGTTGAATGGGTACGGAGCTGGTTGTTCACCGGCACCACGTGGATCCAGCTCGGCTATAGCCAGACGGACACCTGGCTCTCCGGCCTGGCGCCGGTGGTCGGCGCGCTGGGACTCAGCCTGGTGCTGGCCGTGCTTGCCGGGCTCCTGGCCTGGACCATGCTGAATCCGGGGAGGCTCAGCGCCGGTGTGTTCGCGCTGGCAGTGGTCGGCAGCCTGTTGCTCGGGGCCGTTGTCGCGCGGGACTGGACGGAGCCTGCCGGTGAGCCGGTGCGCATCGCCCTGCTGCAGGGGAACGTGCCGCAAGATGAAAAATGGCTGCCCGAGAATCGCGAGGCCATCATGGCCCGCTACGAACGGCTGACGACCCGCTTCTGGGGTGCGGACGTCATCATCTGGCCGGAGACGGCGGTTCCCGCTTTCTACCACCAGGTGGTGTCCGATTATCTGGCACCGCTGGCGGCGGAGGCGGAGAACCGGGGCAGCGATCTGCTGATCGGCCTTCCCGCCTGGGATCGCGAATCCAACAGTGTCTACAACTCCGTGGTGTCCCTGGGCACCGAGATCGACTTCTATCACAAGCGGCACCTGGTGCCGTTTGGGGAGTACGTCCCGTTCAGGAATGCCTTCGGCGGGTTGCTGGACGTGTTCGGGGCCCCCATTGCCGATTTCACGCCGGGCTGGCGGGCCAACACGCTGCGTCTCGGGGATCAGCCCATGGCGGTCTTCATCTGCTACGAAATCACCTTTCCCGGCCAGGTGCGGGACTTCCTGCCGGAGGCCACGGTGCTGGTGAACGTCTCCAACGATGCCTGGTTCGGGGGGTCGGTGGGCCCCCATCAGCATTTCCAGAAGGCGCGAATGCGCGCCCTGGAAACCGGGAGGCCGCTGGTGCGCTCCACCAACACGGGTATTACCGCGGCGGTGGACCCCCGGGGTCGGGTGACGGCGCGGGCTCCCCAGTTTGTCGTGGACGCGCTGCTGGTGGAGGTCACCCCCCGGAAGGGCACCACGCCTTATATCCGCTGGGGCGATGCCCCGGTGCTGGGCCTGATGAGCCTGATGCTGCTTGCCGCGGCCGGGCTGCGGTGGACAGAACGGCGCTCCGCCTGAGCGCCATGGGAATAGATCAGCGCTTCCCTGGCCTTGCGCCGGGTTACTCCGCGGATTCCCCGGTCTCACGTGTAATGCGCTCGAAGCGGGTGTGGCTGCAGGTGGGGCACGGCGGTATATGGCCCGCCTTCGCGAAGCGCAGGATCTTGCCGCAGCTCTCGCACCGGAGCTCCCCCGGCCCGGTGATCTCGCCGGTATGCCAGTGCGCGGCACGTTCCAGGTTGGCGCGGAGCTCCAGCAGTTCCAGGCGCGTCCGGTCGGCGATGAACGCGAAGCGATCCAGCAGCCAGTTCTCCAGAAGCTGCATGTCCATGCGGAACCAGCCGGCCAGATCCTCCTGATTGCGGCTCAGGTACTGGGCAGCATCCTCCACGTCCCGGCGGACGTAATCGGCGATCCGTTCCGCTTCCTCAGTGGACAGCTCGCCCAGCTCCACAGCCCGTTTGCGGGCGCGTTCCAGCGCTTCCCGTAAACGCGGACGCGCCTTCTCCTCGGCCTGTTCCATCGCCTCGGTGACGCGCTCCAGCATGCGTTCATAGGCCTTGGTATGGTGCTTTTCCCGGTCGTCGGCCATGCGGCGCTCCTCTCAATCTGAACCTGGCTGCCCCCATTATGCATGCCGGGACGGCCGCAGACACCACAGGGCGCGGACATTCCCGTATAATCCCCTCTTTCCATCGCGCCCGTTGATCAGCATCGAGTTCGTTTGTCCTATGGAAGAAACTTACAGACCGGACCAGATCGAGGCCCAGGCACAGCGCTACTGGGAGGAGCAGGGGAGCTTCCGCGTGCAGGAGGATCCGGACCGGGAGCCGTACTACTGCCTGTCCATGTTCCCCTACCCCAGCGGCAAGCTGCACATGGGGCACGTGCGCAATTACACCATTGGCGACGTGATCAGCCGTTACCAGCGCATGAAGGGGCGCAACGTACTCCAGCCCATGGGTTGGGATGCCTTCGGCCTGCCGGCCGAGAATGCGGCCATGCAGAACAAGGTGCCGCCGGCGCAGTGGACCCGGCAGAACATCGCGTACATGCGCAACCAGTTGAAGCAGCTTGGGTTCGGTTACGACTGGTCCCGTGAACTGGCCACCTGTGATCCCGAGTACTACCGCTGGGAGCAGTGGTTCTTCATCCGGCTGTACCGGAAGGGCCTGGTCTACCGCAAGACCGCCACGGTGAACTGGGATCCGGTGGACCAGACCGTGCTGGCCAACGAACAGGTGGTGGACGGCAAGGGCTGGCGCTCCGGAGCGCCGGTGGAGCGGCGCGAGATCCCGCAGTGGTTCCTGAAGATCACCGCCTATGCGGATGAGTTGCTGGAGTCGCTGGACGCCATGGATGGCTGGCCGGACCAGGTGCGTGCCATGCAGCGCAACTGGATCGGGCGATCGGAAGGTGTGGAACTGGAATTTCCGGTGGAAGGCAGGGACGAAACCCTCACCGTCTACACCACCCGTCCGGACACCCTGTTCGGTGTGAGCTACATGGGGCTGGCGCCGGAGCACCCGTTAACCCGGGAGCTGGCCGCGGACAACCCGGAACTGGCAGCCTTCGTTGAGGAATGCAGCCATGCCGGCGTGGCCGAGGCGGCCATGGCCACCATGGAAAAGAAGGGGATGGATACCGGCCTGCGTGCCATCCATCCCCTCACCGGCGACCCGGTCCCCATCTGGGTGGCCAATTTCGTGCTGATGGAGTACGGCTCCGGCGCCATTATGGCGGTACCGGGCCATGATCAGCGCGACTGGGAATTCGCCAGCAAGTACGGGCTGCCCATCCTGCCGGTGATTGCGCCCGGCGAAGATCAGGAAGCCGATGTCGCGGCGGAGGCCTACGTGGAAAAGGGCGTGCTGATCAATTCGGGTGAGTACACCGGCATGCGCTCCGAACAGGCCTTCAACGCCATTGCCGACCGGCTGGAGCAGGAAGGCCGCGGCCGCCGTCAGGTGAACTACCGCCTGCGGGACTGGGGTGTGTCCCGGCAGCGTTACTGGGGGGCGCCGATCCCCATGATCAACTGTCCGTCCTGTGGCGAGGTGCCGGTGCCGGACGAGGACCTGCCGGTGCTGCTGCCGGAGGACGTGGCGTTCGACGGTGCCGGTTCGCCCATCAAGAAGATGCCCGAGTGGTACCGCACCACCTGCCCGTCCTGCGGTGGCGAGGCCGAGCGGGAGACCGATACCTTCGACACGTTCATGGAGTCGTCCTGGTATTTCTCCCGCTTCGCCAGCGCCGGCAATGACTCGGCCATGGTGGACGATCGGGCCGATTACTGGCTGCCGGTGAACCAGTACATCGGCGGCATCGAGCATGCCATCCTGCACCTGCTGTATGCGCGCTTCTACCACAAGGCGATGCGCGACCAGGGGCTGGTGAGCAGCGATGAACCGTTCCATAACCTGCTGACCCAGGGCATGGTGCTGAAGGACGGCGCCAAGATGTCCAAATCCAAGGGCAATACCGTGGACCCCCAGTCACTGGTGGAACGCTATGGGGCTGATACCGTGCGCCTGTTCACCATGTTTGCGGCGCCCCCGGATCAGTCCCTGGAGTGGTCGGATTCCGGTGTGGAGGGCGGTTATCGCTTCCTCAAGCGCCTCTGGCATCTGGTGCGCAGCCACGTGGACCGCGGCCCGGCGCCGGTACTGGATGCGGGAGCGTTGACCCCGGTCCAGAAGGAGGTGCGGCGGAAGGTGCACGAGACCATCCGTAAGGCCTCGGATGACGTGGGCCGGCGCTACACCTTCAATACGGCCATCGCCGCGGTCATGGAACTGGTGAACGCCCTGTACAAGGCGGACGAGGACCAGTCCCATCAGGGCCGCGCGGTGATGCAGGAAGGTCTGGAGTCCGCGGTGCTGATCCTTGCGCCCATTGTTCCGCATATCACACACACCCTGTGGCATGCGCTGGGGCATGCGCAGGCCGTGGTGGATGCGGCCTGGCCGGAGGTGGACGAGGATGCGCTGGTTCAGGATTCGCTGAAGCTGGTGGTGCAGGTCAACGGCAAGCTGCGCGGCCACATCCAGGTGCCCGCCGATGCGGCGAAGGACGCCATCGAGTCCGAAGCCCTGGCGGAGCCCAATGTGCAGCGTTTCATCGATGGCAAGACCGTGCGCAAGGTCATCGTTGTCCCGGGCAGACTGGTGAACGTGGTGGCCAGCTAGGGCCCGTTCACACGCCCCCGGATCCCGACGATCCGCACGCTGACCCGCAGGGGCAGACATGAGGTTTGCGTCGTCTGTACCCGGAACGCGGGGATATCCCGGTGAAGGCGGCGCCATTAGCCGGAAATCAGGCAATGGCATGAGGCGATGTGGTGATCACCCTTCTCCATCCGGTGGCATGACATGTGGCGATTGATTGCGATCCTGGGGGTTTCCATCCTGCTGCCGGCCCTGGCGGCATGCGGCTGGCATCTGCGGGGTTCCGGCCCCGGGGCGGTGTCTCTGGAGGGTGTGCGGATCAGTGTGGACAGCCGCATGGGCCGGGACGATCTCTACCGTGAAGTCCACGTCTCCCTCCAGGCCGCCGGTGCGGAGCTGGTCCCCGCGCAGGACGGGGTACCGTCGCTGGTGCTTGAGAACGAGTCGCGGCAGCGGCGGGCGATTTCCGGAACCCGGGCCGACGAGGTCCGGGAATACGAACTGCGCTACCGCCTCAGTTGGCGGCTCAGGGATGGTGATGGCGAGGACCTCCAGGTGGACACCTTCGAGCAGTTGCGGGAATACCGACGGGACGAACAGCAGGTGCTGGGAAGTGAAGGGCAGGAGGACGCCATCGTGGCCGAGTTCCGCCGGGACGCCGCGTTTCTGCTGGTGGACCGTGTCCAGGCCCTGCTGGGGGAGTGATGCGCGCGCGACCCGAACAGCTCTCCGCGGTGCTCCGGAAGGGATTGGCGCCTGTCTACCTGCTCACCGGCGATGAGCCGCTTCAGTTGCGGGAGGCCCAGGATGCCGTTCGTGCGGCTGCGCGGGCTGCCGGTTACGGGGAACGGGAGGTGCTGGAGGTGGAGGCCGGTTTCGACTGGGACCGCCTCGGTGCCATGGCCGACAGCCTCTCCTTGTTTGGTGACCGGCGCCTGGTGGAACTGCGCATGCCCGGCGGCCGGCCCGGGCAGCAGGGTGGGAAGGCCTTGGCCGCCTACTGCGAACGCCCTGCCGAGGACACGGTGCTCATGATAAGCAGCGGCCGGCTGGAGCCGAAGGTGCGCAAATCCGCAGCCTGGGTGAAGGCCATCGATCAGGTCGGTGTGGTGGTGGAGATCTGGCCCATCGGGCCTGCGGAACTGCCCCGATGGCTGACCGCCCGCATGCAGGCGGCGGGGTTGCGCCCCACCACGGACGCGGCTGCGCTGCTGGCGGAACGCAGCGAGGGCAACCTGATGGCGGCCGCCCAGGAAGTGGACAAGTTGCGGCTGCTGCTCGGCCAGGGGGAGGTCACTCTGGAGACGGTGCAGGCGGCGGTGGCCGACAGCGCCCGGTACGACGTGTTCGACCTGTGCCTGGCCGCGCTTCAGGGCGACAGCCGTCGCGTTGTGCGGATCCTGAACGGCCTGCATGAGGAGGGGGTGGAGCCTGTGCTCGTGCTGTGGGCCCTGGCGCGGGAACTGCGTGTGCTGGTCCGGTTGAGCGCCCCCGGTTCGAACCCGGAGGAGGTGTTGCGCCGGGAACGGGCCTTCGGGCCACGCAAGACGGCGCTGCCGGCTGCTGCGCGGCGGGGCCGACCGGCACGCTGGCAGGCGCTGCTGGCCCGCGCCGCCCGGGTGGATCGTGTCATCAAGGGGGCGGCGGCGGGCCGCCCGTGGGACGAACTGTTACACTTGAGTCTTGCCATCGCCGGCACCAGAACGGTCGCCGTGCGCACTCTGATTGAGTAGAGCCATGTCCGACATTCACAACATCACGCAATACATACACGACCTGGGGCGACGCGCCCGGGCGGCCGGCCGCCTCATGGCCCGTGCCGACAGCGGTGCCAAGGACCGGGCGCTGAACGCCATTGCCGATATCATCCTCGCCCGGACGGATGCGCTGGCCGAGGCCAATGCCGCGGATATGGAGGCGGGCCGGGCCAACGGGCTGGATCCGGCACTGCTGGACCGGCTGGAGCTGACGGAGGCGCGTATCCAGGGTATGGCCGAGGGACTGCGGCAGATCGCGGCGCTCCCCGACCCGGTGGGTGGGATCTCCGATCTCAACTACCGGCCCACGGGCATCCAGGTGGGGCGTATGCGGGTGCCGCTGGGGGTGATCGGCATCATCTACGAATCCCGTCCCAACGTCACCGCGGATGCGGCCGGCCTGTGTCTGAAGTCCGGCAACGCCGCGATCCTGCGCGGCGGCTCGGAGGCCCTGCGCTCCAACCAGGCAGTGGCCGCCTGTATCCACGCGGGTCTGGAGGCTGCCGGCCTGCCGGCGGATGCCGTGCAGGTGGTGGACACCACGGATCGGGAGGCCGTGGGCGCGTTGATCACCATGAGCCACTTCGTGGACGTGATCGTGCCCCGGGGTGGCAAGGGGCTGATCGAGCGGATCAGCCGTGAAGCGACAGTGCCGGTGATCAAGCATCTGGACGGTGTCTGCCACGTTTACATCGACGACCGGGCGGACCTGGAAAAGGCTGTCAGGGTGGCCTTCAACGCCAAGACCCAGCGGTACGGCACCTGCAACACCATGGAGACCTTGCTGGTTCATGACGCCGTTGCCCACCAGGTGCTGCCCCGACTGGCCGCCTTGTACCGGGACGCGGGTGTGGAGCTGCGTGGCTGTGAACGCAGCCGCACGCTGGTGGCGGACATGGCTGAGGCCACCGAGGCCGATTGGGCGGCGGAGTACCTGGCACCGGTGCTGGCGGTGCGCATCGTCGACGACCTGGATCAGGCGCTGGACCATATCGCCCGCTGGAGTTCGGCGCACACCGAGGCCATCGTTACCGAGGATTTCAGCCGTGCCCGCCGCTTCCTGCGGGAGGTGGATTCCAGCTCGGTCATGGTCAACGCATCGACCCGTTTTGCCGATGGTTTCGAGTACGGACTCGGGGCGGAGATCGGTATCAGCACGGATAAGCTCCATGCCCGCGGGCCGGTGGGGTTGGAGGGGTTGACCAGCCAGAAGTGGGTGGTGTTGGGTGATGGTCACGTGCGCGACTGAATGGGTACCCTGACAGGCATTTTCGGCGGTACGTTCGATCCCGTCCATAACGCTCATCTGCGGGTGGCGTTGGATGTGGTGGAGGCGGGCGCACTGGTAGAGCTGCGCCTGATCCCCTGTCACATCCCCCCGCACCGGGAATCCCCGGCGGTGGACGCCGCCACCCGCCTGCACATGCTTCGCATGGCGGTCCGGGGAGAGCCCCGCTTCGTGGTGGACGATCGTGAGTTGCGTCGGGATACGCCTTCCTGGACCGTGGATACCCTGCGTACCCTGCGCGCCGATTTTCCGGATCGGCATTTCTGTCTGTTGATGGGGTCCGACAGCTTTCGGGGGCTGCCCACCTGGTCACGCTGGCGTGAACTGGGTGAATTCGCGCATATCGTCGTCATGCAGCGGCCCGATCCGGGGCGTCCCGTGCCGGACGCCCTGGCCGAGTGGCTGCGGGGCAGAGAGGCGGACGGCTGGGGGGCGCTGCGCCGTGAACGGAGCGGTCGGGTGCTGTTCCAGCCGGTGGCCCAGTTGGCCATCTCCGCCACCGACATCCGCGAGCGCCTGGCCCGGGGCGGCTCGATCCGCTACCTGGTGCCGGACGCGGTATGGGATCATATTCAGCAGGAAGGTCTGTACCTGACGCCATCCTGAATCCGGACGCGGAGCGGCGTCGGCGTTGTGCGCCCGGCGTCGGGTGTGGAGAGGCGATACGGATTCTGTAACAGCGGCGAAGGGCCGCGGAGGTGTGTCATCAGCAAGGATCAGAAAACGGGGGCGCCGGCGCTGTCACTGGACCAGTTGCAGACACTGGTACTGGACGCGCTGGAGGAAATCAAGGCGGTGGAACCGGTGGTGTTGGATGTGCGCGGGAAGACCGGAATCACGGATCTCATGGTGGTGGTCTCCGGCACCTCCAATCGGCACGTGAAGGCGATCGCCGATACGGTGGTGGAGCACGTGAAGCAGCAGGGTCTTCGCCCGATGGGGGTGGAAGGTGAAGAGGCGGCCGATTGGATTCTGGTGGACCTGGGGGACGCCGTTGTGCATGTCATGCTGCCCCGGGTCCGGGAGTTGTACCGGCTGGAGCGGATCTGGGGCGTGGATGCCATGCCCGATTCCGGGGAAGAGCGTGCCTGATCAGCGCTGCCCACCGGGCTCCGGTCCTGTCACGGCGCCCGGTACGCGGGTTTGGGCCGCGCCTCCGGCAACTTGCCACGCCTGGCGGCCCCCGTGCGGTTCCATCTGATCGCCATCGGTCAGAGGATGCCGCGCTGGGTCGCGGAGGGTTTTGAGGATTATGCCGGCCGCATGCCGCCGGAGTGCCGGCTGGAACTGACGGCGCTGGCCCCCGGGGACCGTGGCAAGGGGGCTAACCCCGCCCGGGCCCGCCAGGTGGAGGCCCGCCGCCTGTTGGATGCCGTGCCCAAGGGTGCTCTGACCGTTGCGCTGGATCCCGACGGCCGGCAATGGTCCACCGAAGCACTGTCGGAACAGTTCGCCGGTTGGTTGCAGGGAGGTCGCGACGTCGCTCTGCTGGTGGGTGGTCCGGACGGTCTGGCTCCGGACATCCTGCAACGGGCTGAGCAGCGCTGGAGCCTGTCGCGCTTGACGCTGCCGCACATGCTGGTCAGGGTGATCGTCGCGGAGCAGCTTTACCGCGCCTGGAGCATCCTGTCCAATCATCCGTACCATCGCTGACAGAGGATTACCTATGGAGTCCGGCAATCCTGACATCTATCTGGCTTCCCGTTCGCCACGGCGACAGGAGCTTCTGCGTCAGATCGGCGTGCCTTACCGGCAGCTTGACGTCGTTGTGGATGAAAGCGCCCATGAGGACGAAAGTCCGGAGGTGCATGTGCTGCGCCTGGCGCTGGAGAAGGCCCGCGCGGGCTGGCACACGGTGGAGAACGGCGAGTCGCCCCTGCCGGTGCTCGGTGCCGACACCATCGTCGTGCTGGATGATGAGGTTCTGGGTAAGCCGTCCGACCGCGACCAGGCCATGACCATGCTCAGGGCACTGTCCGGGAACACCCACCGGGTACTGACCGGGGTGGCCCTGGTGGATGACCGGGAAGCCACCCGCATCAGTGTCAACAACGTCACGTTCCGGGAGCTCAGTGATGCGGAGATCCAGCGCTACTGGGAAACCGGTGAACCGGCGGACAAGGCCGGCGGCTACGCGATCCAGGGGCGGGGAGCGGTGTTCGTGTCCCACCTGGAAGGCAGCTACTCCGGTGTCATGGGTCTGCCCCTGTTCGAAGTGGCCGACCTGCTGGACGAATTCGACCTGGACTACCGGCGCGGCTGGTAGGTGCCGGGATACCACAAGAAGAATCCCATGTCTGAGGAAATCCTGATCAATTGTACCCCGCAGGAAACCCGCGTGGCCGTGGTGGAGAACGGCGTGCTGCAGGAGGTCTGCGTCGAACGGGAGAGTCGCCGGGGTCTGGTCGGGAATATCTACAAGGGCCGGGTACAGCGGGTGCTGCCCGGGATGCAGGCCGCCTTCATCGAAGTCGGACTGCAGCGTACCGCCTTTCTCCATGCATCGGACATCGCCATACCCGAGGATCAGCCGCTGCCGGATGGGGAGCGGCGCAGTGTGCCGGACATCCAGCTGCTGCTGCGGGACGGCCAGGAAGTGGTGGTGCAGGTGGTCAAGGACCCCCTGGGCACCAAGGGTGCCCGGCTTACCACCCACCTCACGATTCCGTCCCGGAACCTGGTGCTGTTACCGCGGAACCGGAACGTGGGGGTCTCCGCCCGTATCGAGGACGACAGCGAGCGCGGCCGCCTGCGGGACATCGGCCAGCGTTTTCTCACGGAGGGTGATCCCTGTGGCTACATTATCCGGACCGCCGCCGAGCAGGTGGACGATGCGGCGCTGGAGGCGGATCGCCGCTTTTTGCTGAAGCTCTGGGAGTCGGTCCAGCGCCGCATCGCGGAAGCGCCGGTGGGCTCCTGCGTGCACGAAGACCTGCCGCTGGTCCTGCGCGCACTGCGTGACCAGGTCACCATGGAGGTGGAGCGTATCCGGGTGGACTCCCGGGAGAACTTCCAGAAGGTCCATGAGTTCTGTCAGCAGTTCTTCCCCGACATGACCGAGCGCCTGGAATACTACCCGGGGGAGCGGCCGTTGTTCGACCTCTACGGTGTGGAGCAGGAGATCCAGCGGGCGCTGTCCCGCAAGGTGGAACTCAAGTCCGGCGGCTACCTGATCATCGACCAGACCGAGGCCATGACCACCGTGGATGTGAACACGGGTGGCTATGTGGGGCGGCGCAATCTCGAGGAGACCATCTTCAAGACCAACCTGGAGGCCGCCCAGTCCATCGCCCGCCAGGTGCGCCTGCGGAACCTGGGAGGCATCATCATCCTCGATTTCATCGACATGGAGGATGCGGAACACAAGCGGCAGGTGCTGCGGGCCCTGGAGAAGGCTCTGGAACGGGATCACGCGAAAACCCAGATCAGCGGGGTCTCCGCCCTGGGGCTCGTGGAGATGACCCGGAAACGGACCCGGGAGAGCCTGGAACATGTCCTCTGTGAACCCTGTCCAACCTGTGGTGGGCGCGGGACGCTGAAGACGGCGGAAACCGTCTGCTATGAAATCTTCCGCGAGATCATGCGGGAGGCCCGGCAGTTTGATGCGGAGAGACTGCTGGTGTTGGCTGCGCCTGCGGTGGTGGATCTGATGCTGGACGAGGAAAGCATCGGTGTCGCGGAACTGGAGGAGTTCATCGGTCGCCCCATCACCCTCCAGGCTGAACCCCTGTACGCCCAGGACCAGTTCGACGTGGTGCTGATGTAACGCAGGGCCCTTGGCCGTCGTGTCGGCTGCAGGTGTGCGCATGCTGGTTCGTCCCATGCTGCCCCGGCACGCCGTGCCCTGCCTGCGCATCTGCGGAGGAATGCGGTGAGTCTGTTCCGCTTGACGGAAGCCCGGCGCCAGGATGGCTTCATCCGTATCAGCCTGTATGTGTTGGCGGGCGGCCTCGTGCTGCTGGCCGTCCTGCTCACGGCCTTGCGGCTGGCGCTGGGGCTGGCCCCCGAGTTCCGCCAGGGGCTGACCGCCTGGGTTTCCGATGCCGTCGGCCACGAGGTGCATGTGGGCAGCTTCAGTGCGCGTCTGCACGGGTTGAAGCTGCATCTGGTTCTGAACGAGGTTCGTCTGGGGCCGGAAGATGAAGCCGGGCTGGAGCTGGGTGAACTGCGACTGGCGCTCAATACCCGCGAATCCCTGCGTCACCGGGATCTGCGCCTGGGCGACATGATCGTCAGCGGTCTGGAACTGACGGCGGAACGACAACCCGATGGCCGGCTGAATCTGGTGGGTATCGGCCCCCGGGAGCTGGATCTGCCGCCGCTGGAGCTGCTGGATGACCTGCTGCTGCAGCCCTTCACCGTCGTGCTGGAGGATGCCGGCCTGCGGTTGCACGACATCGCCCGGGGGCGATGGCACGTGTTCCCGGAACTGGAGGCCCGACTGCTCAATCTGGAGGACGGGCGGCGTCAGCTCAGCGGCCGCCTTCAGGGGACCGGCCACTGGATGGAGCAACTGGCCTTCATTGCGGAATGGGGTGGCGCGGGCGTTGCCAGTGTGGTCGACGCCCCGGTGGATTATTACCTGACCATCCGCGGCCTGCGCACCCGCCTGGTGGAGGAACTGCTCACCCCCGCCGGCCAGGTGCCCTATGTCGCCGGTAGCGGTGATGTGGAGCTTTGGGGACGCATGGATGCCGGGCTCCCCGGGCTCGGCGGCGAGACGGACCAGCGGGGCCTGAGCGGCTCGGTACAAGTGCAGGCACGTTCCGGCGAGCTGGTGTTTCCCCGTCTGTTCCGCGCGCCGATCCCCCACGATCATGTGCATGCAACCGCCCGCTGGCGACTGGACGCGGACGGCTGGCAGGTGGACGTGGACGAGGCCCGGGGGGGTAACGAGGACGGCGACGTTGCCGCAACCGTGCGGGTGGCGCAACGGCGCGGGGACCCGGGGCCTTTCCTGGATATCCGGGCGCATGCCGAAGGCCGGCCGGGGAACGCACACCATACCGGACGCTACCTGCCGGCGTTCATCATGCCTCCGGTGCTGGTGGACTGGCTGGATAGGGCCATCGCCGGTGGAACCGCCCCCCGGGCCGATGTGATCTTCTTTGGGCATGCCCGGGACTTTCCCTTTGAGGGCGGCCAGGGGGTGTTTCGCGTGGAGGCCGATGCCCGGGATGTGACCCTGGACTACTGGCCGGGCTGGCCCGCTGTGGAAGCGCTGAACGGCCGTTTGCTGTTCAACGCCCGGGAAATGCGCATTCTGGCGGACGCCGGCACCATCGGAGGGGTCCGGGCCGAGCAGGCCGAGGCCCGCATCCCGGTTCTGGGCAAGACGCCCCTGGCCATCAGCGGCCGGTTTCTCGGGCAGGGCGATGATCTGCTCGGTTTCCTCCGCGCCATGCCGCTCACCGGCCAGGGGCTCGGGCAGGTTCTGGATCAGTTGCGTCTGGGCGGTGAGCACCGGTTGGATCTGGGGCTGGTGATCCCCTTTCACGGCCTGCCGGTGGAAGTCGACGGCGCTGTCAGTCTGCATGACGGCACTTTGCGCTGGCTGGAGCGGGATCTGCTTGTGGAAAGCCTCCGGGGTGAGGTGCACTTCGATCAGTTCGGTGTGCGCAGCGACCGGGTCACGGGTCGTCTGGCCGGCGCGGAGGTGCATCTGGATACGGAAACCCTGCGTGACGGGGACAGCAGCCGTATCCGGCTGGTGGCCGGACTGTCCGGGCTCCCCGTGGAGCTGATCGCGCAGCAGATT
This sequence comes from Ectothiorhodospiraceae bacterium, assembly GCA_020831885.1. Taxonomy (GTDB): domain Bacteria; phylum Pseudomonadota; class Gammaproteobacteria; order Nitrococcales; family Aquisalimonadaceae; genus LSCE01. The sequence continues at coordinate 281,699 of JAFIFU010000001.1, forward strand.
CCGACACTGGATTTCCTTCAAGGGGACGGTGACTTCCGCATCCAGGCGGATCTCCCGGGGTTTCGCGGGCCGCCGCCATCACCGTTGGTGGAACTGGAGTTCCGTTCCGATCTGCGGGGGGTCGCATCCCGGCTTCCTGCTCCGGTGGACAAGGCTGCCGATGATGTCTCCCCTTTCAGCCTTCGGTTCGGTGTCGGGGAAGGCGGTGCCGGGCCGATCCGGTTCCAGGTGGGGGAGCGCCTCTCCGGCGTGCTGTTGCCCGGGCCGGATGGGCGGCCGGAGCGTATGGGACTGCGCCTGGGCGGCGGGTCTGCCACGCTTCCCCCCGCCCAGGGGCTCCATATCAGCGGACATGCGCCGGAGGTGGGGCTGGATGACTGGGTGCGCTGGCTTGGTCAGAGTGCCGACCGGACGGCAAACGGGCTGCCACTGCAGCGCCTGGACATCACTGCCGGGACGCTGCTGATCCGGGAGCTGGCTCTTCCGGACGTTTCGGTCCTCCTGACACGTGACAACGAGGACTGGGAACTCCTCCTGGGCGGAAGCAGCGTCAGCGGGGAGGGGCGCTGGAGTCCACTGCGGGGGGGGCTGCTGCGCGCGCATCTGAACCATCTGCGATTGCCCACGCTGCCTCCCGCCATCCGTGATACCGGCCAGGGTGACACCGAGTCACCGGCCCTGTGGCCAGACCAATGGCCGTTCGCGGAAGTGCGAATCCGGCGTCTGTATTACCAGGACAACGACGTCGGGCGCGTGGAACTGGATGCCGAACCCGTGGACGGTGGGTACCGGATGAACACGCTCCTGATTGAGGGTTCCGATTTTTCCCTGCGGGCGGATGGGGAATGGCGGGCGGATCGGGAACGGGGGAACTCGCGCCTGTCCTACCGGTTACGCAGTGAGAATCTGGGTGCCACGGCGTCCGCACTGGGGTACGCCGATCTGTTGCGCGAAGGACGTGGGCGCGCCTCCGGTGATCTGTCCTGGGCCGGTTTGCCCACGGACTACGGTCTGGAGGTTCTGGAGGGGGATTTGCGGGCGACGCTGCGGGACGGCCGGCTGCTGCTGGTGGAGCCGGGTGCCGGCCGGTTGCTCGGGCTGTTCAGTGTGGCGCTGCTGCCGCGGCGGCTGATGATGAACTTCTCCGACGTGGTGGAAGAGGGCTTCGCCTTCGATACGATCCGTGCCGATCTGAAACTGGAAGGTGGCGTGATCGAACCCCGGCAGCTGGTCATGAGCGGACCTGCTGCCCAGGTGGAGGTCTCCGGGCGCCTGGATCTTGTTCAACGGGCGTACGATCAGACCGTACTGGTGGCGCCGCGTACCTCGGGGACGCTGCCCCTGATCGGCGGCCTCCTGGGAGGTCCGCCGGTTGCCGCAGCGCTGCTGGTGACGCAGCAGGTTTTTCGTGACACGCTGGACCGGGCAGTGGGTGCCGAGTACCGGGTCACCGGGCCGTTCAATGATCCGGACATCGAGCGCATTCAGCGCGGTTCCGGCGATGAGCACCGTCGCGGGCCGGATCCGCTGGATATGGATGGTCCCTGACGTTTCGGGAAGTTGTCGCAGTACCGAGGGAGGCATGCATGGCCGATAACCTGAATCGTAGTCAGCGTGTCGCTGCCATTCAGATGGCGTCAGGGCCGCGGGTGGAGGGCAACCTGCATGAAGTGCGGCGGCTGATTGCCATGGCGGCGGGTCAGGGCGCCTCGCTGGTGGTGTTGCCGGAAAACGTGGTCCTGATGGGTATGCGGGAGACCGACAAGCTCGCGCACCGTGAACATCCGGGCAAAGGGCCACTGCAGGCGTTCTTCGCCGAGCAGGCGGAACATCACCGGGTCTGGATTGTCGCCGGCACCATCCCCATGTTCGGTCCCGAGGAGAACCGTGCGCGGCAGAGCTGCCTGTTATTCGATGATCAGGGCAGGCAGGTGGCCCGGTATGACAAGATCCACCTGTTTGATGTGGAGGTGGAGGGCGACACCGTGTATCGGGAGAGCGCCAGCCTGGCGCCGGGTGACCGCGTGGTGGTGGTCGATACACCCTTCGGCCGCATGGGGCTGTCTGTCTGCTACGATCTCCGCTTCCCGGAGTTCTACCGGATAATGGCCGACCAGGGCGTGGAACTCATCGTGGTCCCGTCTGCCTTTACAGCCAGGACCGGCGAAGCCCACTGGAGCACCCTGATACGTGCCCGGGCCATCGAGAACCTCAGTTATGTGGTGGCCGCCGCTCAGGGCGGCTATCACGTCAACGGTCGGGAAACCCACGGCGACAGTATGATCGTCGACCCGTGGGGCCAGGTGCTGGACCGGCTGCCCCGGGGTTCCGGTGTGGTGATGGCGGACCTGGATCTGGAACGGCTGCGCAGCGTGCGCAAGCGCTTCCCGGCCCTGGATCATCGCCGATTCCGCTGCCGCGCCGGCAGTTGACCCGGTATCACAGCAAGCACAGGTGAGACATGCAGCAACCCCTGGACATCGCACGCCAGACCTTATTCGCCCCGGCCGGCATCGGGGAATCGGAACTGGAGCAGGTTTTCGCGCGCCTGATGACACCCAGCGTGGACATGGCCGATCTGTATTTTCAGAGTTCCCGCCAGGAATCCTGGGTGCTGGAGGACGGCATCATCAAGCAGGGCAGCCACAATATCGACCAGGGCGTGGGGGTGCGCGCTATCAGTGGCGAGAAGACCGGCTTCGCGTATTCGGATGACATTGTCATGCCGGCGCTGCTGGAAGCCTCCGGTGCTGCCCGGGCCATTGCCCGCTCCGGTGAGTCCGGCCGGCTCAAGGCCTGGCAGGCGGGCCGGGGCCGCGGTCTGTATGCTCCGGTGGACCCGCTGGAAACCCTGTCCACCGAGCGGAAGGTCGCCTTGCTGCGGCAGGTGGATGCGGAGGCCCGTCGCCAGGACCACCGGGTGGAACAGGTGGTGGTCAGCCTCACCGGTCTACACGATGTGGTACTGATCGCAGACAGCGACGGCCGGCTGAATGCCGATGTGCGCCCGCTGGTGCGGTTGAACGTGATGGTACTGGTGGTTCAGGACGGCCGCCGGGAGAACGGCTCCGCCGGTGGCGGCGGGCGCGTGGGCTATGAGTATTTCCTGGAAGAGGATCGTGCCCAGGCGTACGCCCGCGAGGCCGTACGTCAGGCGCTGGTGAACCTGGAGGCGGTGGATGCCCCTGCCGGGACGATGCCGGTGGTGCTCGGGCCGGGTTGGCCCGGTGTACTGCTGCACGAGGCCATCGGTCACGGTCTGGAGGGGGATTTCAACCGCAAGGGAACGTCGGCCTTCTCCGGGAGGTTGGGAGAGCGGGTTGCGTCCGAGCATTGCACCGTGGTGGACGACGGTACCCTGGCCGGCCGCCGGGGATCGCTCAACGTGGACGACGAAGGCCAGCCCACCCAGTGCACCACTCTGATTGAAAACGGGATTCTGCGCGGATACATGCAGGATCGCATGAATGCGCGACTGATGGACATGGCACCGACCGGCAACGGGCGCCGGGAATCCTATGCCCATCTGCCCATGCCGCGGATGACCAACACCTACATGCTGAACGGGCCACATGACCCGGAGGAGATCATCCGGAGTGTGGACCGGGGGCTGTACGCCGTGAATTTCGGTGGCGGTCAGGTGGACATCACCTCGGGCAAATTCGTGTTCTCCGCCAGCGAGGCCTACCTGATCGAGAAGGGCCGGATCACCCGGCCGGTGAAGGGAGCCACACTGATAGGCAATGGACCGGACGTGCTCACCCGGGTCAGCATGGTGGGCAACGACATGAAGCTGGACTCCGGCATCGGCGTCTGCGGCAAGGACGGCCAGAGCGTGCCGGTGGGTGTGGGGCAGCCCACCCTGAAGGTGGATGCGCTGACTGTGGGTGGAACCTCGTAGGAACAGGACAGGTAAGGATTTCATGCAGACAAACTTGACCCGTACGGGCAGCACACTGCCTTCCGAAGCCGAGCTGACGCGGCTGGTGGAACAGGCGCTGAATGAGGCAAAGCGCTGCGGGGCCACCCAGGCGGAAGCCTCGGCCAGCGTGGCCATCGGTCTGGCGGTGGATGTGCGTCAGCGTGAGGTGGACACTCTGGAGCACCAGCGCGACCGCTCACTGGCGGTTGCGGTCTACTTCGGGCACCGGCAGGGGACGGCCAGCTCGGCCGATTTCTCCCCCGCCTCGGTGCGGGCCACGGTGGAAGCCGCCTGCGCCATTGCCAGGCACACCTCGGAGGATCCGGCCCAGGGGCTGGCTGACCCGGACTTGCTGGCGAGGGATGTCCCGGACCTGGATCTGGATCACCCCTGGGAGCTGGAGGCCGATGGTGCCATCGAACTGGCGCTGGAGTGCGAGCGTGCCGCCCTGGATGCGGATCGGCGCATCACCAACTCCGACGGTGCCGGCGTCTCATCCCATTCCTCCGTGCGCGTCTACGGGAATACCCATGGGTTCCTCGGTGCGGTGCGCAGCACCCGTCACGGGATCAATTGCCGGGTGATCGCCAGTGATGATGCGGGGATGCAGCGCGATTACTGGTACACGGTGAACCGCGTTCCGTCCGGCCTGGAGGCCGCGGAAGCGGTAGGTCGGAAGGCGGCCCAACAGGCCCTGCGCAGACTTGGCAGCCGCCGCCTGACCACACGCAAGGTGCCCGTTATCTACCACGCCCCCGTGGCCCGCGGGTTGCTGGGGCACTTCGTTGCAGCGGTCAGCGGCGGGGCCCTCTACCGGAAGGCCAGTTTTCTGCTGGATACCCTGGGGGAACAGGTGTTCGCCGATTGGGTCCAGCTCACCGAGCATCCCCATCTGCCGCGGGGGCTGGGCAGTGCTGCTTTTGATCAGGAGGGCGTGGCGACCCGGGAGCGGGATCTGGTGCGCAACGGCATGCTGCAGGGCTACGTGCTGAGCAGTTATGCCGCCCGCAAGCTGGGCATGGTCAGCACCGGGAATGCCGGCGGTGTGCACAACCTGCGCTTGGAGCCGGGTGAGCGGGATCTCAACGGTCTGCTGGCCGCGATGGGCGACGGGCTTCTGGTGACGGAGCTCATGGGACAGGGCGTGAACCTGGTGACCGGGGATTACTCCCGTGGCGCCGCAGGTTTCTGGGTCGAGAACGGGGAGATCGCGTATCCGGTGGAGGAGATCACTGTCGCCGGGAACCTGCGCGATATTTTCCTGGGTCTCCAGGCTGCGGGTACCGACATGGATACCCGTGGAGGCATTCACACGGGGTCCGTGCTCGTGGACGAGATGACCGTGGCCGGGGAGTAGCGGGCGGGGATTCAGGACCCCGGTTCGGCTTTCTGCTTCCGGAGCCGCGCCAGGTGCTTCGTGACCAGCGCACGGAATCGGGGGGTTTCACCCGCGTCCTCGTAAATCGGGTCGCCCTGATCATCCTCCGCCACGACGCGCCGCCCCTGCACGTAGGGGAAGGCTGCCTCCAGGTCGTCCAGCGCCGCGGAGAGCAGATCGGTGATCAGATCGGCCTCGGATCGGCCGGGGTACATCTCGCGCAACGCCGCCAGTTTCGCCGCATCGTGTATCGGCAGCCGCACCCGGTATTCGTGATCTGTGCGCACCTCGCTGGCGGTCTGTTCCCAGGTTTCGATCAGCTGCTTGATTCTCATCGTGGTATTCCTCCGGCGGGACAGATCGGGCTGGATTCTCTGGAAGGTTAGCCAATCCCGGGCACGTGTTAGTCGGATTCGCCGAACCGTTCCGACACCAGCGCCTCCAGTGCGTCCAGGGCCTGGTCGGCATCGTCACCATCGGCAATCAGTGTGATCCGTGTGCCCTTGCCTGCGGCCAGCATCATCACGCCCATAATGCTCTTGCCATTGACTTCCCGCTGATCGCGGCGCACCCGCACCTGGCAATCGAACTGGGATGCCAGCGCGACCAGCCGGGCGGCGGCGCGGGCGTGCAGCCCGAGCCGGTTGACGATGGTTACCGTGCGTTCCTGCAAACCTGAGCTCCTCATTGTTCCCTGGCAACCCCCGTGGCGCCTCAGCAGTATTTGGCCTCCACCAGCAGAACGCCGTCCCGTCCTCCTGCGATGGCCTTGTTGCTGAGCTCGTCCAGGGGGAGTTGCGGATAGTTGAATATCCGCAACAGCATGGGCAGATTGACGCCGGCCACAACGTTCACATGCTCCAGCCCCATGAGCCGGCAGGCGATATTGCTTGGCGTGGCGCCGAAGGCGTCGGTGAGCACCAGAACGCCGTCGCCACGGTCCAGTTCCTCCAGCAGTCGGCGGGAGCGCTCCGCAAGCAGGTCAGGGTCCTGCTCCGGTGTGATGGCCAGTGTCCTGACCAGGAGCGGAACCCGCCCCATGGTGTCCCTGGCCGTGGCGAGCAGTTCCTGCCCGATCCGGTTGTGGGTGACCAGCAGCACGCCGACGCTCATGACAACTCCCGGTGCCGGACGCTGACCAGTCCCCGTGAGTGGCGGAAATGCGCGCCCAGGCGCTCACTGAGGTAAACCGAGCGGTGCTGCCCCCCGGTGCAGCCGATGGCCACGGTCAGGTAGCTGCGGTTCTCCCGCTCGAAGTGCGGAAACCATTCGGCAAGAAAATCCCGGATCTGCGTGTACATGCGTTCCACGGCGGGCTGCTGTTCCAGGTAGCGCTGCACCGCGTCGTCCCGGGCCCGGGGGCGGCGGGGGGCCAGGTTCCCGGGGGGGTTGGGGCGGGCGCGGGCCTGGCTCACGAAGTCGGCATCCTGGGGGACGCCGTGTTTGTACCCGAAGGATTGGAACAGGATCGACAGGGCCTCGGTACGGGTGCCCAATCGGTCCTGGATCAGGCTGCGGAGCTGGTGAATCGTGGTGGAGGTGGTGTCCACCACCAGGTCGGCCTTGGCCTGAATGGGGCTGAGCAACTCGCGTTCCAGTTCAATGGCGTCGGCCAGCGGCCGCTTGTCCACGCTCAGGGGGTGTCGCCGGCGGGTCTCGCTGAAACGCTTGATCAGGGTGGCATCATCCGCGTTCAGAAAGACGATTTCCGTGCGAATGCCTTCCGCCGCCAGCGTATCCAGCATCTGCGGGAAACCGGCCAGATCCCCCGCGGGATTACGTGCATCGATGCCCACGGCGAATTGTCCCTCGGTGCCGCTCATCTCCCGCAGATGGTGGCCGAGCCCCGTGAGCAGTGCGATGGGGAGGTTGTCCACGCAGTAGTAGCCGGCGTCCTCCAGTGTGTGCAGCGCGACGGTCTTGCCGGACCCGGACAGGCCGCTGATGATAACCAGGCGCGTGGTGTCAGGCATCGGACTCAGCTCCTTCGCTATGTGCTGTCTGCCGCTGCTGCCACTGGCGTACGGCGGTTTCCAGCAACAGAGGCATGGACCGCCCGGGTGCGCCGGGAAGCAACAGGCATGGCCGAGGCCGCCCCAGCAGGGCCTGCTGCTGCCAACGGCCGTGCAGGCGCGGCCAGCGGTTCCAGTCGTCGGGGTCGGGAAACAGCAACCGGATGACGATATCCACTTCGGTGGACGGCGTCAGCGCATCGGGCCCGAACAGGGCCGCCACGTCGATGATTCCCAGTCCGCGGACTTCCAGCAGGCCGCGCAAGGCCTGCGGACAGTGGCCAAAGACACGACCATCCGGCTCCACCCGAAGTTCCACCGCGTCATCGGCCACCAGGCGGTGGCCCCGGTCCAGCATTCCCAGGGCCAGTTCGCTCTTGCCACTGCCGCTTTCCCCCTGGATCAGAACGCCGCTGCCCAGCGCCCGGAGCAGGACGCCGGGAACCGTGGACTGAATATGCCTGGTGGACGGCATGGGAGCGTGGGCCATCTAGTCCGCGCGGTCATCCCAGTCGGCAATCAGTTGCCTGGCCGACGCCGGATCATTGGTGGAACGCAACCGCTGACACAGGCCGGCATCACTGAACATCTCCGCCAGGCGGGCCAGGATCTGCAGATGCTCATCGGTAAAGTGTTCGGGGACCACCAGCGCAAACAGCAGGTCCACCGGCTGGTGGTCGAAGGCGTCGAAATCGATACCGTCCCGGAGCTTGATGAAGGCGCCGTGGGCCCGGGTGCTGCCCTCGATCCGGGCATGGGGTAGGGCGACCCCACGTCCCAAGCCGGTACTGCCGAGTTTTTCCCGGCTGATCAGCTTGTTGAAGATGGTGGTGGCATTCAGCGCTTCGTCAGCCAGGGCGACCATCTCGCTCAGCACCTCAAGACCGCGCTTCTTGCTGTTCGCCCCGACCTCGCAGGCGATACGGTCTTCGGATATCAGGTCTGCAATCTTGATCATGCCGCCTTCAGGGGTTGTGGAAGGGGGCGGAGCGGCCGGCGCCGCCCCGGAACAGGGCACGGGGGTACCGCCCGCCCGTGCATTCAGGTCGCTATTCAGCCGCCTCCTGCGGGCTTTCCTCCGTCATCGCCTTGGCGCTGGCACCCTCGCTGCGATGGTGGTCCCGCACCTTCTCCTTGTGCTTCTTCACCTGGCGATCCAGTTTGTCCACCAATCCGTCAATGGCAGCATACATGTCTTCCGAAGTGGCTTCCGCGAACAGCTTCGCACCGCTGATGTCCATCGTGGCTTCCGCCTTTTGCATCAGCTTTTCCACGGTCAGGATGGCGTGCACATCCACCACGTTGTCGAAGTGCCGCTCAAGCCGCTGGAACTTCTCGTTGACGTAGTCCCGAAGCGCATCGGTCAGTTCCACATGATGGCCGGTGACGTCGATCTGCATGATGATCTCCTTGCATCAGGCGATGCGTTTACGCTCATTGGACGATGGGATCGCCATGGATTCCCGATACTTTGCCACGGTACGGCGTGCCACGTTAATGCCTTCCGTCTTGAGGATCTCGGCCAGCTTGCTGTCGCTGAGCGGTCTGCGGGCGTCCTCGTCGCCGATCAGCCGCTTGATCCGTGCCCGAATCGCCGTCGCGGAGGCCTCCTGCCCGTCCACCGTGTGAACATGGCTGGAGAAAAAGTACTTGAATTCGAATGTGCCCCGAGGCGTGTACATGTATTTTTGCGTGGTCACGCGGGAAATGGTGGATTCATGCATGTCCACCTCCTCGGCCACCTCCCGGAGTACCAGCGGTTTCATGGCCTCTTCGCCGTGCTCCAGGAATTCCTGCTGATGACGGACAATGCAACCGGCCACCTTGAGCAGGGTCTCGTTACGACTGCGCAGGCTCTTGATCAGCCACCGGGCTTCCTGCAGGTGCTGCCGGAGCGTGGTGTTCTGCTCGCTACTGTCGGCGCGGCGCACCAGGCTGGCGTAATAGCTGTTCACACGGATGCGGGGCGTCGCTTCTGGATTCAGTTCCACCCGCCAACCCTCGGGGGCCCGGCGCACGAAGACATCCGGGGTCACGTACTCGGTGGTACTGGAGCTGATCTGCGAGCCCGGTCGGGGGTCCAGCGTGCGGATCAGCGCCAGCACCTGCTGCAGTTCATCCTGGCTCAGCTTCATGCGCCGCATGAGCTGCGCCAACTGGCGGGAACCGAGCAGATCCAGATGGCGATCCACCAGCAGCCGAGCCTCAACCAGCCAGGGTGTTCCGGTGGGCAGGTTGTCCAGCTGCAGCAGCAAGGCTTCGCGCGGATCCAGCGATGCGACGCCCAGGGGATCGAAGCGCTGGATCAGGTGGCGGATCGCCTCGACCTCGTCTGTTTCCACGCCCCATTCGGGGGGGAGTGCGGCGAGGATGTCGTCGATGGAGCAGGCCAGATAACCATCATCACGCACGGCGTCGATGATCGCCTCGGCAATGGCCAGGTCCCGGTCACTGAGCCGCGAGAGTTCAGCCTGTTCGCGGAGGTGGTCCTGCAGGCTGAGACCGCCCTGGGTCCGCATCTCCCACGCTTCCCGCTGGTCCTCGGAATCCGGAGCGCTGTAGCTGGTGGCACCGTCATAGATGTCGCCCCAGTCCGAGTCCAGCGGCAGTTCCTCCGGAATGTCGCTGGATACCGCCCTTTCCGTCTCTCCCACCTCACGCTCCGCGGCCTCCCGCCGGCTGTCATCGGTCTGTGCCGCGTCCTGGGATTCGGTGGTTTCGCTGTCGCCGTCCGCCTGGTCGATCTCGTCCTGACCGTCTTCCCCGCCTTCTGCCGGCTCCAGCATGAGATTGGAATCCAGAGCCTGCTGGATCTCCGTATGCAGTTCCAGCGTGGAGAGCTGCAACAGCCGTATGGCCTGCTGCAGTTGCGGGGTCATGGTCAGTGATTGTCCGAGGCGGAGCTGTAGGGACTGTTTCATGGATTCTGTCTGCCGGCCTCCTTGGCGAAAAACCGGGTTTGCAAAGTTGTCGGATGGCCGGGCCCGGTTGCGGGCACCGGTTTGTCTATGGGGCCATCCTAGCCCAAATCGCAGAGGCTGAGAACAAGGGTTGGCGCGGGATTTGCTTTTCGGATTCTGTCAAGGGACGCGCTGATCGATTCCCATGGCGCTCTGCGGAGCCCTTCGCGTGCGCTGACAAGGCGCGTTCGCAGGCAATGGTCGTGGTCAGAGGCGGAAGCCTTCTCCCAGGTAGACCTCCCGCACCTGGCGGTTGTCCAGGATCTGGTCGGCGCTGCCCTCGGCGATGACGCCGCCGCCGCTGAGGATGTAGGCGCGCTGGCAAATGCCCAGCGTCTCGCGCACATTATGGTCCGTGATAAGAACGCCGATGCCGCGCTCCGCAAGCTGGCGGATGATGCCCTGGATGTCCAGGACCGAGATCGGGTCGACTCCGGCGAAGGGTTCGTCCAGCAGGATGAAACGCGGATTGGCCGCCAGGGCGCGGGCGATTTCCACCCGTCGGCGTTCTCCCCCGGAGAGGCTGATTCCCATCTGGTCGTGGAGATGGGCGACGTGGAACTCCTCCAGCAGTTGCTCCATGCGTTCCCGGCGTTCCTCCCGGCTCAGCTCGGGCCGGGTCTCGAGAATGGCCATGATATTGTCCGCCACCGACAGTTTGCGGAAAACGGAGGCCTCCTGCGGCAGGTACCCCACACCCTTGCGGGCCCGCACGTGCATGGGCAATTGCGTGATGTCCTCATCGTCTAGGAGTATCCGGCCGTCATCGGCGGGAATCAGTCCGACCACCATGTAGAAACAGGTGGTTTTCCCGGCGCCGTTCGGACCCAGCAGGCCCACCACCTCGCCGCTACTCACGTGCATGGACGCGCCCTGCACCACGGTGCGTTTGCGATACCGCTTCTTCAGGTTGACGACACGCAGGGTACTCATCAATCCTCGTCGTCAGGGAACAGCGTGATGCGGATGCGGCGGCCGGTTTCCTTGTCTCCGCGGGCATCCGCCACCTCGGTTTCCAGGTTGTAGTGGATGGTCTCGCCGGTGAATTCGTTCCGGCCCTGGGTGAGCCGGCCGCCATCCAGCAGGATGATCCGCTCCGGTCCGCTGGCATGATATTCCATGCGGGGGGCTTCGGCGCGCAGGATCTCGCCATCCCCGTCCGGTTGCTGGGTGTATACCGCGGGATCCCCTTCCACCACAACGTGGTCCAGTTCCCGGGCACGGGTATGCACAGTCATCCGATCGCCGGTGATCTGACGCAGGCCCCGGGTCAGCACCACGTCGCCGGTATAGACGCTCACCCCGGAGACGTTGTCGATTTCCGCCCGGTCGGCGTCCAGGGTGATCGGTTCGCCGTTCCCCGCCACCGACGGCGGCGTTGCCCCCAGGAGCAACGCCGCGAGCAGCAGCTCAGTCGTTTTGCGCCGGTACATAGATCCCCTTCACGTCAGAACGCAGCCGGAACAGATCCCGGTCCAGGTACGCCTCCGCACCGATGCCACTGACCCGGGCTCCTTCGCGATAGTACACGGCGAAACGGTCCGTTTCCGCATAGTGCTCTGCGGGCCGGGCGTAAACCTCGCTGGTGTCCACGTTTGCCTCCAGGTTGTCCGGACCGGCCGCCCGGCGCAGGGTGACCTCACCCTCCAGGTGGGCCTGGGTCACGTTGTCCCAGGCCCGTCCGCGCTCGGCGCGGAGGTGCCAGGGTTCCCCGGTTTCGGTGAACAGGGTAAGCCAGGGTGTTTCCAGCAACCACAGATCGTCGTCCATAAAGTGAGTCATCCGCGGAGAGCGCAATCGGTAGGTGGCCACTCCGGATTCGTCGGTCACGTCCAGCACGAGCTGTTGGACGAAATAATCGGGGCGACGTTCACGCTCCAGCAGTTCCGTGTCCGGACGCGGGTCCGGCTCGCCTTCATCCAGTATCCACCAGCCGGCCACGGCAATGACGCCTGCCGCCACCAGGCGGAAAACCCAGCGTCTAGTCATTCAGATAACGCTCCAGCAGCGGATCCAGCAGCCCCTGGGCATGCAGGATGAGTTCACAGGCCTCGCGGACCGCGCCACTGCCGCCCGCCCGGCGGCTGCACCAGTGACTGTGCCGGGCCAGCAGCGGGTGGCCGTTGGGCACGGTCAGGGACAGCCCGGCCCGGCGAAGCACCTTTAAATCGATGAGGTCGTCGCCCATGTAGGCGGCCTGTTCGCCGTGCAGCGCCAGTTTCTGCAGCAACCCGTTCCAGGCCGCCAGCTTGTCCGTGACGCCCATGTACAGGTGGGGGATGCCCAGGTCCCGGGCGCGGTGCGCCAGCGGGATCGATCGGCGCGCCGTGATGATGGCCACGGCAAGGCCGGCATCCAGCAGCATCCGGATACCCAGGCCGTCCAGAATGTTAAAGGGCTTCAGGCTTTCGCCTCCGGGGCCGTACCACACCGTGCCGTCGGTGAGCACGCCATCCACGTCCAGGCCCAGCAGGCGAATGCCCGCCGCTCGTTGCAGGATCGTGTCATCGGGAGGGTCGAAACAGGCTGGATGCTTCATCACACCACCCCGGCGCGGAGCAGGTCGTGCATGTTCAGGGCGCCGGCCACCCGGCCATCCCCGTCCAGCACCACCACGCCGTTGATCTTGTGGCTCTCCATCAACTGCAAGGCCTCGGCGGCCAGTGCGCCCAGACGCATGGTGACCGGTTCCCGGGTCATGACCTCGCCAACGCGCACGGCGTGGACATCCACGCCCCGGTCCAGGCTGCGGCGCAGGTCTCCGTCCGTGAATACGCCCAGCAGACGGTCCGCGGTATCCAGCACCAGTGTCATGCCCAGACCCTTGCGGCTCATCTCCACCAGGGCTTCCTTCACCGGCGCCTCCGGGCTGACCCGGGGCAGGGCTTCACCGGTGTGGACGAGATCGTCGATCAGCAGCAACAGTCGCCGGCCCAGGCGGCCACCGGGGTGGGAGCGGGCGAAATCCTCGGCAGTGAATCCGCGGGCCTCCAGCAGTGCAACCGCCAGGGCATCGCCCATGGCCAGCGCGGCCGTGGTGCTGGAGGTGGGTGCCAGGTTCAGTGGACAGGCTTCCTGCGCCACGCTCACATCGATATTCACCGAGGCGGTCCGTGCCAGCGTCGATTCCGGGTTGCCCGTAAGGCTGATCAGCGGTACGCCCAGGCGTTTGATCAGCGGGAGGATGGTGACGATTTCGTCGGTTTCGCCGGAGTTGGACATGGCCAGCACCACGTCGCCGGTGGTGATCATTCCCAGGTCGCCATGACTGGCCTCGCCAGGGTGCACGAAGAAGGCGGGGGAACCGGTGCTGGCAAGGGTTGCGGCAATCTTGCTGCCGATATGGCCGGATTTGCCCATGCCCAGCACGACGATGCGGCCCTGGCACCCGAGCATGTGGCGGCAGGCGCGGACGAAGGCATCATCGACGCGGTCCAGCAGCGCGCGCACGGCATCGGCTTCCACCGCCAGCACGTGACGGCCCAGTTCCCGCAGTCTGTCGTCGCTGATTTCGTGGCCGATGCGCTGCTCGATCATCCTCCGTTCCCGTCCTGGATTCCGCTGGGACATGGTGAACCTTCCGGAAAGCTTCAGCGTGCCCACAAGTATGCCTGATTACCGCCATTCCGAGAGACACAGTCTGTCAGGAGTCAGCGCCAGGTGAAGAGGGCGAGTTGGTAGAGGGGGTAGCTGACCAGCAGCACGACCGCCAGGGGACGGCCGATACGGTTGCGGAACACCACCGCCAGTGTGACCGTCAGGGTGAGCGCCGCCATCAGGCCGTAATCACGGTACAGCACGGCTGCCGGCAGCTCCGCCGGGCGGATCATGGCCGCGATGCCCATCACCGCCAGCAGGTTGAACAGGTTCGATCCCAGGATGTTTCCCAGGACCATGGAGTACAGCCTCCGCCGCGCCGCCGCGATGGCCGTGGCCAGCTCCGGCAGGCTGGTGCCCAGGGCCACGATGGTGAGACCGATGATCAGGTCGCTGACGCCGGCAAGGGTGGCCAGCGTCACCGCGGACCAGACCAGGCCCTGGGCGCTGGCCAGCAGGAGCAGCAGACTGCCGACTCCCCAGGCCAGCGTGCGGGCCAGGGGCGCGGGTGAGGGCTCCGGCAGATCGTCGTCGTGGATGGCGGCGGGCTCCCGCAGGCTGGCCCGGACCAGCCAGACCATGACCAGCCCCAGGGCCATCAGCAGGATGAGACCATCGATCCGGCCCAGGCCGCCGTCCAGCAGAAGCAGCGGTGCCAGGGCCGTGGTGATGAACAGCGCGGTGAGTTCGCGCCGCACCTCCCGCCCTTCCACCAGCAGTGGCGCGACCAGTGCCGCGCAGCTCAGGATCAGAGCGATATTGGCGACGTTCGACCCCAGTGCGTTGCCGATGGCAAGCCCGGTATTTCCGCCCAGGGCGGCCAGACCGGATACCAGGATCTCCGGTGCGGAGGTGCCGAAGCCGATGATGACCAGGCCCACCAGCACCGGCGCCATGCCCAGCCGAAGGGCCAGATTGCCGGCGGCGGCCACGAAACGATCGGCGCTCCAGGCGAGGATCAGGAAGCAGAGCAGGATGACGGCCAGGTGCAGCAGTATGCTCATGGGTGAACGTCCCTGTCCCGGGGAGGCGCCATGGTACCCGTTCGCCAAGGGGTGACGCCACGCGGATGTTGCCACCCCGCGACGTTGACTACCCGGGGGGCTTCACTGATACTCGCCCACTTGTTTTCCTGCAGTTGCCGACATCGATGCCTTTGCAAGCTGACCACATGGCCTCGGACATCCTGGTGGATGTCAAGGATCTCTGCTTTCGCCGTGGCGAGCGGGTGATCTTCGATGGTGTGGATGTGCAGATCCGCAAGGGGCAGGTCACCGCCATCA
Organism: Ectothiorhodospiraceae bacterium; assembly: GCA_020831885.1. GTDB lineage: Bacteria > Pseudomonadota > Gammaproteobacteria > Nitrococcales > Aquisalimonadaceae > LSCE01. The sequence goes on from JAFIFU010000001.1 coordinate 296,851, forward strand.
TGGGGCCGAGTGGTACCGGCAAGACCACGCTGCTGCGCCTGATCGGCGGGCAGCTCCGACCGGATCGGGGCACCATCACGGTACTCGGGCACGACGTGCACCGGCTGGGTCGTGATGCACTGTTCCGGTTGCGCCGGCGCATGGGCATGCTGTTCCAGAGTGGCGCGCTGTTCACCCATTTGTCGGTTTTCGATAATGTGGCTTTCCCGCTGCGGGAGCATACCGATCTGCCGGAGCCGCTGATACATGACCTGGTGCTGATGAAGCTGCAGGCCGTGGGCCTGCGCGGTGCCCGTGATCTGATGCCCAGCGAATTGTCCGGTGGCATGGCGCGCCGTGTGGCGCTGGCCCGGGCGGTGGCGCTGGATCCCACCATCATGATGTATGACGAACCCTTCGCCGGGCAGGATCCGATCTCCATGGGGGTGCTGGTCTCGCTGATCCGTCGCCTGAACGACGCACTGGGGCTGAGCAGCGTTGTCGTCTCCCATGATGTGGTGGAAACCGCGCAGATCGCGGACCGTATCTACGTGCTCTCCGAAGGGCGCGTGGTGGAATCCGGCTCCCCCGGGGATCTTGGGCGCAGCGACTCCGCCTGGGTGAGGCAGTTCATGCAGGCCTTGCCCGACGGCCCGGTGCCCTTCCATTATCCCGGCCCGAGTCTGGAGGAGGATCTCCTGGGGGCGCGCCGATGACAGGCCTGCTGGCGCTGCTCGGACGCAAGACGCTGGACAGTTTCAGCCGTCTTGGGCGGGGTACGCTGTTTCTGTTGCGCGCCATGGCCGGCCTGCCCAGCCTTTTGCCGCGCCCGGGGCTGGTGATCCAGCAACTGTATTCCATCGGGGTGCTGTCGCTGCTGATCATTGTGGTATCCGGGATTTTCGTGGGTATGGTGCTGGCGCTGCAGGGCTACAATACCCTGGTGAATTTCGGCGCCGAGCAATCGCTGGGCGTGCTTGTGGCCCTGTCGCTGCTGCGGGAGCTCGGGCCAGTGGTGACTGCGCTGCTGTTCGCCGGTCGCGCCGGTTCGGCTCTGACCGCGGAAATCGGGCTCATGAAGACCACGGAGCAGCTCTCCGGTATGGAGATGATGGCCGTGGACCCCATCAAGCGCGTGGTGGCCCCGCGGTTGCTGGCGGGTTTTCTGGCGATGCCGCTGCTGGCGGTCATCTTCAGCTTTCTGGGGATCATGGGCGCCTATGTGGTCAGCGTGGCGACGCTGGGCGTGGATGATGGGGCGTTCTGGTCGCAGATGCAGTCGGCTGTGGACTTCCGCGAGGATGTGATGAACGGCGTGATCAAAAGCCTGGTGTTCGGTTTTGTGGCAAGCTGGATCGCGGTGTTCGAGGGCTATGACGCGGAACCCACCTCTGAAGGGGTGAGTCGGGCCACCACGCGTACCGTGGTGCATACCTCGCTGGCGGTGCTGGGGCTGGATTTCGTCCTTACCGCCGTGATGTTCGGGTGAACGGGGGCCGCGATGGCGAAGCAGCGAATCATCGAGATCTGGGTCGGACTGTTCGTGGCGGCGGGCTTTGCCGCCCTGTTCGGCCTGGCCATGCAGGTGAGCAATATCCCGGTGTTCCAGACGACGGAAGGCTATGATGTCTACCTGCGCTTCGAGAACGTTGGCGGGCTGCGGCCGCGGGCGCCGGTGACCATGTCCGGTGTCCGGGTGGGCCGGGTGAAGTCCATCGAACTGGACGAGAACACCTATCAGGCCCTGGTGACCATCACCATCGAATCCCGGTTTGACCGCATTCCCGAAGACACCTCGGCCAGCATTTTCACCTCGGGTCTGCTCGGGGAGCAGTACATCGCCCTGGATCCGGGCGGTACCGACTGGTTCCTGGAGGCCGGCGACGAGATCGCCCTGACCCAGGGCGCACTGGTGCTGGAGCGACTGATCGGGCGGTTTCTGACCAGCATGGGTCAGGACGACAACTGATATGGGCCGGCGGCGGGGTGACGCGGATCTGCGGCTGGAGGCGATCGCCCCGGGGCGCCATGCCCTGCGCGGGGATCTGTCCGTGGAGACCGCGCGCATGTTCTGGGAACAGGGCCATCGCCTGCTGGGCGGTACGGGGCTCGTGCTGGATCTGGCCGGTGTGGAACGGGCCGATAGTGCCGGGTTGGCCGCTCTGGTGGCCCTGACCCGGGAAGCCCGGGCGGGCGGAATCCGTCTGAGCTTTGTTAACATACCGGCCCAGTTGAGGAACCTGGCGTCCGTATCCGGTGTGGAAGCACTGCTTCCGCTGGAGGCCGCCGGGAGGGAAACCAGCCCTGAGGGGCACCATCAGACAGAGTCGAGCCCATGATGGAACCGGATCGCGTCAAGCAACTCATCGAGAATGGTATGCCCGGAAGCCGTGCCGAGGTCTCCGGCGATGGCCACCACTTCCAGGCGGTGATCATCAGCCCGGACTTCGAAGGCAAGCCCATACTGGAGCGGCACCGGATGGTCAAGGCGGCGTTGAAGGAGCATTTCGACTCCGGTGAACTGCACGCCCTGTCCATGCAGACCCTAACGCCCGGGCAGTGGGAGGAACGGCGGCAATAGGCCGGCCTCGCGTCCGCTCGCGCTTCGACTCATTCCGGACGGCAATCCATGGAAAAACTGACCATACACGGCGGGCGGCGCCTGAGCGGCAGCATCCGCATTTCCGGCGCCAAGAACGCGGCCCTGCCGATTCTTGCCGCGACCCTGCTGGCGGATTCGCCCATGACCGTGGGCAACGTGCCGCACCTGCACGACGTCACCACCACCATGGAGCTGCTCGGGCGCATGGGGGTCCGACTGACCGTGGACGAGCGGATGAATATCGAGGTGGATCCGCGGTCCATCGACAGTTTCTTCGCTCCGTACGAACTGGTTCGCACCATGCGGGCCTCGATACTGGTGCTGGGCCCGTTGCTGGCCCGCTATGGTGAGGCCGACGTGTCCTTGCCGGGGGGCTGCGCCATCGGTTCACGGCCGGTCAACCTGCACATCGACGGATTGGCTGCCATGGGTGCGGACATCCGGGTGGAAGGCGGTTACATCCGGGCACGGGCGCAACGCCTGAAGGGTGCGCGGATCGTCATGGACCTGGTGACCGTCACGGGCACCGAGAACCTGATGATGGCTGCCACGCTGGCCAAGGGGCAGACGGTGATCGAGAACGCTGCCCGGGAGCCGGAAGTGGTGGACCTGGCCAACTGCCTGAACCGGATGGGGGCCCGCATCTCCGGAGCCGGCACCGACACCATCACCATTGACGGTGTGGAGCGGCTGACCGGCACGCGTTACGATGTGCTGCCGGATCGTATCGAGACGGGAACCTATCTCGTGGCGGCTGCCATGACCCGGGGCTCGGTGTTGCTTCGTGACACCCGGGCCGACATTCTGGACGCCGTGCTGCAGAAGCTGCGCGAGGCCGGCGCCGTGGTCGAGACCGGTGACGACTGGATCACCCTGGAGATGCCGGAGGGCCGCAGGCCGAAGGCCGTCAGCCTGCGTACGGCCCCGTATCCCGCATTCCCCACCGACATGCAGGCACAGTTCTGCGCCCTGAACGCCGTGGCCGAGGGGAGTGCCACGATGACCGAGACGGTGTTCGAGAACCGCTTCATGCATGTGCTGGAGATGCAGCGCATGGGAGCCAACATTCAACTGGAAGGGAATACCGCCTTCTCCAAGGGTGTGGATCGCCTCACCGGCGCGCCGGTGATGGCCACTGACTTGCGCGCTTCCGCCAGCCTGGTGCTGGCCGGGCTGGTGGCGGAGGGCGAGACGCTGGTGGACCGTATCTACCACATTGATCGGGGCTACGAGTGTATCGAGGAAAAGCTGGCCCAGTTGGGCGCCGAAATCCGGCGTGTTCCGGGGTGACGGTCGGACGACAACGGCAGAACCGATGAGCGACATATTGACCATTGCGCTGTCCAAAGGGCGCATTCTGGAGGACACACTGCCCCTGCTGGCCGAGGCGGGTATCGAGCCGGCGGAACCGCCGGGGCGCAGTCGCAAGCTGGTGCTGGATACCAACCGCGAAGGGGTCAAGATCGTGATCCTCCGCGCCACGGACGTGCCCACCTACGTTCAGTACGGCGCTGCGGATCTGGGGGTGGCCGGCAAGGACGTACTCATGGAGCACGGTGGCCGTGATCTGTACGAGCCGCTGGATTTGGGGATCGCCCGCTGCCGCATGATGGTGGCCGGCAAGCCTGGGGCCAACGAGGGGCACGACGCCCTGCGGGTGGCCACCAAGTTCGTCAACATCACCCGGCGTTACTTTGCGGAGCAGGGGCGTCAGGTGGAGACGGTGAAACTCTACGGTTCCATGGAGCTGGCGCCACTGGCCGGGCTCGCTGACCTGATCGTGGATCTGGTGGACACCGGCAACACACTGAAGGCCAACGGCCTTGAGCCGCTGGAGCATATCGCCGATATCAGCTCCCGACTTATCGTGAACCGGGCGGCGATGAAAATGAAGCACCGTCGGATCAAAGGGCTGATCGACCGGCTTGCCGCCGCCGTGAACGCACGCTCGACCTGAGAGAGGTAGGTCATGCTGGACATTGCGCGCTTGAGTACCACCCAGCCGGATTTCTGGGAGGCATTACGCCGGCTCATCGCCTGGCAGCCGGAGCACGAGACCCGCGTCGGTGAGGCCGTCAACGAGATCCTGCAAGCGGTGCAGGACGAGGGGGACACGGCCGTCCTGCGCTACACAAAACGCTTCGATCGCCTGGAGGCCGATTCCCTGGCCGACCTGGAGCTGGGTCAGGAGCGGTTGCGTCTGGCCTTCGAGGATCTGCCTCGGGAGCAGCGGCAGGCCCTGGAATTCGCCGCCGGGCGCATCCGGGCCTATGCGGAACGGCAGAAGGGGGAGTCCTGGCGCATCGAGGAAGCGGACGGAACCGTGCTCGGGCAGAAGGTCACCCCGCTGGACCGCGTGGGCCTGTATGTCCCGGGCGGGAAGGCCGCTTATCCGTCGTCCGTACTCATGAACGCCGTCCCGGCCCACGTGGCGGGCGTGGAAGAGATCATCATGGTGGTACCGGCCCCGGGCGGCGAGATATCGCCCACGGTGCTGGCCGCCGCCTGGCTCGGGGGTGTTTCCCGGGTGTTCACCGTGGGGGGTGCGCAGGCGGTGGCCGCCCTGGCCTACGGAACCGAGACGATCCCCGCTGTGGACAAGATCGTCGGGCCCGGCAATGCCTACGTGGCGGAGGCCAAACGCCGGGTGTTCGGCACGGTGGGCATCGACATGATCGCCGGCCCTTCCGAGATCCTGATCGTCTGCGACGGCCAGACCGACCCCGACTGGATTGCCATGGACCTTTTCTCCCAGGCCGAGCACGACGAGGAGGCCCAGGCCATCCTCGTCTGTCCGGAACCGCTCTACCTGGATCAGGTGCAGAGTTCCATCGAACGGCTGCTGCCGCAGATGGAACGTTCCGACATCATCCGCACCTCCCTCTCCGGGCGCGGGGCGCTGATTTGCGTGCGGGATCTGGTGGAGGCCGAACAGGTGGTGAACTACGTGGCGCCGGAGCATCTGGAGCTTTCCGTGGCCGAACCGGAGAAAATGGCGGCCCGCATCCGCCACGCCGGGGCGATCTTCCTGGGACGCCACAGCTCCGAGACGCTGGGCGATTATGTGGCCGGACCAAACCATGTCCTGCCCACATCCCGGACCGCGCGCTTTGCCTCGCCGCTGGGCGTTTACGACTTCCAGAAGCGCAGCAGTATCATCCACTGCTCCCCGGCGGGCGCCGAGACGCTGGGCCGGTGGGCCAGCGTGCTGGCGCGCAGCGAAGGGCTGACCGCGCATGCCCAGTCGGCGGAATACCGTACGGAGGGCGAGGGGCGTGAGTGATCCGGAATCGCTGATCCGGACCCTGATCCGGCCGGCCGTGCAGGACATGCAGGCCTACCATGTGCCCCCGTCCCGGGGGCTGGTCAAGCTGGATGCCATGGAAAACCCGTTCGGCTGGCCGAAGGAACTGGTTGATGCCTGGGTGGAACGGCTGCGGGGGGTCCAGCTGAACCGTTACCCGGATCCGTCCGCGTCCGCGCTCAAGCAGCAGATGCGCCGGGTTCTGGGGGTCCCGGGGAATGCGGAGTTGCTCCTCGGTAATGGTTCCGACGAACTGATCCAGTTGCTGGGCATGGCCCTCGGGGGGGAGAGGCGCACGGTTCTCACTGTCGGGCCGAGTTTCGCCATGTACCGGCTTATCGCCCTGTTCACCGGCATGGCGTACGTGGAGGTCCCGCTACGCGCCGGTGACTTCGCGTTGGATACCGAGGCCACGCTGACCGCGGTCGACGCGCATCGTCCGGCCATCATTTACCTGGCTTATCCGAACAATCCCACCGGCAACGCCTTCGACCGCCAGGCGGTGGAATCGGTGGTCCGGGCCGCCCCGGGGGTGGTGGTTCTGGACGAGGCGTATCATGCGTTCTGTGGCGAGAGCTTCGCCGGTGACCTGGCCCGCTACCCGAACCTGCTGGTGATGCGGACGGTTTCCAAGATGGGGCTGGCGGGGTTGCGTCTGGGGTATCTGATGGGGCATCCGGCCTGGCTGGAACAACTCGAGAAATGCCGCCTTCCCTATAACGTGGGTGTGCTCACCCAGTTGAGTGCCCGGTTCGCACTGGAGCATGTGGAGGTGCTGGATGCCCAGACCGCCCGCATCCGGGAGGAGAGGGAACGCCTGCTGGCCGGGCTGCAGGCAATGGATCATCTGCGGGTCTGGCCCAGTCAGGCCAATTTCATCACCTTCCGGGTGCCGGCGGGCCGCGCCCGGGCCATCCACCAGTCCATCCGGGAGCAGGGCGTGCTCATCAAGCTGCTGGACGGGTCACACCCGATGCTGGAGGACTGCCTGCGCGTGACCGTCGGCACGCCGGATGAGAACCGCCAGTTCCTTCAGGCGCTGACCCGCGCCATACAATAGGGCGTACCCGGGGGCTCAGCGAAGCTCCCGCGCCGCCGGGCGCTCGCGGACTGTCAGGCTCCATTCCCGGCGCTCGCCCTGGCTGAGCCCGTTGACCGTGACCGTTTCTCCAGGAGGCTGATCCGTTACCAGGTGCAGCAGATCCTGCACATTGGTCACCGCGTGGTCGTTGATTCGCAGGATAATATCCCCCGGGGTCAGTCCCGCCTCCTGCGCCGGGCCGTCGCGGAGAACGCCGGCCACCACCACACCGTTGCTGCTGTCCAGATCGAACGAGGCCGCCAGTTCCGGCGTCAGGTTCTGCACCTCCACCCCGGCCCATCCGCGGATCACCCGCCCGTGTTCGATGATGCTCTCCATCACGCCACGGGCAAGCCGCCCCGGGATGGCGAAGCCGATGCCATGGGAGCCGCCGGACCGGGTGAAGATCGCCGTGTTCACGCCCACCAGCTCGCCATGAGCGTTGATCAGGGCACCGCCGGAGTTGCCGGGGTTGATCGCGGCATCGGTCTGGATGAAGTTCTCGAAGGTGGAAAGCCCCAGTTGGCTGCGGCCGGTGGCGCTGACGATTCCCTGGGTGACTGTCTGTCCCACGCCGAAGGGGTTGCCGATTGCCAGGACCACGTCGCCCACCCGGAGCTCTTCCGAGTGTCCCAGGGTGATCACCGGCAACCCGCCCAGCTCGATCTGCAGGACGGCAAGGTCGGTCTCCGGGTCCGCGCCCACCACCTGGGCTTCGGCGGAACGGCCGTCGTTCAGCGCCACCTGGATCTCGTCGGCGCCGTCGATGACGTGATTGTTGGTGAGCACATAGCCCGATGCGGAGATGATGACACCGGACCCGAGGTTGGTCTCCCTGCGCTCCCGCTCCTGCTCCCGTTCACCGAAGAAGCGCCGGAACAGGGGGTCGTCGTAGAACGGGTGTTCCGGCCGGGTGACGCGCTTTGCGGTGAATATGTTCACCACCGCCGGTGCTGCCGCCTCCACCGCATCGGCATAAGAGGCCGGACCGGCCTGTCGCAGCGGCCGGCCGTCCTCGGTGTCCACCGGTGGCGCCTGGCGGAGTTCCACCACCCGCGCCGGCACGGGGTCCCGCGGGCCGAGAAGATCGGGAAACATCCAGAGAATCCCCGCGGCCACGGCGATGCCGAAGAGGAAATACACCATCACGGTACGGAAGAAGCGGCGCGTGTGCATCCTGAACCCGGTCAGTCGGAAATATTGCCCTGTCTCAGGGGTGGTGCTTGCAACGGGCCCGCCGCCGGCAGGCCGGCAGCGCCTGATGGGCGGGCCGGATGCGACGGCGCCTGACGGATTTCGCAGGCCGCGTGCCCGATACCGAAAACCTTGTCAGTCGCGGACCCGATGCGGGTATTCTACCGCATTTACCGATTTTGGCTTTCAGCCGGCGGCCCCATGTCTCAGCCGATGGGAGGAGCAGGATGATCACCCGGGATGAACTCACGACGTATCTGGACGAACTGCTTCAGGTGCCGCGGTTTCAGGATTATGCCCCCAACGGGCTGCAGGTGGAGGGGCGGGTGGAAATCCGCCGGCTGATCTCCGGAGTGACCGCCTGTCAGGCCCTGCTGGACGAGGCCGTGGCCTGGCAGGCCGACGCCGTGCTGGTCCACCACGGCTATTTCTGGAAAGGTGAGGGCGCCTGCGTGACCGGGATGAAGGCGCGCCGATTGCGTACCCTCCTGTTGGCCGATATCAATCTGCTGGCTTTTCATCTGCCTCTGGATGCCCACCCCGAGCTGGGGAACAATGCGCAGTTGGCCAAGCGGCTCGGGCTTGAGATCCAGGGGACGTTCAATACCGGTACGGCGCTGGATCTGGGGTTTCTAGGCCGGTTGCCGGAGCCGGAGCCGCTGGCCGGCTTCGCCCGCCGGGTTGCCGGGGCGCTGGGGCGGGAGCCCCTGGTGGTGTCCGGGGGCGCGCGACCGGTGCAGTGCATGGCCTGGTGTACCGGAGCGGCGCAGGGGTACATCGAGCTGGCTGCCGACTGCGGGGTGGACCTGTATCTCTCCGGGGAGATCTCGGAGCCCACTGTCCATGTGGCCCGGGAGCGCGGTGTGCATTACGTCGCGGCTGGCCATCATGCCACCGAGCGTTACGGGGCGCTGGCGCTGGGCGAACATCTGGCGGCGCGTTTCGGGCTGGTGCACCGGTTTGTGGACATCGACAGCCCCGCCTGACCAGCGGAATGCCCGCTCCTGTGGTTGTATGGCGACGGCCCGGCTTGACCTGTCCTGCCCGATGTTGGATCCTTGTGCGCCGTGCCGGCGGGGTGGCGGGCAGGTTTTGCCCGCATGATGCGAGCGTTCCTCAGACGGTTACCGTATCAATTCAATTCCAGTTCCAGTTCAACCCAATTCAGGGGGCGTAAATGAATCAGGATGGCGCGGATAAGAGCAGACGCCGTTTTCTGACTGCGGCCACGACCGTGGTCGGCGGTGTCGGCGCGGCCTTCTTGGCAGTCCCGTTTCTCGCGTACTGGAGGCCCAGCGCCAAAGCGCAGGCAGCGGGCGCTCCGGTGGAGGTGGACATCAGTCAGCTGGAAGTCGGGCAGCTGATCAACGTGAAATGGCGTGGCAGCCCGGTCTGGGTGTTCAAACGCACCGAACAGAACATCGATGATCTGCCGCGACTGGACAACCTGCTGCGTGACCCTGATTCCGCGATTGATCAGCAGCCGGAATACGCCCGGAACAAGCACCGGTCGATCCGGCCGGAGATCATGGTGCTGATCGGAATCTGCACCCACCTGGGCTGCTCGCCGCTGTTCCATCCGGACAGCCGGCCACAGGGTATGGCCCGGGATTGGCACGGCGGCTTTTTCTGCCCCTGTCACGGCTCCTACTTTGATCTGGCTGGCCGCGTGTACACCGGGGTGCCCGCGCCCACCAACCTGGTGGTGCCGCCGTACCATTTCATCGATGATGACACCGTCCTGATTGGTGAAGACGAGGGGGCTGCCTGATGAATCAGACCAAGAGCGGTGGCCTGATGGGCTGGATCGACGAGCGTTTTCCAGCCACCAAGATGTGGAATGAGCACCTGGCTCAGTACTACGCGCCAAAGAATTTCAATTTCTGGTACTACTTCGGATCGCTGGCGCTGCTGGTGCTGGTCATCCAGATTCTGTCCGGAATCTGGCTGACCATGAACTACGTTCCCTCCGGGACCGAGGCCTTCACGTCCGTGGAGTACATCATGCGGGACGTGGAGTGGGGCTGGTTGATCCGGTACATCCACACCACCGGCGCTTCCGCGTTTTTCGTGGTGGTTTACCTGCACATGTTCCGCGCGCTCATGTACGGCTCCTATCAGAAGCCGCGGGAGTTGCTGTGGATTTTCGGCTGCCTGATCCTGGTGGCGCTGATGGCCGAGGCCTTCATGGGCTACATGCTGCCCTGGGGGCAGATGTCCTACTGGGGCGCCCAGGTCATCATCAACCTGTTCGCCGCCGTGCCGGTGATCGGGCCTGAGCTGGCAACCTGGATCCGGGGGGATTTCATCATCTCCGAGATCACGCTGAACCGCTTCTTCGCTCTGCACGTGGTGGGCGTGCCGCTGGCTATCATCTTCCTGGTCGTGGCCCACATTCTGGCGCTGCACGAGGTGGGTTCCAACAACCCTGATGGCGTCGAGATCAAGAAGAACAAGGACAAGAACGGCAATCCCAGTGACGGCATCCCGTTCCATCCCTACTACACGGTGAAGGACCTGTTCGGCGTGGCCGTGTTCCTGATCTTTTTCTCCATCGTCGTGTTCTTCATCCCGGACTTTTTCGGGCTGTTCATCGAGCCGCCGAACTTCGAGCCGGCCAACCCGCTGGTTACGCCTGACCATATCGCGCCGGTCTGGTACTTCGCGCCGTACTACGCCATCCTCCGCGCCATTCCAGACACCTTCGGCGGCGTGGTTGCCATGGGGGCGGCCATCGTCATCCTGTTCTTCCTGCCCTGGCTGGACCGCGGTCGCGTGCGTTCAATCCGTTACCGGGGGCTGTCGTTCAAGATCGCACTGGCCGTGTTCGCCATCGGCTTCGTGCTGCTCACCTACCTGGGCACGCAGCCGGCCACCGGATTGAACACGCTGCTCAGCCGGGTCGGCACCGTGATCTACTTCGGCTACTTCATCTTCCTGTTCGTCTATACCGCCTTCGGCCTCGAGCAGACCAAGCCGGTTCCGGAAAGGGTGACAATGAAATGAGAAAGCTGCTTCTGACGTTGGCACTTGCCCTGATTCCCGGACTCCTGATGGCGGCGCCCAAGGGCGGCAACTACATGAGCGTGGATGTCGACCCCCACGACAAGCAGTCGCTCCAGCGTGGCGCCATGCTGTTCGCCAATTACTGCATGGCCTGCCATGAAGCGAGTCTGATGCGTTACAACCGTATCGGTCAGGATCTGGGGCTGGATGACGCGCTGGTGGAGCAATACCTGATCTTCAAGCCGGAGCAGCAGGCCCATGACGTGATGACCAACGTCATGACCGAGGCGGACGCGGAGCAGTGGTTCGGCGCTCCGGCGCCGGATCTGACACTGTACGCGCGCCGTCATGGCCCGGATCGGGTCTATACCTTTCTCAATGGCTTCTATCGCGACGATGATCAGCCGTTCGGAGTGAACAACATCGTGGTGAGCGGCGTTTCCATGCCCCACGTCCTGCAGGATCTCCAGGGGCTTCCGGAGCCGCGTTACGAGGAACGGGACGGGCGCATGGTCGTGGTGGGGGTCGAGGAGGCCACCAACGGGCGTTTGAGCCCGGAAGAGTATCGCGCGCTCACCCGGGACCTGACCAATTTCATGGACTACATGGCGGAGCCGGTCAAGGCGGAGCGTGAGCGTCTGGGGGTCCGGGTGCTGGTGTTCCTCTTCATTTTCCTGATCGTGACCTACCTGTTGAAACGCGAATACTGGAAGGACGTACACTGAATGCCGACCGGCGGGGCGACAATCGGGTGGCCCCGCCTTGGCAAGCTTGACCGAGGGAGCCCCTGATGGCGGCCGTGAACAAGCGCTCCGTGATGACCCTGTTCTCCGGGTCAACCTGCCCTTACTGCCATCGAGTCCGGTTCGTACTCGCGGAAAAGGGAATCACTGCGGATATCCACCTGATCGATCCGGACCGGCAGGCCGAGGATCTGGCGGATCTGAACCCCTACGGGACCGTACCCACCCTGGTGGATCGCGACCTGGCCCTGTACGACACGCGCATTATCGTCGAGTACCTGGATGAGCGGTTCCCGCATCCGCCGTTGATGCCGGTGGATCCGGTGTCCCGGGCCAAGGCCCGTCTCGCCCTGTTCCGTATCGAGCAGGACTGGTACGGATTGCTTGCCGAACTGGAGAACGGCTCCAGAACGGCGGCGGACAAGGCGCGGAAGGCCCTGCGTGAGAGCCTGATCGCCAGCGATGAGTTGTTCCGTCAGGCGGAGTATTTCCTTAGCGAGGAATTCTCAGTGATGGACTGCGCCCTGGCGCCGTTGCTGTGGAGGCTGTCACGCCACGGTGTGGCGTTGGAGGGGGAGGCTCCCGCGCTGGAAGCCTACTGCGACCGCCTGTTCCAGCGGGACTCCTTCCAGCAGAGCCTGACCGAAGCCGAACGCACCATGCGCAGTTGAGTTTCGCGTCAATCGGAGTGTACTCGGACTCGTTTCCTGGACAGTAGGTTGGCAACATGTCTGTCTCCATGACGTCGAGCAGGCCGTATCTGGTTCGCGCCCTCTACGACTGGATCGTCGATAACGGGCTGACCCCGTACCTTCTGGTGGATGCGGCCAATCAGGATGTGCAGGCACCCATGGAATACGCCGATAACGGGCGCCTGGTGCTGAACATCTCCCCAAGAGCGGTACGGGATCTGGACCTGGGGCAGGACGACATCCTGTTTAGCGGGCGTTTCGGTGGTCGCCCGTTTGACGTGCGGGTGCCGGTCCAGGCCGTACTCGCCATCTATGCGCGGGAGAACGGGCAGGGCATGCTGTTCGGCGAGGGCGATGACCCCTCATCCCCACCGCCCGGTCCGGGGCGTGAGGGGCCGGATGACGGTGGCAGTGGCGGTGGCGGTGGCGGTGGCAAACCCCGTCTGCGGGTCGTGAAGTAGCCGGCCGCCGGTCTTCAGTCCTGGTATTCGAACATCCGAACCACTTCCCGCACGCCGCTGATGCGGCGCACGCTCTCGGTGATGGCCTCTGCTTCGGCCCGGGAGGCCTGTCCCAACAGATAGATGCGCTGGCGTTCCACGACGATACGGATCCGTTCGGGTTCCAGTGTTTCGGGCTCATCCAGGCCGCGCACCCGGGATTGCGCGTTGCGACGTATCACCCGGTCCTGGGTGCGGGACATCACCGAGCTCAATGGAGCGATCACCAGTTCGTTGTAGACCAGGCGGGCGTCTTCCTGGCGTCTGGCGTGGGCCGCCAGACGCCGGCCCGCGTCGGCGTTGGGCACTTCCCCGGTCAGCAGAACCACGTGATTGAACACCGTGACGGTGATGTTGCTCTCCCGCAACAGCTCATCGTCCTGAAGAACGAAACCCTGGATCCGGTTGCGGAGCCGCTGGTCGCTGAACACATCACTCAGGGAGCGGCCTGCAGGAGGGGCATGGCCGGCTTCGGTTCGGGGGGCGCCATTGCCGGCGCAGCCGGCCAACAGGAGCGCCATCAACAGGAACAGGACAAACTGTCTCATTTGCCGCCAAACAGGGAGTGATCGATCAGATCGCACAGGCAGTGAATCACCAGCAGGTGCACCTCCTGGATGCGTGCTGTGACGGACGATGGAATCCGGATCTCCACATCCCCGGCCTGATAGAGTTCCGCCATCGCGCCGCCATCCCTTCCGGTCAGTGCCACCACCGGCATCCCCCGCTCATGGGCGGCCCGGACTGCAGCCAGCACGTTCCCCGAATTGCCACTGGTGCTGATGGCCAGAAGCACATCACCGGATTGACCAAGGGCGCGCACCTGTTTCGAGAAAATTTCCTCGTAAGCGTAATCGTTGGCGATGGAGGTGATGGTGGAACTGTCGGTGGTCAGGGCCACGGCCGGCAATCCCGGGCGCTCCATCTCGAACCGGTTCAGCAACTCGGAGGAGAAATGCTGCGCATCCCCTGCGGATCCGCCGTTCCCGCAGCTCAGGATCTTTCCCTCGTTGGCCAGACTGGCCACCATGATGCCGGCAGCCTCCACGATTCGGGGGGCAAGCTGATCCATTGCCTTCTGCTTGGTATGAATGCTGTCGTGGAAGTGGCGGATCACCCGGTCGGTGGAATCCATCTGGTCCGTTCCTCCTGCAATGGGTCCGGCCGCCGATCCAGCGGCCCTCAGGTCTCAATGGCGTTCACGATCCAGTTCACCACACCGTCACCGTCCAGTGCCACAACGTCAAAGCGGCAGGGGCCCGGCCATGGGTAGTGCTGGAGATGACGTTGCGCGGCACGAATCAGGCGTTGCTGTTTGGCCGGGGTAATGCTCGCGGCGGCACCGCCCCAGTCGCTGCGGTTACGGTAGCGCACCTCCACGAACACCAGACAATCGCCGTCCCGCATGATGAGGTCAAGTTCCCCGCAACGGTAGCGCACATTGCGGCCCATCAGGCGCAGGCCGTGGGCTTCCAGGTGCGCCCGGGCCCGGGCCTCCTCCTGGTGGCCCCGGTCCCGCGCCCGCAATCCCTTGCGTTGGCGATGGTTCATCGTGCGGGGTCGGCCTCCACGCTCACGCCCCCTCCGTGTATCCGGGCCAGGGGCAGTTGCCGGTGGACCTGGCCGCTGCCGTCGATCCATAGCCTGCCGCTGGCGCCGGCCAGCTCGGCATCCGGATCCGCGCGCAGCCCTGCCAGTTGCGGCACCAGGCGGTACGCGTCCAGACCCAGCGCGTGCAGGCGGGCGTTGCTGCCGGTGGTCTCGGTATCCAGAGCCCGGGACAGCACGCTTTGCCTGGGTTCCGGGACCTCCGTTCCCAGCATCCAGGGGGTTTCCGTGAACAGGACGCCGATCAGATCGCGGTCCGCGTCGGACAACTGCCCGTTGTACAGGTGCGACGTGGCCATGACCGGAACCCCGATGGCGTGATGGAACCGCAGTTGCGGCCGCAACTGTCGGGCCTGGGCCGGGAAGGCGGCCATGAAAATCACGTCCACATCCTGCCGCCGACGGGGTTCGAACTCCAGATTGCGGCCGGTGACGCCGCGCAACTGGCGGTTTCGCTGTTCACTGAGATCCAATCCCAGGACACGTCGGATCGGACTGGCGAAATCACGGGCATCGTTGCTGAAGGTGGCCGAAGCCAGCACAACGCCGCCGGCGCCCTCGAACGCATCCTCGAACGCCCGCGCCACCCGTTGGCCCCACTCATTGGAGGGCGTCAACACAACAGCGTGGCGCATGCCGGCCACATAAGCCTGGCGCGCCGCCGAGCGCGCGTCATCTTCCGGCAGCAGGCCGAACCGATACAGCCCGGATGGCGGCCGCCTGTACTCCGGGGCGCCATTGAGCGCCAGGACCGGTACCGGCAGGCTGCGCTGATCGGCGAAGACGGCAACCGCTTCCCGGCGTAGCGGTCCGATAACCAGCTCCGCGCCGTCGTTCACCGCTTCCATGTAGGCGGCCCAGGGATCCTTGCCATGCTCGCCCACGTCGTGGAAGCGCAGTGCCGGCCGGGGTGCGGACGTGCTGTAATGGGCCGCCAGTATGCCATCCCGGATGGCCTCTGATGGCCCGGCCAGATCGCCGGACAAGGGGAGCAGCACGGCGATATGGCCGGGGTAGCGTGCCTCGTCCCGGTGGGAAGCCACAAGGCGTTCCACCAGCGTGCGGTCCGCCGGATGGTCGGGGTAGCGGTCATGCCAGAGGCGGAGCGATTCCTCCAGCAATGGGGGATCCAGGTGCTGGCTCCGAATGAAGAAGGCCAGTTCCACCCAGGCGCCGAATGTGTCCGGTGCCGGCGGAAAGATGCCGCGCAACCGGGGCATGGGAACTTCGTTCAGAATCTGCCAGATTCTGTCCCGGTTCCGGCCCTGGGCGTCCGGGTCGGTAAGCAGCGGATCCAGCGCAACCCGGGTTTCGGCGCTCGCCAGCAGCTCGCCCAGCGCGTACTCCGCCTCGGATTTCACGGTCAGGAGCCGGGGTAGGGCATCGGATTCGGTGGGCAGGCGATCCGCCACCGCCGCCAGGGCCTGCTCCGGGGCGGCGTCAAGCAGGGCGAGTCCACCGGTCGCCGCCGCTCGCCAATCCAGCACCCGGTCGGGTTGCTCCTCCACCGGGACGGCGTCCACCAGGGACCGGGCGGCTTCCCCGTCTCCGGCCTGGACGAGGAGATCCGCCGCCTGGAGCCGGTAGACCAGCGCCTCGGGTGGCTCCTCCCGGTCGGCGGCGCGCAGGTAGAGCTCGGCCGCGCGCTCCAGTTCGCCGGCGGCCTGGGCTTCCCGTGCAGCCTCGACCTCCGGTGGATATTCCGGTTCCGGTGGTCGCACGGCGCAGGCGCCCAGTAGCAGGAGCAGCACCGCCGTGGCCAGCAGCCGGTGAAGGCGATAGGGTAAGGCCTGGGGCATGAGATCCGGGTCCGTGTTAGGAGCGGGTGTACCCGCAGTGGCTGGCAGTGTATCAACTTCCATTTTACAGGAGAAAGGTGTTGCCGGTTGCAGGCAGGCTCTACGTGGTGGCGACCCCCATCGGCAATCTGGGTGATCTCAGCGCGCGGGCGGCGGAGATTCTCGCCCAGGTGGACCTGGTGGCCGCCGAGGACACCCGCCGGACCGCGGTGCTGATGGAGCATCTGCGTTTGCGCAAGCCCATGATCAGCCTGCACGAGCATAACGAGGAGGTCCGGACGCCGGCGCTTGTGGAGCGCCTGCTGGAGGGGGAAGTTGTTGCCCTGGTCAGCGACGCGGGCACGCCGCTGGTCAGTGACCCCGGTTATCGTCTGGTGCGGGCGGCCCATGAGGCAGGGGTCACGGTTTCCCCGATTCCCGGTCCGAGCAGTGTCATGGCAGCGCTCTCGGTGGCCGGCCTGCCCACGGACCGTTTTCTCTTCCAGGGGTTTCTCCCGCCAAAAGGGGGGCAGCGCAAGACCGCTTTGGAAGCGTTGGCGCGGGAACAGGCAACCCTGGTGTTTCTGGAGTCGAGTCACCGTATCGTCGCCAGCCTGCGTGATCTGGCCGAGGTGTTCGGCGGCGACCGGCTGATCCTGGTGGCCCGGGAGCTGACCAAGCTGCACGAGACGCTGATACGCGGCCCCATCGAGCTCGTCCTGGAGCGCCTGAAGCTGGATCCCGATCAGCGACGGGGGGAGTTCACGCTGGTGGTGCAGGGGGCGGCTGCTCCGGATTCCTCGGAGCCGCTTCAGTTGGAGGCCCAGCAGGTGCTGGCCGTGTTGATGGAGGCACTACCGCTGAAACAGGCCGTGGGGCTGGCTGCCCGGATCACCGGCCAACCCAGGAACACGCTGTACAGGCAGGCGTTGGCCATGAAGGGGTGATCACGCCGCCGCAGGGGAATCCATCAGCGCATCCCAAGGGCGTCGCCATGTGGGCGCCCCCTTCTGGTAAACTTGTCAGCGGAGTCGGCCAGGCAGTCGCTGCCGGTATATCCGGTGGAGGAAAGTCCGGGCTCCACAGGGCAGGGTGCCAGGTAATGCCTGGGGGGCGTGAGCCCACGGAAAGTGCCACAGAAAACAGACCGCCTAAGCACCCTTCGGGTGCCGGCAAGGGTGAAAAGGTGCGGTAAGAGCGCACCGCGCGGGTGGCAACACGCCGCGGCACGGTAAACCCCACCCGGAGCAAGACCAAATAGGGGAGCATTGGCGTGGCCCGCGTCGCTCCCGGGTAGGTCGCTACAGGCGTACGGTGACGTGCGTCGCAGATGAATGACTGTCCGAGACAGAACCCGGCTTATCGGCCGACTCCCCGTTTCAGTTTAAGGAAGTGCTGATCCATTCCCATGGCGCTCTGGCTTTGCAGCGCTTCCCCGCGGGTTTTGCGCGGGGGGCAACACGTTCCGGACCTC